>NZ_JBIIHA010000051.1:0-5087 GCF_044236155.1 Prosthecobacter sp.
TCCCAGCAGAAGCTTTTCCAAATGGTGAGGACGTTCGACTACGCGGTAATCGGCGGCGGCATCGTCGGGCTTTCCACGGCGATGCACGTCGGGCGTAAGTTTGTCGGCTCGCGCATCCTCGTGCTCGAAAAGGAATCCGGCCCCGCGCAGCACCAGACCGGGCGGAACTCCGGCGTCATCCACTCGGGCATCTACTACAAGCCCGGCAGCTACAAGGCGAAGTTCGCCAAGGCCGGCGCAGAGAGCATGGCTGAGTTCTGCCAGGAACACGGCATTCCTCACGAGATTTGCGGCAAGCTCATCGTCGCCACGAACGAGAAGGAACTGCCGCTGCTGGAAAATCTTTTCAAGCGCGGCGAGCAAAACGGCGTGCCCGTGGAAAGGATTTCCCTTGAACGCGCCCGCGAAATCGAGCCGCACCTCAGCTGCCTCGCGGCGGTGTTGGTGAAGTCCACCGGAATCGCGAGCTACCGCAAGGTCTGCCTGGAGTATCTGCAGCAGATCGAGGATCGCGGCGGCGTTGTGAAGTTTCGCACCCAGGTGCAACGCGTCACAGATCGCGGCGGCGTGCAGGTCATCGAGACCAACGCGGGTGAATACGAGGCCAAGTTTGTCATCAATTGCGCCGGTCTCCACAGCGACCGCGTCGCGCGCGCCGCGGGCTTGGACCCGCAGGCGAAAATTGTTCCCTTCCGCGGCGAATACTACGAACTGGTGCCGGAGAAGTGCCACTTGGTGAAGACGCTCATCTACCCGGTGCCGAATCCTGATTTTCCGTTCCTCGGCGTGCATTTCACCAAGATGATTGATGGTGGAATCCACGCCGGGCCCAACGCCGTGCTCGCCTTTGCACGCGAGGGCTATCTCAAGACCGACTTCAACCTCCGCGATTTCGTGGAGATCATGACCTTTGGCGGTTTCTGGAAGCTGGCGCGGAAAAATTTCGGCGAGGGCATGATGGAAATCTGGCGCTCGCTCAACAAGGCCGCGTTTGTCCGCTCGATGCAGCAACTCATTCCAGAAATTCGCGCCGAGGACGTGGTGCCCAGCCCCGCAGGCATCCGTGCGCAGGCGCTCATGCCCGACGGCAAGCTCGTCGATGATTTTCTCATCATCCCCGCGCGGAACCAAATGCACGTCTGCAACGCGCCCTCGCCCGCCGCGACGGCCTCGCTTGAGATCGGCAAAGAAGTCGCGCGCCAGGTGCCGGCCGTCGTTTCCAAAACCGTCGGCGTGACGGCCTGAGTTTTACTCCGAACATTTAACACATGAAAATACTCGTCACTGGAACTGAAGGTTACCTGGGTGCCCTCCTCGCGCCCGTGCTCATCGGGCGCGGCCACGAAGTCACGGGCGTGGATGTTGGCTTTTACAAGGCCGGCTACCTCTACAACGCGAAGGGCGACACCGCGCGCACCCTCGCGAAGGACATCCGCCACCTCACGGCCGATGATCTGAAGGGCCACGATGCCGTCGTCCACATGGCCGAGCTTTCCAACGACCCGCTCGGCGAACTCCACCCGGACATCACCTACGAGATCAATCACAAGGGCACGCTCCACCTCGCCAACACTGCCAAGGCTGCGGGCGTGAAGCGCTTCATCTACATGTCGTCGTGCTCCGTCTATGGCGTCGCGACCGCGGGCGACGTGACCGAGGAAACCAAGCCGAATCCGCAGACCGCCTACGCGATCTGCAAGACGCTTTGCGAGCGCGACCTTAAGCCGATGGCGGACAAAAATTTCGCGCCCTGTTATTTCCGTAACGCCACCGCGTTCGGTGCGTCGCCGCGGCAGCGGTTCGACCTTGTGCTGAACAATCTCTGCGGCCTCGCCTGGACCACAAAGGAAATCAAGATGATCTCCGATGGCACGCCATGGCGTCCGCTGGTCCACGGCCTCGACATCGCGCAGGCCATCGCGTGCGCGATTGACGCGCCGGCCGAGGCGGTTTTCAACGAGACCTTCAACATCGGCAGCAACGGGCAGAACTATCGCGTGAAGGAAATCGCCGAGAAGGTCGGCAGGGTCTTCGAGGGCTGCTCGGTGAGCTTTGGCACACAGGGCGCGGACAACCGCAGCTATCGCGTGAACTTCGATAAGATCGCGAAGCACCTCCCTGCGTTCAAATGCCAGTGGGATGCCGACAAGGGCGTGGTTCAGTTCCACGAGCTGTTTCAGCAGATCGGCTTCACGAAGGAGATGTTCGAGTTCCCCGCCTTCACGCGCCTGAAGCAGCTTCAGTATCTCATCCGCACCAGCCAGATTGACGAAAAGTTTTTCTGGAAGACCAGCTTCTGAAATGCGGATTGTGGAATGGTGGAAATGAAACCTGAAGTCCAACGCGCCATCATCGCCGCCTCGCGTCATGGACTGCGGTGGCAAGCGACTGAGCTTCACCATTTTCCACGGTTTTGGGTGCGTAAGCCCTGTTGAAAAGACGAGTGTCGTCCGCATTGTCGAGAAACAGGCACATTCGCTGCTTTACAGAGCAAAAACGCGACGCTATGAGCGTTTAGTTTTTTCTAAACAATGTCCGCCGCCGCTCCCAAGACCTCCCGCATCGACGCCCCGGCGTCCCTGGGCGCGTGGGACCGCGAGGTGGCGCGTTTTATCGACGCGGCCGGGAACACGACGCATTCCTTCGGCCTGGGCAAGCTGATTGGCAGGCTGTTTGCGCTGCTGTATCTCAGTCCTGAGCCGCTGTGCCTGGACCAGATTGCGGACAAGCTGAAGATCAGCAAGGCCAGTGCGAGCATCACCGTGCGCCACCTTGCTGCCTGGAACGCCGTGAACAAGGTGGAGGTGGAGAACGCCGCTGACCGGCGTGACTTCTACGAGGCCGAGCTGCGGTTCGGGGTCATCCTGCGCAATGGCCTGCTGCCCGGCATGCGGAAGAAGCTGCGCTCTGCCGGCGTGCAGATCGACCGTTCCCTGGGCGCGGCCCCCACTGCGGCCCAGATGGAAGGCATGCCCGCTGAAAAGAGCGTGCGCCACAAAGAAATCTCCCGCCGCCTGCGCCTCGCGCGCGGCCTGCATCAGAAGGTCAACGCATTGTTCTCCAGCCCGCTGCTGGAGCACCTTATCTAACCCGTCAGCCAGCCGTCCGCCCGCCGGACACGTTGCACACTCTTCCACGTGGGCAGCCCAGTCATCATCAACACCCAGCCGCCGGTTTTCACAACCGAGGGCGGCAGCGTGGCCGGAAGAAAGCCCTGGTCCGCAGTTACTCCCTGGAGCCGGGAGTTACAGTAACTCGCATGTCCCAGCCCACGTCAGCAGCGTCATCACCCTTCGCCACGGAGGACTGGGATCTCGTCATCCACTCCGATCCCGGCTGGTTCCAGCTCCACCTGCGGGACCTCTGGCGCTACCGCGACCTGCTGCGCATGTTTGTCTGGCGGGACTTCGTGGCCGTGTACAAGCAGACCATTCTCGGCCCGATCTGGTTCTTCATCCAGCCGCTGCTGACCACCGCCACCTTCACCATCATCTTCAGCGGCGTGGCCAAGCTGCCCACGGACGGTCTGCCACCGCTGTTGTTCTACTTCGCGGGGACCGCGCCGTGGAACTACTTCGCCGCCGCCGTCACCAAAACCTCCGCCACCTTCACCTCAAACTCGAACCTCTTCGGGAAGATCTATTTCCCACGGCTGATCTCCCCTTTGTCCGTGGTCATCTCCACCCTGGTGCAGTTCGGTATTCAGTTCCTGCTGCTGTTTGGGATCATGGGGTGGTATCTTTTCAAGGGCGCGGCCATCCACCCCAACTGGGGCGGCATCGTGGTCATGACGCCGCTGCTCATCGCGCTGCTCGCCGGCCTTGGCCTGGGCGTGGGCATCATCGTTTCCTCTCTCACGACGAAGTATCGCGACCTCTCTTTCCTGGTGACTTTCGGCGTGCAGCTGGCCATGTATGCGACGCCCGTCGTCTATCCCCTGTCCATGGTCCCGGAGAAGTACCGCCACTGGCTGGAACTCAACCCCATGACGTCCATCATTGAGGCCTTCCGCGCTGTCTATCTGGGCGTCGGCTCGTTCTCTTGGGGCGCCCTCGGCTACAGCACTGCCTTTGTCATGGTCGTGCTGTTCTGCGGCGTGCTTATTTTTAACAGGGTGGAGAAGAGCTTCATGGACACCGTCTGATTTGATTGATCGATGAGCAAGCCCGTCATTCAGGTCGAAAACGTCTCCAAGCTCTACCGGCTCGGGCAGGTGAGCACAGGCACGATCTCGCACGATCTCAACCGCTGGTGGCATCGCGTGCGTGGCAAGGAGGATCCTTATGCCAAGGTGGCCGTCAGCAACGACCGTTCCCGCAGCACGGCGCCGCAGGGCGGAGCATCCTATGCCTGGGCGCTGAAGGACATCAACTTTCAGGTGAACCAGGGCGATGTGCTCGGCGTCATCGGCCGCAATGGCGCAGGGAAGAGCACGCTGCTCAAGATCCTTTCCCGTGTCACCACGCCCAGTTCGGGGGAGATCCGGGTGAAGGGCCGCATCGCCTCCCTGCTAGAGGTCGGCACCGGCTTCCACCAGGAGCTCACCGGCCGTGAAAACATTTATCTGAACGGGGCGATCCTCGGCATGCGGCGGAGTGAGATCACACGAAAGCTGGATGAGATCGTGGATTTCTCCGGCTGCGCCGCCTATCTCGACACGCCGGTGAAGCGCTACTCCAGCGGCATGACGGTCCGTCTCGCCTTTGCCGTGGCCTCCCATCTCGATGCGGAGATACTTGTCATCGACGAGGTGCTGGCCGTGGGAGATGGCGAGTTTCAGAGAAAGTGCCTGGGGAAAATGAACGACGTGGCCACCCAGGGACGCACGCTGCTCTTTGTCAGTCATAACATGGGCCTGGTCAGCTCCCTGTGCAAGCGGGCCATCCTGCTGGAGGAAGGAGGCCTGCGGCTGGACACCGATGTGACGGAGGCGGTGCTCTCCTACTACACCCAGGGCAAGGCGACGCCCTTCCATGTGCGCTTTGAGGAACTGGGCCGAAAGATCAGCGGCCACGGTGCCACGCTTCTCGAAGGCGCGGTGGAGGATGCCGATGGGAAACCCTGCGCGGAGATCGATATCCGGAAGC
>NZ_JBIIHA010000031.1:0-52595 GCF_044236155.1 Prosthecobacter sp.
ATTTAGGAATCTATGGCTCTTATAACACGGGCCAGCTTGGGCACCGCCAACTGATAGCTTGGATGTAATTCCATTCTTCTCGCTACACCAGTTGCTCTATCTGTACAATTTTAAAACACGCCCTAGCATTTCATTCCTGCCGTGTTTCTGAAATCCGCATCGCAAACAATGGAAGGATTCGTGCGTGACAGAGAGGAAAGCGGTGGAGAGATTTCCTCATGTTGATGCTGAGTAGAGCTGCCTTCAATCCACTGGAACTGGTTTCGGCCCAGCTTTGGGCGTTCCTGCCTTGGTTGATCATCCTGGGTGTGCTCTCACTGCTCGGGACTTGGTTAAAAAGACGATTCTTGCCGAAGTTGAAGGGAAACCTCGGCGAATGGGCGGTGAACCGCGCGTTGCTCAAGAATTTGAATCCGCAAGAATATCACGTGCTGAATGACCTGCTGATCCCCGACGGCGCGAGTGGCCAGACTCAAGTGGATCATGTGGTTGTATCGGTCCATGGCATCTTTGTTCTAGAGACGAAGAACTGGGACTGCTGGATCTTCGGCCGCGAAGATGACCGGGAATGGACACTGAGCTATCCGGGAGGGGGGAAGAAGAAGGTGCAGAATCCGCTACGCCAGAATGAGGGGCATGTGCAGGCCATTATGAAGCTCCTGGCGGTAGGACGGGAGAGATGCCATAATCTGGTTTTCATCAATCCGGTTTCCAAGTTCAAGACCGGGCCGGTCCCTGGCGCGTTTCAGAGCAGGATGTTGGATCATATCCGGTCTTACCATGACATCGTTTTCGATCCAGGCTGGGTCGGTGAGGCGGTGAGAAAGCTGCGGGAAGCATCCATGTCGCATGACAAGCAGGCGGTGGCGGCCCATCTCAACCAAGTGAAATCCAAGCGCCAGCCGCTCTCACAGATGGCGAAGACATCTCCGGCTTTGAAACGCTCAAACTGAATTCCCCATGGCAACTCCCCAAGGCATGCGATCAACCACCTTCGCCGTGAACTCCACCGATGCAGTGCATGTTTACAGTGATGATCATCACATCTGGCTGCAATTGCGGCGGAATGTGGCGACAGAACAGGACATCGGAAAGCCGAGCTTCAAGGTTGCGATGAACCTGAACGTCGGGATCGCCGAGAAGTTGGGGAATGAGCTGCTGAGGCTTGCGATCAGTCAGAAGGAAAGGCAGAAACTCAACGCCCGGTCCGCCAAAGAAAACAAAGGCAAAAAGGGGCAGGTCAATGCGGCGGCTTAGAAGTCAGCAAGAGGTCTCAAGTCGTTCACCTGAACTCTATTGATGGGTGCTGCCCGGATTTTTCGGACGGAATTCCGAGCACTACAAGAAACAGGCGATCCCCAGCCCTGGAAAAGGTCCCGCCGATTCAAGGAGGCCGGCAGGTGGGCTTCTGGAAAAATCGGCGGGCCTCCCTGAATCCGCGGGAAATCTCCGGGAGCAGGCTGGATCACGTTTGGGGGGGGCACGCCTGACGAGGTCTGAACGTGACTCGTTCATTCCCTCACCGCTGACATGACGCTGATAAGACGCTCATCCTTGATGGATTCATCAGCGTTCCATCAGCGTCTTATCAGCGGTCTAAATCCGAGGCGCAACAGGCGCTCCCAATCGAAAGTCTCGTGACCTTCGGGCGGGTGCGGAGTGCCGACGAGCCGTCGGCCCTGAGGGTTTGGCTGGCGACGAGTCGTCGCCACTCCAGAGGCGGGAAGAGCCATCCAGGCATTTGGAGTTGCATGCGCGGCGTCCTGTTTCATATCCGCGCCATGCCAGAGCTTCCCGAGGTCGAAACCACGCTGCGCGGCGTCTCGCCGCATGTGCTCGGCAGGCGCGTGCGTGAGGTGATCGTGCGGGACAAACGGCTGCGCTGGCCGGTGCCGGACACGATCCATGAGATGGAGGGCTGCCGGATCGACTCGGCGCGGCGGCGGGCGAAGTACCTCCTGCTGGGCACGACGAAGGGGACGCTGATCATTCATCTGGGCATGTCGGGCAATCTGCGGGTGCTGACGCCGGAGGTGCCGTTCAAGAAGCATGATCATCTGGCCATTACGCTGGAAAACGGGAAGCAACTGCGACTGCACGATCCGCGCCGCTTCGGCGCTGCGCTGTGGGTGGAGGGTGATCCGCTGGAGCATGCGCTGCTGAAGAATCTCGGCCCGGAGCCTTTGGGCGATGCATTCACCACCGCGCACCTGCACGCGGCCTGCCGGGGGAAGACGGCGGCGATCAAGCTCGTCATCATGGACGCGCATGTGGTGGTGGGCGTGGGAAACATCTATGCTAGCGAGGCGCTCTTCATGGCAGGCATCGACCCGCGCAAGCCGGCGGGGAAGGTGACTCGACCGCGCCTGGAAAAGCTGGTACAAGCGATCCGCGAGGTGCTGGCGGCCTCCATCGAGATGGGCGGCACGACCTTGCGCGACTTTCTCAACGAAAGCGGCGAGCCGGGCTACTTCGCGCAGACGCTGCGGGTGTATGACCGCGAGGGCGAGCCGTGCCGCGTGTGCGGGGCGAAGATCAAGCGCCTCGTGCTCGGCCAGCGCTCGACTTTTTTCTGCCCGAAGTGCCAGAAGTGAGGATTCTTTTGTTCGTCATCCGGCCATTCGTGATTCAACTTCCCCGACCATGTCCACCAGCCTCCCTCCGCTCCGCAGCACCCATGACCTTGAGCGCATTCTTGAGTTTGAATTCGTGCGCGCCACGGAAAACGCGGCCTTGCAGGCCATCCACTGGCTCGGGCGGGGAGAGAAGGAGCTGGCGGACGGCGCGGCATGCAGCGCGATCTACGGCGTGTTCGACATTCTCGACATCCGGGGCGAGGTGGTGATCGGCGAGGGGATCAAGGACAACGCGCCGGGCATTTTCGTGGGCGAGCATCTCGGCACGTGGCGTGATGGATCGCCGCGCTTCAACATCGCGCTCGATCCGATCGACGGCACGACGAACATCGCCAAGGGACTGCCGAACAGCGTCTCGGTGATCGCCGCCGCGCAGATTCCTGACGGCGCGCCCTGCGCGATGAAGAGCCTGCCGAGCTTTTACAGCCACAAGATCGCCTACGGTCCTGCGGTGAAGCGTGCGCTGGAGGGGCGGGGGGACCGCTGCTTCCTGGACATGCCGCTGCAGGAGGTGATCTCGTTTGTGGCGGAGGCGCTGGGCAAGCGCGAGCGCGATCTGGTCGTCGTGACGATGGACCGTCCGCGACATGGCGAGATCATCGAGGAGGTGCGCCGGACCGGCGCGGCGCTGCGCATGGTGACGGACGGTGACATCGCCGCCGCCGTGGCGCCCTCGATGCCGGAGCCGACGTGCGATCTTTACGTCGGCATGGGCGGCTCGCCGGAGGGCATCCTGGCCGCCGCCGCCTTGAAATGCCTCGGAGGCGACATGCAACTGCGCATGTGGTTTCACAACGACGCGCACAAGGCGGAGGTGGCTGCGCAGGTGCCCGCCGAGGAGCTGAACAAGGTCTTCCGCGTGCATGAGCTGATCGTCGGCGAGAGCGCGCTCTTTTGCGCGACAGGCATCAGCGACAGCCCGCTGCTGCCAGGCTGCCGGCTTTTTGGTCATCGTGTGGAGACGCACTCCATCCTGATGCGCGCCCGCAGCGGCACGGTGCGCCGCATCAACGCGGTGCATGATCTTGACCGCAAAGTCGTGCCGCTCAGGGCGTGAACGGCGGCGAAGGCGTGCGTGTGAGCGCATCGCTGCGCTTGCACTCGCCTGCGTCGCTGGCACGGTGCGGAATGCCGAGACGCATCGCCATTTTTGGAGGGAGCTTCAATCCGCCGGGGAATCATCACGCGGCCATCGCGGCGCGGCTGGCGGCGGAGTTTGACGAGGTGCGGGTGATCCCGTGCGGCCCGCGGCCGGACAAGCCGGTGACGGGCAGCGTGCCGCCGGTGTATCGCGCGGCGCTGGCGGACCTGGTGTTTGGCGGACTGGCGAAGGTGGCGGTGGATTTGAGCGATTTCGAGCAGGAGACCTTCACGCGGAATCATGCGCTGCAGTCGCGTTTTGAGATGCAGGGCGAGGTGTGGCATGTGGTGGGCGCGGATTTGATCGCCGGTGGTGCACGCGGGGAATCGCTGATCCAACGGACGTGGGAACACGGCACGGAGCTGTGGCAGCGGGCAAATTTCGCGGTGCTGCGGCGGCCGGGATTCGATTTTGATGCGCGTAATCTGCCGCCCCATGCGCGGGAGATCGATCTGCTGGTGGATGGGGCGAGCACGGAGATCCGCGAGCGATTGAGCCGTGGGCAAAGCGTGGCGGGCATGCTGAATGCCCGCGCGCTGGCCTACATCGAGCGCTACGGCCTGTATCGCGCGCCGATTCCGGGGAACTGGGCGCGTGGCACGCTGGAGAACGCGAAGTTTTTCCTCCAGGCTGACACGGCGATCCCGAAGGTGCGCGAACTGAGCACCCCGCTGGCCGGGAGAAGCGTAGCGGCGGCCGAGGCGGATTTCATCAGCGTGGTCGGCGGTGATGGCGCGATGCTGCGGAGCATCCGCGAGCACTGGCGGGCGCGACTGCCCTTTTTCGGCATCAACGCGGGGCACATGGGCTTTCTGCTGAACAGCCAGGAGCAGACCGCAGGCAAGTTTCCGCCTGCGGATGTGATCTTCCGGCAACTGCCGATGCTGTTCCTCGAGTTTGAGAATGAGAGCGGGCAGAAACGCACGGCGCATGGTTTCAACGATGCGTGGCTGGAGCGTGCGACGAGCCAGAGCGCGTGGCTGGAGGTGACGGTCAATAACGTGCGCCGCATCCCGAAGCTGGTGAGCGACGGAGCGCTGGTGGCCACTGCGGCGGGATCGACGGCGTATGCGCGGAGCATGGGCGCGTCGCCGCTGCTGGCAGACACGCCCGCGTGGCTGCTGGTCGGCTCCAACGTGCTGGAGCCTGCGCACTGGCGCAGCGCGCTGCTTTCACCGGACACGACGGTGGAGATCCGCAGCCTGGACCCGAAAAACCGGCCGGTGGAGGCTTTTGTGGATGGCCTGAGCATGGGCCGCGTGGTGACATTGCGCGCACGGTTGTCACGAGCGGCGGCGGCGGAGCTGGTGTTCTGCGCCAGCCATGACATGGCGGAAAAAATCGCCGCGATCCAGTTCGCAGCCTGATCATGATCGCGGCACTGCAAAAGGACGAGGCCTTGTTGGCGGACATCGCCGCCGCGAACGGTGATGAACACACACTGCATGTGTGGTGGCTGGGCCAGAGCGGATTTCTGGTGCAGTGGGCAGGGGAGCGGATGCTCTTTGATCCCTACCTGTCGGATTCGCTGACGAAGAAATACGCGAGCACGGACAAGCCGCATGTGAGGATGACGGAACGCTGTGTTGATCCTGGAAGTCTGACGTGCATCACGCGGGTGACGGCGAGCCATGTGCACACGGATCATCTGGACGGTGCAACACTGGCGCCGCTGGCGGAGGCGAATCCGGGCTTCCGCCTGTATCTGCCGCATCCGGTCATCCCCGAGGCGAAAAAACGGCTGCGTGATGCCGAGGTGAGGTTTTGCGCGACGGGGGATCGTGATCTCCACGACGAAGGTGAGTGGCAGATTCGCGGTGTGATCGCGAAGCACAACGAAGTGGTGCGGGACGAGCTGGGCAACAGCCATTGCACGGGTTTTCTCGTGAAGTGTGGGCCGTTCACGATCTACCACAGCGGAGACACGCTCTGGCATGATGATATTGTCCGAGTGCTGCGGGAGAACCGCTGCGACATCGCCTTTCTACCCATCAACGGCAATAAACCGGAGCGTCGTGTGGCAGGCAATTTGAACGGCACCGAGGCGGCGGCGCTGGCAAAGGCATGCGGGGTGCGGCTGGTGGTGCCGTGCCACTACGAGATGTTTGAGTTCAACACAGAGACGACGGAGGAGTTCGTCCACGCTTGTGAGCGGCTGGGGCAGCCGTTTCGCGTGATGCGTTGCGGAGAACGCATCGTGCTGCAGCGGGATCATTTGGCCACGGCCTGACCGCTGGCGATCCAGGCGTTGAAGCCGCCTTTGAGGAGCAGGATGTTTTTGAACCCGAGCTTGTGCATCTCCACAGCGACGAGCTTGGCGCGGCCACCGATGGCGCAGTAAACAATGCATGGCTTGTTTTTGTCGAGCCTGGCCAGGGCATCGAGGGTTTTCTGGCCGTGGAATTGGTCGTGGTGAAGGGAGTTGAGGATGTAGCCGCGTGTTTTGCGCTCTTCCTCGGTGCGCACATCGATGATGATCGTGTCTGTATGGTCCACGAGGTGGCGTTCGACGTTTTCAGGCAGAATCTCGTGAATTTCCGCAGGCAAAACCGGCATGGGCGGCTGCGATTCCGCCAGAACCCAAGACTGCGCAAAGGAACAAAGCAGGAGAACAAGGAGATAAAAGCGGCGCATGACGTGGTTGGGGGGGCGATGGCTTCTTATAGTGAGGCTGTCTTCTGCGGACAAAGATTAAACCGGCAAACAGAGCAGGGAAAACCGTCATCAAGAGCGGGCGAGGTGCATTTTCGCATTGGGAGGAGGGTGTTTGTCAGAAAATTGTGAGAAATTATAAAAATTATGTTGAATCATGTTTTGATAGCTATTATAAATATCACAATTCGATGCTGAACAACTCAAACGAGCTGCTCTCGCCGAAGTAACACCAACAGCCAAAACACAGACAACACTATGAAAAACATCAAACTCAACACCTCCCGCAAAGCTGGCTTCAGCCTCGTGGAAATGCTCGTCGTCATCGCCATCATCGGCATCATCGCCGCGATCGCGATCCCGAACATCGGCAACCTGAATGACAGCGCTCGTGAAGGCGCCGCCAAGCGCAACGCCCAGACGGTCGCTTCCGTTCTCAACGCTGCTGTCGCAGCCGGCGCTGACCTCGGAACCCTGACCGATGGTGCTTCCATCATCGCGAAAGCTGAAGCCGGAGTCTCCCCGACCGTGGGTGCCTTCCAGGGCAAGACCTTCACCTCCGGTCCGATCGACGACGAAGATGAATCCAAAGTTGCCTCGTATCTCAGCTGGGATGCGACCAACAAGCAGGTCATCTACACGCCCTGATCCTATATAGGTTATGACCTGTCGCCTGGCTCTGTGACATAAACCACAGTTTCGGACGATTCACGTCCGCCGGGGAGGTGACTCCCCGGCGGATTTTTCGCAAATAAACAAGGCTGCCGACTGGATATGAAAACGACACTTCAAGCGAGAGGAGGAAATGGATTCAGCTTTGTGGAGGTGATCTTCACAATCGCGATCATCGGCATCATGTCTTCTCTCGTGGTTAGCGCGATCTCAAACGCCTCCCGCGACGCGCATCGTGTCATGGGCCGCCAGCAGCAGGCGGCGGTGCAGAGTGCCCTGACTGCATGGGTGATGGCGCAGACGCGTATCGGAAACACCGCGCAGGTGCGCAGCCTTGAAAGTGTGCGCACTGCCTACAATGCCCTGGGCACCACCTCCGCCCGCTTCAATCTTCTGGTGCCGAATCCCAGCTCTCCCGATCCTAATCTTCGCGCAGGATTTCTCGATCAAACGACAGCGGACCACTTTCTAGACTACACGACCGGCACCGAGAGGCTGAAAACCTCGGCTTTGGACAGTGCGAAGCAGTATCTGACGCTTCCGACCTGGCAGAGCGGAGATTTTCCACGGGTGGATCTGGTCAACGAATGAGCCTCATGAACACCACGCTTTCAACACGTCCATCCTGGATCCGCGGCTTCTCGCTGGTGGAGATGATGGCTTGCGTGTCGATCATCGGCATCATCGCCTTCATGGCGATCCCTTCGGTCACGCGCATGCGCGGTGACAGCGAGCGCAATCTGGCGATCGCCCGCGCCGAGGCGCTCAATCTCGCGCAAGCCAGCTACATTCAGGTGAACGGCCGCACGCAGGCCGCTTTGAACTGGTCCGCCGCCACTTCCGCCGAGGCGAAGTACACGCTGCTTCGCCCCTACCTGAGCTTTTCGGAGACGACTTTGGCCACCTTCATGCCATCCGGCTACACGGTGACTTTCGCACCTTCCATCACTTCCATGACCAAGGCCGCGCTCACCGGGCCTTCGGGAACCATTTTCTACTGACAAGGATCAAGCATGACCACCTCCGCCCACAGAGGAACTCGTCTGATGCATCCCTTCTTCCTGCGATCCCGCAGGGAGCGGGGTTTTTCCATGTCGGAGCTGGTCATTACCATTTCCATCATGGGGGTGCTGGCGGGCATTGCCGTGGGTTCATTGAATCAGTTCATGGGCGGCGCGAAGGACACTCTGGCGGCCGAACGGCAGGAAATGATGAACCAGGCGCTGCATCGTTTCGCCCAGCAAAACTACGAGATGCTCTTCAACGCCATGGAAAACTCCGCGGCCGACGAGATGGTCATCCTGCGCACGCTTCAGTATCGGGACCCCGATCCGGACCGTGCGAAGATCGGCTCTCCCTATCTCGATCCGCGCTACAACCCGCTCTCGTCCAGCGCCGCTGACAAATACCGCCTGCGCTGGACTGGCAAGATGTACGAGCTCCTGAAGCCGGGGCAGAACGGCACCGGGCTGCTGATGAATTTCGAAGGCACGGACTTCACCACGGCATTCGCCTTTCCGCCGAATTTTCAAATGGCCGGACGCTGATCCAGCCGCACTCCCACCATGCCCGCCACTCTCCAGATACCGGTCTCGCAAACACCAAAATCTTTTGGTGCTGCGAGTAATCCGCCAAACACGACAATCGAGGCGAGACAGACGGCGATCCTGGCCATCCAGTCCATCGAGGGACTGGCTTTGCAGCATGGCATGCTGCCGGTCACGCTCCTGCGTGAGAGCTGCTCGCCTGAGGCCGAGCGCTTGATCCGCAAACTCGGGCGCGTGCCGTATGTGGCGGATCCGTGGTTGCCTGTGACCACCATCGGGCCGCTGCTTGTCATGGCGCATCACAATCCGCGCGCGTCCGACTTGTGGGGCGTGCCGCCGTTTTTGACGATCCGTGTTCTGATCACCCAGGAGCAGTATCAGAACACCCGCCAGGACCTGGTGCAGCGTTTTGGCCAGATGCCCATCTCGCAGTCAAATGTGATGGAGGAGTTGCAGCCGCCGGTGTTCAAGGATCTGGGGCTGGAGGGCTCGTTCAACTGGCTTCTGGAAAAGTATCCTTACGAGCCTGCCGAGGTCACGAAGCTGAAGGGATTTTACGAGGCGCAGAAAGGCAAGTCGGAAAAGCTGGGCATCACTCACTTCAACGTGGTGCAACGGAACATGGGCATCGCCCTGCAGCATCTCGTCAGCGGCAACCGGACGCTCGTTTACAGCGCCACCGAGGCGCAGCGCCAGACTTTTTTCCCCATCCCGCTGCTGGAGCGTCACAATGTCTATCCGCTCTATATCGGCAAACATGTCGTCTTCATGCTCAGCGAGAGCAGTGACTGCTATGCCTTCGAGGATGAGTGGCTCTCGATGGGCCATCCGTCGATCAAGATCATTCCGGTACTCGCGGATCTGGCGAGCATTCGCGATGCGATCAACCGTGCGGGCGCCACGTTTGATCCCAGCGCCGTCGCCTCCCTGGAGGGCGCCAACCTCTCCGTGGCCGATGATGCCAGCGTCGTCGAAATTTCGCCCGAGGACATGGCGCGGATCAATCCGCAAAACCCCAATCACGAGGCCGAGCAACTCGTTCAATGGGCGCTGTTCACCGCCATCCGCTGCCGTGCCTCCGACTTGCACCTGGAGAAGTTTTACAGCTTCACGCGCTTCCGTGCGCGCATGGACGGCACCATGAAGACGATCATGACGGCTCCTGAGAGCCAGTTAAACCGCTACGTCGCGCTGATCAAAAACTACGCCGGCATGAACCAGAGCCGTGCCGAGTGCCAGGACGGCCGCATGGCGCTCTCCATCGGCCGCCGTCGTGTGGATGTCCGTGTCGCAGCCGTGCCCACGCGTCGTGAGTTCCAAAAGGTCATCATGCGCTTCCTCGACAAGCAGGACGGCGTGAAGCGCCTCTCGGATTTCAATCTTTCCCAGCGTCAGATCGACATCCTCACGCGCACCATGCAGCGCGACCAGGGCCTCGTGCTCGTCACCGGTCCCACCGGTTCCGGCAAAACGACCACGCTGTACGCGCTGCTCAACAGTGTGAATGACGAAGGAGTGAACATCCAGACCATCGAGGACCCGATCGAATACGAGATCGAGGGCATCAACCAGACGCAGACCAACAACGCCCGCGGCCTCGACTTCGCCAATGGGTTGCGCGCCCTGCTTCGTGCCGACCCGGACATTATTCTGATCGGTGAGTCACGCGACGCGGAAACCGCCATGGCCGCTGTGAACGCATCACTCACAGGCCATTTGGTGCTGACCACGCTGCATGCGAACGACTCGCTGCGTGCCGTCTCGCGTCTGATGTCGATGGGGGTCGAAAAGTACCTACTGGCGGACTCACTCGCGCTCAGCCAGGCGCAGCGCCTTGCGCGGAGGCTTTGCAATTACTGCAAAAAGCCCATGCAAGTGCCCCAGGACATCCAGGAACTGCTCGCGAAGCAGGCTGTCATCACCCAGCCTCTCACCACCCCCATTTACACCGCCCGCGGCTGCGACGAGTGCCATGGAACAGGTTATGCCGGGCGTGTGGCTCTCATGGAGCTTTGCGAGGTGAACAACGAACTGCGCGACCTCATTGAGGAAGGCGCGCCTCTCAGCGCCATGCGCGCGGCTGCTTTCAAGGGCGGTTTCCGATCACTTTATCAAGAGGGGCTTCAGCAGGTCATAGGCGGCCACACCTCGCTCGATGAGATCAAATGCCTCAGCTACACCGCCATGTGAGCCTTCCCTCAGAATTTTTTCCAACCTTCACCCGCCATGTCCCAGACCACTCAATTACTGCCTCGTGAGTTTGCCGCGCGTGCCATCGCACGCGTGTTGATAGTCGATGACGAGCCGCATGTCCTTGCCGTAGGCAAGGCCGTCCTCGAAGCGCATGGATTTGAGGCGACGGCCGTGCACACAGGCGAAGAGGCGCTCGAGATCGTGCGCAAAGGTGTCGAGGAAGGACAACGTTTCACAGCGGCTATTCTCGATCTCACGATGCCCGGAGGTGCCTCCGGTTTCGAAGTGCTCGACTGGCTGCGCTCCTGCGACCCGCAACTGCCTGTGATCGCCTGCAGCGGCTACTTTCAGGAGGATGTGAAGGATCTTTGCCAGGCCATCGGGTTTGCGGATGTCCTGCACAAGCCTTTCAACCTCGAAAGCCTCTGTCTGGCCGTGCGGCGCGCCTTGATGCAGGAAAATGAAACCGCTGGAGCTGCCTCGGTCACAGGGGCTGGAGTCATGTCATGAAGTTCAACTTCCAGATCGCCAATCGTTTCACCCTGCTGGGCATGTTTGCCGTCCTGGTCGGGGCAGGGGCGACCGCCTCCGGCTTCATCTGGCAGGAGTTCATCACTTTGCGTTTTGTGCAAAGCTCTTACCTCGGGGCCGTGGTGCTAGCCGGGCAGATGGAGTTGAACCGCCAGGCCCTGAGCGAAGGGGAGCTGACCGGGGTGGCTCCCTTGAACTGGGAGAACGAGGCCCGCATGCGCATGCGCCTCCAGACGGTGGAAATTCCTCCCGCGCTGCAAAGCCTCGGTCTTGAGGTTGAGGTCGTCGCGCCACGACAAACCGCAGCGGGGTCAGGCGCTCCTCCTGTCGCCAAATCGCCCCCCATCTCCATTCTGCCCATCTGCCAGAAGTGCGTGATCGAGGAACCCGCGCCGGCACGCATGGAGAATCTGATTTATCGTGTGATGGCGGGAAGCTCCCTCGTGATGGACGACACGAGCGACAGCCGCAGCCTTGAAATCAACGGCAGCGACCACTGGATCATCAGCGCGGCCCCGCTTTACAGCAGCGACGGTCACGTCGTCGGCGCCTTCATCGCACGTCAGCCGCTCGTGCAGTTGCGTCATCTCATCAATACCCAGCGTCTCATGGTGCCGATCCTGGGTGCCTGCGCAGGCCTTGTCCTGGCGGTGTTCAGTTTCTACATGATCGGCAGGCGAATCACGAAGAAAACCCATGCGCTCATAGAGGCATTCCGAGCCATGCGCTCCGGCAACCTGAACGCACGCGTCCCGGCAAACGGCTTCGACGACCTCGACTTGGTGCAGGAGGAGTTCAACGCCATGATTTCGCATGTGCAGGAGGAGGACCATCGCAAACATACCCTCCTCATCGAATACGAGGCCGCAAAGCGCCAGGCGGAGACCGCCACTGCGGCCAAGGGCAACTTCCTGGCCAACATGAGTCACGAGATCCGCACGCCCATGAACGGCATCATCGGCACCACCTCGCTGCTCATCGAGATGGGCCTCGACCCCGAGCAGGAGGAGCTCGTCCGCATGATCCGTTCGTCCGGCGAGTCGCTGCTGCACGTCATCAACGACATCCTCGATTTCTCCAAGCTCGAATCCGCCAAGATGGACATCGAAAAACTCCCCGTGGACATCGAAAAGCTCCTCGGCGAGACCACCGACGTCTTCTCTCACAAGGCCGCCGAGAAAAACATCGAGCTCAATGTTCACATCGACGCCGCCTTGCCGCGCAAGGTCATGGGCGATTTCCAGCGCATCAAACAGATCCTCGTCAACCTCGTCGGCAACGCCATCAAGTTCACCGAAAAAGGCGAGATACTGCTCCTCGTTCGCCAAGTCTCCCGCCAGACACCGCAGGGCGACAAAACGCTGCTTCACTTCTCCGTGCGCGACACCGGCATCGGCATTCCTGCGGAAAAAATCGGTCAGCTCTTCCAGGCATTCAACCAGGCCGACACCTCCACCACTCGCAAATATGGCGGCACCGGCCTCGGCCTCGCCATTTCCAAAAAGCTAGTCAAGCTCATGAACGGCGAGATCAGCGTCGTCAGCGAGGAAGGGAAGGGGTCCGACTTCTTCTTCGAGCTGCCGCTCGTCGTGGCGCCCGATGACGAATCGCGTGAGGAAGAGGTCGCTTGGCTCGATGTGGTCAAAAACCGGCCGGTCGCCATCTACAGCGCTCATCCCACCACGCAGCAGGTGCTCAACCAGTCCCTCATGCAGTGGGGCATGAGCGTCACCCTCCTGCGGGATCGCTCCCTCGACGAGCTCGATCAGGCGCTCGAAGAAGCCGGACTGTTCATTCTCGACGTTTCGCGACTGCGGCATGAGGATGCCACCCCCCTGCTCAATGCCGCGGCCGCCCGTGGCACCGCCATCATCACCATCATGCCCATCACCAGCGCCAAGCTTGACCGCGAACGCTGCGTGCCACCGGCGGGCAGCCGGCACAGCCGCCTTTCCAAGCCCCTCAAGCGCCGTGAGTTGCTGCGCACCATGGCAGAGCTCTATCGCATGCCACGCCGGGTCATTCTTGCCCCCATGACCACGACTCCGGCAGTGAATCAGCTGCAACCTGGCATGGGCATGCCCGTGCTTCGTCCTGCCAGCTCCCCCGTCATGCAGCCTGCGATGGGCTATGTTCAAGGGGCCATCCAGTCACCTCCCGCCGTCCCGGCCATGCCTGTGATTTCCGGTTTCGCACCGGCTATGAATGCGGTGGCAAGCCCGCCGCCGGCCGAGCCTGTGCCATCTGAGTCGGGTGCCGCCCGGGCTGCTGCCGGAGGGCATGATGCGCAAGTTTCCAGCTCCACCAATCGTGCGATCGCGAAGGCTGCCAAGGCGGAGGTGGACAACTTTGCCAGCCAGAACCCAGCCCGCATCCTTTTGGTCGAGGATCAGCCGCTGAATCAAAAAATCGCCACCATGCTTCTGCAGCGGCTTGGTTACGCAAAGGTGGAAATTGCCAACAATGGCGAGGAGGCCACCGTGATGGTCGGGCAAGGAAGCTACGACATTGTCTTCATGGACCTGCAAATGCCTGTCATGGGCGGCATCGAGGCCACGCGGCGGATCCGTGGCAATTTCCAGCTCAAACACCAGCCGGCCATCATCGCCATGACCGGCCACGCTCTGACCGGCGTCAAAGAAGAGTGTCGTGAAGCAGGCATGAATGCCTTTCTCACGAAACCTGTCTCCCTCGACGATTTCCGCCGCGTGATCCCGCCGGCACTTGCTGTAGAGGCATCTCAGATTCCAATGAATCTGTAAATGTAACGCTTTCAGCGTTTGGCTTGCTCTTCGACTTTGACATGCCATAAATCGTGCATGCGACGTCCATGGATCAAAGTTGAAACCGCCACGCCAGATAAGCCGGAAATTTGTGCCATAGCCACAGCTCTCCGCATGGATGAGGATGCGGTTATCGGTAAACTCGTTCGTCTTTGGTCTTGGGTTGAGGTTAATCATGCTCCTGCGAACGATTTAGGCGTTACCAAAGAGTTTCTAGATAAGCTCGTTGGGCGCAAAGGCTTCGCCAACGCCATGATCGCCTGCGGGTGGTTGTTGGATAACGATGGGAAACTCAGTTTGCGTAATCTTGAGCGGCACAATGGTGGAAGTGCCAAAGTGCGTGCTCTCACAGCACAGCGAGTTGCCTTGCATCGTCAAAAGAAACGAGTTTCTGAACGTCGAAACGTTGCTAAAACGTTACATGTTGAAAGTGACGAAGCGCCTGCCGCGGTCGGGGTGAATGATGCGATAGATGTAAAAAGTGTTCAGGAAGCATTATCCAGCAATGAAGAGGACGATGCTCAAAACATTCCAGTGAAGCCTGCGCTTGCTGATGAAGTTGCAGCTGTGCATGCAGAGGTGGCTCATGAAGAACCGGCTGCGAAAAAGCATCGTTCCCGCCCGACCAACGACCCCGATCAGCCTCTCTTGTTTTAGCCGTGAGTCCAAGAGATGGTGGCTCCATGGTCATCCACTTGTGATCAAGTGACCTATCGTTTGAGTAAGTTCTGAAGCCTGATTTTTCGACAGTAAGGGTAGCGCTCAGAAAGCCGCGCACTTTACTGTGAAGCAAGAGCCGCAGCGGCCTTCGCTTTGGCGGCCTCGGCTTTTTTGAGAATCTCGTCGGTGCTGGGTAGGCTGGCGAGGACGTCGGCGGGGATGAAGCCGTCGCCGACGAGCTTGGTGAGGCACTTTTTGCGCTCGTCGAGCGCCTTGTCGGCGCTGCGTTCCTTGCTGAAGCGGGACTTGAAGGCGCTGCTCCGGTCTTTGAGTGTGGAGTAGATGTCGCCACCCAGGAGGGAGGAGATATCGACTTTGATCTTTTCGCGTTTGGCCTCGTGTTCGTTCACCTCATCGCCGTTGATGGGGCCGCCCTGATACTTCGGGAACATGATGGCAACCTCCGGGCACACGCGGGAGCAGGCGGGGCAGTTGGTCTTGCAATTGTCGTTGTTTTGGACCTGGATTTTGTTGTCCTCGCTAACGCCATAAACATCGAAGAGGCAGAAACTGAGGCACTGCATGCAGTTCGTGCAGCGCGTGTAGTCGATGACCGGGAACCAGGGCTTCCATTTGCCCGGTTCGTTCATCGGTTTGTCGCCACGGGTCTTTTCGACGAGGGAGACGATGGCGTCAGGCGCGAGGCCGGTGATGTCGCGAGTGTCGATGGCGATCTGGCCAGTGACGTCCTCGAGGGTGGGGGCTTTACCTTCAAAGGCACCGAGCACGAGGAGGCTGCGATCGTCGTGCGGCACGGCGCTGGCCCCCTGGCCGCTGCGGGTGACGGCGTAGCCTTTGTCGAGCAGCGCCATCATGACCTTGGCGCGGGCCTCGGCGGGTAGAGCGATGCTGCCGGTGCCTTCGTAAAGGATGACGCGGAGCGGGCGGTGGGTGTGCGTGATCATGGAAGGGAATGACGAATTCAGAATGACGAATGACCTGTCAAGGAACGGTCAAAGGGTCAAGGAGTGGTCAAGAATCGGTGCGAAGGAGAGCGTCGGTGATCTCGGCGGTGGTCTGGGTGCGCATGTTGAGGATCTCGGCGTTTTCGGGGAGCGGAGAACCGGCCTGCTGGAAGAGACCACGGACGGCGCGGGGATAGCAGGCGGCGATGCGGAGGCTGGAGCAGCTTGCGATGGCCTTGAGCCGTGGATCGCGATGTGCGGCCATCTCGCAGAGATCGGAGACGGTCTCAAAACTGGCGCTGGATTCGCAGAGCTTGCCGAGGACTTCGTTTTTCACGCCTGAGGGGACGACCTGGGCGTAGGCGCAACGGCAGTAGAGAATGGTCGTGGAAGGTGACAAAGCGCGTGAGGGGGCTGATTTTCACGGCATTTTGGGCGCGGGCGTGAGCCTGCGCAACTGCCGCTCCCGTGCTGGACGACAAAATTCCCGGAGAGCCGCGAGACGCTAGGTCGTGGTCTTGCGCTCGACGTTGAGGCCCATTTTTCGATACAGGGTGGCGATGGAGACACCAAGCATGCTCGCAGTCTTTTCGCGGGAACCGCTGTTGTATTTGAGGGTCTCTTGGATGAAAACGCGCTCCTGAGCCTTGATGAAGTCGTCGAGGGTGGAGCCGATGGGCAGCTTCGTGAGGCCGGAGGAGGCCGAAGGCGTGGGCACCTCGATCTGCTGCGTGACCTTGGTGGGAAGGTCGGAGGGCTTGATGCGGTCGCCCTCCGCGAATGCGCAGGCACGTTCGATGGAGTTGCGCAACTCGGAGAGATTGCCGGGCCAGTTGTATTTTTCGAGGAACTCGACGGCGGCGGGGTCGATCGTCTTCGGCTTGGTCTCGGTGCGCTCGGCCAGTTCTTGAAGGAATTGCTCGACGATGGGCTTGATGTCCTCCCGGCGTTCGCGAAGCGGCGGGATCTTAAGCGGGACGACGGAGAGCTTGTAGTAAAGGTCTTCGCGGAACTTGTCGGCCTTCACAGCGTCCTCGAGCGGGACGGTGGTGGAGACGACGAGGCGGAAATCAACGTTGCTGCCGCTGAAGCGGCTTTTTTTCGCCTGGGCTTCGTCAAGGAAGGTGTTCAACTGCGATTGAATGCGGGGGGGGAGTTGGGTAACCTCGGTGAGGTGGACGGTGCCGCCTGCGACGCGGTTGAAGATGGAGTTTTGCCCGAAAAGCTCGGTGTCGAGCGCGTCTTCGGGCATGGCGCTGCACTGAAGCTCTTTGTAAGGAGCGCTGCTGCGGCGGCTGGCCTCGTGCAGGGAACGTGCGACGATGTGCTTGCCCACGCCGAACTCGCCCTCGAGAAGAACGGGGCTGTCGTTGTTGGCAACGCGACGCACGATGTCAAAAATGCGCTGGAGAGCATCGCTGTGGCCAATCAGCTTGGATGAGGAGGCCGAGCGCAGACTAGCACTTGGCAGGGTGACGGGGGAAGCTGCAGGGGCGCCACCGGCGGAACCGTTGCGTTGCAAGGCTTGATTGACGGTTTTGATGAGGTCGCCGAGATCGAAGGGCTTGGTGAGGTAGTCGAAAGCACCGAGGCGCATGGCTTCGACTGCGGTTTCGACACTGCCATGGCCGGTGACCATGATGACCGCAGTATTGGGAAACTGATCCCGGCACATGCTGACGAGGTCGAGGCCGTTTACATCACCGATGCGAAGGTCCACGATGACGAGTTCCGGCTGGTTGGCGCGGATGGCGGCGATGCCGTCGATGCCGGTGGTGCAGCCGAAAACCTGATGGCCGGCGGCTTTGCAGAGCTTGGTCATAAGCTCCAAGATGGCGGCTTCGTCGTCTATGATTACTAGTTTAGCCATATTGTTTTCGTTAAATGAGAGGCATGATTGATTGTTAAATAAGCTAAACGTCTCTCAGGATTGCGTCAATCCCAGATTCTCAGAAAAGAGAATGGGGCTAAAGCCTGGTGGTTGGAGACTCAGGCTTACCGCCTTTGCATGGCTTCGCGGAGGTGCTCCCAAGCGCGTCGGAAGTCCTGCTTTAGGATGTAAAGAGAGGCGATTTCCTGCCGGACGTAAGGCGGGGCACTTGGGATGGCGGAGACTTTTTCGAGCGTGCGCAGAGCCCCGTCGATATCCCCTTGGGTTTTCTGTGCCTGGAAGAGATCGATCCCACGGCGTGCATCGGTGGGATTGTAGAGCAGCGCGCGTTCGAGCGCAGGGATGTCAGTGCTCGTCCCAGGGGCGGTGCGGATGACGGAGGGCAGGTAAGGCACAACCGTTTCGCAGGCCCTTTTGAAGTCAGAATTACGCGCATAATGCTCGGCAAGGATGCGCCAGCCGTCATCGCGCCATTTGCGGTTGGTCTCGAGCGCGGAGATCAAGGCGCTCTGGTCCCCAAGCTGATACCAGATGTTGAAAAGCCGTTCCCGCTGGGCTGGTTCCAGCCCTTCGAGGTCGGGTTGCTGGGTCAGCAAGCTGCGCAGGCAGAGGGCAAAATCCTCGCGTGTGCCCACGTGTGACAAATACTCCATTTTCAAGCTGGCTGTGGTGGCCAGACTCCAGAGTGGCTCAAACAATTCAGGGTGCTGCTTTGCGTGAGCTAGCATGGCCCAGTAGTTGTGCCCTGGCCAGCGCTGCAATGTTTCGCGCCAGGGGATGATCGCAAGCGGCGGGGCGTAGTCTAGCCAGATGACTCCTTCCGTATAGGCGTAACGTGCGTAATGTGGCTCCAGCACGCGAGAACGTGCGAAATCGTTCAAGGCATCATTGTGAGCTTGACCGAGCATCAGCCGGACTCGCGCACGATCAAAATAGAGGCGGAAATCCATCGGCTTCATCTCGATCGCATCGTTGAGGAGTGGTAATGCTCCAGCGGGAGATCCTTTTTCAACAAGGCCAAGGGCGCGCTCCCGCAGCGCCTCGGCTGCGCTTGCTCCTGGCAGAGCCGGATGCCCAAGTGAAATGGCCGCCCAGGCGCCGCCGAGCGTCAGCGCGGCGATTCCAATAAAACGAAACACCACTCTTTGAGCCAGTCCAGAAGCCTCCGGGAGGCGCCGCGGACGAATTGCAATGCCAGCAAGCAATCCCATGAACAGCGCGTAAGCGAGTCCATGATTGGGCACATCCCCCAGTCCGTGGACGGCACCGATCCCAAACGCAATAGCGGAGGCATTACGCAGGCGTCGGTCCTGCATGCCGGATTTACGCTTTTTCTTTCCGAACCATGGTCCGGTGGACAAGAGCACCCACAGTAGTAACAGCATGCCGGACAGCACGGTCAAAAGCCCGCCTTCTGCCAGCAACCAAAGCAGGTCGCTTTCAGGATGTATGAAGCGGGCCACAGGTTCCTCGATGCCGGAGACTTGTGAGAAAACGGGGTCGAAGTTCCCTAGTCCGACTCCCATCCAAGGGGCGTCTATGATCATTTTGAGGCACTCGGTGAAAATCTCCGCGCGTCCCTGCCCGGAGGCGAAGCTAATAAGCCCTTCCTCCGTCAGTCGTTTGGAGACGTGGCCGCCGGACATGACCAGCAGTGTGGAGATGATGAAGATCAAGGACGCGGAGACGGCCATTTTTTGAAAAAAGCCCCGGCGCATGGCGATGGTTCCAAACCAGGTGGTCATGCCAAGAAAGAGCAGGACCAGGCCGGCCCGCGAGCTGTTCATGAAAATACAGATGGTCGGAACCAGGAAGCCGATGAGGAACAACAACCACAGTCGCGATTTGCGGCGGTGTGCATCGTATGCGGCCGCCGAGCATAGCACCGCGGTCATCGCGGCGATGCTGCTGATGTGATTGCGGTTGGCGAACGGGCCGAAGCCATGCCCCCATGCGATCTGGTTTCGTGGCCACCAGGGTATGCTTACCCATTTGCTTCCTTCGATGATGGAAAGTGCGCAGAGCAAGATGCCACCGAAAGTCAGCGTCTGAATCATCGCGCGTCGCTGCTGGTCCGAAAAACCGCGTGCCAAACACCAGCTTAGCCAGGCGCAGCAGAGGGCAAAAAGCAGCCACGCCTCGAAGGTGACCGCGGCCTGCGGCGTCAGGGTTTGGGACAGTTCGATCCCCCAATCAGTCTCCAGGGTTTTCCGCCAGGCTGCTTTGACCCCGAACCAGTCGTTGGCGGGCAAAAACATCAGCAAAGGAGCGGTCACCGCTCCCACAAGGCCGGCAAAGGCGAGTTTGGGCATCTTTCTTTGCGGCGAGAAGAAAATCAGCACCAAGGCCAGTGGAATCGTGATGATGGCCTTGGACCACGCTTCCCGTCCCGCACCAAACAGGCATGCGAAAATGGGCAGAACGGCGAAAACATAGCCCATCCAGGCAGGCCCGGGCAATTCATAGCTGCGCTCCTGGGAAGCGGCCTCGGCAGCATCAGTGTCTTCATCCATGGCATCCGCCACTGTCTCTTGCGCGATAAGGAGCGGTCTTTCCCCGCCGTCATCATCACCGGCCAGGAGAGGCTTCTTTTCGTCGCTCTGTTTATCGTTTAATTTCATGCCGTGGCTTTTGGCGGTGGAGAAGAGGCTGGCTTTTCTATGCAATCGGGCAGGGCATTCCACTTCTCCAGGCAGCGTTCGAGTACTGGTATCAGGACATCGAGTCGCAGGTGCCACTCACCGGCATCGTTGTCATCCTTGGGGTGATGAATGACGCACTGCATGGTATTGTTGATTCTCAAGACTTCCGGGCTTGTCCCGCCTTGCGCGCGAGCGCTTAGCCCCATGCGCTGGAGGCCATGGGAAAGTATCGTGGAGAAACTGTCCAGATCAGCGCAGCGCTCCACCTCGAAGTCCAAAACACGTCCGTAGGCGCGGAAAAACTCGCGCTGCCTGCGCCGCTCCAGCACATCATTGATCTGGGCGCGGAAATTCTTCCAGCTTCGCACATATCCCAGATAGCGCGCCGCACCAAGGGCCAGCAGGAACAGAAAAGAGCCCGCCACCGGCAGCGCGACTCCCTTGGTTGCCAGAATGCTCAGGCCGACAAGGCTCAGCACCAGGCAGACCGAATACATGGCCGCCAGCGCCCGCCCCTTGCTATATCCCAGCAGGATCAGCCGGTGATGAATGTGCTCCGCGTCCGCGTTGAAGATCGACACGCCACGCATGCCGCGTCGGATGATCGCGAACAAAGTGTCCAAAATCGGCACGCCCAGCGCGATGACCACGACCAGCAGCGCGCCGATCACGGAACCTTTGTTCGCGGTGAACAGCGACACGGATGCGATGAAAAAGCCGATCAAATAGGCCCCGCCATCGCCCAGGAAAATTTTAGCAGGGGGCAGGTTGAAGATCAGAAAACCTGCCAGAGCACCCGCCATCGCGAGCGAAACCACCACCACATCCGGTTGCTGGCCCAAATGCCCGAGAAACGCCAGCGTCAGACACAGGAACAAGCCAAACCCGCCGGCCAGCCCGTCCATTCCGTCGATCAAGTTCACAATATTCGGAATGCTGATCAGCCACATCAAGGTCAACGGCACACCCCACCAGCCGAGGGCGATGCTGCCTTCTCCAAACGGATTGCTCAGCATGTCGATCGAAACGCCCAGGGAGTAGAGGATCATCGCCGTGCCAATCTGTCCGATAAGCTTCACCTTCGCCCCCAGCGCCTTCAGGTCATCCGCGAAGCCCACGCTGAATATCAGCGCGTTGCAAATCGCCACCGGCAGCCAGCGGCTCCAGCCCAGGCCGCCGATGTAGCCGGCCACCAGGCAGGCAAGGCCCGTTGCCAGGAAGATGGGCGCTCCGCCGAGCCTGGGGATGGCTCTCTCATGCAACTTCCTTCGTGAGTCGGGCTCATCCAGTCCGATGCGGCCCCCGCGTTTCAAAATCCACCAGGTCGTCAGCGCCGAAATCAGCAGCGCGCCGGAAAAGTAGCACGCCATTTCCATCCACGTGACATTTCGGGGCACCCAGGGGCCCATGAAATTGGTGTCAGGCGGAGCGTCAAACATGCTGTGGATGATCGGGTTGGAAAGAAGAGCAGCATAAACGTTGCACATCGAGGGTTCAACACATCAGCGCCAAAGAACTCGTGGCTTGCATCCTCCGCGGATCGCTTCTTGCACTTTCGGCCGGTCGCTTTCACCATCGCCGATGCTTTCAGACACCATCGCCGCCATCTCCACCGCCTTGGGCGAGGCCGCGATCAGCGTCGTGCGTGTCTCCGGGCCTCAGGCGCTTCGGGTGGCCGAAAAGGCCTTCAAGCTGCCCGCCAATTTCGCGCCCCGTCTCGCGCATCTCGTGCATGCCGTCGATGCGAATGGAAATTCCTTCGACCACGGGCTGCTGCTTCACTTCAAATCGCCCGCCAGTTACACAGGCGAGGACGTCATCGAGTTTCACGGCCACGGCGGTGTGCTCGTCACGCAGCGGGTGTTGGAGCGCCTGCTCGCGTGCGGTGCGCGTGCCGCCGAGCCGGGGGAATTCACCCAGCGTGCCTTCCTCAATGGCAAAATGGACCTCACCCAGGCCGAGGCGGTGATGGATCTCATCCACGCGCAGAGCACACTCGCCCTGCGAGCCGCGAACGAGCAGCTAGGCGGTGCCATCGGCCGCGAGGCCACGGCCATGCAGCAGGAGATCATTCCCGTGCTCGCGCACATCGAGGCCTTCATCGACTTCCCGGAGGAGGACATCTCGCCCGAAACCGGCGCCGATCTGCTCAAGCGCATCGACTCCGTGCTTCTGCGTGCGGAAAAACTCATCGCCACCTCCGAGCAGGGCCGCATCCTGCGTCATGGTGCCCGCACCGTCATCTCTGGTGCGCCGAATGTCGGCAAAAGCAGCCTGCTCAATGTCCTTCTCGGCTTCGAGCGTGCCATCGTCAGCCCCACCGCCGGAACCACACGCGACACCATCGAGGAAATCATCCAGGTGCACGGCATTCCGCTGCGTCTCGTCGATACCGCCGGTCTGCGCGAGTCCGACGACGACATCGAGCGTGTCGGCATCCAGCGCACCGAACGCGAACTCGACCGCGCCGATCTCGTCATCGAAGTCGTCGATGCCAGCCAGACTGCTGAAGCCGTTCAGCGCCTCACGTTGCCCGATTCCATCGCCAATCGTCGCATCCTCGTCCTGAACAAGGCCGACCTCGGCATCCACTCCAGTTGGTCCGCCGAATCTCACGCTCTTCCGTTCTCCTGCGTCACAGGGAAGGGGATCGAGCCTCTCCGCGAGGCCATCCGCGCCATCATCGCGAATGCCGGCCCGCTCGCCGCCGATCATCCCGTCGCCATCAACGCCCGTCACAAGGCCGCCTTCGAACGCAGCGCCGAGCGCCTGCGCGCCGGCCGTGCCGCCCTCGAACGCAACGAAGCCCCCGAATTCATCGCCCTCGAAATCCGCGAAGCCCTCCAGGCTCTCGGCGACGTCATCGGCCAGGTCGATGTTGAGCGCATCCTCGACGTCATCTTCTCCACCTTCTGCATAGGAAAGTGAGCCTGCACGACGTTCTCTTCCGCAGCCCGACTTCAAACTTTAAACCTGCAACTTGAAACTCCAGCCATGAACCGCCGCCACTTCCTCACCACCGCGCTCGCCGCCACCGCCGCCTCCCGCCTCGGCGCCCAAACCATCGCCAAAGCCGCCGCCGATCCTGCCTACGTCATCAAAAACAAGGGCATCAAGCACACCCTCATGGGCTGGTGCTGGAAGCCGATGGACACGCTGGAGCTCGCCAAGCATGCGAAGGCCATCGGCCTCGTCGGCATCGAAGGCATCGACTCGAAGCTCTACCCGGACGTGAAGAAGCTCGGTCTCGACATCTCCCTCGTCGGCAGCCACGGTTTTGCCAAAGGGCCGTGCAACCCCGAGTTCCATGACGAGGTCGTCGCCAAACTGACCGATTCCATCAATCTCGCCGCCGATGTCGGCTGCAAGAAGGTCATCACCTTCACAGGCATGAAGTTCGACGGCATGGACCGCGACAAGGCCATCGACGCCTGCCTCTCCACGTGGAAAGAAGTGCTCCCGCTTGCCGAAAAGAAAGGCATCACCCTCGTCCTCGAGCATCTGAACTCCCGCGACAGCTCCCACCCGATGAAAGGCCACCCCGGCTACTTCGGCGACGACGTGGACTTCTGCGTCGATCTCATCAAAAACATCGGCAGCCCGAACTTCAAGCTGCTGTTCGACATCTACCACGTCAGCATCATGAACGGCGACATCATCCGCCGCCTGCGCGTCCACAAGGACTACATCGGCCACCTCCACACCGCCGGCAATCCCGGCCGCTGCGAACTCGACGAGCACCAGGAGATCAATTACCCCGCCGTCATGCAGGCCGTCCTTGAAATCGGCTACCACGACTTCGTCGCCCACGAGTTCATCCCCACCTGGGACGACCCCATCCTCGCCCTCCGCCATGCGGCGATGGTGTGTGATGTCTAATGAGTGGCCTGGCAGGCCTCCGCAAAAACATCCTTGCCGAAGTGCTTGGCCAGCAGGCTTCGCATGGTCTCATTGTATCCTTTGGCCGCTGCCACGATGCCTTCGGATACAATGCAACCTGCGATGGGAGAGGTGATGATGCCGTACTGGTCTTGAAGGCGCTTTTCAAAGGCGTTCGCGCCTTTTGACAGTCCGTAAACGAGAAATCTAAACTCACTTCTGTCGAAATGCTCCCGCGCTAAAGCCCGTCCCTTCCGCAGGGCAACAGCTTTGGGGAGATCGTAAAACAAATCATAGCCATTGATCCGCTTGTGCTTTACTGGCGACACGTGGCTAGGCCTTTTGTCCGCCACCGCTTGGTTTTGGGATGTTGCAGTGCAAGAAAGCAATGCAAAAGGCAGTGGCAGAATCCAGCTTTTCATCTCGCGATTGAACCATAATGAGGATTCGCGAACAAGACGTATTCCTCCCGCCTTGCCCCACGCCTGATGCTCGTTAGCGTTTCGCCAATGTCCCTCGACACCATCCAATCCGTCCTCAACTCGGCATCACCTCGCTCCGACATCACCGCCCGCGGCTGGGTGCGCACGAAGCGCGATTCGAAAGCCTGCTCCTTCCTCGAAATCACCGACGGCTCCTGCTTCAAAGGCCTGCAAGTCGTCGTCGATGCCACGCTGCCGACCGCCGATCTGCTCCCGCGCATCCTTACCGGTGCCTCCGTCGAGATCGTGGGTGATTTGATCGCCTCACCCGCCGCCGGCCAGAAGTGGGAAGTGCAGGCCAAAGAAGTGAAACTCCTCGGCGAGGCCGATGCCACCTACCCGCTGCAAAAGAAAGGCCACACGCCCGAGTTCCTGCGCACTATCGCCCACCTGCGCCCGCGCACGAACCTCTTCGGGAGCGTCTTCCGCGTGCGCAGCAAGATGGCCTTCGCCGTGCATCGCTTCTTCCAAGAGCGCGGCTTCTTCTACGTCCACACGCCCATCATCACCAGCAGCGACTGCGAAGGCGCGGGCGAGATGTTTCAAGTCACCACGCTGAAGCCCAACACGCCGACCAAGCCAGAGCAGGACTTCTTTGGCCGCCCCACCTACCTCACCGTCAGCGGCCAGCTTCAAGGCGAGGCCTTCGCCTGCGCCCTCGGCAACATCTACACCTTCGGCCCCACCTTCCGCGCCGAGAACAGCAACACCACACGCCACGCCGCCGAGTTTTGGATGATCGAGCCCGAAATGGCCTTCTACGACCTTTTCGACGACATGACGCTCGCCGAGGAACAGGTGCGCTACCTCGTCCAGGCCATGTTTGACGAGTGCCCGAACGAATTGGAGTTCTTCAACAAGTTCATCGACAAGGAACTCATCGCACGCCTCAAGCAGACGCTCGCCAAACCCTTCGAGCGCATCAGCTACACCGACGCCGTTGAGATTCTGCTCAAATCCGGCCGCAGCTTCGAGAATCCCGTTGTTTGGGGCGAAGGATTGCAGACCGAGCACGAGCGCTTCCTCGCCGAAGAGCACGTCAAAGGCCCCGTCACCATCTTCAACTACCCGAAAGGCATCAAACCCTTCTACATGCGCCAAAACGACGACGGGAAAACCGCCGCTGCGATGGATCTACTCGTCCCCGGCATCGGCGAAATCGTCGGCGGCAGCCAGCGTGAGGAGCGACTCGACGTCCTCGAAGGTCTCATGGCCGCGCAGGGCCTCGAACCCGAAAACTACGCTTGGTATGCCGACCTTCGCCGCTACGGCAGCGTCCCCCACGCCGGCTACGGCCTCGGCTTCGAGCGCCTCCTCATGTTTGTCACAGGAGTTCCCAACATTCGCGACGTCATTCCCTTTGCGCGGACGCCGGGCCATGCGGCTTATTGACCTCGTTTCTCTTTCCGAATAGCATCAGCACATGATTTCGCTCCAGGCTCTTCACGAACTCCCGCTGCGGGAGAAGCTCTTCGTCATGGAGGCGCTGTGGGATGATCTGTCCGCCGCGGAGAATGAGCTGGAGGTGCCGGCCTGGCAAAAGGAGGTGCTGGATGTCCGCGAGGAGGCGGTCGAGTCCGGGAAGGCGAAATTCATCGACTGGGAGGTGGCGAAGAAGGAGATCCTCGAGGCGGTGCGATGAAGATCGAAATCCTCGACCTCGCAAAGGCCGACCTCATCGAGGGGCATCGGTTTTACGAAAAGCAGGAGCCGGGACTCGGAGATTATTTTCTGCGCAACCTGTTCTCCGACATCGACCTGCTGCAGCTCACCGGCGGCGTTCACCTGAAGCCCTATCGTCACTTCCATCGTGCTTTGTCGAAGCGGTTTCCCTTCGCCATCTTTTACACGGTGGAGGATCAGATCGTGAAGGTTCGAGCCGTGGTGGACTGCCGCCGCCGTCCCTCGTGGATTCGCGGTCATCTGCGTGGGGCCTGAGTTGGCAACTTTGCCGCCATTCTTTGGAATCAGTTGCCGGAATCTCTCCGTCTGGCTCGTTTGCACCTCATGTTTTTGCGCCTCTTTCTCTTCGCCCTTTGCTCTTTGCCCTTTGCGGCAACGGCCCAAACAGGCCTCCAACTCCAACTCGTCTCCGAACAAACCGCCATCGTTCCCGGCAAACCGTTCACCGTCGGTCTGTGGATCGAGCACAATCGCGGCTGGCACACCTACTGGCGCGTTCCGGGCATCGTCGGCGTGCCGACGCAGATGAAGTGGGACTTGCCGAAGGGCTGGAGGGCAGAGGATCTCGTCTATCCCGAGCCGGAGCGCACGCTCATGTTCAAGATCAAAGCGCAGGGCTTTGATCGCGATGTCATGCTGCGCACCGAGATCACGCCGCCGGCCAACCTGAAGCCCGGCGGTCAAGTCACGCTGACTGGCAAGGCCTCCTGGATGTGCTGTGGAAATTCCTGCCACCCCGGCTCCATGGATCTCAGCCTCATGCTGCCCGTCGCCGACACGGCAGAGTTGAATGAGAAATGGCACAAGCTGCTCAATGCCGAGCGCGCCCGCGCCGAGCGCACCAGCGACGCCTGGACGGCCACGGCGGGCGAGAAGGGGAGGACGATCACGCTTCAGTTGAAGCCCGCCTCCGGCACAGCCCGCGTCATCAAAAATCAGCGTGAGGCCGACAGGATCATCGTCTTCACCGAGGACGGCTGGTTCGACACCGACAAACCCCAGATCATCCAGCTCCACAGCGACGGCAGCCTCACCATCACCCTGACCAGGGCCGACGTCTTCCCTGGCGGCAAGCCGCCCCAGACCCTGCGTGCGATTCTGCGCAATGACGAAGGCTGGGTCCAGGACGCCGACTGGCGCTGCCTGAAGATCGCCCCGCGCATCCAGCGCGGAGGTTAGGGCAGGGGGCATGCTCTTGCCGTGAGTCACACGGCTGCTGTTCGGAAGTCCCGTTCCTGGCTCCAGCCGCGTCCTCTGAAAAATGCGTGGGAAGTATGCGCCAGCAAACTCACCGCTCTTCGGCTCCCGATGTCGGTCTGCTCCTGGTGAATCGACATTGTTATTGCTCGGTTCTGCCATTCACGGCTAAAACCATCTCCATGAATTCCGAACCATTCACTCAACTCAGCCGCCGAATCTTCTGCGGGGCGCTGTTTGCCGCTGCGCTCCTTCTCGGCACCCTGCATGACGCATGGGCTGCGACGCCCAAGTTTAAAAGCAAAGTCCTGTGGGAGTTCGATGCCATGGACGCGGATCACAACCGCAAGAGCCTCGTCCGCGCCTTCAAAGGCCACGCATACAAGCTCTTCCTCCTGCCCGGCTACCAGACGATGATCGCCAAGATCCCGCTGGATGGCAGCCAGGTGCAGACCGCGCCGCTCATGCCCGGGCACGTCACCGGCAGCGATCCGCACCGCTTCTACTCCCTCGCGGTGGATGCGGCGGGCTACGTCCACGTCTCGGGGGACATGCACTCGTCCGCCCATGTGAAGCACTGGCTCTCCAAAAAACCGGAGGACATCTCCGAGTTCGTTTTCACCTCCGACTTGGGCGCTGACAAACGCCCCCAGGGCTTCAACGTCACCTACCCGCGCTTCTACAAAAGCCCCGACGGCGTGCTCTACCACACCATCCGCTGCGCCGAGCCCGTGTGGGGCCTCGCCATCAGCGTGCTCGATGTGAAAACGCAGACCTGGACCATGCTCGGAGCCGATGTGCCCCGCGCGGACATTGCCAAAGGCAACCGCGCCAAAAAAGCCAAAGGCAGCCCTCTCACGGCCTGGGAAGACAACGGCGAAGGCGGCAACTTCTCCTACACCCAGCCGCACGCACACCTCGCCTGGGACAAGAACAACCGCCTGCACCTCGCCTTCGGCCTGCTCAATGAGAACACGCCCTCCTCCAAGGGCCGGCACACCGGCAGCGACGTGCTCTACGCGTATTCCGACGACCGCGGCAAGACCTTCCACCGCGGCGATGGCACGAAGATCGAGCTGCCCATGCGCGCCGAGGCCGGACCGCATCAGGCGGATGTCGTTTACTCCCGGCATGAGGGCCGCCCGCCATGGGTGGGGCTCAATCCCACCGTCAGCATCGACGAGAAAAACCGCCCGGTCGTAAAAGCGCTCGACCACAAGACCGGCGTGCACACCTTTGTCCTCGAAGACGGCGCATGGATCGACCCGGCCCAAAAAACCAAGGACCAGAAGCCCAAGCCCATTCTCCCGACACCCGAAGACGACGATGAGGAAGACGTGGACACCCTGGACCTGTCCGGGCTCGACCTGCCGCACAAGATCCTGTTCCTCGACAAGGAATTCTACCGCGACACCGGCATGCTCCTCTACCAGGCCCAAGTGCCCGACAAAGTGAAGCACAGCCGGATCAAGATCGTCCTGGCGACTCCGGTGAACGCCAGGTAGTGGCCTTCCGAACCGGTTGGAACCGCTGATGAGACGCTTAATCGGACGCTGATCCCTGAATTCTAAATCAGCGTCTGATTAGCGTCCTGTAAGCGGTTGGAAAATCCCACTTCAGGATCGATCGAAGCGGGTAGGGTAAGAGGAGCCGGAGGCGGCGACCCAATCAATTGAGTTGCCCGCCACCTTCGTTTTCGGCTAAAAACACGCCATGAAGCGAAACGCGCTGTGCTTTCCCCACTCTTTTGTCGCCTGTAATGCCGCTCGCAAAGCGACGCGAGTGTTGCCCGTCTGAACCCTCCGGCCTCAGACTCCATGCGCGTCGCCATCATCGGCAACTCCGGCTCCGGCAAGTCATCCTTGGCGCAGGCAATCGCGCGTGAAACAGACTGCCGGGTCTTGGATCTGGACACCGTCGCTTGGGAACCGCAAGGGGATTGCATGCTTCGCCCGGTTGAAGAGGCGCTCGCCGCTGTCCGGGATTTCTGCGGACTCACGAACGATTGGATCATCGAAGGCTGCTACGCCAACCTCGTCGCAGCCACTTTCCCGCTCCAGCCCAAGCTCATTTTCTTGAACCCGGGCGTCCAAATCTGTTCCGCAAACTGCAAAACTCGCCCGTGGGAACCGCACAAGTTTTCATCGGAACAAGAACAGGAAGCCAATCTCGCACCGCTCCTCGCGTGGGTGGCCGACTACTACACGCGAGAAGGGGACATGTCACTCCAGGCGCATCGTGCCTGTTTTGCCGGCTACGGTGGCGATAAGCGCGAAGTCACTTCGATGCCTTCGTTGTCGCCGCTGGAACCAAGGCTTCTCGAATGGCTCCGCGAGGCCTGAAAATGAAGAATGGATTACCGTGAGCGGAAAGCACCTCTGACACTGGGGACCCAGTTCAACCCAGCAACCACACTGATGGACTTCATCCTCCCATGTTGGATCAAATCCATGTTTTGGTCGCCGTAGTCCAACCTAGGATGGAAAAACGACGCTTATTGAGGCTCGCGCATTTGGGTGACACAGACACTCCTGTCTGTGCCAAAGAGAGCAGGCAGGAGTGCCTGCATCACTCTATTTTGCGAGCCTCAATAGGAGCGCCCCAGCCCGTACTTTTCCCGCCCAACCGTCGGGCCGAAAGCTGCTGAGTGCCATGGGATGCCGGGCGCAACGATACGACCACGGAAAACACGGAAAGCAGTGCCCTCGGTGGTTGAACGGCTTGCAGTCTCACCACCGAGGACACCGAGTCAGCACACGCCCTCATTCCTCATTCGCCATTCGGATTTCGTCATTCCTACGCTCCCACCACCTTCGTCACCGTCGGTGAGGGCGCCGCTTCGCCGCCGGGGTTGGCGGCGATGACGTAGGCGGAGATCGTCGCACCGGGCGTGAGGCCGGTGAAGGTGTGATCGAGGTCGCTGTCTCGTTTGATGAACTGGAAATCCGCGTCCACGCCGTGGACTTTGAGGAAGAGGCGGTAGTAGGTGGCGCGAGTGGCGGCGGGCCAGGCCAGCTCCTCGCGGCCGGTGCCCACGGCGGTGAGCGTGGCGGCGCTCACCGGCTCCGGCGGATTTGGATTTGCCGGGATGTTCAGGCCAAAGGTCTCCCAGCGAGGATCATCGTCGGCCAGCAGGCCGCCCAACTCGCGAGTGGTGCCGCTCACCTCGTCAAAGAGGCCGCGCAGGTCCGCGTCGCGCAGGTTTTTGCAGTTCGCCTGATCGGCCTCCTTCGTGTTCACGAGGTCAAAGGCGGCCTGAAAGGTCACGCCGAGCGCCTGGGCGGCGGCGGCGGTCACCTCCAAGGGCGGGCCGCTGGGCTGAGGTAAAGTGGCCTCGTGCCCGGTATTCGCCGCCAGGTAGGAGCGCATCGCCGCCAGCAGGCTCTGGCGCTGCTCGTGGTTTTCCGGGATGCGCAGGTTTTGCGTGAAGCCCGCAGCGCTCCAGCCCGCGTTGTGCTTCCTACCGTGGATGCGCTCCAGCACATCGCGGTAGGCCATGAGCAGCGTTTTCACCGCGCCATCGCTCAGGGCCTTCAAGGCGCTGCGCGCATCCCGGGCGGCATCTTCGCAGGTTTTGTAAACGAGTTGGCTGCCCTTGTTCGCGTTGCTGCCGGGCGCGGCGGCGGGATCGCCCTCCAGCTTGAGGATGGCGGCGTTGAGCGTGGTGTCCCGATGATGGTGCAGGCCGATGACGTCCTGCAACGAAGCTGCCCCGGCGCGGATCTTTTTGGCGAGCGCGAGCAGCACTTTCTGGTTGTCCGGTGTTTCGTTCATGGGTTTGGTTCCTTTCTTTTTCACAGAGCCGCCGCCGGGGGTGGCCGGGGCGGTGTTCACATAGCCGGGATCCCCCGGCTCGAGCAGGTAGCTGGGATCACCCCAGCGTATGTTAGGGTCATCCCAGCGGAGCCCAGAGTCCCAGGTGACCGGTTTCATGACCCACGGCACCCTCCCCGCATGCCGTTGGAGGCCAAGCGCCCCCGAAAGTGCCTCAAAGGCGTCCGATTCGGCTGCCGGAGGCTCCTGAGCCCAAATCGGACGCTCCGATTCGGCCGTTGGGGGAGCCCGCGCCCAAATCCAAAGCTCCGATTCGGCCGCCAGAGGCTCCTGAGCCCGAATCCGAGGCTCAGATTCCGCTGCTGGAGGCTCTTGGGACTGATTCTCCCCGTCTCCAAGTCGCCCCTTCTCCTCGTCTCAAAGTCCCGCTGTCTCCCAGTCCCCGCCTGCATCGCTGCGCCTGCCCGCATCGCTATGCGAAGCGTTGCAGCCGGGCGAAGCACTGCGGGCAGGTCCTCGTCTTGCCAAATCCTCTCCCTCGCGACGTCCGCACTTCGGCGTCGTGTTCCAGGCACAGGAAATGGCGTGAGCGACTTCAAGGGCGAGAGCGCGGCTGGTTGAGGTCCGCCTCCAGGAATGCGCGGAAAATATCAAACCGGCGCTTTTTTGGGAAGAGGAATTTTTTCGAGCAGCACCGCCGCCCAAGGAGAGGCGCTTGCCAAGAGCCTCAAGGCGGGACTTGGCAAGTCCCGCTCCTTGCACGACGCGGCCTCCAGCCGCTTGTTGCATCCAAGGCGCGAGAAACCCGCGCCAGCAAAGCAGCCATCTTGCTCCGCAAGATGAGCCCAAGGCATTCACGATGAGTGCAGGCTCCGAAATCAGCCAACGCTTCAGCTCGCCTCACGCTGAGTTCCTCTCGCGGGGCGAGAGGACTACCTTGCTTTGCCACATCGGACGTGTCGGGCATTCAAACACGGCTTCGGTCAAGACATGCTTCAAGGTTTGGAATATTCACACATGGGATTTACCCTCCTATGTGGGTGTAAATCCACATTTTTGTTGCCTGATTCCAACATAGGAGGGGAAAACAACACCCATGGACGCTCCAGCCCGTACTTTTCCCACCAATCCGTCGCATATAAAGGAGCTGACAAACCGCACGATTTGTGAATGATCCTCAAGTTAGGCGACTCCGCGCGTCTCCCGTGAAACCTTTTGCCCGATTGCTCCTGCGCCTTGCATACTCCGTCGCAATTCGGTGCGGACTTATCCGCTCGCTGCATTCATTCTTCCCGCTTTGGGCTGCTTCAGATGCCATCTATATCGGTCCCGCCGGCCCCAGTGCCATCGTCTACCCAGAGCTACTTGCTCTACAGCAGGTCGTAGCCAGCGTTGCCGTTCCTGACGAGGAGCTTTTTGCGCACCTATCGCACCGTAGCCCTTTGGTCGCGGGTTACTGTTTCGAGGCACTATTCGCGCGGCGCAGTTCTCTTCTTGCAGTGCTGCCGGGCAACTTTCTGACCCGTTCCGAATTGGTCAGCATGGGCTTCACCTGTTTCCGCCAATTCACGCCTCTCTGCGATTACATCAAACGCCGTCTCCCCGCCCAATACCGTGACTCCGCAGCCACAAACGTCGCCTAACCAAGCGCTGCAGCGAACTGCTTCAGGGCGTCACTGTCCTGCTCCGCTACGCTCCGGCAGGCCCCGCGCCGCCCTAGTGCAGTCGCTGAGCTTGGGTCGTTAGACCGCCTCACTTCGCCTTTTTCTTCTCCAGCCCGCGATACACCCCGAAGTCGTTGAAGAAGAACTTTTTGGCGAGCCAGTACATCCAGTGCTTCTCGGGGATGTCCTCGCCTTCGCGCCATTGGCTGGTGCGCGGGGTCATGCTCTCGATCCCGGCCATGGCGGTCTGGCGGATGGTGCGGTGGCCTGTCCTGAAAGCGTGCCCCAGATCGCCAGACACCGGGCGCGGCTGCTTTACGCCGAGCCACGAGAGTGTATGATCCAGCAGGATGCAGACGGTTTACATTGACCAGCTACCTGGGGGCTCACCCGAGCCGCCAGGAGCCGATGGCATCGCACCAGAAGGCAACGCACTTCTGGTGGAAGACGGAAAGACAGCATTTTCTGCTCTACACCTCGCAGCTAGTGCGCGTCGAGGCATCTCGGGGTGACCCCGGGGCGGTGGCTCGTCGGATGATGTTTTTGGATTCATTGCCCGACCTGGACATCCCGCTTGAGACGGAGACTCTGGCCGGCAACCTGATCAAACTCCTGCGAATACCGCCCAAAGCAGAGGCGGATGCGACGCACCTTGCGCTCGCCATTCTCCATCGGATCACCTACTTGTTGACTTGGAATTGCACTCACCTGGCGAACCCAGTGCTTCAGAAGGATTTGATCGACTATTGCAATTACCATCACCTGCACATCCCCGTCATTTGCACCCCTGAACTCCTCATCCCTCCAGAGTCATGATTGACCCCATTGTTCAAGAAGTCCGGGCCGCCCGGGCGGATATTGCCGCTGAGTTCAACTACGATCTCAGAAAGTATCTCGCATGGATTCGCGAGCAAACTGAGGCACGAAAGAAGTCGTTGCTCAAACTCAAGGCGACAAAAACGCCGGAGACGACAGGCGGGGCGACCAAGTCTCCCGTGGCTCGCAAGCGCCGTGTGCGCCCTGCCCGTGCCGCCTGAAAGGCGAGTGAGATCCTCACCGCCCCCGCTTCTTCTCCAATCCTCGATAGACGCCGAAGTCATTGAAGAAGAACTTTTTGGCGAGCCAGTACATCCAGTGCTTTTCGGGGATCTCCTCGCCTTCGCGCCATTGGCTGGTGCGCGGAGTCATGCTCTCGATCTCGGCCATGGCGGTCTGGCGGATGGTGCTGTCCTTGGCGGTGTGCTTGGTGACGACGGCCTTCACGAGGTCGGGACGCTCCAGGACGATGCAGCCACGGGTGTTTTCCGCGGCGATGTGGCGGAAGTCGCGCAGGAACTCGCTCTTGGTGAAGACATCGAAGAGGTCGTCGCTGGTGCGGACGCTCTCTTTGGCGAACTGGATGATGGGGCAGGGCTCGATGGCGCCGGTGGGGCTGATGTGGTGGCTGATGCCGTTCGCCATGGGGCAGAGCGCCTGGCCCTGGTGGTCGTAATAAGCATCGACGATGGCGATGGGCAGCTTCGCCCGCATGTTGACGACGAAGCGGCGCACCTGCGTGATCTGCTCGGGCGTCAAAGCGAGCTCGGCACTGATCTTGGGCCCGACGGGGCGGTAGGTGTGATACCAAGCGTAGTGCACGCCCATGTCGATGAGGCGGCGCAGCCAGGTCTCGGTGAGGAGGTCGTCGATGTTCGTCTTGCAGAGGCTGGTGGCCACGCCGGTGAGGACTTTGGCATCCAGGCAGTTTTGCAGGCCGCGCAGGGTGCGGGTCAAAACGTCGGTCTTGCCGCGGCGTTCATTGCTGACGACCTCGGTGCCCTCGATGCTGACGAGCGGGGTGATGTTCCCGAGCTTCCGCATGGCGGTGGCGGCTTTCTCGGTGATCATCTGGCCGTTCGTGAAGACCTGGAAGTAGGCGTCCGGGTGCATCGCGAGGAAGTCGAAGAGCTCCGGGTGCATGAAGGGCTCGCCGCCGAGGATGCCGAAGAAGGCGTTCCCGCGCCGCTTGGCGTCGTTCACGATCTTGTTCAGCTCGTCGAGGTTCAGCGACTCGCGCGGTTTATCGACATCCACCCAGCAGCCCTGGCAGCGGAGGTTGCAGGAGTTCAGGATGGAGATGTAGAAGAAGGGCGGGAAGAACTGGCCCTGCTTCATGCGCTGCTTGTGCAGCATCACCGAGCGCGCCCCTTTGTAGCCGAAATTCCAGCCGATCTTCGCCAGGCAAAGCGGATCGACGGTGCGCAGGATGCGGGAGGTGAGGGGGAGGAGCATGGGAAAAGGACGAATGAGGAATGGCGAATGACGAATGGAGGCGGGAGGGGCGTCCGTCGAGTCTATCGTCACCAGAAGAGGTCATGTTGCGGTGAAAGGTCAAGGTGGGAGGCCGCAAAAAGCGGTTGGAGCATCGCAAGCGCCGAACGGCAGTCTGCGGGGCTGCGTGTAGTCTTTTGAGAAAGGAGCACCGCGCATGAAGCAACCGCCACCGACCGACTCTTTGGGAACGCGCAATCACTGGAGGCGCGTGCTGTGGGTGATTTTGATCGTGGTGCTGGTGCTGCTGGCACGGCGCATGGCGGGGGCGGCGGACGCCTGGCAGACGGCGGATCAACTGCTCTCCAGCGGCAACGCGCGCGAGGCCGCCGCGGCCTACGAGAAGCTCATCCGGCAGAAACCGGGGGATGCGCGCGGCTACCTGGGGCGCGGCCGGTCACGCTGGCGCCTGAACCAGCTCGACGGTGCCATCGCGGACTTCAGCAAGGTCATTGAGATCGATCCGAAGAGTTCGGTGGCTTACAACAATCGCGGCCTGGCCTATCACGACCAGGGGAAACATGGGCAGGCGCTGGCGGATTACTCGATGGCGATCGAGCTGAATCCTAAGGGAACGCTGCATTACTTCAACCGGGCGCTGACCTGGAAGGCGACGAAGGAGATGGAGAAGGCCGTGCAAGACTGCTCCAAGGCCGTCGAACTCGATCCCAAGTATGTCGATGCCTTCATCCAGCGTTCGGAACTGCTCACGTTCCTCGGTGATTATGAGCAGGCGCTGGCGGACGCGGACAAGGCGATCTCATTGAACAAGGATATTGGGGCGGCGTGGTTCAACCGCGCCACCGCGTGCGATCTGATGGGCGAGGATGATCTGGCGCTGGAGGCTTTTGACAAGGCGGTGGAACTCTCCCCGAGGATGGCGAGCTACCACAACAACCGAGGCTTTTTCCTGCTGAACCACGGGCGGAACGAGGAGGCGATCGAGAGTTTCAACAAGGCGCTCGAGGTGTTCCCCTCGGCGGCCATTTATCTGAACAACCGGGGACAAGCCTGGCTGAACCTCGGCGAGCACGAGAAGGCGATGGCGGACTTCAACAGCGCGATCAAAACCAATCCCGAGCATGCGAAGGCGTATCGCAACCGGGCGGGCGGCTGGCTGGCGATGGGAGAGGCGGAGAAGGCCGCCGCCGACGCGACGCGGTGTCTTGAACTGCTCCCGTCGGAATCGCGTGCGTATCGCATCCGCGCCGAGGCGCGCCGTGCTTTGGGAGACGAGGCGGGCGCGGAGGAGGATGTGGAGCATGCAATGATCCTCGGTCCACAGCCACCGCTGGGGATGGCGGCGTGGGTTTCAACCGAGGTGAAGAAGCGCGACGAGGCCGCGTTGAAGACCGTGCTGGAGGACGGTTCGCCGGAAAACCGCGTGAAACTGGCGGTGGCACGGCATGATCGTGCGTTTGCCATTCTAGACAGTCCTCATCGCGAACCCGAGCCGAGCGAATTGGAAGAAGCGGTTGCTTACGCCCGCTCCGCCACGATCCTGGAGCCGGAAAACGCGGCGCATTGGTTTCTCACCGGCGTGCTGTATCGCGAACTGGCGGCGTTTGACGAACGCGCGCTGCCCATGGCGGAGAAAATGCTGACGCAGGCCGTGGATGTGGACGAGGAGCACGCGGCGGCGTGGCTGGAACTGGGCATGCTGCTGGCGGAGCAGGATCGCGGCATGGAGGCGATCGCGGCGCTGGAGCGGACACTGGAGCTCGATCCTGCACGCACCGGTGCGGAGGTGGTGGGGCGGTTGTGTGCGCTGTATGCGGCCAATGACGAAGGGTTTCGCGGCGTGGACTTCTTTGAGGAGCAGTTTGCGGCCAATCCGGAGGTTTCCGGGCTGGCGGTGGGCCGTGCGCTGATGCTGGACTACATGGGAGATCGCGAAGCGGCGCTGTCGCAGGCTCGTGATGTGTTGTTGCTCGAGGAGCCGGGCACGACCGAGCATGCCTACGCCGCCAAACTCGTGGCGGAATGGGAAGGAGGCGCGCCATGAGACGCCTCGTGATGATGAGCATGCTGCTCGGCGCGTTCTACTTACGAGCGCAGCAGGGTGAGGTGCTGGTGTCCACGGAACCGGAGCTGCCCAGCCGTGCCGCTGAGCAGAAGAGGTTCGAGTATCGCAAGAAGGCGCTCGAATTGCAGCCGCCCGGCCCGCAGCGCGATGCGCAGGTGAGGAAGGAACTGCAACGCCACCTCGCGGAGAACAAAAGCATCTCAATGCAGGAACAGGCTGCGCGGAAGGAAGTCATCTCCGAACTGAAGCAGAAGTGGTCCAAGGTCGATTCTGACTGGAAGGCGGAGTGTGCGCGGCATGACGCGGCGAAGAAGCAGCTCGAAAGCCTTCCTGACGGCCCGGCCAAGACCGCGCAGATCGAGGCGGAGAACGCCGCGCACCGCAGCACCAGCAAACAGATCGCCGCCGAACGCCATGCGGTGCATGAGGGCGTGATGAAGCAGGCCAACCGCGAGGTCATGGGCGGCCAGACGAACACGAGCAACGGCATGAAGCAGACGGCGGGCACTTCCATCACCGATCCGAATCATCGCGGCATGAATGGTGACTTTGACGCGGGCGGCGGGTATCGCACGACGGAGAAGGCGGCAAAGATCCTCAATGAGATTGGCGTCCAAGGTCCTCCAGACCCGAAGGCCAAGGTGCCAGGGAAAGTCAAGGTCGTCGGCGGCGTGCTGGAGACCGCGCCGGAGTTTGGCATGACGGTGAACGCGGCACCGGGCACGGACCGCATTGGCAGCGCGGGCCATCAGTCGCAGGTGAAGGTGGGCGCGCAGCATGGCGAGACGTATATTTCCGAAACCGGCGGCGCGGTGCAGAAAGGACCGCTCAAAGACCATCTTGCTACTCTGGATAGCACGAAGAAAGCCCTGCACGGAACGAATGCGGCACCGGAGAAGCTGGTTGGAGGCTCGCCTGAGGGGCAAGTGATGGCAAAAGGCACCATGAAGGCAGCGAACTCGGCCGGACTGGCCCCGGAAACAGTTGAGGCTATTGCTGCGAAAAACGGTGTCAAAAATCCGGGGAAGATTCTCGACACACTTGCGGAAATCAAAACCGGGCGAGCCACGATCACCAGTCCGGAGGAGGCGGCGAGTTTGAAAAAGACATCACGAGAAATTTTGGATGCCGCCGAGATCAAATCCAAAACTGCGGCAACAGCCGAGGTGCAAGCCAAGCAGGCTCAGATCGCTGATTTGGAGGCCAAGGGCCTGAAGACGCAAGCACAGCAGTTGCGTAACGAGGTGGCGGATTACAATGCGAAGGCGAAAGCAGCGACGGAGGCCGTGCGCGGTCCGGCGGAGCCTGTGACCAAGACTGGTTCCAGCAGCAGCAAGCCCGTCACCACCGTGGAACCGGGGGGCAAGACGGCCACAGCCGGCAAGCTCATGAAAGGCGCGGTAAAAGGCGCGGGCCTCGCCCTCGGCGCGTATGGCATCTACGAGGGCTACCACAAGGCCAAGGAGGAGATGGAGGCCAAGAAGCAGGGCGATCCGAAAGGCATGATGGAGTGGACCAAGGAGAAGGCGGAACTGGCCGGACGCACCTTCTGGCATGGCCTCGGCTTCGGTGGCATGGCCGAGATCGGCACGCAGGCGGGGAAGGAAGCCTTTGAGCAATACAAGAAGGATGTCGAGGCCGGAAAGGTCTCGCCGAAGGATTGGAAGCCTTACTTGGAAATGAAGGGCAAGGCGCTGCTCGGCGGCCTGTTCAACGCGGGCAAGGCCATCACTTACGACGCCGCCAAGCAAAGCGGAACCAATCTGGGGAACGCCATTGGCGAAGGTGTCGGCGCGGCCAAGGGACTGTTTGAGCAGCTCAAAAGCGCACGCAGCGAGCAGAAGACCAACGAGGAGCGCTCCAAGGAGATCTACGACAAGCTCATCAAGAACGGCGCGTCGCCCGTCGGCGCGCAACGCGCGGCCGATGGTGTCTTGAAGGGTGACTTCACCGAGGCGAAACGTCTCAATAAGGTCCTTGAGGGCAAAAAGGCCGCCAAACTCGCCGCCGCCGAGCCCGAGACGAAAACGCGAACTTATCGGGATCGAAAAAAACTCGCGGCGAAGAAAGAGGCGGCAAAGCAGGAGACCAAAGCTCGCGAAGGAGCCACCGACGACACCCTCAAGCTGCGCGAGACGGTCATCGGCAAATTGAAAGCCAAGGGCCTGCCCGCCAACGCGGGCATGGTGGACCGCTTGGTGGCCGTGTTGCAACGTGACGGCGTTCCCGCGCTCGACAAGGCCATCGCCGAGATGAGCGGCATGCAGGGCACGTTCAGCGGTTCGTTGGGCGGTCGCGGCAGCCTCCGCATCACCGTTACCGGCAGCAAAGTCACCGGCAGCTACAGCAACACGGTTTCCGCAGGCGGCATCACCGCCACGGCGCGAGCGTCGATCTCCGGGGATGTGGAGCTGAGCTCCGGCACCATCTCCATGAGCATGAGCGGCACCTCCAGCGCCAAAGGACACAGCACGCCCTTCTCCGGCAAGTTTAGCGGCAGCTTCACTGGAAACGGCTACAAAGGCTCCAGTCGCGGCATGGGCAGCACATTGTCGTGGAGCGTGAGCAAGTGAAAGATTCGCGATGCCAAACTTCCGTTGGCTTCCCTGGCACGCTTCGCTAGCCTCCGCGCCGTGAGTTACCAAGTTTTTGCCCGCAAGTATCGCCCCAAGACTTTTGCCGATGTTCTCGGCCAGGAACACGTCGTGCGCACGCTGCGGAATGCGATCGCGCAGAACCGTCTGGCGCATGCCTACCTGTTCGTGGGGCCGCGTGGCACGGGGAAGACCTCCACGGCGCGCATTTTCGCCAAGGCGCTGTGCGCGAAGGGCGGGCCGACCATTGATTTCGATCCGGATGACGAGCTGAGCATCGAGATCGCCGAAGGGCGCTGCATGGACGTGCTGGAGATCGACGGCGCGAGTAACAACGGCGTGGAGCAGGTGCGTGAGCTGCGCGACAACGTGAAGTTCGCCCCGTCACGCTGCCGGTTCAAAATCTACTACATCGACGAGGTCCACATGCTGACCGCCGGGGCCTTCAACGCGCTGCTCAAGACGCTGGAAGAGCCGCCGCCGCATGTGAAATTCATCTTCGCCACCACGGAGGCGAACAAGATCCTGCCGACGATCATCAGCCGCTGCCAGCGCTTTGACCTGCGCCGCATCCCGAACGCGATCATCGCGAAGCACCTGCTGCACATCGCCGATCTCGAAGGCGTGCAGCTTGATGAAAAAGCCGCCTATGCGATCGGCAAGGGCGCGGAAGGTGGGATGCGTGACGCGCAGTCGATGCTGGACCAGCTCGTGGCCTTCTGCGGCGAGAGGATCACGGAGCAGGATGTGCTGGACGTGTTCGGCTTCACGTCGGGCGAGGCGGTGGCGAGCTTGGCGCGCAGCATCTTGGAAAGCGACACCGTGGGGGCGTTGCGCTCGGTTTATGATCAAAACGAGGCAGGGAAGGACCTGGGCCGGCTGCTGGGCGACCTGATCCAGCATTTCCGCACGCTGCTGGTGCAGCAGGCCGATCCCGAGGCTGCGTCGGAAGATTTGAGCCCCGAGTTGATCGAGGAGATCGCTGTCCAGGCGCAGATGGGCACCACGGAGCAGTTGCTGCGGGTGGTGGACGGTCTGGCGGAGGTGGACTCACGCATGCGCTGGGCCAGCAACAAGCGTCTGCACTTTGAACTTGGTGTGATCGCGGCGGTGCAGAGCCTGAACGAAGTTTCCATCAGCGATGTGATTGAAGCACTGGATGGTGGAACGACCGCCGGGCTTCCCAAGCCAGCCCCCAGGCCGCAAGTCGCCCCACCGCCGCGTCGGGAGCCGGCGCCGGTGAGGGCTGTGGAGACAGCCCAAGCGCCGGTGCCTGTGCGCCGGGTGGAAACCGTCGTGCGCGAAGAAAAACCCGCGCCTGTGGCCGCAGCGGCCCCACCGGTGGTCAAGGAACCCGAAACGGAAGCCAAGGCTGCCGTCGGCACGGCCGATTTCTGGCCGCAATTGATGAGCCTGCTGCAGGAGCGACGCCCGCTGGCAGTTTCGTGGCTGCAGGCGGCATCGTTGCTCGGCATCACGGGCAAGATCATCAAGGTCGGCTTTCCAACCACGGAAGGATTTGCCCGCGACAGCCTCATGCGGCCTGCGCAGTTGAGTTTTCTCGAAGGGCTGGCCCAGGAACTCCTGGGACAGGCGATGAAGTTTGAACTCGTGCTCGACGCGAGCCTGAAAGCGCCTGCGTTTTCGGAAATCGGGCTGGGCCTGCTGGATGAAGCGCCAGCAGCGGCCAAACCGAAAACAGAACCGAAAGTCGAAGCCAAAGCAGCGCCGAAAGAAGATGCTCCCAAGCCTGCCGCGGCAAAAGAACCAGAGTCCGCGAAAGTGGGCGATGATTTTTACAATGATCCGCTGATCCAGGCCGCGATGGTGAAGTTCAAGGCGAAACTCGTGACGGCGGGCTGAGGAAGCGCTGGCGCTTTGGGCGGATTTCGTCTTGGATGGCGGCCTTTCATCGCCATGACCACCGAACCCACCGGCCATCCACGCGGCATCTACACGCTGTTCTTCACGGAAATGTGGGAACGCTTCAGCTACTACGGCATGCGTGCGCTGCTGGTGCTTTACATGGTGGCGGAGGTGAAGCGTGGAGGCATGGGGCTCACGGATGAGATGGCGGCGGCGATCTACGGCCTCTACACCGCGCTGGTTTACATGGTGGCGCTGCCGGGTGGCTGGGCCGGGGACCGGCTGATGGGGGCGAAGTCGGCCGTGTGGTGGGGCGGCGTGACGATCGCCATCGGGCATTTGGTGCTGGGCATCCACCGCACCGAGGCCTTTTTCATCGGGTTGGTCATCGTGGCGCTTGGGTCGGGGCTCTTGAAGTCAAACATGAGCGCGCTGGTGGGCCAGCTTTATCCCGAGGGCGGTGCGCGTCGTGATGCGGGCTTCACGTTGTTTTACATGGGGATCAATCTGGGCGCGTTTCTCGGTCAGTTGATCTGTGGCTGGTTGGGGGAGGAGATCGGCTGGCGTTGGGGATTTTCGGCAGCGGCGGCGGGCATGTTCCTCGGCCTGGTGCAGTTCAAAGTCACGCACCGGCATGTGGCGCATGTCGGAGAGCGCCTGCATCATGAGGGACAGAATGTGCGGCGTGAATGGATGCTGTTCTGGGGGGCGTTGGTGGCGGTGGTCGTGCTGACAACGCTGTGCGTGGCCGGAGTGGTGCCGGTCAACGCGCAAAAACTCGCGCAATGGACCGCGTGGATCATCGGCGGTGTCGCGTTGCTTTATTTCCTCTGGGCGTTTTTGTTTGCCGGGCTCACGACGGTCGAGTTGAAGCGCCTGGTCGTCATTGTGGTGCTGTTTTGCGCCTCGGCGCTGTTCTGGGCGGGTTTTGAGCAGGTGGGATCGTCATTCAGCATTTTCGCGGAACGCTTCACCGTGCGGCAATTCGGCGACTGGGAGGCGCCTGCGAGTTGGATCCAAGCGTTGAATCCGTTGTGCGTGATTGCGCTAGCTCCCGTGGTGGCCGGATTGTGGGCGTGGCTGGCGCGGAGTGACCGCTCGCCTTCGCTTACAACGAAGGTTTCATGGTCGCTGCTGATGCTGGCGCTTGGGTTTGCCGTGGCATCATGGGCAGCGCAACGTGCGCTGAGCACCGGCCCGGTCTGGCCGACCTGGCTGATGACGGTGGTGGTGATTCACACGCTGGGGGAACTTTTCCTGAGTCCGGTGGGCCTGAGCGCGGTGACCAAACTCTCACCGCCGCGCCTGACTGGCCAGATGATGGGCATTTGGTTTCTCGGCAGCGCGCTTGGAAACATCCTGGCCGGCCTGCTCGCCGGTGAGGTGACCGGCGATGCGACGGCGCAGATGCCTGCACGATTTATGGATGTGGTGATCACCTCAGGCATCTCTGGCGTCGTGTTGCTGCTGCTGGCGAAGCCGATCACGAAGCTGATGCCTGGGATCAAGTGATGCTTGAGGCACAAAAAAGGGCGCGCCGGTGATTCGGCACGCCCTTTTGAAGATCGCGTCTCAGATCAGTGGTTGAAGAAGTACTCCTTGGAGTTCAGCAGCGCCCAGAAGAGGTCTTCGAGGACGATTTGGCGGCCGCCGGGGTCGGCTGCGAGAGCCTGCTGGACCGAGGTCCATTCCTTGTCATTCGGCATGCGGCCGAAGACGCGGAGGAAGAGGTCTTCGACGATTTCGCGGTCGCTCTTCTTCTCTTGAACCATCTTGGCGACGACGCGGCCCTGCTTGATGCGGTCGTTGACGGCATCCCCGTTCATCAGGTGGAGCGCCTGGGAGAGCGTGGGTTCCATCTTCACCTCGCAGGAGCAGACGGACTCGCGCTTGGCGCGGCCGAAGGTGGTGAGGAAATAGTTCGTCACAGCGCCGTCGGCGATCTGCACGGCACGGGCGCCGAGGGGCAGGCCCTGGAACTTGTTCGGCGTCTCGGTGATCTGCGAGATGGAGTCGAGCAGGATCTCGGCCCGGACACGACGAACCTGGGCGTGGGAGAAGTTTTTGTGGTCGCCCGCATTGGTCTCGTTGACCTTGGTGCTGCGCTGGTAGGTCTGCGAGTTGCAGATGTCGCGCACGAACTTGCGCATGTCGTATTTATAGTCGGTGAGATGCTGCGCCAGAGCCGTGAGCAACTCAGGATTGGACGGCGGGTTGGAGACACGAACGTCATCGACCGGCTCAACGACACCGACGCCGGTGAAGTGCGACCAGATGATATTGGCGATGTTACGCGCGAAGAAAGGATTGCGCGGTGAGGCCATCCATTCGGCCAGCACCTTGCGGCGGTCTTCGCCGGGCTTCATCTCAGGCGTGTCGCCACCGAGGAACTTGGGCTTCATGACGGCCTGGGTGAGGAAATGGCGGGATTCGCCGCCCTTGCTGTTGTAAACAATGACTTCGGCCGGGTCGTCGGTCTGTTTGCGGCCGATCTGGGCGAAGAAGGCCTTGAAGCCGTAATAGTCGTCCATCGTCCAGCGGTCGAAAGGATGGTTGTGGCACTGGGCGCACTGGATTCGCATGCCCATGAAGACCTGCGCCACGTTTTCAGTCAGCTTGAGCTGGTCGAGCTCGGTCTGGTAGAAATTCACGGCCGGATTGCTCACTGTGCCGCCAGTGGAGGATAGCAACTCCATGACGATCTCGTTGATCGGGATGTTTTTGCCGATGCGCTCGGAGAGCCAGTTGTAGTAGAGGAGCGCGTTCTTGTAGAAGGGCGGCTGGTTGTTGTTGATGGAGGAGCGGATTTGGAGCAGCTCGGCCCACTTCATCACCCACAGCTCGGTGAACTCCTTGCGCTCAAGCAGCTTGTCCACCAAGGCGGCGCGCTTGTCGGGATTTTTGTCCGCGATGAAGGTGCGGATGTCGTTGGCCTCGGGATAGACACCGGCGATGTCAATGAAGGCGCGGCGCACAAACTCCTCGTCGGTGCAGATGCCGGAGGGCAGGATGCGGAGCTTGTGGAGGTTTTCGTTCACAAGCTGGTCGATGTAATTCACCTCGGCCAGTTTCGGGCGCTCATACTGGAGCTGGTCAGGGATGACGAGCACCTGGGAGGTGACGGAGTAAACATCAAAGCGCGCCAGCATGAAGGCCGCGCCACGATCTCCAGAGGTGACAAGGCCGTCCTTGTTGATGGTGGCGGTGGGGTCGTTGTTCGACATGAACAAGGCCAGGTTCGTCACGTCGCGGTCCGTGCCGTCGGAGTAGGTGGCGCGGACGGTGATCTGCTGGGTGGCGTTCTTGCCCTCCATGACGATCTGGTTCGGATAAACCTCGATGCCTGTGCATTTGGCGACATCAGGCTTGTCATCCGGAGCACCGGCGGCAATCCATTCCAGAAGGATCTTGTTGTAAACCGACTCGGGCTCAAAGCACTGGTTGCCGGAATGCGGGACGGCACCGACGGCTTTTTCGATCAGCGCGCTTTCCTCCGGGATGGCGAGGTTGATGCGGCGGCCTGGCATCTCACGGGTGATGCGGACGAAGTCACCGGCGGGGTCCATGCCGAAAAGTGAGGTGCGGAAACCGTCCTTTCCGCGGGCGGCGCCGTGGCAGCCGCCTTGATTACACCCGCCGCGCATGAACACCGGCATGCAATCCAGGCGGAAGGAGATCGCACGGTCCTTGATGCCGTCTTTGACGGTCACCGGCGCTTTCACAGTCTGGCCGCCGATGGAGGCGATGATTTCCGTGCTGCCCGCGTCTGCCACTGGTTTCAATGTGAGACCGTCAAGCGCGGCCACCTTGCTGTCCGCAACTTTGAGGTCGCACGCAGCGGTGACGTCTTTCGTGGTGGCATCCTGGAAGGTGGCCAGCACGACGACACGATGGTAATCGCGCTTGGTTTCCAAGGAGTAGCGTTCCGGCAGGATCTGCAGGTTCTTCAGGGTCGGCAGCTTCTTCTGAAGCTCGGCGATAGCCTTGCGCTGCTCGGGTGTTTTGTATTGGAGCGTGAGTCCCTGGGGCCATTTCGCTCCTTCGGCGATCCAGCGTTTGAGGATGTCGATCTCGTTCACCGCGAGCGGTCCGCCCTTCGGAGGCATGATGTCATCGTGATCCTTCGGCAGCACGACGCGCTTGATGATCTCGCTCTCGTCTGGCTTGCCCGAGACGAGGCCTGGACCGGTGTCACCGCCTTTGAGCAAGGCCGCCGCCGTGTCCATGAGGAGCTTGCCTTTGACCTTGTTGGGATTGTGGCACTCAAGGCACTTGTTCTCGAAGATCGGCTGCACATCTCGAATGAAATCCACGCCAGCAGCCGGTGCGGGCGCTGGAGCAGCCGCGACCGGGGCCGCAGGAGCTTGCGCTGCAGGCGGGTTGGCCTGGGCGACGAATTGAATGGAGGTGATGGCGAGGGTGAGGAGAGAAGCTCGCAGAGGGCTTTTCATGGATTTTGGGGTGTTGTGTGAGGCTACGCCAAAGGAAGTGCTTATTTATCAAACGTGCGAAAATTCCATGGGGACTAAATTCTTCAGCCTTCTAACGCCGCTAGCCGCTGGCCGACGGGCGGATGTGAATAATGCAGCCAAACGGTCAGTGGATGCGGGTTGGGATGCGAAAGGTGGTCCACGGAAAGTTTTTTCAAGCCCTCAATGAGCGGCTGGCCTCCACAAGCAGACTTGGCGAAGGCATCGGCCTCAAATTCATGCTTCCGGCTCGACGCGCTGGTGACCATGCCGAGTAACAGGCTGGCAGGGGAGTAAAGAAGGCTGAACAGCACCAGGCCGAGGCCGAGCGGCTTGCCGATCACCCCGAAGGCGGCAAAGAAGGCGGGCGATTGCAGCGCCGCGTGGAGGAGAAAAAACAGCAACCCCGTCTCCAGCAGCCCGAGCACGAGCTGCTTCGGCACATGGCGGCATTTGTGATGGCCGATCTCGTGAGCGAGGATTGCCTCCAGCTCCGCAGGCGAGTGTTTTTCGATCAGCGTGTCGAAAAGGGCGATGCGCTTGTTCTTGCCGAAGCCCGACAAAAACGCGTTCGCCTTGCTGGAGCGGCGCGATCCATCCACCACCGACACATCGACGACGGGGAACTTCAAACGCGCCGCCAGGGCGAGCAACGATTCGCGCAGCGCTCCATTTTCGAGCGGCTTGAACTTCAAAAACAGCGGCATGAGCAGTCGCGGAGCCAGCCAGGCCATCACGATGCTGAAACCCGCGACCGTCAGCCACGCATACAGCGCCGCGAGTTCCTGCGTCTGGAAGAACCACAGCACCAGCGCCAGCAGCGGCCCGCCGAGCAAAGCGGTGAGCACGAGTCCCTTCACACGATCAGAGATAAACGTGCCGACGGTGGTGCGGTTGAAGCCGAACTCCGCCTCCACTTTGAACGTGTCCCAGGCATCGAAAGGCAGTGCCAGCACGTTTTGGGCGAACATCAGCAGTCCGATGACACCCACGCCGGTTTTGAGCTCGCCCCAGCCCCACGCGTTGCTCCAGCGTTGCAACCAGTCGAATCCGCCGCCCCACCAGAACGCGATCAACGCCGCTAGCGAGACCGCGCTGCGCAGCAAATCCACCCGTGATGATGCGGCGGCATACTCTGCGGCCTTTTGCACCGTCTCCTCGGAAAAGATCGCCTTCAGCCGCTCCGGCAACGCATGTCGGAACTGCGCCAGATTTAAAAACGTGGCGATCAATTCGAGATGAAACAGGCCGAGCACGCCAACGACGGCGGCGAGGAACCAGGGATTGGAAAACGTCATGGGGTAAGTTCGGGAAAAGGAGGGGGAGTCAGTCAGTGCCATTGTCCCTCGTGCCGCGCAAAACCAATTTCCAGAGCGTGGCGAATGAATCCCGATGATGAAAGATTTTGTGGAACCACGGCTCGCGGGAGGCATTTCAGTTCATGATTCTCCCAATTTCGCCCTCATGCACAGATCCCTTGTCCTTCTCCTCGCGCTTCTCTCCGTCGTGCCCGCCCATGCCCAGGTTGGCGGGCGCTTGCGCGAGCTGTTCACCAAACGCCGTCAGTCGGCCATGACCGCAGGCGGCAAGGTGGAGATGAGCTACGGCTCGGACCCGCTGCAAAAGCTCGATTATTGGAAGCCCTCGGCCCCGGAATCACCGCTCGTCATCTATGTCCACGGCGGCGGCTGGAAGCGTGGCGATAAAAGCCTTTCTGCGGGTGAAAAGGCGGATCACTACCTGCCGCAGGGCTATGCTTTTGCGTCCATCGGCTACCGCCTCGTTCCCAACTGCAAAGTAGAGGATCAGGCCCAGGACATCGCGGACGCCATCGCGTATCTCGTCAAAAACGCCGAAAAACTCGGCTTTGATGACAGCCGCGTCGTCTTGATGGGCCAAAGCGCTGGAGCACATCTCTCCGCTCTCGTCGGCACCGACATGCGATACCTGAAAAAGGCCGGACTTGGCCCCAAATCGCTGCGCGGCGTGATTCCGCTCGACGGCGCCTGCTACAACGTGCCGCGCCAGATCGCCGAAGGCGGTGACTTCATGCTCGACACCTACATCCAGGCCTTCGGCACCGATCCTGAGCGTCAAAAAGCTCTCTCTCCCACCTTTCACGCCGCCGCGCCGAATTCTCCGTCATTCCTAATTCTCCATGTGCAGCGCGAGGACGGCGCCGCGCAGTCGAAAGCGCTCGGCGAAGCCCTGCGCAAGGCGGACACGCCTGCGGTCGTGAAAGGCTTTGAAGGCCGCGGCCTCGCAGGCCACACGGAAATCAACCGCAAGTTGGGCGATCCTTCCTATCCCGCCACGCCGGTCGTCGATGAATGGCTCAAGGGTGTCTTCGAGAAGTGATTCGCATCACACCTCGTCGTTCGTCGCGTGCTCATGGATGTGCGCGGCCTGATGGTCGAGATACGCGGCAAAGATGTCCTCAAGCTCCATCATGCTGCCGATGGTGCTGAAGCGCTGGCGCAGCCATTTACCGCCGGGAATCGACTTCGTGTAATTCATGAGGCGGTTGCGCATGGCGCGCAGCGTTTGCAACTCCTGCATGTGCGCGTTGCGTTCCACGGCCATCTGACAATGGCGGCGCATGAAATTGAAACGCTCTTCCACACTGGCATGAGGCGCATGCGTGCCGGTGGCGAGGTAATGTTTCGCCTCCTTGAACACCCACGGGTTCGCCATCGCCGCACGGCCGATCATGATGCCCTTCACGTTCGTCTGAGCGCGTCGCACCTCCACATCCTGGCCGCTGGCAATGTCGCCGTTGCCGATCACGGGAATTTTCACCGCATCGGCCACCTGGCCGATCACATCCCAGTCGGCTAGGCCCGTGTAGCCCTGCGCCCGCGTGCGCCCATGCACGGCGATGGCCCGCATGCCGCAGTCTTCGAGGATTTTCGCCACTTCGACGGCGTTCACATGATTCGCGTCCCAGCCGATGCGCATCTTCGCTGTCACAGGGATCGGCACCGCCTTGGCGACCTCACGCGCCACGCTGGCGAGCAACGGGCAGTCTTTGAGCAGCGATGAGCCGCCGTTTTTCGCCACCACCTTGTTCACCGGGCAGCCGAAGTTGATGTCGATGAAGTCTGGCTGCTTCCAGTCGATGATTTTCCGCGCTGCCTCGCCCATCCGCACGCCATCGGAGCCGAAAAGCTGCACGCCGAGTGGGCGCTGCTCCTCATCGAAGTCCGTGTAGTGCCGCGTGCGGTCGTCACGCTGGAGAATGCCCTCCGCGCTGACAAACTCCGTCACCATCACGTCCGCTCCCTGTTCCTTGCAAAGACGGCGGAAAATCACGTCCGTCACCCCGGCCATGGGAGCCAGGTAGAGCGGAAATTGGTCGTTGTTCAGCCAGGGAAGCATCTTCGATCATAGCCGCGCTGGCAGAATGCGGCAAGCCGTGTCACAGTTCCCGATGGCAAGACGCCGCCGCTTCCGCAAACCGCTTCTCCCCGGCCTTTGGACCGTGTTGGCCACGTTTGCATTGATCGGCAGCATCGGCGGCCTGTTCTGGCTGCTCAGCAAATCTACGCAACTGACGCGCGTCAGCACGTCTCCGCCGTCGGCACCTGCTGTGGCGAAGGGGAAGTGAGCGGGGGAATGACGAATGCAGAATTCCGAATGACGACTGAATGCCGAAGCCTCAATGACGAGATTCGTCATTCGCCATTCGGGTTTCCTCATTAGCCCTCCGCAATCAGCCAGAACCCCGCCCCGTCCTTCACACCTCCGGCCGCACCACCACGATCTCCCCCAGCAACTGCTCCTGCTCCACCTGCAGGTGGTTGAGTTTGATCAGTTCCAGCATCGCCAGGAAGGTCACGATCACCTCGCCGCGGCTGGCGGCGGTGCTGAACAGCTCCTCGAACTTCACGCGACCGCCCACCGGCACGATGTTGAGCAGGTGCTCGATCTTGTCCGCCACCGTGTAGCGATCATTGACGATCTCGCGGAAGTCGCTCGCGTTCTCGAAGCGCTTCAGGATGCGCTGGAAGGCGCGGATAAGGTCAAAGATGCCCACCTGGCCGATGCCGACCACCGGGGCCTCCAGGTCGGGCAGTTCCGGCGTGGTGACGAAGAGTTCATCACCCTTCACCTCCTGAACACCGAGGAACTGGGCCGCCTCCTTGAACTTCTTGTATTCCACAAGCTGGCGGATGAGCTCCCAGCGCGGATCTCCCTCCTCGGCGTCCTCCTCCGGCGGCTGCACATCCTTCGGCAGCAACTCGCGGCTCTTGATGTACATCAAATTGGCCGCCATCACGATGAACTCGCTCGCCAGCTCGATGTTCAGCGCCTTGAACGTGTCGATGTATTCCAAGTACTGCTTCGTGATGCGCTCCAGCGACACGCTGTAGATGTCGATCTCCTCCTTTTTGATGAGGTAGAGCAGCAGGTCCAGCGGGCCTTCAAAAATCTCAAGTTTGACTTTGTAGTCGGTGTCGTCCACCCGCCGAGATAGACCGGAGAATCCACCCCCGCAACCCGCGAGCGCGAGTATTCCACCCTGCCGCTCACTTTCGCCTCAACCGGACCGCCCGCACATCCGCCAGCTCCTGCTTTAAAGCGCCGTCCGGCCGCATCAGCAGCGATTGCACGCCGGCTTTCAGCCTCAGCGTGCCGGCTGACTGCTCCGCGAATGATTCGTAGCCCCCTGTGGACTTCACCGTGCCTTTCACGCTCGCACTCTCGGCCTCAATGACATAAGCGTCGCCTGCGGAAGCGTCATCGGCGGCAAGCGTCACCCAAACCTCGTATTCGGCCTCAGCAGGCACCTGGATCATCCATTCAGCGACATCCGTCTCGATGCGCCACGGAGCGAGCACATTGAGCGATGGCCGATACGCGAGCTTCTGGCCATAGGTCTTCGCCGCGCTCGCGGGAAGCGTCAAAACGCCATCGGCATCCGGCTGAAGTGCGTTTTCGCCACGCACATCGACCTGGAGCAGCGTGTCAGCGGTCCAGGGCATTTTGCGGTCCTTCGTTTGATCGCGCACGGCGGCGATTTGGGCGGCGGCGATGGGCTCGGCCTCATTTCCCCACGCATTGCGGATGTAGCTGAGCACATCGGCGAGCTTCGCGTCGTCGAGCAGCGGGTTCATACCCTGACCCGGCATGGCGAGGTTCCATTTCTGACCGTTCACTTCGATCTCGCCATACAAGCCATGCAACGCGATGCGAATGAGCCGCTCCGGCTCGCCCGTGACCCACGAACTTTCCGCCAGCGGTGGTGCCACATTCGGCACGCCATAGCCCGTGGGCTGATGACAGAGGCCGCAGACACTTTGATACACCGCCGCACCGCGTTCGATCTGCTTCTTCGCGGCCTCACTGAGCTTTCGGGTTGTGATTGGCAAAACGTCCGCGCCAGGCCATCTCAGAGCCGTGCGCAGCCTTTGAAGCCGCTCGCGAGCCGCGATGTCACGATTCGAGGCCATCTCATCGAGAAAAGCTGGTTTGACCTTCAACGTGACTTTCACCTGTGAAGCAAGAAAACCATCCAACAAGGCCTCACGCTGCCAAACCACCGTTTCGGCCATTTTCGCGAGAATGACCTCCGCCTTGCCATCCATGCACGCGAGCTGCGAGAGCAGTTTGAGCGTCTCCACGCGATGCGCGGTGCTTTGCGGCCATTTCAGCAACAGCTCCAGCAAAGCGATCTCTTTACCATGAATCGTCGTCATGGCTGCGATGCGGCTCAAATCATCTTCATGACGTGTGAGATGCTCCACGATGACCGGAAGCGGCTTCGGTGAGAGCAAAGCATGAAGTCGCACGCTGGCATCCGGCTCCTCATTGAGAGCGATTTCGGCCCCAAGCCGTGCTGCAGCCGCTCGAACACGCGAATCGGCATCTTTGGCGGCCTTTTGAAGATGCTCTGGCTTGAGCTTGCCCATGCCTTCGAGCGTCCAAAGCGCATGCAACCGATGCAGCGGCGTTTCAAAGCGATTTGGATCTCCGATGTCTTCGCCACGCTCCACCAGCAGCCGTTGCGCCGTGTTTCGCTGCCAGCCATTCGGATGGCCGAGCATTTTCACCAAGTCTCCATCACTCCATTTCTCCCGCTTAATCCCGTTCTCATGCACGATGCGCCAGATGCGGCCGTGGTCGTTGCCTTCATACAATTTGCGCTGCTCGATCTGCTTCGTGAGCCACGGGACGATGAAGATGACGTGCTCGATGATGCCGTGATACATGTCGGCGAGGTAAAGCGCACCTTCGGGGCCGACGCGGGCGTTCACGGGGCGGAAGCGTTCGTCGGTGCTGGCGATGAGTTCCTGTTCGGGCGGGAAGAAGCGCGTGGCGTGCGGATGCACATCGCC
>NZ_JBIIHA010000010.1:0-153843 GCF_044236155.1 Prosthecobacter sp.
GGATGAGCTGCTTCATCGGCGGCCAGGGAAAGCTCTGCATTTTCCGCACAAAGATGTCGGCGGTGAGGAAGCGGTCGATCTGCCCCTGACGGATGGAGCTGTCGATGGCGGCGCGGCCGGCGGTGAAATTGAGATTCACCGGGATTTTGCCCGCCATGAGGACCGCCACATTGCAGATGAGGCCGCCGAGGCCCGGCGGCAGGATGATGCCGACCCGCTCCTTCTTCGTCTCCTTTTTCACGACCTGGGCCAGGGCGAGGGCGATGGCGAAGACCTTGTCGAAGCGGATGATTTTGTCGTCCTTGCCATCGACGACGCTGTTGCGCGTGCCATGTTTTTTGAAACCCTGGATCAGGGCGTAGCCGAGGCTGATGTCGAGCTCCGGGTTTTCGCTGAAGCTCTGCTCCGCCAGCAGCAGAAGGCTTTCCTGATAGCTGGCGAGGTTCACATCCGGCCCCTGCAGCAGTTTCCCGAAGGTGAAGATCGTCTCAGCGTCAGTGAAGCGCCGCTCAATTGGTAACGCGGTGTCCTGCCGATGATGAACATGCAGCGGCAGCACCGGAATCTCCGCCTTGAGGAGAAATTCCAGCTTCGTGCCCGGCACGGTGGTCATGGGCGATGACATCGCGGCGGCCTCGGCGGGCAGATAGACGACGATGGCCCCGCCTTTGACCGCGTCCGCCATGGCGCGGCGGTAGGCGGAAACCTCCGTCTCGCCCGGAGTGAACTCCATGGCGTGAACGTTGTCCTGTTCCAGATGCACGCGCTGGAGCGGATGCAGCGCGGCTCCCTTCTTGACCAGATAAATGAGTTCCCTGCCCTCCAGCACGATTTCCAACCGGAGAAGGTCAAAGTAGCCCAACTGGCTGGGCAGGATCATGAATCCGCCGCCTGATGGCAGGTTTTCTTTGCCAAGGATGGTAAGGTCTTTGAGCGTGACGGGCTTTTCGGAGGCCATGGGAGAGGAGCGCGTGAAGGACATTTGCATCTAAACGGGAAGCGTCATGCATGCCAGCAGGAAAAGGGCCCGTCGAAAAGGGCCCGTCGATGAGGTCGCCATACCTCAGCCTGCATCGCCCCCGGCATCCTCGATTGCAAACCCGCGGAAACACTGCAAACAAACAGCACCCATGCCCCCTCCCCCGCGCCCGCCCCGCCGTGAATCCTCCGCCACCGCCGCTCCGCCGCCCGGCAGCGAGCACTGGCCGCGTCCATGGGCGCAGATGAAGTATTTCTCATTTCATCCGGCGGTTTATCCGAACATGATCCGCGCCGTCTCGCCTGACGCCGGCCCCGGCGATCTCGTGCATGTGATGGACAAGGAGGGGCAGCTCTTTGGCAGCGGCTTTTTCAATCCGAAAGCCCGCGTGCCGCTCCGCGTGCTGCAGCATGGCGAGGACGTGCTCACGGAGGAAAAGCTCGACGCCCGTCTCGACGCTGCTCTCGACCTGCGCCTGAACACACTGCGCCTCGACAGCACCACCGACGCCTGGCGGGCCGTCCATTCGGATGGCGACGGGCTGAGCGGGCTTGTCGTGGACCGCTACGCTGATGTTTTGTCGATCGAAGTGACAACCCTCGGCATCTGGCGTCGTCTCCGCCGCTGGTTGCCGAAATTGCACGAGCGGCTGGGCACAACCCAGCATGTCATCGAGGTCGATCCCGACATCGCCCGCATCGAGGCCATGCGCTGGGCCAACGTGCCCGAGGCGGACGATCCAGCGCCCCGCAGCGTGCGGATCCGCGAGAACAACGTGCGCTATCAGGTGAGCTTCGAGGACGGACACAAAACCGGCTTCTTCTGCGACCAGCGTGACAACCGCCTCAAGTTCGCGCACCTCGCCAAAGGGCGAAGCGTGCTCGACTTGTGCAGCTACACCGGAGGCTTCGCCCTCAGCGCCAGGGTGCTCGGCGGCTGCGAGGATGTCACCGGTGTCGATCTCGACGAAAAAGCCATCGCCCAGGCGAAGAAGAACGCCGACCTCAACCAGGTCCGCCTCGACTGGGTTCACGCCGACACCTTCACCTGGGGCCGCCAGATGCAGCAGAACGGGAAGCAATGGGACACCGTCGTGCTCGACCCGCCGAAGCTCGTCTTCTCCCGCGATCCCGAGGAAGGGCAGCTAGGCCGCAACAAATACTACGACATGAACGCCGTCGCCCTCGGCCTGCTGAAGCGCGGAGGTCTCTTCGTCACCTGTTCCTGCTCGGGATTGCTCGATGTGGCGGAGTTCGAGGACATCGTCATGCGCGCCGCGCACCGCAACAAACGCCGGCTGCAAATCCTCGACCGCACCGGCGCCGGCGCCGATCATCCCGTCATGTCCAACTGCCCGGAAGGCCGCTACCTCAAGGTGCTGTGGTGCCTGGCGTGGTAAAGGCCTGGAGAGCAGACGGCTCGTCCGCGGTTTGGATCACTTGGCGAACTTCTTTCCCGACTAATAGCAGACCTTGGTGCTGACGAGCCGGCTGCGTTTGCCCGCAGCCATACGCTCCCATGTTCGCACCTGTTGAAGCGGAAAGCCTGATTCAGATGGTGGCAATTTCAGGCGGCTTTGGGCGTATGATAAGGCCCCCATGTCATTCCTGGCCCAGCATCCGGTTCTTCGTCTCGTCGCCTCGCCTCAGCATCTGTGGAGAACGTTGTCCCTGGGCATCAAGACGATCTGGCTGCACAAGCTGCGCTCGTTTCTGACCATGCTCGGTGTCGTCTTCGGCGTGGCATCGGTCGTGGCCATGCTGGCCATCGGGGAAGGCGCCAGCCATGAGGCGCAGGAGCAGATTCGCAAGCTTGGCAGCCAGAACATCATCCTGAACAGTGTGAAGCCCCCGGACGGGCAGGGCTCCACCACGGAGGCGCGCAGTTTCATCAGCGAATACGGCATCACGCTGCGGGACATCCAGCAGATCCGCCAGACGGTGCCGGGCATCAGCGTCGTGGTGCCCAGCCGCTTCATCACCGAGAACATCTGGAACCTCGACCGCAGCGTGGACGGCCAGATCATGGGCGTGCTGCCGGTCTATCCGCAGATGCGCAACCGCGAGCTGGTGCAGGGACGCTTTTTCACAGACATCGAAATGGACGGACGCGTGCCGGTCTGCGTCATCAGCCAGACCGTCGCGGCCAGGCTCTTTCCCCTGTCCACGCCCACTGGCAAATCCGTGCGCGTGAAGGGCTACTACTACAAGATCATCGGCATCATCCAGGACGAGGGCCAGATGGTCGGCACGGACGCGGGCAGCACCGTGAACAACGCGCAGGCGCAGATCATGATCCCCTTCGCCACGCTCATGGACCAATATGGGGAGACCTTCTTCCGCTACCGCACCGGCAGCTTCGAGGCGGAGAAGGTGGAGTTCCACGAGGCGGTCATCCGTGTCGAGGATGTGAACCAGGTGGAAAGCCGCGCCGAGGCCATCCGCCACCTCATGACGAGCAATCACAAGAAGCAGGACTGGCGCATCATCGTCCCGGTCGAGTTGCTGAAGCAGGCGGAGCGCACGAAGCAGATCTTCAGCATCGTGCTCGGCAGCATCGCCGCCATCTCGCTGCTCGTCGGTGGCATCGGCATCATGAACATCATGCTCGCCAGCGTGACCGAGCGCACGCGGGAAATCGGCATCCGCCGCGCCCTCGGCGCTCGGCAGGCGGATATTGTGGTGCAGTTCCTCATCGAAACGGTCCTGCTGGCCGGTGCGGGCGGCGTTCTCGGTGTGGCGCTCGGCCTGGGCATCCCCATCGCCGTGCAGAAGTTCGCCGGCGTGACCACCGTCATCAAAATGTGGTCGCCGATCCTCGCGTTCTCGATCTCCGTCCTCACCGGCATCGCCTTCGGCATCTATCCCGCCCGCCGCGCCGCGAAGATGAATCCGGTCGAGGCGCTGAGGCATGAGTGATGAGCTGGGCGGAGATGAGGCACGCTCAAGGAAAAGCCTGGCCGGTTAGGTGCCGGGCGTCTTCAAGACTTGTTTTGTCAATTCTTTGCACCCGACCTCGTTTCCCATCTACCCAACCCTGAGAGTGGAGGCTGATTACGCGGTTCTCGCGGAGCTATCACGCGGCCTCAGCGGTGGGGACATTCTGAATGTGTGCGTGAACGCGATTCATGCGGGGAGCACGGATGTGGATTCGGCGAATTGGAGGTGGACGCAGGAGATGATCGAGGCGGAGATTGCGAAGGCCAAAAAGGCGAAGGCGGAGCACGCGGGGGAGAAGACAGGGCCGATGCGCAGGATTGGGGTTTCAATCGCTGACTGAGGCTTGCCAACCACTCACGGCACGCTGCCTCGGACTGATCCAGACAATCATCAAAAAATTCCGCAGAATAGTCTCTCTGCCGCACACGTCTCATTATCATGCGCCAGTCCGGATTTGCACGCGCCAGGCTCTTGCAAGGCCTGGTGCCGGGACGGGGAAGACCATCGTCCACAGATGGGCTGGATCGTTTGCTCACAAACAGTCTGGCATGTCAGATGGACTCTTATTTGGAATGGCTGGCGGTTAAGGGGCAAAGCCCGCGCACCATCGAAACTCGCAGGCGTTGGCTGGTGCTCTTCATCCACTGGTGTCAGAAAGGCGGGCTGATGCTTCCGGCCCAAATCACACGCCCGATTCTGCAAGGGTATCAGCTCCATCTCTGGGAACACCGCACCCGAAGCGGCAAACACCTGGCCGCTGGCATGCAGATCGGCCGCCCGACCGCTGTTCGTGGTTTGTTTCGCTGGTTGTGCCGCCAGGGTCTGCTCGATCACGATCCCTCCGCGCTGCTTGACCTGCCCAGAGAGGAGCGCTGCTTGCCCGCCAATACCCTCAGTGAGGCGGAGGTCATCGCCATCCTTCGGGTGCCGAACGTTCACGACCCGCTTGGTGTGCGCAATCGTGCGATGCTGGAGGTGCTGTAGTCCACGGGCATCCGTCGCATCGAACTGGCACGGCTGGAACTGCGTGACGTTCACCGGGAACGGCAGACGCTCTATGTGCTGGGCAAAGGCGGCAAAGATCGCGTCGTTCCTCTGGGGCGTCCCGCGCTGGCCTGGCTGCTGCGTTACTTGCAGGAGGTTCGGCCCTTGCTCTGCCTCCAGCCGGAGGAGCAGGCCTTGTTTCTGACCGGCTACGGTCACGGGTTCAGCACCGGCTCGCTGGGCAGTTTGATCAAGCAGATGATTCACCAGGTCCATCCCCGCCGCGCGGGTGGTTGCCACCTTCTGCGCCATGCCTGCGCCACGCACATGCTGGAGCATGGGGCCGATGTGCGGGTCATCCAGAAACTGCTCGGTCAAGCCAAATTGGAGACCACCCAGATTTACACCGAGGTTTCCATCAAGCTGTTGCAGCAGCTGCATCGGCGTACGCATCCGGCCTGCCGTGAAAAATCCTTCCCTGACGGTCCGGCAACGGGTAAGAGACAGGCGTCCCATGCGCCTGATCCTCCAGCTTTGCCTCTGCATCCTTGTTCTCCTGGGTGCGCGGACCAGTTCTTGTGGCAGGATTGTCTGCCATGAGCCTGCCACGGCAAGCCAGACTTTCATTCGGGTGACTGAGACGGACCCGGACGCACCTCCCCTGGGTGTCAACCCAGGCGGCTGGCTCTGCCATGACGCGACAGGCTTCGAGGATGGCCCCAATCTGTATGCCTATGTGAAGCAGAGTCCTTGGACCGTGTTCGATTCGGATGGGGTGAAGGCTGTCGTGTATTTCCGAAAAACGGAAGATTATGAATATGCCACCAAGGTGCAGAAGAACTCAAAGGATGGCGGATTCTATAAGGGTGCGCGTTTAATCCTACTTCAGAAGAACGATAAACGAAATACTGTCTTTTTAAGCCCGGCGTGACAGGAATAAAGAACGTTGTTGAGGATGGCGTTCGATACGACAAGGGTTCCTTCATCGGCACTGATGCAGCTTGGTTTTTTTGATAATACAACTCATGCCAAGAGCATAACCGATTGGTTCAATTTCGGCGGTAGCCTGACGGATGTGGCTAAAGGGGGGGCTGGCCAATATCGGAAATAGAACCGCTATGACAGCCTCAGCTCAAATTACCTCCAAGACCACCACGGAAATCACCAAGCAAGTTGAGAAAGCTGTGGTAGCGAAGGCCGAACAGGCGGCAACTGAGGTGGGTCCCGAAATTCGAGCCAGTGGCGGAGAGTTCTGAGTTTAGATTGGGAGCGGGTTGGGAATAGCAACCCAGACACCCCAATAGCCAGTGAAAGCAAAACGCAAAAGACATGACCTGCAGTTCAAGGCCCGTGTGGCTTTAGAGGCCCTCAAACGGATCAAGACAGTGCAACAAATCGCCAAGGACTTCGACTTGCATCCCGTGCAGGTCACGGAGTGTAAAAAGAGGCTCAGTTCGCAGGCCGGCAGCGTGTTTGAGAGCGGCAAGGAGCGCGAGGTCGAGGACTTCAGCGCGGAGCGCAGCGATCTGCACTCCAAGATCGGCGAACTCACCGTGAAACTGGACTTCGTGGTAAAAAATCCAAGCAGCACGGAGTGTGGAGCGGGCTGCCGGACTCATTGAAACTCGACACGCGAAACTCAGCATGAGAACCCAATGCCAACTGCTGGGAGTGGCACGCTCCAGCCTGGATTATGTGCCAGTGGGGGGCGGCGCTCAATGCGCAGATCAAGCGCCAGCTTGATGAACTCTACCTGCGCGAGCCCTGCCTGGGATCACGCAAGCTGGTCACTGTGTTGGCGCGCGATCACGGCATTGAGGTCCATCGCAAGCGTGTTCAGCGTTTGCGACTTGAGATGGGCCTGGAGGCCATCTACTGCAATCCACACACGAGCATCGCCAACAAGGCAGACCGCATCCATGCCTACTTGCTGCGTGAGTTGAGCATCACGCGTGCCGATCAGGTGTGGTGCGCCGACATCACCTACATCCCGATGAAACGCGGCAGCGTCTATCTCTGCGCGGTGATGGACTGGCACACACGCTGCGTGTTGGGCTGGGCGGTGAGCAACGCGATGGACACCTCGTTTTGCCTGCTCGCGTTGGGGCGAGCCAAAGCACGGGCGAAGTGCGTGCCGGAGATCTTTAACACGGATCAAGGCAGCCAGTTCACCAGCGCAGAATGGACGGGCAGGCTCAGCAAGTGGGGCGTGAATATCAGCATGGATGGCAAAGGGCGCTGGATGGACAACGTGTTCATCGAGCTGCTGTGGCGAAGCCTCAAATACGAGGACTCTACATCAAAGAATACACCACAGTGGACGCGCTGGAAGAGGACATCGAAAGCTGGATGACACGCTACAATACCTGGCGGCCGCACGAGACGCTTGGCAACCTTACACCCAATGCGGTGTATCGTCCAAATCACAAATCCAAGCCATCGATCGAAGGGATGCAACGCGCCGCATAATCCCCCCCCCGGCGGCGACCGCAATTGAGGCTGCTGTGAACATGGAGGCGAGCGTAGCGAGCTGACTGGTTCACAGCAGCCTCAATTGCGGAGCAAAGTCCTTGCGCAGCCGCCATCCAAGAACGAAACAAATCACACCCAAGCCGTCGCCAAGCTAACTTAACTTTGCGTTTCCCTGGCCGAAAAATGGGGCCACCTCACTCAGACACCGTTGGAATATCTTCAAAAGTTCTGCACGTGCATGCTCCACTTTCATTGGCTCCAGATTCTTGCATCTGCGGCCCTGATAGCGACAGGCGCATATCTCTGGCCACGTTGGCTGTCATCCAGATGAATTCTCGCGTCGCCATTTCACCGTGAACACCATCGTAACCGAACATTAGAACGGTACGCGAAACGCACGCACCATCGTCATTTGGCATTCAGACTTCATTCGTCATTCCTCATTCTGGTTTCCTCATTTCCCAATCGGGAACTCGACACACACCGTCGTGCCCTTTCCCGGCTCGCTCTCCCATTTCACCTCGGCGCCGACTTTCCTCGCTCGTTCGCGGATGCCGATGCATCCGAAGTGGCCGGGTTGGCCGTGGGTTTGGGCGGTGGGGTCGAAGCCGTGGCCGTTGTCGGTGACCCGGAGAGTGAGGAGTGATGGAGTGGTGGAGAGATGGAGCTGGATTTGGGTGGGGTGGGCGTGTTTGAGGGCGTTGGTGATGGCCTCTTGGGCGATCATGCGGAGGTGGTGGGTGACGTGCGGGGGGATGGGGCCGATGGGGTGGAGATCGAGGGTGATGGCGATGTCTTCGGGGGCGCGGTTGGCGAGGAGTTGGAGGGCCTCGGTCAAGGTGGTGGCGTGGCCGGTTTCGCGGAGGTCGGAGACGAGGTTGCGGGCTTCGCTCTGGATGCGGGAGACGAGGCTGCGGCTGGTTTCGAGCAGGGTGCGGGCTTTTTCCTCCAGGGGGCGAGTGGTGGCGGCATCGAGACGGAGGGAGAGGCCGGTGAGCTCCTGCTCCAGGGTATCGTGAAACTCGCGGGCGATGCGCTGGCGCTCGTCGAGCGTGGCTTGGTGGGCGATTTTGCTTTCCAAACGGGTGATCTGTCGGCGCTGGAGGGTGATCCAGAAGAGGGTGAGCAAAACCAGCCCGCCGAGCAGGGCGATGGCGAAGACGAGTCGGCGGGCATTCCAAAAGGGCGCGGTGCTGAGCACTTGGATGTCTGCGGCGGAGCGCAGGAGGAGCGAGGCGCGGTCGGGCTCGGAGCGGAAGCCTTTGTCCGTGGTGGCGGACTCGACGAGGCAGATGCCGGTGAGCTGGCAGAGGGAGCCGAGCTGGAGACTGGGCGCGGTGTTTTGCAGAAGGAAGGCGCGGATGGAGGTGCCGCCGGAGGTGAGCCGCAGCTCGTAGCCGTCGCGGGTGCGGAAGAAGTCGTTCAAGACGGCAGGCGCGGTGAGCTGGACGAGATCGGCGTCGTGCGAGCCGTCCTGAAATTGTCTGAGCGAAACAATCGAGGCAGCGGGCGATTCGGCGGGTTCGGTCAGTAGCACCCGCGCGTCGGCTAAGGAGGCGCTGAAGCCGGCCATGACGGGGAATCCGGTGATTTCGGCGAAATCGCCGGGCGTCAGACTTACGGGCGTGGTGAGGTGAATCGCGATGGAGGGCGATAGTGGTGGCCGTGGAGGTTCATCCTTCGGTATTTCGCGTGGCGGCGGTGGCGGAGTCGAGTCACGCAGGAAAACGCGGCCATCGGCGAACACGGCGAGCACGCTGCCGCGGATGCGCGCACGATGATGCGGCTCGTCGGCGGCGCCAAAGCGCAGCAGGGTTGCGACGGAGGTGATGGGCAGTGATTCGGGCGATGCGGATGCCTTTGTGATCGTAACATCTCCCCAATCGGTGACGCGAAGGTAAGGGAACACGAGCTGGCGGCGGTCGTTGATGCCGCCGGCGGCGAGAGCGGTGATGCGCAGGCGAGCATCGACGACATCGGGCGCGGATTCGGGCGGTGAATCGACGCGGACCTCAATCACTCGGCTTCCCATAGCCAGACGCAAGAGTGAGCGGTTTTCATCGAGCGGCGTCAATGTGCGGCCGAGGCCTTCGACGACGACACGTTGGTAATGGAAACGTCCTGTGGCGAGGTCGTCGTAAGCGGCGGGTGCGGCGGTGGGAGGTGATTCGTGGCCGAGAATTTGCAGTTCTGCGACGTCAACACCGGGAAAATAGAGTCCTGCGGTGGTGGTTCCTTTGACACGGATGTGATCACCCACGCGAAGGTCGTTGCGGCCGGATTTGAAATGCAGATGCGTGCCCGCGGTGTCGTCCTGCACGAAGACCGTGGTGCTGCTCTCGACGAACCCGACCGTGGCGGTGAGCTCGACGGGCAGTTTTTCCAGACTGCGTTCGTAGGGCAGTGTGCGTATGTCGAGAGCGGTCGTCAGTTGTGCTGACAAGGACGAAACCAGAGCCGAGCAAAGCGACACAGCCAGCACCGCGAAGCGTGTGCTGCCCCAAAGGGGTGAGCAAAGCGAAGCAATGAGGAATGATGACAGAATGACGAAGCCGGAATGACGAGTGTTCGCGAGGTGCGATGACGCGCTGACGGGTTCATCATTCTGTATTCGGCCTTCGTTCCTCATTTGGATTTACTCATTTGATTCACTTCGTTCACCCTCCGGGCTCCTTTCAGTCGCCTGTCTCGCTTCGCTCGGCTGTCATTTTTCAGTCCTCCGTGGGATCGACGCCTTTTTGCAACTTCCGCACGAGATCCTTCACCTCATGAGCCTGGCGCATGTCTTTGAACTGCACTTCGATGCCGGCGTTGGCGGCGGTGGAGAAGTCGATGGTGCCGAGGCCGAGGAGGCCTTTGAGGCCGGACTCGTAAACGTCGATGCTGCGGATGTCGCAGATGCGCGCTTCCTTGGAACTGCGGCCGATGATGCCCCAGATGAGTTCCACGCGTTCACGGGTGACGATGTAGTCGTGCGAATAGCGGGCGATGCCGATGGCGATGAGCGTGGAGGAGGCGCAGAGGAGGGTGATGACGGCGTATTCGAGCTGGATGGTAAACAGCAGTCCTGTGGCGACGAGAAGCAGCAGGACGAGGAAGAGGGCCTTCGTGTAGCCCAGCCAGGACGGGTGCGCGTGATGCAGGATGACCTCGCCGCTCGGGGTGTAGTTGTGATTGTCATCTTCGTCTTCTTCAGGCTCAGGCTCGTCGTCCTCGGGCAGCTCTTCTTCAGCGATGAGTTCTTCCTCGGTCACGATCTCGTGATCCGGGCTGATCTCACGATAAGCAGGGCGGTTGAGGCGTGATTGCACGTTGTTGGGCCGCATGCCGCTGATGAGCTCGCCCACGGTGTGGGTGAGTCCGGTGTCTTCATCCACGCACATCTCGCCCCGGGCAAGGGACCCGCGTGCGACGAGCGTGTAGAGATCGTTTTTCGACAGCGGGTCGCCAAAGGCCGGGTGGTTTTGAAGCGTGTAGCGGGCTGACATGGCGGAAGAAGGAGGCGGGAGGCTGTCCCGGGCCGCCTTCACTCTGCATCAGGCACGGGCGGGAGCAAATCTTCGCGCTTCATTAAATCAGCGACTTTCAGCAGCAGCAGTTCTCCCTTGGGTGTGCGAATGATTTCCCCGAGGAAGGGTGTGAGACGGTCCATCTCGGCCACGGCGGAGTGAACCATGCTGGCGAGGATGCGCGAATCGTGCCTGTGCGGCGGGAAGATGTTTGTGATGCGGAACATCACCTGGCCGCCGTCCCACTCGAGCTCGAAGTTGCCGAGGTTCAGCTCCTTGTTCACCCGCATGAGCAGCTCGCACACCGGCAGGCGGTGCGTCGAGGGCACCTGCAGAGTGGCTGTGGCGACGACGCTGACGATGTGCGTGTCCCCAAACACCTGCATATGCAGCGGGATCTTGGTGTGGTGCGCCTCGAAGTCGCTCTCGATGACATTGTGTTCCGGAACCTCGCGGTAATGCCATCCCATCTCCTTGAAGGTGCTGAGGGCGGTGGCGTAGAGGGCGGACATGTTCGGTTCGGCGGTGGGCGGTGTCCGGCGCGTCGGTTGAACAAACCGGACCACCTCGTGGAAGTGGTCGGGACGGCGAGATTCGAACTCACGACTTCTTGCTCCCAAAGCAAGCGCTCTACCAGGCTGAGCTACGTCCCGAAATGAGACCCTGGCCGGTTTGGCGAGGGGCGGCGATAGTCGCCGCGAATCGCAAAGGCGCAAGGGGAAAGGCGGCGGGAGAATGACGAAACCAGAATTCCGACTGACGAAATGCTCAGCGCCTCCCGGTGTTCAGCGTCACGGTGCCGCTGAAGTTGCCTAGGAGTTGGCGTTCCCACCATTCTCCGGAGACTTTTTGGGCCTCGGGCGGGGTGAAGTGGTAGCGGTAGAGCCGGGCGCGGATGTGGGTGATTTTTTCGACAGGGAAGGGCGGTGCTTCGAGTAGGTCCCAAACGGGCTGCTTGTTCTGGAGCAGGGCGAGATAGAACTGGCCAAACCAGTGCATGGGAGAGCCGGGATTCGCGTCGCGCTGTGGATCGTAGCCGGGATAGAGCGCGGCGAACCACATCTGCCAGTCGAGTCGCGGCTGATGAGGGGCGATGAAGGGCGGACGGCGCTTGGGATCGCCGGGTTTGTATTTGAAATCGAGCGGCAGGAAGAGCGCGCCATCGTCACTGACCTCGATGATCACCTCGGGGCGTTCCTCGGTCATGTCCTGAAAGAGGCCGTAGGCGTTGAAGCTGCGGGTGCGGTGAATGGCGACGTCGAGTGTTTCGTGCCAGCTTTGCGGCAGCTTGGTCTGGTAGCCGCGAATGCGTCCGGCGAGAAAGGAATCGGCCGCCAGAACGGTGAAGAGCATGATGGGGGCGACGGCCGCGAGGGAGGGCCATTGCGTCCAATGGCCGAAAGGTGGACGCGGGGCGTTGTCGTCGATGCGCAGCCAATGGCGGAGGCGTTTGGGCCACCAGCGGTCATCGAGCAGCGTCAGGGAAAGCGCGGCGGTGAGGAGGTTGAAGAAATTGTAGTTCCCTGTGACGAAAATGACGGCCATCAGGCCCACGAAGCCGAGCGCGGCGGCCAGAAGGCCCCAGCGACCGAGAAAAATCGCAAAAGGCACCATGAGCTCGATGACATACATGATCCGGCAGCCCGCCACGTGGAACCAGCGCGGCCAGTGGTGCGCGAACCACGAAAAACCATTCGGCAGCGGCTGCGTTTCGTAGTGGTAGAGCAGCGCGGTCATGTTTTCCCACGGCAGATCGCCGCCGCCGATCTTGACGTAGCCGGAGAGGAACATCAGGCGGAACAGAAGCCAGTGCAGGAGGAAGATCGAGCCACGTGGTGGCTCGGTGACGTCGCGACACGACCAAAACCGCCACGGCGCGACGAATACTGCGAGAAATCCGGCTTCCAGCAGCAGCGCATCCCATTGGTAGCCCATGAAGATATCGCCCGTGGTGGCAAAGGAGAGATAACCGAACCACAGCAGCGCCAGCAGCGGCCCCTGCGCCACCCCGGCCATCACCAGCACACAAAGAACGCCGCAGGCGATCAGGCAGCCGTGCGCGAAGGCATCGCTGTAATGCCAGTGGAAGATGCTCGGGAACTGCCAGAACAGCGTCTTGTGCTCGCGCTCCTCGAAGGCGTGAATGTTCTCGATGAGGTTCTTCGCGGGTAGGATGCCGTTCTCACCGACCAAACCGTCATACTGCACACCCCACGAGATGAAGGCGATCAGGTAGATCGCTGCCAGCAGCCGCGGAAACAGCCAGCGGACGACGCTGTAGCGTCCGCGATGGGTTTCGAGCCAGGAGAGCGGGTCCACGCGAATGAAGTGGCATGTTGCGCGGACCAAACTACTTGGCAGGCCAACCGCATTTGTAGCAGCGATATTTGTCGATCCAAAGTTTTGTCCGTCCATGTCCTCTTGGGCACAGCGGAAAACCTGGGTCTTCTTCTTGTTCCTCTTCTTCGCTCTCCTCGTCATCCTCATACTCAACCAACTTGCTTTCACAGAACTCTGACAGCTCGGTGATGCTATTTTCCGTGTTGTTGAGCACGTTGTGAATTAGTGGCCATGGAATCTTGACGTCTACTTGGAAAAGATTTTCTGCCACGGAATCAAGCGTGAGTTGTTTCCATCGCTCAACGGCATTGGCGAATTGCTGGTCCAGTTTTGAAGTGTCCTCGCCTTGAATTCTCAGGGCCAAAGCAAACAGAGGCAAGCCGGTTAGGTAGGGGATGAGCCAGCTGTATTTGCCTTCGTTGACTCGATTTCGAGCGTAGTCGACCGATTCCTTGAGTTGAAGGGCGTATGAGAAAAGCTCTTTTGTGTTATTGAGTTGTATCAACATCTCCATGTTCCCTATCCGAGATTGAAACTGCTCGAACTTATCGGATTCGATTTTCTCGATAATCTTCTCGCCTACCACATTGATCGCCTCTTGCAGATGGGCTTGCGCTTGAGATATGGCGGCGCTCAATTCTTGAATCCTTCCATCCATTTCCTGATTCTGGATGTGGTCACGATGAAGTCTGATCTCCTTCGATACTTCGATGCCTAATTCGAGCAGGCGGAGTGCTGTAAATGGGTCCATAAACAGGAGAATGTGTCGAAAAAATTATACGGCAATCGCCTTCCGCGGATTCACATCCAGCACCCGCTGCAACTCCTCCTCGCTCATCCCCAACTGCTCATACGCGTTCTTTTTGATGCGCGGGACGGTGACGGTGCTGCCGACGAAGTGGGTGGCGTCGGGGGAGCGGGCGACGAGGTCGTCGCCGATGAGGATGTCCCAACCGGCGAGGGTGTAGCGGCCAGGGCCGAGGCGGGCGGCGGAGATGGCATCAGTGACGAAGATGGTGCGGTCGAGGCCGATGCTGGCGAGACAGTTTTTCAGCACGAAGAAGGGCACATGCACACCATCCGGGATGAAGCAGAGCCAGAGGCGATCATGCAGGCTGAGGGCGCGCTGGATGATGTTGTCGTGGCGGTGCATCTGGATGGGGCAGCCGTTCCCGAGGTGGGTGAACATGCTCAAACCGGCATCGCAGGCAGCATTGAGCTGATCGAGCGAGGGATCGCAGTGGCCAGCGGAGACGGTGACGCCCTGTGAAACGAGAAAGGCGGTCGTTTTGCTGCTCTCATCGTGCTCGGGAGCGAGGGTGACGAGCTTTGCGAGACCCCCGGCGGCGGCGAGGAGGCGCTTGGCATCGTTCACATTGGCCGGTTTCACGGCCTGGGGCGGATGGGCGCCGACGTAGCCTTTGATGGGATTGATGAACGGCCCCTCAATGTGAATGCCGGTGATCATCCTGCGGGCGAGTTCATCCTTTTCGCGCAATTCGACGAGTTTGCCGATGCGGCGCTCCAAGGTGGGGATTTCATCGGTGATGAAGGTGGCAAGAATGTTGTCGCAGCCGTCTTCAACGAGGCACTCGCAGGCATGGTGGAGGGCTTCGGCGGTGAGGTTGTCGCTATTGAAGTCGGTGCCTGCGTAGCCATTGACCTGGAGATCGAAAGGTTTCATGGCCGACATTGGAGCGGGTTCGGGGAAGGGAAGCAAGACCGGGCGGTGATGGGTTTTGGTATGAATGTCATGCTGGCGGCTTCACGGCCAAGCAGGAGCCCGTCCCGCCTGCTTGACCTTCTTGGTGTTTTCCCGTTTATTTCCAGTGTTTACAAGCCGCCCGACTCGGCATAAAACATGCTTTGAGCGATGTACACTCCCGATTCCGTGCTGCGCTCTGGCATTTTCCTTACCACTCCCTGATTCAGGCTCATGATTGATCTCATCTCCAAAGGCGGACCTCTTGTCTGGCTCCTGATCGGGTGCCTGTGCTTCGCCGGGGCGATTTTCATCGAGCGCCTGGCTTATTTCCACCGTGCCAGCATGAACATCGGCGAATTTTTGGCCGGACTGGCGAGCCTGATCCGCCGGCGGAATTTCGCCGAGGCGTTGCAGGAGTGCGTGGCGACGCGGGTGCCTGCCGGACGTGTGATTCACGCGGCGCTGCTGAGGCATCACGCGCCGAGAGAGCAGTTGAAGGAGATCGTGCAGGAGGCGGGGCAGCTTGAAGTGCCGCGCCTGGAGCGTTTCCTCGGCATTCTAAACGCGATCGCCCACGCGGGGCCGCTGATCGGCCTGCTGGGAACGGTGATCGGTCTGCTCGACAGTTTCACCGGGCTGGCATCCGCCAATGGTGTGGCAACGCATGCGGATGTGGCTCGCGGGGTTTATCAGAGCCTTATCACCTCCGCGCTCGGTCTCGTTGTGGCGATTCCGGCCTACCTGTCCTTCGCCTTTCTCAGTGCCCGTGCCCGCTCGCTCATGCACGATCTGGAGCGCGCTGGAATCGAGATCGTGAACCTGATCGAGGACGCGAAAGGCAGTGACAACATCGTCGAATTCCGCCCGGCGGAGGTGGAGGCGCCGAAGACGGGCAAGCGGATCCGCGGATTGAAGGGATAGGCCGCCGGCCGCTCCTTTCCGATGATTCCGCGAACCGAGAACTCTTGAGCACCAACCATGAAGCTCGAAAGCAATCTGCCGAAGCAAAGCCCGTGGCTCTACACCGCGCCGCTGCTGAACACCATCCTGCTGCTGCTGGTGTACTTTCTTTTCACCAGCGACTTCGTGGTGCAGTCAGGCATCTCGGTGGAGCATCCCGAGTCGAATTCAAGGCTCACGGGTTTTGACCGGGCCCACATCATCACCGTAGCCGCCGGAACTGACAGCGCTCTTTATTTTGACGGCCTGCGCATCTCCCAACCGGAGCTGCGGGAGAAACTCAAGGCGAATCGCGAGGGCGAACGCCGCGCGATTATCCACGCCGACAAACATGCGCCGCATGGACGTGTGATCGAGATCGGTAACATGGCGCTCGATCTGGGCTACGAGGTGGCTTATTCCACAGTGCCGCCGAAATCTTGACCACGCCCATGCCGATGCCCGACAGGACACCAACATCCGGGACGCTGATATTCGCGTGGAAAGCGCGGGATCACTCTCTTTGGCATCTGGTGGTGGCGTTGCTGCTGCTGATGGCCGGGATGGCGGGGTTCTTCTTCATTTTTCGTATCGTCCAGCCGGTGGCGCAGCGCACGCTGGTTACGCCGCAGCATGTGATTTCGCTCGATCCGCGCGATCCGGTGGCGCTGGCGCTGATCCATCGGGCGCAGGACCGCAGTTTCGCGTTGCTGAGTGACACGGACAGTGTTTTGCCCCTGGACGGCCCGATGTTTTCCTTCCGTCCCTCGTTCGAGGGGCATCAGATCGGGCTGCGTGGTCTGGAGTCCTCATCCGGTCCGACACAGCCGCGAATGCTGGCCGTGCGGCCGGATGTGCTGCCTCCGGTGCCACGACGCGCCACCGAGCCGGTCACCGCGCCGCCAGCCGCGACTTTGCGCGCCGTCATGAGTCCGTCCCTGGCAAAGCGCGGTCCTGCGAGCGTGGAACTGGAGGGCATCCTGCTCACGCAGCCGACGCGTGTGCAGTTCCGCGTGGCGGTCGGCCCCGCCGGGCAGATTGTGACCGCTTTGCCTCTGAGCAGCGCTGACGATGCCGGGGTGATGCGGCAGTTGCATGCCGCTGTCAGCAACCTGCGATTCGCTCCCTCTGAAGCAAATAATATGGAATGGGGGGAAATCTCCTTCCGTTGGGAGGCGGTCGCCGCGCCATGATCTCCATTCCTCTCGGTGGATTGATCATCCTGTTCATGGCCGTCGGGGTGACCACGGTCTGTGTGCTGTGGTTCCACAGCTTCTGGCGTGAGCGCAAGCGGGAGGTCTATCGCCGGCGCATCGCCATCCAGTGCCGCATCTGTGGCACGGCCTATGCCTGCGAGCCGAAGCGCAAGATCGAGGTGACGATCTGCCCGGTGTGCCGCACACCGAACGAGCGGAACAAGCTGCAGCAAATCTGACCTGGCTGCGCCAGCAATGACGAAGGACGAATTTCCGAATGACGAAGTAGCTCGAACTCGACGTCCGAATCCGTCATTGGGCATTCATTCGTCACTCATCATTTTTGTTTCGTCATTTTTATGAGTGCGGGCGATTGCAGGCTTGCCTTCCGACCTGCAAATCTGCGAGATTCACGTCATCAATGTCCTCACGCGTGCCACATTCTCCCGCCGACGCCATGCTGCCCGCCGCCACGGCGAAAACAGCGCAGCAGCAGATCGAAACGATCATCCAGCGCGTCTCGCAGATCATCCTGGGCAAGGAGGAGGTCGTCCGTCTCGCGGTGACGTGCCTGCTGGCGCGCGGGCATCTGCTTTTTGAGGATCAGCCGGGCGTGGGGAAGACGATGCTTTCTCAAGCGCTCGCACAGGCGCTGGGACTTGGATTTCGCCGCGTGCAATTCACCAGCGACCTGCTGCCGGCGGACATTCTTGGCGCTTCGGTTTATGACCGTGACAGCGCCGCGTTTCATTTCCATCGCGGCCCGGTCTTCACACAGGTGCTGCTGGCGGACGAGATCAATCGCGCCACGCCGAAAACACAGTCCGCGCTGCTGGAGGCGATGGAGGAGGGCAAGGTGACCGCCGATGGCGCCACGCATCCGCTGCCGGAGCCGTTCTTCGTCATCGCCACGCAGAATCCTTCAACCCAAGTGGGCACCTTCATGCTGCCGGAGTCGCAGTTGGACCGCTTTCTGATGCGGCTGGCCTTGGGAGTGCCCGATCGTGCTGCGGAGCGCGCCTTGCTCGAAGGACAGGAACGGCGCGAACTGCTGCGGGAGATGCAACCTGCCATGTCGATGATCGAGTTGCAGCAGTTGCAGCTTTGGGTGCGCGCGGTGCATGCCGCGCCGGCGTTGCTGGACTATTTGCAGGATCTGCTGGCGGCCAGCCGTGTGCAGGGGCACGGGCTTTCACCTCGCGCCGGGCTTGCTGTGCTGGCTGCTTCGCGCGCGTGGGCCTTGCTCAGTGGCAGGGCGATGGTCCTGCCGGAGGATGTGCAGTCGGTGGCGGTTCCTGTGATGGGCCATCGTCTTGAGCATGCGATGGACGGCATGAGCGGTGTCGAATTCGCGAAGCAGCTCATTGCCGAAACGCCACTGCCGTGATGTGATGAAAACCCGCGTCCGCTGGAACCGGCACACGCTTGCGTTGCTCGCCATCGTCGGCGGCATGTGGTATGCGGCGGAGGCGCAGTCAAACGGCGCGGCGCATCTCATCGCGCTTCTGGTCGCGGCCATGGGACTTGTGTCGTGGCTGCATGCGCGCGCGAATTTGTGCGGTCTGGGTGTGCGTCTCATCGGGGCGCGGCCGGTGGCGCAGGATGAGTCGAGGCGCATTCCTGTGGAATTGCGTGCGAGCGGCGCTTTTTCACCCTGCGGACTGGAGGTGATGGTCATTGGCGCGGAGAAGCCGGTGTTTGTCGAGCGCGTGCCAGCCGGTGGCGCAGTCACGATTGATCTGCCGCCACCAGTGCGATCCGCAGGCGGTTCTTTGCGCGTTCTTGTGCGCAGCGTCTATCCGCTGGGGCTTTTCACGGCAGAGGCGGTGATGGAGACCACATGGGTGCGCCGGGTGCATCCCCAACCGGCGGGCGAACTGCCGCTGCCCGCGCCGGCCCCTTCGTTGACGGGTGATGCGGCGGTTGCGGTTACCGCCAGAACTCAGGCAGGCGGCGATGACTTTGCCGGGCTGCGGGAATGGCGCGCGGGTGATTCCCCACGTCACATCGACTGGCGTTCCGCGGCTCGTGGCGGGCCTTTGATGGTCAAGTCGTGGAGTTCCAGCGCGCAGGGTGTTGTCGTGCTCGACTGGCATGCTTTGAAGCTCGACGAAGCCGCCCGTGCTTCGCAAATCGCCCGCTGGATCGAGATTTGCGAGGAGGAAGGCCGTCCGTATGAGCTGCGGTTGCCTGAAACGACCCTCCGCGCCTCCTTGGGGCAGGCTCACCGGCGGCGCTGCCTCGACGCGCTGGCCCTGCAAACCAGCGCGGAAGCGGGGACGGCTGCCTCGGGTGAATTGAAGGCGGGCGGTGGTTCCGGCGAGATCGGCTTTGAGCGTTCATCGCACCTGCCATCGCGTCCGCTGTTGTTTCTCAGTCTTGCCCTGTTGTTGGCGATCTGGCCGATGCAAGGCTACATCGCCATGGCGGGAATGGTGGTGTGCGCGGCCTGCCTGCTGTGGCGCGGCGTGCTGCGTCTGGGCGTGCCGCATGTGATTGTGCGCGCTGTTGTCATCGTCGCGGGCATTGCCGCCGTGTGGTGGGAGTATGGCGAGCTGCGCGGCATGGAGCCGGGCATCGCGCTGCTGCTGGTGCTCGCGGGCGCGAAAGTGCTCGAAAGCCGCACGCCGCGCGAATTTCAAGTGCTGGGGCTGATCGGCTGGTTCCTCGCGTTCTGCGTCATTTTGCTCGAAAACCACCTTTCACGCGCGGTTTGGGTCATCACGGTGTTTCTGCTCATCACCGCGTGCATGGTGCGCTTCCGCCGCAGCGCGCCGGGAGCGCGCGAACCGGCGCGGGTGACGCTCACACTGCTTGCGCAGGCGCTGCCGCTCGTGCTGATGCTGTTTTTCGTGTTCCCTCGCGGTTTGCTCGACTTGAGCGCCGCGCTGGGCCGCAGCCGTTTCGGCGAGACAGGCATCGACAATACACTGGACCCCGGCAGCATCGCTGGCGTGGCATTGAGCTCCGATGTGGTTTTCCGCGCGCGTTTTCCCGACGGCGAGCCGCCTGCGAACGCGAGCCGTTACTGGCGCTGCATCACCCTGTGGGACTGCGACGGCCTGCGCTGGACGCGAGGCGAGCGCCTCGGCTATCTGCCGCCGATTCTCGCGAAAAAAGGCTCGAATGATGTGCGGCAGATCATCGATCTGGAGGCGCATGGCCGCCAGTGGCTGCCCGCGCTCGATCTGCCGCTGAACGCTGCCATGCGCGGGAGCAAAATGTTGCCGGAGTTCGACCAAACGCTCACTTCGGGGGTGCCCATCCGGAGTTCTGAACGGATCGAGGTCATCTCGCGCATGGAGGACTACACACAGCCGCGTCCCGCGCCCCGTCCGCTGCCTGAGCATCATCGTGAGGCCGCGCTGCAACTGCCGGAGGCTATCTCACCACGCTTGCGCCAGATCACGGACGCCTGGGAGGCGTCGGCGCAAAATGACGAACAGATCGTGAACCTGGCGCTGAACCACCTGCGTTCGCAGGGCTTCACCTACACGCTGGAGCCGGGACAGTACGCGGGGCCTGGCGGGCTGGAAGATTTCTTCATCAACCGCCGCACCGGTTTCTGCGAGCATTTCAGCGCCAGCTTTGCCACGCTCATGCGCATGGCGGGCGTGCCGTCGCGTCTCGTCGTCGGCTATCTCGGCGGCGAGTATTCCGACCACAACGGCGGCTATCTCATCGTGAAGCAGAGCGACGTGCATGCGTGGACTGAGGTGTGGCTGGAGCGCTACGGCTGGTTCCGCATCGACCCCACCGCCGCGCTGGCCCCGGATCGCGTGAACATTGACCTCCGTGCCTGGCTGGCCGGTGGAGCCGAGGCCGCCGAACGGCAGCGCAGCAGCCTGTGGTGGCGCTCCACACAGCGGATGCGTCTGCTGTGGGACAGCCTCAGCTATGCGTGGCAGGACCGCGTCATCGACTACAATCAGGAGGCGCAACGCGGCCTGCTGGGGCAGATCGGATTGGAGCGGAGCAAGTGGGTGTTGTTGATCGCCAGCATTGCCGCTGTGCTTTTCGTTACCGGTTTGGTCGCCTGGTGGTTGCGGCGTCCAGCGCCCGCTGCCGATCCCTGGGGCCGTGCATGGCAGCGGACATGCCGGAAACTGACGAAGGCGGGCGTGCGGGCCCGCTTTGCCAGCGAAGGACCGCTGGCTTACGCGGAGCGTGTTGCGCAGGCGCGTCCTGAACTTTCCGCGCAAATCAAGATGCTGGCTGAAATGTATGCAGCAGGACGATATGGTGATGCCGGAGGCAGGCTGAAGGATTTCAATCGCCTGATTTCCCAATTCAAACCTCGAAAAAAGGTGGTGCGCGCTGCAGGGTTCGAACCTGCGACCCCTGCCGTGTGAAGGCAGTGCTCTACCGCTGAGCTAAGCGCGCGAAAATTACGGGGCGCAGTCTGTAACCGGACTTGGTGGCTGCGGCAACCGGATTTTTAGCCGCGCCTCAGCCGGAACTGGCGGAGGTATTTGAGCGGCGTCATGCCCATGTGGCGGTGAAAGTGGTGGGTGAAGGCGCTTTGATCGCAGAAGCCTAGGTCGCGCGCCACCTCGGTGATCTGCGCTCCTTCTTTTTGCAGTGCCTCGCAGGCGGCTTGGATGCGCAGCTTCATGATGAAGGCTTGGGGACTGGCGCCGAAGGTCTCGACGAACTTGCGATGCAACTGACGCGGGGAGAGATGGACGATCTGGGCCAGTTCGGTGATCGAGACGCCGGTGCGGAAGTGCTCGCGGATGTAGGCCAGGGCGCGGTCGATTTGGAGGTAGGGCTGCAGCACCTGCTTCTTCCCCTCAAAGCTCTGCACGATGCCCATGATGCCGATGACGCGGCCTTTGTCGTCGAACAACGGCAGCTTGTTCGTCACGAACCAATCGGGGATGCCCTGGTCCGTGAAGAACAGCTCGACGATGTTGAGCTTCGGTTTGCCGCTGCCAAAAATCCCCTCGTCATCGCGGCGGAAATTTTCGGCGAGACGTGCGGGGAAGAGATCGAAGTCGGTTTTGCCGACGATATCGCTTTCATCCGTGAAACCGAAGCGCTCGACGAAGCGGCGGCTGGCGCACATGAGGCGGAATTCGCGGTCCTTGGCGAAGAAGGCGAGATCAGGCAGATGATCGAACAGCCGGTAGAACGGGCTGTCCGCGCTGACGCGGCGGATGAATCGTTCGCGCAGCGCGGCCGGGGACTCAGGGCGTGACCGGGTGGTGCTCACGCGGCTGATTTAGCATGGCCCGTTAAAAACGCAGGCGGAATCCCGCGTAGGCCCCGGTTCGCATGGACGGGAAGCCGAGCACTTCGGAGTAGCGTTCGCCGAGGAGATTCTCCACCCGGGCAAAGAGTTCGAGGCTTTTGCTGACCTCGTAGCTCGCTGTCAGCCGCAGGCGCAGGTAGTCTTCGACATCACGTTGAGCCGCGCCGAAGCCGTCTTCGCGGTCGATTGTGTAAAGCGCCCCCAGGCCGAGGCGGAATTTTGGCACCGGCTTGATCCAAGTATCAGCCGAGATCGTGTGCCGCGGCCGGCGCACGAGGCGCCTCCCAGCGCTGAGGTCGTCCGCATCCAGATAGGTGTACTGGGCGCTTAAGCCGAAACGGTCGCCGGGCTGCCAGTTGAACGCGGTTTCCAAACCTTGGGTTCGCGCCTGGTTGATCTGCGTGAGCAGAAACAGGTTCGGGTCGAAGACGATGAGATTGCGGATGCTGTTGCGGAACCAAGTGAGGCTGAGGGAGGCCTTGTTGTTCGCGAAAGGCTGCTCAATGCCGAGTTCGATGCCCTTGCTACGCTCCGGCTTGTTGAAGGCGGGATCACCAAAAAGCGCGGCTTCGCGGTTTTGCGGGCTCGCCGGGGCAAAGGCGGTGCCGTAGCTGGCATGCAGCACGGTTTGCGTCCAAGGCACGCGCCAACTCGTGCCAGCACGCCAGGTGGTGGCGTCTTCGAAATCGGAATAGCTGTCGTGCCGGATGCCGCCGGTGAGATTCCATCCGGGCAGAATCTCCGCCTGCGATTGCAGGAAGACGGCCCAATTGGTCTCCGCCTGGTCCACATCGTAGGATTTGCCGCCTGGGTTGAAAAGTCCCGGCGCGTCGTCGTTGTAACGCGAGTAACCGAGATCCTGAAGCCAGGCACCGCTGGTGATGCTCCATGTGTCGGTCGCTTTGAACACACTTTGATATTCCCAGAAGTGACTGCGAGAGGTGATGCGGTTGTTGCCGCCGCCGAAGTTGTAGCCCGTGGCCGCCTGGCGGAAATTGCCGAGCTGACAGGTCAGCGTCTGCTTCCAGCGCTCGCTGGTCTCCCACACGAGCCGGGGCGAGATGCTCCAGAATTCGGTGAGGACGTGATTGTCGGGATCATCGTTGTTGTTTGGATCACCCACATCCGCGTTGTAGTAACGCAGGTCGAGGTCAAAGCGAAGCGTGTCGGCCAGTTGGGCACCGAATTTGGCCGCCGTGTTGTTCAACTGCATCTGGCTGTTGATGCGGTAGCCCTGGGTGTCTGTGCGGCTGAGTTCGAGGCTCCAGTCATAGATGCCAGATGAGCCACGCGTTCCGAAACCTTCGCGTGAATGTCCGAAACTGCCGCCTTCCCACGAAAGCGCGGTCTCCGGCTTCTCCAGCCCGCGCCCGCTGCGGGTGATGATGTTGATGACACCGCCGAGCGTCCTGCCGCCGTACAGACTGGCCGCCGGGCCGCGCAGCACTTCGATGCGCTCCACGTTGTCGAGCGTCATGGTTTCGATGTTGTAAAGACCGGCCAGGTTCGCTGGCACGGGACGTCCGTCGATGACCACGAGTGTCTGGTCACTGTTTGTCCCGCGAAGGAAGATGCCGCTGGTGGAACCAGCGGTGCCGCGATCTGCGATGACGAGGCCAGGAACCTGCCGCAGGGCATCAGGAACCATCCTGAGCTGCTGCTCTTCGATTGTCTTGCGGTCGATGACAGCGACGCTGCTGGCGGTGCGCCAGCGCTCGGTTTCGTTTTTTGTCGCGGTGACGACGATTTCGGGCAAACCGCCCGATTTTTTGGGAGTCTGGGCTCTCAGGCCGAGAACGGCACCTGGCAGGAGAGCCGCGAGCACGAGGCAGCGGCCACGAGGGATGTGGATGAACATGTGTTTTGGAGTTTCATTGGTTCGATGAAATCATCCGCGCACCGCCACCTGGCGGGTCGGATGACATGTTCGCAGCGAGATGTTCGGACTCCGGGTTTCCGGCTGCTGCGCAGCCATTTGAAATTTCAGATTTGAAATTCGAAATGGCGGTTTTGCCGCCTTCCTCGCCTCCGCCTTCACCAAGGATCGCTCCCGATTGGCTTTGCTCCGTGCTCACGCACGAATGGAGGTCTGTAACCCGATACCGCAGCGCCACTGTGGCCGGTTCTCACGGCCTTCCCTGCATCTGCGAACAAAAAAGAGAACGGGAGACGTCACTAGGACGACTCCCGCCATGACTGATCATAACCGCATCAACGATGCGGGCAAATGGAAACTATGCTTGCGCGAGACGCCGCCAAAGCGAATGCAATGGGCCATGAAACGCATTCAGGACGCACAGCTTTATGGCATCGTTGATCTCGGCTACGTGCAGCCGGAGAACGTCTGGCGCATGACGCAGGCGCTGTGCGAGGGCGGCGTGGATGTGCTGCAGCTTCGTGCCAAAAAAATCGTGAAGAGCGAGGTGGAGCGCCTCGCGCGGATCATGTTGCTGGTCACTCGCGAGCATGGAGTGCCCCTGGTCATCAATGATCACCTCGATGTGGCCGCCTCGGTCGGCAGCGAGGGGGTTCACGTCGGCCAGGATGACGATGCGGTCGCCAAAGCACGCGCAGTGGTAGGTTCGTCGTGTTTTGTCGGCAAATCGACGCACAGCCTGGCCCAGGCCGAGAACGCCCAGGCGGAAGGCGCGGATTACATCGGCTTCGGGCCGCTGTATGCGACAGGAACGAAGCCTGACTATCTTCCCATTGGTCTGAACGACATCGCGGAGGTGCATCGCCGCGTCTGGCTGCCAGTTTTCTGCATCGGCGGCGTCAATGCGGCAAGGTTGGATGAAATCGTGGCCGCAGGGGCGAAGCGCGTGGTTGTCGTCTCCGCCTTTCTCCTCGCCGCGGATGTAAGCGGCGAGGTGCGGGCGCTGAAACAGCGTCTGCCTGCTATTTCTTCACCTGCGGGATGATGCCGGCGGTGACGGCGCGTTTGGCGCCTAGATACTCCTTAGCCAGGGCTTCGATCTCGGCTTTTTTGATGCCGGAGAAGTCGCTGACAAAGGTGCGGGCCCAGTCGAGGCGCTCCGGATGCTCCTGCGAGCAGCGCAGCACGTTCATGGACCAGTAGCGGTTGTCGCGGCGCATTTGTTCAAGCTGGGCGATCATCGGTTTCATCGCACGATCGAACTCGTCGTCGCTGATGGGGCCTGCGGCGAGCTTGTCGCCGATTTCGACGACGAGCTTGGACAGCTTGTCGGCGAGCTCAGGTTTGCACTCGATCATGGCGGTCATGTAGCCGTAGCCGGTGAAGGTGTCGTTGGCGACGTGGTAGCAGGCCGGGCTGTAAGTGTCTCCGAGCTCCTCGCGCACCTTGATGCGGAGACGATCATCGAGGATGGAGCCGAGCAGCGTGAGGCGGCGGGTGCGCTGGATGTTGCTCATGTCCGTGGTTGGCCAGTAGATTGTGGCGATGGCCTTCGGGATTTCGGTTTCAAAGGTGAAGTCCTTGCTGGCCTGCGGCTTCGGGAAGGCGACGGCGCGTTCTTTTTCATACGCGGGCTTCTTTTCAGCACGTTTGGGCAGCGCGCCGAGAGTCCTGGCCACGGCGTTGAGGGCGGTGTCGGCATCCACGTCTCCGAGCACGCTGACCTCGAGATACTCCTGCGTGAGCGCCGGAGTGAGCCACTCCTTCAGTTCGGCTAGCGTGCGTTTTTGCAGCTCTTCCTTCTTCGGAAAGCCCCAGCGTTCGTCGCCGGAGTGCATGAAGGCGACGACGTCGTTGTTCATGACGCCTTCGGCGGTGTGCTGGAGCTGGGTGTAGAGTGGATCGAGATTTTTCTCAAACTGGCGTGCCGCCTCATCGCGGTAGCCGGGTGCGGTGAGGTAGGCGGTGAGGAGTTGAAGCTGCGCTTCGAGGTCCGCAGGCGTGGTGCGGCCGGAGAGAAGAAACGCCTCGTCACCGATGGAGAAATCACTGCCCACGGTGCGGCTGGCGAAGATGCGGCGGATGTCATCGACGCCGTGCTTTTCGAGCCCGCCTAGCTGGAAGGTGCTGCTGGCGAAGGCAATGAGGCCCGGCTTGCCGGCGGGTGTGCTCAGCTTGCCGCCGCCGAAGTTGATGAGAACACGGATGGTGCCTTTTTCGAACTCGGTGCGCTTGTGGTTGAAGCGCACGTTGTTTTCAAAAACGGCCTGGGTGATTTCGAGATCCTTTGCCTCGGCGCGGCTGGCCACCTTGCCTGCGGCGCCGAAGCCGGTGTAAGCGAACGTGGCAACTTCTTCCTTGGCAGGCGGCGAGACAGGTTTGGCACGGCTGGCTTTGAAGGTGGCGATGATCTGTGCCGCCGCGTCGCCTTCGAGCTTCAAATTGCCGCCGAGGAAGAGCTGCGTGTCATCGCCCTTCCAATCTTTGACGAGGGCGGCGTGGCTGTCCTCCTTTTTCAAACCGGCGAGCACGGTGGAAACACGCGCAAGGTCGTCGGCGGGATGCGTGAAGATTTTTTTAGACACGAGCACGCTGACGATGCCGCTGGCGAGATCGCGAGATTTACGGCTGTCGGCCTGGTCAGCGCGAAGTTTGGCGCTTTTGAGCACGGTGGCCTTGGCTTCCTCGAATTCAGCATCGGTGAAGCCGTGTTCCAGGGCGCGGCGCAATTCGGTTTCGAGCAGGGTGAGCGCAGGTTGCCAGTTTTTCGGGTCACACTGGGCCTGGATGCCGTTCACGCTGACGAATTCAAGGTACTCATAGCTATAGCTTTCCGCACCGAGGATGGGAGCGCCTTCTGCCTTGGCGAGTTTCGACAGGCGCTGGTTGATCATCATGTCGGCGAGGTCGCGGATGAGCTTTTCGCGGCGGGTGGCGGCGTTGTCGGGCTTGTTCTCTGCAGGGCGGGGGATTTCGACCGAGATGGTGAGCGCCTGGGCCTCCATCTCGGTGTGCAGCTTGGCGATGATTCCGTAGCCGGACGGCACTTTGCCGAGGTTGGGGTCTTTAAGCTCAGTCCCTTTTGGTCTAGCGTCGGCGAATTGCTTTTCGATCTCGGCCTTCACGGCGGCGGTGTCCTTGAAATCACCGACAGCGACGATGGTGGCGCGTTTGGGCGTGTAGTAGCCCTCGTAGAAATCCACAAAGCGCGGACGCTTCATCGTTTTGATCGTCTCCTCCTGGCCAATGGGCAGGCGGTGCGGGAGGATGGACTCCGGCAGGGCGAATTTGTAGCCTGCGATCATGGTGCGGTACTCGATGGAGTCGCGGCTGAGCTTCTCGCTGAGGATGATGCCTCGCTCCTTGTCGATCTCGGCCTCGCCGAGCAACATACCGTCGAGATAATCGCGGAAGAGCTGCATGCCCTCAGTAATGAACTTCGGCTCGACCTTTGGGAGTTCGAGCATGTAAACGGTTTCCTTGAAGGAGGTGTGGGCGTTGGTGTCCGCGCCGAAGCCCATGCCGAGGCGCTGGAAGTACTCGACCATCTCACCGCCTTTGAAGTGACGGGAGCCGTTGAAGGCCATGTGCTCAAGGTAGTGCGCCATGCCCTGCTGGTCGTCCTGCTCCATCAAGGAGCCGACGTCCATGTAGAGGCGGATGCTGGCGCGTCCAGGCGGCTCCGCATGAGGCAGGATCACATAACGGAGGCCGTTTTCCAGCGTGCCGAACTCGGCTTTCGGATCAGCTTTGAGGTCGCTGGCGTCCTGGGGCCATGTGGCGGCGGAAAGGGATGAGGCAACAAGGAGTGAGACGAGGGCGCGGAGCATGGTGGTGCGGCGGTGGTTGGGGAATAATGACGAATTCCGAATTCAGAAGGACGAATGAATGCTTCAATGAACGAATGACGAAACGGCATGTGTGCGGGAATTCGTCATTCGGATTTCGTCATTCCCGCCGGAGGCGGTTCAGTCCACCTTTCCGAGGCCGGCGTTCGGATCGGGTTCGAGGAAGCCGAGCTCGACAAAAAGCTCGTCCATGGCCATGAGCGTGGCCTCGTACATCTCGAAGGAGAGGTTGAAGTTGAAGAAGCCGTGGCCTTGGCCCTCAAATTCGATCAAGCGGCAGAGGTTCTTCTTCTTCTTGGTTTTGCGGGCAAACTCATACGAGCCGCCGAAGGGCACGACGCGGTCAGCGGTGCCGTGCATGATCAGCATCGGCGGCAGGCCGGGCTTGATGCCGCGGATGAGGTCGGCGGCCTTGCAGGTGGCCTGGTCGGGCCAGCGATCACGTCCAAAGGCATACTTCGAGTAGGTGTCCATGACCGGATTGAAGAGCACGATGGCGTTGGGGGCCGGACTGCAATCAAGCGCGTCGGAGGGATCATCGAAACCGTTGAGGATCGCCGCTGAAGCGATCGCGTGGCCGCCGCCGGAACCGCCAACACCGACGATCTTGCCGGGATTGATGCCAAGTTCGACAGCATTCATGCGAATCCAGCGGATGGCGGAACGAGCATCGGCCATGGCCTCCACCGGGCCGGTACCGTGACGTGTGGCCACGCGGTAGTGAAAACAGATCGTGGTCATGCCACGAGAAGCGAAATAAACGCAGTGCGGGGCAAACTGGGCCACCTGGCCGTTGTCCCAACCACTGCTGAAGAAGAAAGCGGCGACTGATTTCGGATACGACGGCGCTTTGTCCATCTCCGGCTCCCAGATGTAAGCCGAAAGGTTCACTCCACCGACGCTCTTGTAAATTTCCTCGCGGGCGGTCTTCAGCAGCTCCCGGCTACGGTCGATAGGGGGGATGCGGGGCTGGCCTTCGCTGAGTGACTCCATGTTTTGTGGGTGAGGAAAGTTGACGTTTACCAGAATCGCCAAAACGGCAAATGGTTTTGTGCCAGTGTTGAAACTATCAAGGTGGTTTTCAGCAGATGCTAGCCTTAAAATGCTGATCAATGGTTGTTTTCGCGTGGAACGTGGACTTGTTGGTATTCTTCTCACCTCCGCCATGCGTCGCTTTTTCCTGCTGCTTGCTCTCGTTGTCTGCCAACCTCTCCGCCCGCTGTCCGCTCAAAGCGGTGAAGACGCGCTGCGTTCAGTTTTAGAAAAATCCTACTCTCAATGGCGTGATGCGATGATCCGCAAAGATCCGCACGCATGGGCCGCCTCTATCACGCGCTACCGCCAGACGGTGATGCGCAACTCCATCGTCAGCGAGCGGAAGGCCTTTCCTGATGCGGTGTTTTCGTCCGAATTGACGCCGCCCGCCCTCAACGGTTTGAGACTGCTGGAGGCGCAGGCGGTCGGTGAGACCGCGCATCTTGTTTACTTTGGCAAGATCGACATGGGCCAGGATCGCGAACTCCTGCATGACGATCTTTTGAAGCTGAAATTCCTCAACGAAGACGGCGTCTGGAAATTTGACAGCAACCGCATCAGCAGTCTGGGCGCTGCGCAGGAAGTGCGTCAGGCGTTGCTTGCAGGAAAAGCTCCGGACTTTTTAGACACACCCGAGTTCACGCCGCCTGGCAAGGCGCCTGCCGTGCCACCGCTTTGCCGGGTGCCGGATCACAAGGCCGGCTACAAGCTGCAATCCTTCGGCTACGAGACGACAATTGGCATGAACGGTTTCGATTATGAGCCGGTGCAGGACGGCCTGGCCCAGGAAACGATCATAGGTGGTCTCGTCAATGGACACAATGAAGTCACGCTGAACATCAAGCCCGTGACGGTTCCGCAGGGCGAAAAGGCCTCGTTGCAATTCCGCATCTACATCCTCTCGAATGATCCCGAAAAGCCGGGCAGGGAAGTGCTGCGCTGGCAGGCGCCGGAGTCGGGGGCTCCTGCAAAGATCACGCTCCCCGTGGAAGTCTCCCGTTGATCTCTCGCCATGCCCACGCTCGACCATGAGAACGCACTGCGGGCCTCGGGTTTCCGCGTCGTTGCAGGTATCGACGAGGCCGGCCGCGGACCGCTAGCGGGCCCTGTTTGCGTGGCCGCGGTCATTCTACCGGACGATTTCAGCCATCCTATGCTGAATGACTCGAAGCAGCTCTCCGAGGCGAAGCGGGAGCGGCTTTATGAAGAGATCACGGGTGACGTGCGCATCGCGTGGCACTGCGTCAGCATCGAGCCGGCGGAAATCGACCGCATCAACATCCTCCAGGCCACATGGGAGGGCATGCGTCGTGCGGCGCTCGGTTTGCAGCCCAGACCCGACGCCGCTCTCATCGACGGCAAGCCGGTGAAGCGTTTTCCCGTGCATCACGTCGCGCTCGTGAAGGGCGACAGTCTCAGCTACTCGATCGCCGCCGCGAGCATCATCGCCAAAGTCACGCGTGACCGTCTCATGATCGAGCTAGGTCAGCAGCACCCTGAATACGGCTTTGCGATACACAAAGGCTATCCCACGCCCGCGCATCTCGCCGCATTGAAAGCTCACGGCCCGTGTCCGCACCACCGGCGTAGCTTCGCACCCGTCGCTCAGCTCGAACTCGACCTCGCATGAAACGCCGTGTTCCCCGCCCGGAAAGCCTCTGGCGCTGGCTGCGGCGGAGGGTGACCGGGGTTGCCAGTGTGCGTGGTGTTTTTCTGTGGCTGCGTTCTCGCCCGCTGCGTCTGTGTCATCGCCGTCTGGCCGGGAGGAAGATGGATCGTGCCGAAATCGGCCGTATGGGGGAGCTCATCGCCGTCCGTTGGCTCGCCACACACGGAAGGCGAGTGCTTTACCGTAACTATCGCGGCGTGAATCGTGGCGAGGTGGACATCGTCGCCCGCCATCGTGACGTGCTTACTTTTATTGAGGTCAAGACGCGCACCAGCACCGCCTTCGGCCGTCCTGCGGACGCGGTCGGGCCGGACAAGCAACGACTCATCCAGCGCGGTGCGCAGGACTGGCTGAGGCTGCTCGGTCATCCGCGCATCAAGTTCCGCTTTGACATCGCCGAGGTCGTTCTCATCGAAGGCGAACTGCCCCGCGTCCACATCATCGAAAACGCTTTCCAATTGCCGGACAGTTCGATGGCTGGGCGCTGAATCGTGCTTTGACAGCACCGGGGCATGCTTCAAACTGGCGGCTCTTTTTCCACATCCACCCTCCCGACCATGAGCAACGCCAATCCCGCCAAGAAGATCATCAACAACCCGCTCAAATGCGCCGACGAGCTGTTTGACGGGCTCGTGCTCGCCTATGACGGCAAGGCTCGCCGCGTCGGTACGCGTTCGATTGTGATGAATGATCTGCGTCCGGACGCTCCCGCGCTCCTTGTTGGCGGTGGTTCCGGCCATGAGCCGATTTATCACGGCCTCATTGGCAAAGGTATGGCCGATGGTGCCGCCGTCGGGGAAATCTTCGCCGCTCCGCCGCCGGACATCGTGCTTGAGGCCACGCAGGCGGTGAACCGCGGCAAGGGCGTGCTCTACCTCTACGGCAACTACGCCGGGGACGTGATGAACTTTGACATTGGCGCGGAACTCGCTGCTGAAGAGGGCATCACTGTGAAAACCGTCATCATCAACGACGACGTCTGTTCCGCCCCGCCCAATGAAAAAGGCAAACGCCGCGGTGTCGCCGGCCTCGTGCCGATCACCAAGCTTGCCGGAGCCGCCGCGCAGACCGTGGACTCGCTCGATGAACTGGCCCGCATCGCGCAGAAGGCCGTCGATATGACGCGCACCGTCGGTGTCTCCACCAAACCCGGCAGCATCCCCGCCACCGGCAAGCCGACGTTTGAACTCGCCGACGATGTGATCGGCCTCGGCATGGGCATTCACGGGGAAAAAGGCGTCGCGCTTATCCCGATGTGCACAGCGGACGAGCTTGCTGTGAAGATTCTCGATCTGCTCTTTGCCGACGATCTTGCGCTGAACGCCGGCGACGAGATCGTCTTCTTCGTCAACAGCCTCGGCAGCACCCATATGATGGAACTGCTTATCCTGCTGCGCGGTGCGAAGCCGATCCTCGAAAAACGCGGCATCAAAATCCACCAGACGATCGTGGACAACATCGTGACCTGTCAGGAAATGGCCGGTGTGAGCTTCAGCATCACCAAGCTCGACGCCGAGCTGAAAAAACTCTGGGACATGCCCTGCGAGAGCGTGGGCTACACCAAGCTATAACCCCGCATCACCATGAAACTGCCGCAAATCTTCTCCAATCCCACCAACATCCGCTCCTTCCCCAAGGATGCCTTGATCTTTCAAAAAGGTGACGAGGCCTTGGAGATGTTTGTGGTTCAAAGCGGCGAGGTGGACATTGTCATCAACGGCAAGGTCGTCGAAACCATCGGTCCGGACGGCTTTTTCGGCGAGATGTCCCTCATCGACGACTCCGTCCGCAGCGCTGATGCCGTGGCGAAGACTGATTGCAAACTGCTGCCGGTGAACCGCCATCACTTCCTCTTCATGGTCGATGAAACACCGCTCTTTGCCATCCATGTCATGAAGGGCATGGCCGAGAGGCTCCGCAAAGCCGACCAACGGGCCTCTTCGATGTGACCGGCTTCCCGTTTGACTTCACGGCCAGCGCGCCAACAATCGCGGTCCCATGCCCAAAGCCAGCCTCTCCAAAGACGAAGTCAAAGCCATGCTCACCCTCGCCTGTGAGCGCATCATTGCCGCCGAGCCGATGCTCTCCGAAGCCGACCGCAATCTAGGTGATGGCGACCATGGCCTCGGTATGCAGCGCGGCATGACGGCGGCGAAGGAGAAGCTCGGGGCTGCGGATGCCGAAAGCATCGAGAAGGCTTTTTCCTCTGTCGGCATGGCAATGATGAGCAGCATGGGCGGCGCGAGCGGCGCGATCTTCGGCACCTTCTTCCGCAACGGGGGAAAAGCCCTCGCGGGCAAAGACGCCTTCGACGCCGCCGGACTCGCCGATTTCCTCAAGGCGGGCGTCGATGGTGTGAAGCAACGCGGCGGTGCTGCTGTGGGAGACAAAACCTGCGTGGACGCGATGGAACCCGCCGCGAACAAGGCGGCTGAAGTCGCGAATCAACCGTTGCCGGAGGCCATGCAGGCCGTCACGGACGCTACGATTGCCGGCAAGGATGCCAGCAAGGCCATGATCGCCAAATTTGGCCGGGCAAAAACACTCGGAGAGGCCTGCATCGGCTTTCCTGACGCCGGAGCCTGCTCGGTGGTCGTGATCATCGAGGCCTTCCGCGACTTCATCGCGGCCTGATCACCGGGCGCTGCCAGTCCTTCCAGAATGCCTCCGTTTGCAGCGGGTTAGGCCGGATTTCGATCACGATCGGCACGTGGAGCAGATCCACGAGATCGCTCGCGTCATCTGTCTGAACATATTCCATGCCCCACATCTGTGCCCATGGCTCAAAGCCGAGTTCGTGGCGGTTTTCGATCACGGCGAGCGACTTTTCTGACAGCGCGCGCAGGCTGTTCACGCGGGAGAAAATCTTTCCCCCGCCATTGTTGATCACGACGATGCGCAGCTTCGGATGATCCATCTGCGCGATGACCCACGGGGCTGCCAGGTCGTAGAGCGTGCTCAGATCACCAACGATCAGCCAGCATTCCTCGCGGTGGGAGGCGCTGACGCCCAGAAAGGTCGAAACCAAACCGTCGATGCCGTTTGCGCCACGATTTGCAAAAAAATCCACTCCAGGCTGCGCAGACTTCAAGGCGAGGTTCAGCTCGCGAATCGGCAGGCTGTTGCCCAAAAATACCCGTGAACGTGCCGGAATGACCTCGATCAGCTTCCGCATCCAGTTTGGCTCGGATTGCTCAAACTTCTCCAACTCCGGCTCAAAGCGCAAAATGCCGCAAGACGCGCATGCCGCCGGGCACTGGGCGCTTTTCACCGCCTCCCACGGTAGCGTCACCACCTCTTCCTTCCGAGCCAGACCGCTGAATCCTGAGCGCGTGATGTTGGTGACACGAATTTTCGGCTGAGACTCCAAATCCCTCCACCAGCGCCATGAGGGAACCGCGCCGAGACGCAGCACGTGGGTTGGTTTGGCAGATTGCAGCGCTCTCTCGCCGCCTGGAATGAGGAGAGGCTGAAGGTCGCGAAAATGGTGCAGGTTTGATGTGGCCTCCGCGACGATCGGAGCGCCGAGTTTGGCGAGCATCGGCGCGGCTTCCTTGGCATCCGCCGGATGCATGCCGGAAGCGAGCACGAGGTCACAGTCGAGCGAGCAGGCATGCGTGCGTGCTTCCAGCACCGGCGTTTGAGCCCGGGAGAAGTCCACGCCGATGATGTTTGTCTCCAGGGGCTCATCCAGGCACACGTTCAGGTGCCTCGGACGGTCATCTGTCGTCTGATACATGGCCAGCGACTCGTCCGTCACGTCCCAGTCACCCAGCATCTGCGCGTAAACACCAAACAGGTGATGCTGTTCGATGGCCTGCGGCGCTCCGCTGCCGCGATAACTTTTCGGGCGGTCCGCCGTGAGCACAAAGAGAGGCAATCCCTGGTAATGCGCCTCGATCACCGCTGGCAGGCATTCCGCCGCCGCCGTGCCGCTGGTCGTTACCACGGCCACCGGTTTGCGGTCCACAATCATGCGTCCCAGCGCGAAGAACGCGGCGCTGCGCTCCTCGAAGAAATTCCAAATTTTGATGCCCGGGCTGGTGAGCAACGCGGCGATCAGCGGCGCGTTTCGTGCCCCGGCGGCGATGCACACCTCCCGCACGCCAAAGTGGGCGAGCGCGCTCAACGCCTGCTGGATGAGCTGTTCCTGAGTCATGAGTGAAGAGCCAGCAGACGCAGCACCGCCTCGCGTTTCAAGCGCAGTTCGCGCCATTCGTGATCAAACGCGCTGCCGCCAACAATGCCGCACCCGGAGGGCAGGCTGATCGTGTCCCCCTGCCAAGCGATGCCACGGATGGCGACGACAACATGCGCCGTGCCGTCGTTTTCGATGAAACCGAAAGGGGAGCCGAAAAAGCCGGGCACCTTGAGCTGCTGGCGATATTCCCGCAGCTTCGCGAGGGAGGCCTCGTCACGAGGCAGGCAGCCGACGGCCGGCGTGGGATGTAGCAGCGGCACGAGCTGCGCAGGATCCGTTTCCTCACTCAGTTTGACGCTGAGCTGCGACTGAAAATGCACAAGTCCCGCGGTCTGGCAGAGAGAACGCGGCTCGCGTGAGACCTCGCCAAGTGTTTGCAGACGCTCGCATAAAAACCGGACCACGATCTCATGCTCCTCGATTTCCTTCACGTCATTCAGAAAAGCCTCCTGCTGGCCTGGTTTGGCTGTTCCGGCCAAGGCCATCGTTTCGAGGTTCTTGCCATGTGATTTGAAGAGCAGTTCCGGCGTCGCGCCAAGAAAGCCGCCCTTTGGAGTCACATGCGCGTAGCCCCACATGTTTCCCGGCGCGTTCATCACGGATTCGAGCAGGCGGCGCGGATCGCCGGAGACGAGCGTGCCGGTCTCGGTGAGCACGGGCACCATTTTTTCGATCTTTTTGGCCAGCACCTCGCGGCGGATGCGGCGGAAGGCCATCTTGAACCATTCAGTGGCCGGTTTGGCCCAGGTAACGCGGGGTTTTTGGGAGCCGTTCAGGTGAATGGCCTTTGGCAGGCTTTCGCTGGTGATGACATGGAGCTTTGACGGCACCTTCCACGGCTGCGGGTCGCTCAAATCGAAGTCGTTGACGTAGAAGGCTCCTCCTCCCGCCGGCGCGGCGGCCAGCGAGGTGAAGGGGCCTTCTCCGAGCCACGCCCGTCCGTCGGGCAGCCTGAACAAAGCGAATTCCATCATGCGATTCTGTCTGCATAGTGAAACGCCTGATGCGGCGTGCAAGATGTGAAAGTTCACAACTGAACATCCGTTCGCGTGCGTCAGTCGAATCATTTGCATGAGCCCTGCTGACGAATTCCTCAAAGTGGCCCCCGATTACCAGCTCGGCAGTCTCGACACGGAGTCGCAGCATCCATTCACGCTCTCGCTCTCCCAGATGGCACGCGAGGATCTGCCGGAGGCGATCAAGCTGATGCATCAGGTCGATGTGCACGCCCTGCGGCAGATGCAGGCCAAGGCCGCGCCGCTGGCAGATCTCGCCCGCGCCGTCGCGGCGACGTTTGAGGCAGGAAAGAGGGTGTTCCTGTGCGGTTGCGGGGCCACGGGGCGTTTGTCGCTGAGCATTGAGATTTTCTGCCGCATGGGCGTGCTGCCTTGTCCGGACCCCGAACGCGTCGTGGCCTTCATGGCCGGCGGGGATCTCGCCTTGATCAAAGCCATCGAGAATTTCGAGGACCATCCTGAATACGGCGCGCGTCAGCTTGAGGAGTTGGGCTTCACGCAGGGAGACCTGCTGATCTCATCGACCGAGGGCGGGGAAACGCCGTTCGTGATCGGTGCGACGGAACGTGCGGCGGAGCTCTCCTCTAACCAGCCGTGGTTCCTCTATTGCAATCCCGACGAGCAGCTCATCAAGGCCGCCGCCCGCTCGAAACGCGTGATTGAAAACCCGCTGATTCACAAGCTGAACCTCGCCGTGGGAGCCATGGCTGTCGCAGGCAGCACGCGGATGCAGGCCAGCACGGTGCTGATGGCGGCGATTGGTTTTGCGTTCATGCATCAGCGCGATCCGGAGCATGCGCCTGCGGAGGTGTTGCAACTCATGCGGCATGTCGCGCACTGCGACGGGCAGTTTCTCGCGCCGTTCATCGAGCGCGAGGCGGCGGTGTATGAGCGCGGTGCCTTCGTTTTGTATGAGAGCGGTCGTTTTGGCATCACGGTCGTCACCGACACGACCGAACGTGCGCCCACCTTCAGTCTGGCGGCGTTTGAGAAGCAGGATGATCCGGCTGCGCCGGCCTCGTGGTGCCATTTCATCATGCCGGAGCAACCTGGAGCCCATGCGGCGTGGAAAGCCCTGCTGCATCGCGATCCGCGCACGCTGGATTGGCCGGATGTGCGTCACGTTGCCGGTGCGGAGGTGCTGGCATGCTATGATTTCTCCGCGCAGCTCCTCGCCCGGCGTCAGATTCGCACGCACAATGCCGAGCATCATCGATTCCGGATCGGTGGTGGTGTCGGAGAAATGATGTGGGAGTTTGATGACCTCCGTGCGCGAGTCGATCTGGCCGGTGTCCATGAGTTCCATGCGCATCTGCTGCTGAAGATGCTCATCAACATCCACTCCACGCTCGTCATGGGCCGTCTGGGCCGCTACCTTGACAATCTCATGACCTTCGTGAAGCCGAGCAACAACAAGCTCATCGACCGCTCCGTTCGCTATGTGCGGCTGCTGGCCCAACGGCGCACCGGCACCCTGCCAGCTTATGAAAAGGTGACTCTCGTGCTTTTTGACGAACGGGAGAAACTCAAGCCCGGCGAGCCCATCGTGCTAAAGACGCTCGCGGCGCTCGGAGTCACGGTGTAGTGCCGTCTATTCGACCATGTAGAGAATGCGCCCGCAGCTCTCGCAATGCGTTAGCGACTCGGACTGCTTCAGCGACTGGATGACGCCGACGACCACCTTCATGTGGCAGCCGCCGCACTGGGCATTTTCCATCGGCACGACCGCTGCGTCGCCCTTTTTGTGGAAGATTCGGGTGTAAAGATCGAGCGTGTCCTCCTCGATGGGTGCGGAGAGTTCCTTGCGCTCGGCATTCAGCTCTTCGAGGCGCTTTTTGATCGTCTCGGCGCGTTCCTCGAGGATTTTCAGCTCCTCGTTCACGCGTTTTTGTGTCTCTCCCAGTTTGGCCTGCGCTTCCTTGAGCTTCGCCTTGCTGCCTTCGAGCAGTTCCATTTGCTCGATCTCTCCGTCTTCGAGCTTCGTGACGTCTTCCTGGTAGCGTTTGATCTCGTGGCCGAGCGCGGTGAACTCGTCGTTCTTGCGTGTCTCAAACTGCTGGTCTTGGAGGCGCTTGATGGTGGTCTGGCGCGTCTGCACATCGAGCTGGATGCTTTTGATCTTCACCTCGACCTCCTTCACATGCTGGCTCGCCGCCTCCACGGCGGCCTGATCGCCGGCGAGTTGCATTTTGGCCCGCGTTTGCTGGTTGGGGACGTCTTTGAGGTCTTTTTGAAGCTGACGGATGCGCTGGTCGCGCTCCTGGAGTTGAAGAAGTTTCGGAATGGCCGGATGCATGTGCCCGCATGTAAGCCGAGTCGTGGAAGAAGCACAAGTTCACAGTTCTCGGTTCGCGGTTTGCGGACCACTGAGAACGGTGAGCCGGAAACCGCGAATTTCTTGACCATTCGACCGCCCGACCAAATGATGCGCGCTCTCCACTCTTCCACGTACTTTTTAATGAAACCCACCCTTCTCATCCTCGCTGCCGGCATGGGCAGCCGTTACGGCGGCCTGAAACAACTCGATGCGATGGGCCCGTCCGGGGAGGTGGTGCTGGACTATTCCGTGTATGACGCCATCCGCGCCGGCTTTGGAAAGGTCGTGTTCGTGATCCGCCGTGACATCGAGGAGCTGTTTCGCTCGCAGATTGGGTCGAAGTTCGAGGGCCGAATCGCCGTGGAGTATGCGTTTCAGGATTTGAACGACCTGCCAGATGGCTTCAAGGTGCCCGAGGGCCGCACGAAGCCCTGGGGCACCGCGCATGCGCTGCTTTCCGCCGCGAACGTGGTGAACGAGCCCTTTCTCATGATCAACGCCGACGACTTCTACGGCCAGGACGCCTACAAGAAGATCGCCGCCGACCTCGTGCAGCCGCGTCCGAACGACGGCAAGAGCCACTGGTCCATGGTCGGCTTCTACTTGAAGAACACCCTCTCCGATCACGGCAGCGTGTCACGCGGTGTCTGCACTCGCGATGCGAATGGCATGCTCACCACCGTGCTGGAGATGACGAAGATCTTCAAACACGGCAACGCGGCTGAAAACCGCGAGGTGGAGGGCGCTTACGTGCCGCTCACTGGCGATGAAGTGGTGTCGATGAACTTCTTCGGCTTCACACCGGACATCTTCCCGCATCTGCGCAAAGCCTTCGTCGAGTTCCTCTCCAAGCGCGGCACCGAACTCAAGTCCGAGTGCTACGTGCCCGCCGAAGTCGATGCGCTCATCCATGCCGGCCAGGCAGAGGTGCGTGTGCTCGAAACGACCGGCAAGTGGTTCGGCGTCACGTATCCCGAGGACAAGGCCGAGGTTGTTGCCAGCATTCGCAAACTCATCGACGCAGGCGAGTATCCGCAGTCGCTGTGGGGTTGAGTTTCGCGTCAGCGTCCTGGAGTGCGCCAGTCTTCTGGCGCTCTCGCGTGTGTTGGGGTTTACGGAAAGCGGTGTAGGGCCACCGCACTCCAAAACGCTGACGCACCGTAGGTTGCCAGTTTGATCACGCGTGGATCAATCGCTCCACACTGCGCTGCGTGGCACCTTGATGAGCCTGCAAGGCACGATGGCCAGCCTGGCCCATGTGAGCAGCTTTGGATGAGTCTTGGAGCAGCGCGAGGCAGGCGGACTCGAGTTCGCTGAAATCGGCGACCTGTTGCGCGCCATTCTTTTTGAGGAGGAGGTCGACCAGCGGCGTGAAGTTTTCCATGTGCGGGCCGAATAGGACGGGTTTCTGCGCCAATGCGGCCTCAGCGGGGTTTTGACCGCCTTCGGCGAGGAAGCTTTTGCCGACGACGACGAGCGTGGCGAGGTGCTGCCAGGCGGCGAGTTCGCCGGTGGTGTCGATGACGAATACAGGAGCGTTTGAATCGACGCGTGAGGCCGGATCGCTGCGCAAGGCGGGCGCGATGCCGAGGGTGTTGAGCGCGGCGTTGATTTCGGTGCGGCGCTCAACGTGACGCGGCACGATGAGGAAGGCGAGGTCGTGGATTTGTTGGCGCAGACGCTGGAAGACACGGGCGAGCTCGATTTCCTCACCTGCGTGTGTGCTGGCTGCAAGGATTACAGGCTGTGTGGAGGTGATGCCGGTGCGGTTCATCGCCTCGCGCAGTTCGTCGATCTTCGCCGGGGCGACGGTGGCCCCTTCGGGATCGTATTTGATGCTGCCGGTGAGGTGAATGCGCTGACGATCGACCCCGAGGCCTTCCCAGCGGACGATGTCGTCCTCCTCCTGGACGAGGACTTGTTTCAGCATGCGGAAGACGGGTTCGATGAGCCAGCGGAACTTGCGGTAACGACGCTCGCTGCGTGGCGAGAGGCGGGCGTTGACCAGCGAGACGGGAATGCCGAGTTTTTCGGCGGAATGCGTCAGATTCGGCCACACCTCGGCCTCGACGAGAACGAGCTGCGTGGGCTGGATGCGCTCCAGCATGAGACGGCCGATGCCGGGAAGGTCAACCGGGCTGAAAATGGCGACGAGTCGTCCGGTATTCTGTGCGGCAAGTTCTTCGGCGATGGCGTGACCGGTGGGGGTGGTGGTGCTGAGGACGATGCCGAGATCGGGCTGCGTTTTGAGCAGGCGGGTGATGAGCTTTTTCGCGACTCCGACTTCGCCGACGCTCACCGCATGGATCCAAAGACGTTCGCGTTGCGGCAATGCGGCAATGGCATTGGTGGTCGTCTCATCAAAACAGCCCACACGTTGCGCGAGATCGCGCCAGCGGCCGTTACGGCGGCGCATCTTCACGATGGCACCCGGCAGCATGGCAACGAGGCCGAGGGGCAGCAGCAGGTTGTAGAGAGTGAGGCTAAGCGCTTTCGATGCCATGCGGGAGTTTGCGCAGCCAGACGATGCGGGTGGAACCGTAATTGCGGTCGGTCAGCACCTGCCAGCCGGGCCAGCTTGTGGTTTGCTTGTTGAAGTGGTGGCTTTCGAGAAGGAGGTGGCTGTCGTCGTGCAGCAACGCGGGCAGGGCCTCATCGGCGAGGAGTTGGGCAATGAAGTCGGTATCACCGTCGCGATGCGTGTAGGGTGGATCGGCGAAGATGAGGTCGAACTGCTTGCCATCGCTTTTGAGCAGCGGCAGCAGCCGGAAGACATCGCTGTGACGCACGGTGGCGCCGGTGAGGCGGGTTTTGGCGATGTTGCGGCGGATCACATCGCAAGCGCCTTTGTTTTCATCCACCATCAAGGCGGACGCGGCTCCGCGGCTCAGGCATTCGAGGCCGATGGCGCCCGTGCCGGCGAAAAGATCGAGCACATGCGCGCCAGGAACGAGCTCCCCGAGCATCGAGAACACGGCCTGCCGCACACGATCCTGCGTGGGTCGCGTGACGGTTTTCGGGACTTCGAGCGGAAGCCCGCCTGCTGTGCCGGAGATGATGCGCACTCGTTGTCTTTAGCGGTGTGAGAGGGCGATGCAAGGCGGGCGTTTCCACGCAGAAAAGGAGACTTCCATGCTTGCTACCTTGGCCTGAATGATTCTGTGAAGAGCTTCAAGAGACTGGCATCGGGAACATAGACACCTTTGTCATGCTCGTAAGCCAGCCAGCGGCCAGTCTTTTGGCTTTTCCCTGCGTGAATGATACGGTGTGGCATGCCGCCCATGTCGATTGAACAACCCCAATCAATCCGAGATCGATCTTGTGGGTCTCTGGTGCTGCTAGGCGGGTCTTTCGAGGCTTTCCAATAGTTCGCGTAATAGGCTGCTCGCTCCTGAAGTCGAAAATCCTTGCCATGCCGTTTGCACCAGAAGGTTTTCAAAATCGTCGCGGACATATCGTCTGGATGAGTGAACCCGAGCTTGTTCATGTGCTTTGCTAACGGACCGTTACCCCAAAGCTCCCATTGATTACGCATCCAGATGCCAGGGCCGAAATGATATGCAATCATACCGTGCTCCGACTTCATAGCGTCAATCTTTGCCAATTCAGATTTTGGCAGTGTTCGCTCAAGCTCGCGATGCGCTTCGTCGAGGGTGGCTGGGATCGGCTCTGCAGTAGAAGCTGCGTGTTTCGTCGAGGGATCGACATCCGCGCATGAAAACAAGACGAGCGTCAGAAGGGCTATGAAGTAGTGGCTTTTCATCAGGAGTGTTACATCCCGTTCTTGAACGCATACAGCACGCCATCGTCCGCGCCGACGAGGATGTAGTCGCCGGCGATGGCGGGGTTGGTTTTGATGGGGGCGCCGATTTCGTTGTGCCAGACTTCTTTGCCGGTCTGGAGGTCGAGGGCGTAGAGGTAGCCGTCGTCGCTGCCGAAGATGGCGACTTTGCCAGCGCAGATGACGGCGCTGCTGTCGATGCGGTCGCGGGCGCGGAATTCCCAGAGTTGTTTGCCGGTGATGCGGTCGATGGCGTGGAAACGTTTGTTCCGGCCACCGACATACACGCCTTTCTCCCAGATGGCAGGGGCGGCGTAGTATTCGAAGTCGCGTTCGCCGTATTCCCAGACCTGCATGCCGTCGCTGATGCTGTAAGCGCTGACGCGGTTGCCGTAGTGGCTGACGTAGATGACGCCGTCGGCGATGGCGACGTTGTTGCCGATGTAAGCGCCGACTTCGATCTGCTTCTCCTCCTTGCCGGTTTTCACATCGTGGACGTGCAGGACGCTGTCGCAGCCGCCGAAGACGACCTTGCCGTCGCCAACAGCAGCGCCGCCATTGATGTAGTAGCCAGTTTCTGCGGCCCACTCCTGCTTGCCCGTCTTGGCGTCGAGGCAATAGACCTTGTAGTCGTAGGAGCCGATGATGATCTTTTGCGCCTTCGTGTCGGGATCGGTCCAGACATTGGCGGAGGCGTGGATCTCGGCCTCCGTTTCAAACTTCCAGGCTTCTTTGCCGGTGTCAGCGTTCCAGGCATAGACAAAGCCGTCCTGGCAGCCTGCGACGACGAGATCACCCGCGAAGGCGGCGGCACCGTCGAAAGCGCCTTTGGCCTCGGCTTTCCACACTTCTTTTCCGGTGGCGAGGTCGAGGCAGAAGAATTTGCCGTCCTTGCAGCCGAGATGGACTTTGCCGGCACGCACGACGGCGCTGGAGACGAGCATCTCTGCCTGTCCCTTGGGTTTGTCCATGAGCTTGAACTGCCAGGCGAGTTCGAGGGGGAATTTGAGCTCGACGGTGGAGGTGCCGGTCATAGCTTCGTTGCCGCGGTTGTGAATCCAGTCGGCGTTTTGGGCCTGGACGGCGGAGGCGATGAGGAGACACAGGAAAATCGTGGAGCGCATGAGTTTGGACTGTGAAACTGGCCTGAGATACGCTTTGTTGCAAACAAGCCGATGTCTGATCACGATCTCCAGAAGCCACCGCCGATCCCGCCTGAGCTGGGATGTGAATACGAGGAGAGGCCGTTTCAGAACTGCACGCGCTGCGGCGAGTCGCTGCCAGACTTTCCGGGCGGATTTCAAATCTCGAAGGCCTACAAACGCGGCGAGTGCGTGATGGAGTATGCGCTGTGCGACCATTGCCGCACGAAAATGATGGAGGAGTTCTCCCAGGAGTCGAAAAAGCGCCTGGCCCAGTTCCAGGACGAGGAGGTCACGCTGGACCGCGGCCTGGACTCGTGCGCGGTGTGCAATGCGCGACGCGACGCGCCTGGGATGGACGATTTTGTGATCACGGGCGTGTGCGAAGGCATCTCGCTGCTCCACAGCGTGATGATCTGCGGGAAATGCGGAGACACGGTGCAGGGGATGATCTCGCAGAAGACTCGTGACACGTGGCGACGCTTCGTGGATGACAATTTTCCTGGTCCGCCGCCAGTGGACTCGCTGCCGGAGCCGGATGAGACGACCACGCGGACACCGGTGCCGGTCTTGTCGAAAGTGAGTTAGGAATGACGAAACCAGAATGAGGAATGACGAATGAATGCTTCAATTGGGCATTCGACTTTCAACATTCATTCGTCATTCGGAATTACTCATTCGTCATTCGATGTGGCAGTAAGCCAAGGCGTTTGAGGTAACTCCAACAGGCTCAATGGCCGCAATTCACGCCTTCATCGGGCGGATCGGTATCCTCGATCTTGGCAGCTGTCTTGAGTTTTTCTAGGAAGGTGTTGAACTTTCTGTCGCGGTGCTCTTCGAGGAAGCGATGTTTCACGTCTTCCTTCACCTCTTCGAAGGGACGGGCGACGGATGGTTTGCGGCCAGTGACGGTGCAGATGTGGAAGCCGAGCTGGGTGGTGAAAACGGGGCTTATTTCGCCTTCGCCCATCGAAAAGGCGATGATCTCGAATTCTTCCATGAACTCGCCGCGTTTGAACCAGCCGAGGTCGATCTGCTGCTGCTCGTCGGCGCGGTGTTCTTCGGCGAGTCTGGCAAAATCGGCTCCGGCGAGGAGTTGGGAGCGCAGATCGCGCATGGTTTGATACACGTCCTGCCGGCTCGTGGCTCCCTGGAGGCTTTTGGTGATGTGGGAGGCTTTGATCTCCTCGTCGGTCATGTAATGCTTGAGGTTTTTCTCGTAGCACGTCCGCAATTCAGCTTCGGAGGGCTCAGGTTCGGGCTGGTAGATTTCCTGCAGTGTCTTGTCGAGGCGGACGCCGCCGGAGACGTTCTCGCGGATGATGGCCTCGTCTTTGACGGGCATCCCGATGTTGAGGTAGAACTGAGTTTCACCGCCGGCCTCGTCGATGAGCCTTTGCAGGCGAGCGGTGACGTCGGCCTCCGGCACTTCGGGGAAGCGGCGGCGGCTCTCCTGGCCGAGGAGGGCGCGGGAGATGAGGTTGTCCTTGGCCATGCCGCGAAACTCGGGATCACGCTCGCAGCAGGCGACCTGGAGGGTGCGCTCGAAATGTCCTTTAATTTGGCGGAACTCCGCCTCGATGATTTCGTCGTCGATGTGTTCGCCGTTGATGATAAGTGCCATGGTGGCGGCGATGATGGCGCGGGAGCGCAGGGGCGCAAGGTTTGACAACGCATGCCCGGTGGCATAGATGCGCGGGCCCGGGCTGCCCGGCATGAAAACTGCGGTCATGTGCCGCGTTGCCTCCCATGATGATGAGATTGATCCCGATTTTGATGACAGCGGCGGCCTGCGTGTCGCTGAGCAGTTGCGCTGATTTTGGCGTCGTGAAGGCGATCCCGGTCGCCCCAAACTCGCAGCATCTTTATGCCGAGGGCGACAGCGCGCAGGTGATGCCTGTACTGCTGCCGGAAAGCCCGATGCTGGTGGCGACGACCGGGCCTTCGATCCGTGCCGCCTCTTATTTGCTGCTCGATGCGCGCACCGGGCAGCATCTGGCGGGTCGCAGTTTTGAAACCGCGAGGGCGGTGGCCAGCACGCAGAAGCTGGTGACGGCTCTGGTGGTGCTCGACGCGGGAAATCTGGACAAAATGGTTCGCGTGCAGGCCTCGGATGTGGCGGTGGAGCCAACGCGGCTGGGCTTGAAGCCGGGAGAGGTGTATTCGCGGCGCACGCTCCTTTATGCCTTTTTGGTGAAGAGCGCGAATGATGTGGCGAATGTTCTTGCGCGCGACAACGCGGGCAGCATCAGCGCCTTTGCGGCGAAGATGAACGCGAAGGTGCGCTCGCTGGGCTGCACGAACTCGAATTTCAAGAACCCGCATGGCCTTACGGTTGGCGGGCAGTATTCGACAGCTCGGGACATGGCCCGCGTGGCGATGGCGTGCTACCGCAATGGCATCATTCGTGACGTGGTGCGCCGGAAATACTACACCTTCCGTCGCGCGGACGGACGCATGGTGACTTTGGAGAACACGAACGAGCTGCTCGGTGTGATGCCGGAGTGCAACGGGATGAAAACGGGCTACACGGTGGCCAGCGGACGCTGCCTGATCTCCAGTGCCGCCAGCGGCAGCCGGGAGGTGATCCTGGTACAGCTCGGCACGAAGACCAAATACATCTGGGAGGACGCCCGCATCATGATGAGCTGGGGCTTGCAGCGCCTGCGCTCACGCGGCGGTGTGGCGCTGGCTTGGATGGGAAATTGAATCAACCGCAGGTTGCGACCAGCCATTCCCGAAGACACACTGATTTTCTCCCCTAATCGTTCAGCCCAGAATGCCGGCCACCACCCTTGTCTGCCCTCACTGCGAAAAAACTGTCGAAATCCAGGCCTCGACGGTGACACGTTCGCGTCCATGCCCGGAATGCGGTGAGATCGTGATGCTGCAGATGGCGGAGAAAAGCACGAAAACGAAGCGGCGGGCTCTTTTGATGGGACAGAACGAGCCACCCGCTCCGGTGACTCCTCCGCAGACCAAGGCTTTTGACGAGCCGCAGCCGCTGCCTGGAGACGCTTTCGAACGCATGCGCATGGATCCTGAGATTCACCAGTTCCGCCGTCGTCTGGTGATCGGGGCCGTTTTTGTGACTGTGATCGTTGTTGGATTGCTGGTCATGGCCATTCTGCGCTCCTCCGATGATCAGCGTTTGGTGAAGCAACCCGTTGAAGAAGAAGGAACAAAACCCTCTGCGACGGCTTCAATGATCCAACCAGAAGAAATCCAGCCGCCGGTCACCTCCGGGAATCTGGTTTTTCGTCCTCCGGGCAGCGAGCAACTCAAGACAGCCCAGGCTACCACGAACAAGGTCAACACTGAAAGCCTTGCCAAGCTGGCGGCCGCCGAGGCTGTGCTGGGCAAATTCCTGCAAGCGGCTGATTGGAAGCAGCGCGCTCTGTTGGCGCGCGACAAGCTGCGCGTGGCACCTCTGATGAGCGCGTATTACGCCAAAAACGCCGATGGACCGATTCCTTTCGATTCGATCGTCGAAGCGGCGGATGTCTCGGCGAAGCTCAGCGAGCATGTGGTCGTTTTCCAAGGAGGAGGCCGACGTCTGGCCACCGTTGAGCACACCGCCGAAGGTCCGCGTGTGGACTGGGAATCGTTTGTTGGCGCAGGTGAGATGGCCTGGTCCGATTTCATCGATTCAAAGCCTGCCACCCCGTCGCTTTTCCGCGTGCTGGTCTCGCCGGCAGGGCATTATGAGAACCAGTTCGGCAATCCTGCGGAACTCGCATGCTACAGCCTGCGCAACATCTCCGAACCAGGAGCCAAGGTGGTTTACGGATACGTGAGCAAGTCGAGTCCGATGGCCAGGGAGATCGACTACTGGGTGCAAAAGAGCAATGATGCGACGGTGCCGATGATCTTGAGGCTCAAGTTTCCCTTGGACGCCACGGCTGATTTCCAAGTTTGGATTCATCAATTTGTGCAATCCGGTTGGGTCTTAAAATAAAGGGATTCTTGCCGAAGATCACGAATTGCGTAATTTTTCGCAAGATTTGCAAGAAGGCTTGCCTCCTCTCGTAATTGCCCACGATTCCAGCAACAACACCCCCATCAAACGATATGAAAATGCATCCTCTCTGCCAAGGCAACCACCTTGATCTGCGCTCCGGTGCCAGCCGCCGTGACTTCCTCTACGTCGGCATGCTCGGCGGCCTCGGCCTCTCGCTGCCAGAGCTTCTCCGTCTTCAGGCCGCTCCGATGATGCCTGAGGTGGAAACCTTCAAGCCGATCGCCGATTCGGTGATTCACATTTACCTCCCGGGTGGTATGGCCCAGCACGAGTCCTGGGATCCGAAGCCCTTTGCTTCCCCGGACTACCGTGGTCCTTTCACGCCGATCAAGACCTCCATCCCCGGAGAATATGTCGGTGAGAAGTTCCAGAACATCGCCAAGATCATGAACAAACTCACCGTCATCCGCTCGATGACCCACGGTGAGGCCGCTCATGAGCGTGGCACCCACAACATGTTCACCGGTTACCGCCCCAGCCCGGCGATCAAGTTCCCCAGCTTCGGCTCCATCATCTCCCACGAGCAGGGCAGCCGCAACAATCTGCCTCCCTACGTGGTGGTGCCAAGCGTCTTTGCTCCTGAACAGGGCACGGGCTATATGAGCAGCGCCTACGGTCCCTTCGCGCTTGGCAGCGACCCGGCTGATCGTGGTTTCAGCGTGCGTGACCTCCTCACGCCAAAGGACGTTGATGAAAAGCGTTTTGACCGCCGCCGCAACCTTCTGGGCGCAGTGGACGAGCACTTCAAGGCGGTGGAAAAAGCCGACTCCATCAGTGCCATGGACAGCTTCTATCAGGCCGCCTACGGCCTTATCAGCAGCCAGAAAGCCCGTGAGGCCTTCGACATCTCGAAGGAAAGCGACAAGCTCCGCGACGAATACGGCCGCAACTCCGCCGGTCAGCGCTTCCTGCTTGCCCGTCGCCTTGTTGAAGCCGGTGTCCGCATGGTTTCCGTCAACTACGGCGGCTGGGACCACCACTCCAACATTAAGGGGGCGTTTGAAGGCCAGGCTCCGAGCTTCGACCAAGCTTTCGCACGTCTCATCACCGATCTCGAAGAACGCGGCATGCTCAAGCGCACGCTTGTCATGGTCAGCTCCGAATTCGGCCGCACGCCGAAGATCAACGGCACCAACGGCCGCGACCACTGGCCGCGCGTGTTCTCAGTCGCCCTTGCTGGTGGTGGTGTCAAAGAAGGCTACATCCACGGTGCTTCTGACGCCCTCGGTGGTGAGCCAGATCGTGACGCGGTCGGTCCGGAAGATCTTGCCAAGACCATGTATCGCCTCCTCGGCATCAATGGTGAGAAGCGCATTGTCGCTGATGGCGTCCGTCCGATCGACATCGTCAACGGTGGTCGCATTCTTACGGAAGCTCTCGCCTGATCCGCAATCACGCAGATTCTCACAGAAAACCCGGGCAGAGATGTCCGGGTTTTTTGTGTTTCAGAGGCTGAGATGCCCGAGTGCGAGAAGACCGTAATAAGTATATTCACAGTCCAGCGTGTCGTCGGTCCAGTTGCCGTGAAATCCTCCAGTGGCATCCCAAAGCGAATCCACAAAGTCGAGACAGGGCTCTTTGAGATGGGAAAAATCCGCCTGCACGGCGTCCAGCGCGTGCAAAGCAACGGCGGTGGAGAGCAGATCGGGCAGGGGAGCCGCCGGCAGCGCGAGGAAGCCTCCTTGTGGCAGGCATTGTTTCATTAACCACTCCACGGCCTCTGGTGGCGGCGGCATGTCCAGATGGCGATGAAGCGCCACCATCGCCGCCGTTGCCGTGGTGGAGCCAACAGGGATGCCCGGCTCGTTCGACCATGCGCCGTCCTTCGTGCGTAGGCCGCCCATGCATTCCGCAAGCCGCCACGGCTCAGGTGGCAGACCACCGAGATCTTGATAGGCACCCCAGGCCAGCAGGCACCCATAGGCACTGCCCTTGCTGCGCCCCGGTGCCTGATGATAACCGCCGTCCGCGCAACGAAACGCCTCAATACGCGACGCCAATGCCTCGCGTGATGCCGTGGGAAGATCAACGATGCCGGCGTTCGCCCAGCAACGTGCCAGGCAGCATAAATGTACAAAGTCCAGTCCTGCTCCGTCACCGAAAGCAGCGAGCCAGGGCCTCACATCAGGAATTTTCGACGCGTTCACGGACAGCGCCTGCAAACCCTCCAGCCCGAACACGGTGTAATAGAGGTCAGGCTTCTCATCGCGGTCCAAAAAGCCGCCCGCTGGTGAGATGCGCGATTGCAGGAAGCCTTCGACAAGTTCCGCAGACTCTCCGAGCAGCTTGGGCGCAAGACGGGCCACTTGGAGCATTTCGAGGCGGAAGGACATGCGGATGCGACTAGCCTGAACCTCCGTGCACCGCCAGAAGAAACTCATTTTCCCGCTTGAGAAATCCGGGCCTTGGTCAAAACTCGCTTCCCGGTCACCCGACCCCCTGCGTTGCTCACGTGGCGGAATTGGTAGACGCGCTAGATTCAGGTTCTAGTGAGTAACATCGTGAAGGTTCGAGTCCTTTCGTGAGCACCATCAACCCCTGGCATTGCCGGGGGACCGGATCAAATCACCATGCAAGACGCAGGATTCGTCAGGAAGGCATTTGCGGGAATCGCATCGCGTTACGTGCTCGCCAACCACGTTCTTAGCCTGGGAATCGACTGCCTGTGGCGTCGCACCACGGCAAATCGCATTGTGCAGCTCAAGCCGAAGCTTGTCCTCGATCTCGCCACCGGCAGCGGCGACCTCGCCCAGGCAATTCAAAAGGCCTGCCCGGAGGCGAAGGTGCTCGGAGCCGATTTTTCCGTGCCCATGATGCGCGAGGCGCAAGCACGCCGCTTTCACCAACTCATCGCGGCGGATGGCATGGCGCTGCCATTCAAGGATGATGTCTTCGATGTGCTCACGGTTGCCTTCGGTCTGCGCAACATGGCCTCCTGGCCCGCCGCGCTCCAGGAGATGAGCCGTGTGCTGCGACCCGGCGGCACCCTTTTTGTGCTCGATTTCTCCATTCCGCGCATCCCTGGCATCCGTCAGCTTTATCTGTTCTATCTGAAACACGTCATGACGAGGATCGCCGGCTGGATCACAGGCCAGCGCGAGGCCTACGTCTATCTTTGCGGCTCCATCGAGCGCTTCCCATCCGGCAAGGAAATGGAGGCGCTGATTTGCGCGAACGGCTTTCAATCGGCGTGCGCGAAACAGCTCACGTTTGGCATCGCGTCCCTCTATGAGGCGAAAAAGGCAAGCTGATGTGCTGCTGCAAAACCTGAAGCAGCGAAACCAAAGTCTGAATGAAGGATGCCACGCTAAAGCGTTTATTCCGATCGTGAAACGCCTCATGTTATGATTTCTCTTCTTCAATCCCACAAACTACTCACTCCCCATGCCTGAAGCCAAAGTCCTCCTCATCGTCGGTGACGCCACCGAGACCGTTGACACGCTCTACCCATTCTACCGTCTCATCGAAGGCGGCTACAAGCCGGTCGTCGCCGCGCCGGAAAAGCGGAAGTATCAAATGGTGCTGCATGAGATCAAACCCGGCTGGACCATCACGAAGGAATGGGAAGGCTACAGCATCGATGCCGACATCGCTTTCAAGGACATCAAGCCCGAGGAATACGTCGGCATCTTCTTCAGCGGCGGCCGTGCACCGGAATACATCCGCGAAGACGCCGACCTGCTGCGCATCACCAAATGGTTCTGGGACAACAAAAAGCCCTGCGCCAGCGTCTGCCACGGCGTCGAGATCCCCGCCCGTGCCGACATCGTCAAAGGCCTTCGTATGGCCACCGTCGCGAAGTGCAAGTTCGACCTCGAAATCTGCGGCGGCATCTATGTGAACGAACCCTGCGTCATCGACCAGCACATGTTCAGCGGACGCACGTATCATGACAGCGGGCATTTCATCGGCCCTTGGATCAAGGCGCTGGACGCTGAGCGTGCAAAGATGGGCATTTAACAGCCGCAAGAGAACGCAAAGACCGCAAAAACATGAATCGAGCCCAAGCCCTGTCCTTCTTTGCGGTCTCTGCGATCTTTTGCGGCCAATCGGATGCTCACCCTTTGCAGGCCGAACCCATCAACCACGCCTACGTCTTCAACTTCGATCAGTTCAACCTGCCCGAAGATCCTGATGAGCATCTTGTCACGGGCGGCTTGCTTTTGATGGCCGAGCTGAATTGCACCGCGTGTCATGAAGTGCCGAAAGCATGGCAGGAGCGGCTTAAACCGAAACCCGCGCCGGATTTGAGCGTGGTGGGCTCGCGGCTCGATGAAGACACGCTCTGGCTCATGATCCGCAGCCCACAGCATCGCAAAAAGGGCACGCAAATGCCCGGCCTCTTCGCCGGTGAAGAAGGCGATGACGAAAAGGCCGAAGCGCTGGTCGAGTATCTGGCCTCGTTGAAGGGCGAAACGCACAAAATGCCCGCCGGCGATGCGGAGCGTGGCAAAGACCTCTACCACAAAGTCGGCTGCGTGGCCTGCCACGAGCCCGCGCTCGATGTGCGGCCTCCCAAAGTCCCCGCCGATGCCGAAGTCGAAAAACCGGGCAATGCCTCCGTGCCCATCGCACTGGCCGATGCGTATGAATTCAACGCCTTGGCCGCCTTTTTGAAGAATCCGCTCCACACACGTCCTGCAGGCCGCATGCCCGACATGCGCCTCAGCGATCAAGAAGCCTCCGATCTGGCCGCCTACCTCCACACCGGCCGCATCGCCGAAAAAGCCACCGCCCGCGCCGCGCTGAACATTCCGAAACAGGGCATCGAAAAGGGCAAAGCGCTCTTTTCAGCCATGAATTGCATCGCCTGCCATCAATCAGGTCAATCAGGTCATCCTCGTCCCATCCAAACACCCACCGCAGGCTGCCTCGCCGAAAAACAGCCCACCGGCACGCCACGCTTCGATTTGAACGATCTCCAAAAACGAGCGCTGCGCCTCGCCTTGTCGGAAATCCAGAAACCTGCACCGAAACTCACCGCACAGCAGCAAATCGACTGGCAAATGTCCCGCCTCAATTGCTACGCCTGCCATGATCGCGACGGCAAAGGCGGCCCGGAAGATCCGCGGGCGCAGTATTTTGGCGTGAACGATCCCACCGCCGAATCGCTCGGCGAACTCGCCCACCTGCCACCGAATCTCGACAAGGTCGGCCGCAAGCTCACACGCAGCTGGTTTGAAAAAATCCTCTGGGGCCAAAACGGCAGCGTGAGGCCCTACATGGACATCCGCATGCCGAACTTCGGCCAAGCGCAGACGGAGATGCTCATCAGCGCTTTCAATGAGGCCGACGAACTCGATCCACCTGTGAAGATTGATGTCAGCGGCCTCGAAAAACACCACCGCGCCGAGCTTGGTCGCAAGCTGCTCGGTGCCACGGGCCTTGCGTGCGTTTCATGCCACGGCCTCAAAGATCGTAAATCCCTCGGCCCGCCCGTCATTCGCCTCACGCACACGGTGGAGCGACTCCAGCCGGAGTATTTCAAAGAGTTGCTGCTCAACCCACAGGTCACGCAGCCCGGCACGGTGATGCCGCCGATGTTTGTGGGCCGCAAAACGGCCGACAAGGATATCGAGAGCATCTGGACTTACCTCCGCGAGGTCGAAGGCCAACCGCTACCCGAAGGCCTCATGTCCGCCGCCGACTTCGAACTCAAGCCCACCGACAAACCCATCATCTTCCGCAGCTTCATCGAAGGCGTCGGCACGCACGCCATCGGAGTCGGCTTCCCTGGCGGCCTGAACGCGGCCTTTGACGGCAAAACAAGTCGCTGGGCCATCGTGTGGAAGGGCCGCTTCCTTGATGCGATGAGCAACTGGCAAGACCGCGCCATGCCCCCGATCAAACCTTTAGGCACCGACGTGAAGGAACTCCCCGTCGCAGGCGAACGCGTCTTCGGCGGCTATCGAATCGGCAAAGACGGCGTTCCGACCTTCCTCTACCGCGAAAACGGTCAGCAGGTCGAAGACACACTCAAGCCTGCCGGCGACCACTTCGAGCGCACCATCAAAACCAAAGGCAAAGAAACGAAGGAGGTCGTGTCATGGTAAAGAACGTAGAACGAGTTTTCCAACTCGTTACCCGAACCAGCAGCGCAGCATTGAAACGAGTTGGAAAACTCGTTTTACTCCTGCCCACGTTGCTCTCCGCCCAGGATTACTACCGCATCGAGACCTACAACCTGCCACAAGGCGTCAATTTCGAAGCCAGCGGCCTTGCGGTGATGCCAAACGGCAAACTGGCCGTCGGGCTGCGCAAAGGTGAGGTTTGGGTGGAAGGCGAAAAGGGCTTCAAGCTCTTCGCCAGCGGCCTGCATGAGATTCTGGGCCTCGCGTTTCATGAGGGTGCGCTTTACGCCACGCAGCGTGCGGAGGTCACCAAGATCCGCGACACCGATGGCGACGGCACTGCCGATGAATACCTCACCGCCGCCGCAGGTTGGGGCGTGAGCGGCGCTTACCACGAGTATGCTTATGGACCCGTTTTCGATGCCGCGGGAAATTTGTACACCTCGCTGAATTGCAGCATGGGCAAGCCCATGATCAAAGGCGACACGCTCTGGCGTGGCTGGGTCGTGCGCACTTCACCGAGCGGCCAGATGGAGCCCTGGTGCGCCGGTTTTCGAAGTCCCTGCGGCATCGGCACGAATTTCGAGGGCGATGTCTTTGTCAGTGACCAGCAAGGCAACTGGATGCCCACCACGCCCATCTTCCACGCGAGGAAAGGCGCTTACTTCAGCCATGCCGACTCCATTCCGGATGCCATGCGCCCGGATTCGCCGGTAAAAATCAACGCGAAGCAGCCCGATGGCATCACCGTGGCCGAGGCGATGAAAAAAGTGCCCGGCTACTGCCCACCCGCCGTGTGGCTGCCGTATGTGAAGATGGGCCAGAGCGGCACCGGCATCGTCTGCGACCGCAGCGGTGGCAAATTCGGCCCCTTCGAGAAACAGCTGTTCATGGGAGAATTCGTGCTCAGCGGCGTGAACCGTGTCTTCCTCGAAAAAGTCGGCGGCGAGTACCAGGGAGCCTGCTTTCCCTTCATCGACGGCCTGCAATGCGCCGCGCTGGCTTTGACGACGCTGCCGGATGGCTCCCTCGTCGTCGGCGAGTCAAACCGCGGCTGGAACAGCAAGGGCAACCGCCCCTTTGGCCTGCAAAAGATCGTCTGGACGAAGAAGAAGCCGCTCGATGTGCAAAAGCTCGAACTCACCGAAACCGGTTTCCGCTTCACCTTCACTCTGCCTGTCGAGAAAGTCTGCGAACTCACCGGTCAGAGTTACACCTACCCCTTCCAAAGCAAATACGGCGGCGAAGAACTCGATGCGAAGCCTCTGCAAATCTCCGCCACTAAACTCAGCGATGACGGTCTCACTCTCGATGTCACCATCGCCAATCTTCGCGAAGGTTATGTGCATGAATTTGAGCTTCCGCAGCTCCAAGCCAAGGACGGCACGCCGCTGTGGCACCGCATGGCCTACTACACACTGAACCGCTTGAAGCGGTGATCTCGGTTATTGTTGGGTGAACTGGCCGAGAGCGCGGAACTTCTGATAACGTTGCTCAAGCAACTTGGCGGTTGGTACTTTGCCGAGTTCAGTCAGCGTGCTGAGCAAAGCGTCTTTGAGCGATACGGCAGCAGCGGCTGGGTCGTTGTGAGCACCACCGAGGGGCTCTGGGATGACGCCGTCGATGATGCCGAGCTTGGAGAGGTCCTGGGCACTGAGTTTGAGCGCGGAGGCGGCCTCCGGGGCGTGCTCGCGGTGTTTCCAGAGGATGGCGGCGCAACCTTCGGGGCTGATGACGGAGTAGTAGGCGTTTTCCATCATGAGCACTCGATCTGCGATGCCGATGCCGAGCGCGCCACCTGAGCCGCCTTCGCCGATGACAATGGCGATGACCGGTGTACGGAGTGTCATCATTTCGCGCAGATTGAAGGCGATGGCCTCGGCGATGTTGCGCTCCTCGGCTCCGATGCCGGGGAAGGCTCCGGGGGTGTCAATAAGGGTGACGATGGGAAGGCTGAACTTTTCCGCCATGCGCATGAGGCGGAGGGCCTTCCGATAGCCCTCGGGATGGGCGCTGCCGAAGTTGCGCAGGAGGTTTTCCTTGGTGTCGCGGCCTTTTTGATGGCCGAGGATGGCGACACGCTGTCCGCCGATGGTGGCAAAGCCGGCAGGCATGGCGTTGTCGTCGCCGATGTGTCGGTCGCCGTGCAGCTCGACGAATTCATCGCAGATGTGCTTCACATAATCGAGCATGTAAGGCCGTGCGATGTGGCGCGAGATCTGGACGCGCTGCCAGGGGGAGAGGTTGGCGTGGATGTCGCGCTGCAGGTCGCCCAGCTTGCGCTCGAGGTCGGCGACCTGCTGGGTGAGCTTGTCGCTGGGCTTGGTGGCGAGCTTCTTTTTTGTCTCCTCGATTTCTTCGCGGAGTTTGACGATGGGCTTTTCGAATTCCAAAACTTGTTTCATGGCAGGGCGGGGAAGGGGTTGAGGGGGATCACCTCACGAGGCTCAACTTTGAGCCTTTGCGGACAAGCGCAAAGAGTTCTTCAATGTCTTCACGAGGGAGGAAGATGCCGGTTTCAGAGGCTGCGGATGGAGGTGGCACCGGGGCGGCGTCTGGTGACGAACCTTTCGCAGCCGCAGCCTTGGGGGCTTCGACGGGGATGGCTTTGGCGACGGGAGGCGTGCGGATCACGACACCGGCCTTGGTGCCCGAGATCCATTTTTCAGCCTCCGCGTAGTGCGGGTCGGTGGGGAGGATGGTTTTGCCTTCGAATGTGGCGTTTTTGCCCGCGAGTTCCATCTGGACGGGCAGGCGTGTGCCGGGGGGAAGGCGGATGTCCTTCGCGTCATAGACTTTGAAGAGGTATTCCTTGTCGCCGACCTTGCGCAGGAGCATGACCTGCTTTTTGGAGATGCTGACGCCGAGATGGAAATCCATCGGGATGATGGTGAGGTGATCGCCAGGCTGGAGATTGAAGCTCATGAGTCCGCTGGCACGGACGATGGAGTCAATCGTGGTGTCGTGCTTCGTGGCGATGCCGAGGAGAGTGTTGCCGGGTTGCACGATGTAATCCTTCTTCCCTGCGGAGTTCGCAGGGGAGAAGAGCTGGTCCATGTTGATTTCGCCGATGATGCGCATGGCGTCGGCGCAGGTGGCGGAGTCGGGGAACTGCTGGCGGAGCTTGTAGAGGGCGTCGCGGCCTTCTTCGATCTTGCCTGCGCGGATGAGATCGACGGCGGCTTCAAAGCGGCGGACGCCGGGGTCAATGCGTGGTCGGTCCTTGCCCTTCATGGCGGCGATGTCGTTTTCGACCTGGCTCTCCTTGAGCAGGATGTTCATGTAAACCCAGTAACCCATCGCCAGCGTGCCGGCGACGAGGCCCACGGTGATGAGGAAAATCAGCAGTTTGATCTGGGTGCGTGCCATTTGCGCGTCAAACAATGCTCGCTCAACCGAGGAGGCCTCGGCGTTTGAAATCGAAGAGGTTGATGTTCTGGGACTTCTCGATCATCTCCACGGTGAACTTGAGCAGGCAGATTTCCCAAGTGTCGTCCACGCCCTGAATCACGGCGCGCATCGGGTTGCCGGAAGTGCGGATGTCGGCCAGCAATTTGCCGCAGACGTGTTCCATCGACTCATGGACGATCTGCTCGGTGATCTCGCCTTTGCGGAACTTGAAGCCGTATTTCAAGATAGCGAGCTTGTGCAGGTTGTTTTTGAGAAAGTCGCCGAACGCGGCCACCTCGGGGCCAAAGCCTTCAAAGTCGAAGTTGCCGGGCATCTCCGGTCGCAGGATAAGGGGTTTTTCTGCCTCGATGCGGCCTTCGCGCACACGCACGGCACCGACGGAGTCCATCAGTTCGGTGACAATCTGGAATTCGAACTGAGTGCTGCCGAAAGTGTCGATGCGGCGGTCCGGCTCATGCAACACCTGGGTGTTTTCCAAGGCATATTGAATGTCGAACTCGGTGGGCATGGGTTTTTGAGGGTCGCGGAGATTAGAGTGCTTGGACGCAGGGGCCAGTGATTTCTTGGATGGCGGTGGTTGTGAATGCCGTCGCGTTGTTTTAATGGGGTTGGATGAAACTGCCGTCCCATTTGCTCGACGAAATCGTTCTTTCCCTCGGAGAGGTGTTCGTGGGGCGCAGGTATGCGGACAAGGTGATCGAGTTTGCCTTCAAACGGCACCGCAAATGGGGGAGCCGCGACCGCCGCATCTTCGCGGAGTCGATTTACGAATGCGTGCGCTGGTGGCGCTGGTTCTGGCATCTGGCCGGTCTTCCGGATTCGGAGCACAACCAACCTGAAATCATCACGCCAGAACGGCTGTGGCAGGTGTGGGCGGCCTATTGGATCATAAACGGGCGTGATTTGCCGAAAGATGAAGACGCGCCGGAGGTGCGGCCTGAAGATGTTCTAAAGCGTGCCAAAGAGCAGGTGGAGCCTGCTGTTCGTGCGGCGATTCCGGACTGGCTGGAAGAGCGAGGGAGCCGTGAGCTTGGAAATGCCTGGCCTGCGTTGCGCGACGCGATGAATGTTCCCGCAGATGTGTTTGTGCGCGTCAACACGCTCAAAATCGACCGTCGGACGTTGCGCGAGAGACTGGGACAGGAGGGCTTCGAGACGGAGATCGTCGAGGACGTGCCCAGCGCCCTGCGTTTGAAGCAGCGGGCGAGTTTGTTTGGCTCCGCTGCTTACAAGGAGGGGCTTTTTGAGGTGCAGGACGCGGCATCTCAGTTGATCGCGCCTCTGCTGCAACCTGAACCCGGCATGCGTGTGGTGGACGCGTGTGCAGGAGGAGGCGGGAAAGCTCTCCACATAGCCGCGCTTATGCGGAACAAGGGGCGCATTCTTGCGCTGGATGTTCACGCATGGAAGTTGGCGGAATTGAGAAAGCGTGCGTCACGCGCTGGAGTGGATGTGATCGAGACACGGGAGATCGAGGGATCCAAGACGGTCAAACGTCTTGCGCAGAGCGCAGACCGCGTCTTGCTGGACGTGCCGTGCTCGGGATTGGGTGTCTTGCGGCGTAACCCGGATGCCAAGTGGAAGCTTAGTTTGGCTGAAATCGAGCGGTTGAGAGCATTGCAGGCTGAAATCCTCGAAAACTATAGCCGGATGGTCATTCCAGGCGGCAAGCTGGTTTATGCGACGTGCAGCATTCTACCCAGTGAAAACGAACAACAGGTGCAGGCATTCCTGGTCCGGCATGGGGAAGGGTGGCTTCTTGAAGAGGAGCTTCATCGCACCCCGGAAGCCGGCGTGTTTGATGGTTTTTATGCGGCAAGATTGAAGCGCGTGGCTTGATGGCGTCCATCTGCTGAATCCGTGTGTTCATGAACCTAGAAATCTAAGGGCTGACCACTTGGCATTTGTTCTCATTTTTGAGTTTGTTCTTTGATAAAACTTACAAAGATGAAATTGAGCCGGGGGTGGAGCGCTACAAGATGAGTCCTGATTCAGAGAATTTTAGAACCAGTGCAAAAACAACCTCGTTCGCAGATTATGAAAAAGCCTTCACTCTTTCTCGCGCTTTTGATTTCCTGGGGCCTCCAGGCAACGCTTCGTGCGGACGATTCGCTAGACAATGTGTTGGTCAAATATGACTTCAATTTTCTGAAGAATGACTGCGATCCCAACGCGCCCTCTTATTGTGCTCCGTGCGTATGGACGACGGATTTGGGATTGAGCCATCTCGATCAGAAACTGTTGTGTGGTGGTTCGGATGGCAGCCAGTTCCGGAATTTCAGCGGCTGGGACATTGCTTATGATTATTCATTTGCTCGCGCGGATTTCTCTCCCGCGCCGGGGGTGTTGTCTTATGATTTGTTTGTGAGGCCTGACGCGATTGCGAACATTTCCGGCGTGTCTTTTGACTGGCTGCGACCCGACTGCAATTCGGTCGATTCGATTCAGGCGACGATTTTCTGGCTAAGCACCGGTGGTGGTATCGAATACCTTTCAACCGGCCCCATCACACTCGATGGTTTTGGCTCATGGAATTCACGCGTGCTGGAATTTCCGATCGACGTGAATCCGCTGCCAACAGGCATCGACACGTCCGGCAAGCAGTTCCATGTGGAGATTTATGCATGGGGAGCCGCCGGCGGGCCTCTCTATTTGGACAATGTGGCCTTGCTAGGCAATTGTGCTCCCATTCCCGAGCCGGGAGGGGCTTTGCTAATCGCGACGGCCGGTATCGCGCTGCTGCTGCGTCGTCGTCTGCGCAACTGACTCGTTCGCGAGGTGGATGCTGCGGCGTGGACTACAATTGGGCCGAACTGAAATTCTCAGTTTTGTGCACGGATTGTGAAAAAGTATCCTTTTCATGCCGTTTGTGCCGCCATGAAGCAATCCTTAGTCCGCGCATTCCTTGTTTATGGTTTCCTTGCTGTCAGTGCCTTTGGGGCAGTGATGAATCCTGTTGATGCCGCCCGTCAAATCGACGCGGTGCTTGCTGCGGATTGGAAGAAAAACAAACTCCAGGCAAATCCTGCCACGGATGACAACACGTTCGTTCGCCGTATCTACCTCGACACCATTGGTCGCATACCGACCACACGTGAGGCGACTGAGTTTCTGAACTCCAAGGACGCGGACAAACGCGCAAAGCTGATCGACAAACTGCTGAACTCAGAAGCTTATGTGCAGCATTTCTTCAATTACTGGGCTGACGTGCTTCGCCTGACTTCCAACGGCAACCAGACCGGAGCCATCACCGGGGCGGCATATGCGAGTTTCGTGAAGCAGAGCCTGCGTGACAACAAGCCCTACGACCAATTCGTGCGTGACATGGTTGCGGCCCAAGGCAAGGCATGGGATAACGGCGCGATCGGTTATTACATGCGCGACCGCGGCATGCCTTTGGATAACATGGCGAACACCGTACGCGTGTTTCTCGGCACCCGCATCGAGTGCGCGCAGTGCCACAACCATCCGTTCGACAAGTGGACGCAAATGCAGTTCTACAAAATGGCCTCCTTCACCTATGGCGTCCAGACGCAGGATTATGATGGCGGTGTGATGGGCGGTGTCCGCGATCTCCTGCGTGAGCAGGAGGAGGCTGTGCGTGCCTCGATCAAGGATCCCGAACGTCCGAAACGCCCGGTCATCAACGGCAAGATGACCAAGGAAGAGCGTGCGGAACTGGAGAAGAAGTTCATGGCCGAGCAGAAGCAGTATGAGGAGAAGATGCGTGAGGTGCAGAAGCAGCGCCGCGACGCGCAGGAAAAATTCCGCGCGGAAAATCGCGGCTACAACGAGTCGATGAACGACATTCGTGACACGATGAGATACACCTCGGTCAGCCTGCGCGAACGTAAGCCAACGCTGCCGCATGATTATCAATACAGCGATGCCAAACCGCGGTCCGCAGTCGAGCCTGGCACGATGATGGGGCATGAGTGCATCACGAAGCCTGGTGAAACACCCCTGGAGGCCTATGCGCGCTGGATGACCAGCCCTGAGAATCCGCGCTTCACCACGGTGATCGCGAACCGCCTTTGGAAGCGTGTTTTCGGTCTCGCCCTCATCGAGCCGCTGGACGAACTGATGGATACATCCGTGCCGATGATTCCAGAGATGGAAAAGCACCTGGAAAAGCTGCTGATTGACCTGAAATACGACATGAAGGCTGTCTTGCGCGTGCTTTACAACACGAAGGCCTATCAGGCTCAGGTCACCCGTCAGGAATACGCTCCAGGCACGGTCTATCACTTTACCGGACCGCTTCTCCGCCGCATGAGCGCCGAGCAGATGTGGGATTCCTTCGTCACCTTGATCAATCCTAATCCGGACATGATCAACCAGGCTAACCGCGAGCAGATGGACCAGCGTATCCTTCAGGCGAAAAAGATCGCTGACAGCGTTGAATCTCTGACGCCCGAGGAGGCGCTGGCCGGTTTGAAGAAATCCGCGAAAATCTACAGTTCCAATCGCGAGCGCACCGATGTGCAGCAGAAGCTTTATCTCGAAGCCCGCACCCAATGGAAGGAAACGCAGGACAAGGCCGACGCCACAAAGCCGGGACCTGAGCAGGATGCTTTGATTGCCAAGGCGAAGGAGCTCAAAGCCAAATCCGACGCCATCCGCAGCGAGGTGAACCGCATTCAGAACGAAGGCCGCCGTGTGACATACGCCGAAGTCATCACCAACGGACAGAAAAAGCTTTATGAGAAGGTCACAGGCAAACCCTTCCAGACCGTCGCCCTGAACACGAAGGCCACGGGGGCCGATGGAGCGCCCGCCATGATGAGCGGTGGAGACATGATGATGTCTTCTGGGGTGCGGACGGAGCGCATCATCATTCCCGGCTATGACCGCAAGGAGCTGTCCCAAGAGGAAAAGCAGGCCGCGCAGGAAAAGGTGCGCAAGGAGTTGAATGAGGAAGCTGAATACTTTGGCATCCCTGAAAAGGCCCGCCGCGATTACGTTCGCAACCGTGAAAATATCAACCGCCAGTGGTTGCGTGCCGCCGAGTTGGAAAGCCCTGCGCCGCGCGGTCATTACCTTCGTGAATTCGGCCAAAGCGACCGCGAGACCATCGAAAACGCCAACAACGACGCCAGCGTGCCTCAGGCGCTTGCGATGATGAACGGCAGCCTTCTCCCGCAGATTCTCAGCTCCTACAGCCAGCTCATGCTCACGGTGAACAAGGCTCAGTATCCTGACGACAAGGTCGAGGCCGCCTACATGACGCTTCTCTCCCGCAGACCTACCGCAAACGAGAAAGAAACTTGGCTCAAAGCACAGGACTCCGGTCTCAGCACCATGGAAGACCTCATCTTCTCGTTGCTGAACACGCAGCAGTTCATTTTCATTCAGTAAGTCAAAACACAAAACCAACAACACCACGCGCACATCCCATGAAACAGGAAATCGCCTCCAAACTCCTCCGTTCAGGAGAAATCAGCCGCCGCGACTTCGCCGCGAAAACCGCCTCGTCACTGCTTGGTGTCGGGCTTCTCGGGAATTCGCTCACCAGCAAGTCCTTCGCTGCCTTTGAAGGCTCCTCGAAGCTCAAGCAGGCCGCGACCGCGAAAAATGTGATCTATCTCTACATGAGCGGCGGCCAGTCCCATATGGACACATGGGACGTGAAGGAAGGCGTGGAAACCGCCGGCCCAACCAAGCCCATCAAAACCAGCGCTGATGGTGTGCGGATTTCCGAATACCTCCCGCTTACCGCGAAGCACATGCATCACGGCACCATCATCAACTCACTCACCTCCACCCAGGGAGCGCATGAGCAGGGGAATTACATGATGCACACCAGCTATGAGTTGCGCGGCACCATCCGCCATCCTGCGATGGGAGCTTGGCTCAATGTGTTCCAAGGCGGCGGCAACAGCACCCTGCCGAACTTCGTCTTTGTCGGCAATGACAGCCGCCACCCCGGCGCGGGCTTCTTCCCGGCCGCCCAAGCGCCTTTGTTCGTCAGTAATCCTGAAAACGGCCTCAAAAACATCAAGAACAGCGCTCCAGAGGACAAGTTCAAGGCCCGCATGAAGCTGGCTGACGAGCTCGACAAGGACTTCCGTGCCACCTTCCCGCATCGCAACGTCAAGGCCTATGCCGACATGTATGATGATGCCATGGCGATGATGAAATCGGAGGACTTGAAGGCATTCGACCTCAATGAGGAGGCCACCGATGTCCGCGCCGCCTACGGTCGTGAAGCCTTCGGCCAGGGCTGCCTGCTCGCCCGCCGTCTCGTCGAGCGCGGCGTGCGCTTCGTCGAGGTTTCCCTGGGCGGTTGGGACACCCACAATGCGAACTTTGTCGCCGTGCCCGAGCGCTGCGAAACGCTCGACAAGGGGCTTTCCGCACTACTCAACGATCTCCATCTCCGCGGCATGCTCCAGGACACGCTGGTCGTTCTAACCACCGAGTTCGGTCGCACGCCGGACATCAACCAGAACGTCGGCCGTGACCACTATCCGAAGGCCTTCTCCGCCGTCATGTTCGGCGGCGGCGTCAAAGGCGGCTACGTTTATGGCAAGACCGACAAGGAAGGCCGCGAGGTCGTCGAGGACAAGGTCAAGATCATGGACTTCAACGCCTCCATTGCCTACGCGCTCGGTCTTCCGCTCGACCAGGTCATCTACAGCCCCAGCAAGCGTCCGTTCACGATTGCCGACAAGGGCCAGCCGATCACCAACCTGTTCGCGTAATCGACAGGAAGTATTGTTCGACCTCAAGCACGCGACGCCTCATCAGCGTCGCGTGTTTTTTTTTGAGGACATGAAGGTTGAGCCAGCCATGGAGCGGTCGATCTTGCAGGATGACTCTTCCGCGCGCCCTGCTTCTGCTCAATCTTGCCCTCTTTCTGGCTGGTTGTGGCGAGCCTGCGGCGGACATTGCCAGGCCAAAACTCTACGAGAAGGACGGACTCGCATTCCAGCATCCCGGCAATTGGCACATTGAGGAGGATCAAAATCTTGGGGGCATTCGCCATGTGACCATCGAGACGAGCGGGGATACGCTGGTCATCGTGCAAATGTGCCCGCCAGGCCTGGGGATGCCTCTGGAAGATTACACACGTGAATTTTCGAAGGCTGCGGGCGCAGAGCTGCCCATGGGCAGGGTGGTCGGCTCCAAATGCACGCCCTTGGCGCAAAGCGATGGTTTCGAGGGATTGCAGGAGGATTTCACGCTGCAGCTCCTCGGTGAAAAGGTTCCGCATGTGCGGCGCTATTTCAGCCAGGACTTCGGCTCGCGGCGCTGCTTTCTCATCTGCCAGGTGGCCGAGGAGGATCTCGGGAAGGTGGAGGCCGGGTTCAAACAAGTCAGGGCATCTTTGAAGGTGGTTCCTGTGGCTGATGCCAAGGTACCCTGATTTCAAACGGCCTGCTTCGTCTTGCTCAGGAGGCGGACGCCTTCGATGCGCATCTTTTTGTCCGCTGCCTTGCACATGTCGTAGATCGTCAGCGCGGCGACTGAAACGGCGGTCAGCGCCTCCATCTCCACGCCGGTTTGCGCGATGGTGATGGTGGTGGCGGTGATGTGGACGGCTTTGGTCCGGAGCTCGAAATCAATCTGCACCTTGCTGAGCGGAATCTGATGGCAGAGGGGGATGAGATGCTGCGTCTGCTTAGCCGCATGGATGCCGGCGATGCGTGCGATGCTCAGCACGTCCCCCTTTTTGATCTGATTCTTGCGAATGAGTTCGAGTGTGGCAGGTGCGAGGAGGATGCGGCCTTCCGCCACGGCTTCCCGGCGCAAGGGGGACTTGGCGGAGACATCGACCATTGATGCCTCACCTTTGCGATTGAGATGGGTGAGCTTCGGCATGGTTTTATCCGCCGATCGCGATCATGCGGCGGTTCGGCTGGTAGTTGTGGCGGAAGTCGTGCTCCTTGGGCTTGCGGGCGACGACGTTTTGAAAAAAGGCGGCGAGTTCGGCATCACTGCAACCGCCGCGCAGCACGGCACGAAGGTCGAATTCGAGGTAACTGCCGAGGCAGGGGCGCAGTTTGCCATCACAGGTGAGGCGGAGCTTGTTGCAGTTCTCGCAGAAGTGAAGGTTCGTCATCGCGCCGATGAAGCCGAGGCGCTGGCCGGTGGCAGGGACTCGGTGATAAACGGCAGGTCCGTTCGTTTTGAAGTCCGGCTCCTCGATGAGCGGGCCGGTGGTCTGCTCCACGAGCTGTCTGGCGATGCCGATGGAGAGAAAGGTGTCGTCATTGAGCACATCCTGCGTGCTGACCGGCATCAGCTCGATGAAGCGCAGCAGCGCGTTCTTTTTCGCCGCGTAGTCGATCAGCGCGGGCAGTTCGCGCTCTGTCTGGTTCTTCATGAGAACACAGTTGAGGCGGATGTATTCAAAACCTGCGTCGATCGCGGCATCGATGCCCTCCAGCACGCGGGGGAGCAAATCGCGGCTCGTAGTGCGCTGATAGACGCCGCGGTCGAGCGAGTCGAGGGAGACGTTTGCCGTGCGCACACCGGCCTGTACGAGCTGCTCGGCCAGCGTGCGACCGTTTTCGGTTTTGGCGAGCAAGGTGCCGTTGGTGGAGATGCCGACGCTTTCGATGCCGGGCGTGCTGGTGAGCTGCGCGCAGAAGCCGGCGATGCCTGGCCGCGTGAGCGGCTCGCCGCCGGTGACGCGGATGCGTTTGATGCCAAGAGTGGCCCCCACGCGGACCACGCGGGCCATTTCGTCATAGCTGAGAGTTTCCTCCTTCGGAAACCACGGCTGCTCCTCCTCGGGCATGCAATACCGGCAGCGTTCGTTGCACCGGTCGGTGACGGATACGCGCAGATACGAGATGCGATGGCCGAAGGGATCTTGCATGGAGTGCGCGGCTCTATTTTCGCAGTTCAGGCCGCGTCATGGCTTTAGCACGATGTGTGGCATGCTCAATGATGAAACCAGAATGAGTAATGGCGAATCAATGCTTGAATTCATCATTCGCCATTCTGGTTTCGTCATTCCCGCTTCAGCGGGACGCGCATGGTGAAGGTGGTCTCGACTCCCGGCGTGCTGGTCAGCTCTACGCTGCCGCCGTGCGCCTCGACCGCGCGTTTGACGATGGAGAGGCCCAGTCCGGTGCCTTTGACCTGGGAGGCGGAGGAGTGGTGCTTGTGGCCGCGATAGAAGCGTTTGAAGACAAAGGGAAGGTCGTGGGCCGGAATCCCGATGCCGTTGTCGCTGACTTTGATGACACAATGGCCGTCATACCACTGCCCGGAGACGCGAACAACGAGCGCGGTGCGGTTGATGTTCTCCTTGAGCGAGTTTTCGATGAGGTTGGTGAAGATCTGATCCCAGTAAAAGCGGTCTCCGGCGAGTTTTCCGCCGTCCTTCGGAAAGTCGAACTCGACGCGCGCATCGCGACCCTCCAGCATCGGCGCCAGATGATCCGCGGCATCCTGGGCGCAGGCGCGCATGTTGAAGGGCTCCAGCTTCAGCGGCGTGCTGCTGTCTTCGAGGCGTGAGATGGCCAGCATGTCCTCGATGATGCGGGCGATCCGCTTGCCGTGTTTTTCCATCACATCCAGGCCGCGTTTCATCGAGGCGGGAGCCTTGGCGGCATCCTCCTGGAGCATTTCAATGTAGCCGTTGATGAGCGTGAGCGGCGTGCGCAGCTCGTGGGATGCGTTGGCGACGAAATCGCGGCGGATTTGCTCGGTCATCGCCGCCTCGGTCACATCCTGGATCATGATCCAGGCGCCACTGCCTGAGGTCGAGGGCAACGGAGCCGCCTCAACGAGGAAATGCCGCCCGCCCAGGTCGGTTCCCGCGCCGACATCCGACGGGAGCATCTGGATGCGACGTGTGGCATGTTTTTTACCCGCGACCGCATCCTGGACGAGGCCGATGATCTGATGATCACGCACGACTTCGATCAGCGGCCGGCCGGGGCGTGTGTCTGCCAGGTGGAGGAGCTTTTTGAGCGTCTGATTGGTGTAGCGCATGCGCAGATGACCGTCCACGAGCACAAGGCCCTGGCTGATCTCATCAAGGAGCGTCTCAAAGACCTTGCGCTGACCGGCCTGCTCCTCCGCCTGCTGACGGGAGTGGTACAAAGCCGCCGCCTGTTCCGGCAGTTGGTCCGCGTCACGCGTCCGCATGCCGATGGCTTTCGCCACGCCCTCCCATCTCCGCCGCCATCCCAGCTCCCGCCGTGTGTGATGCACGACACACGCGGCCAGAAGCAGGGCGAGGACGAGGCAGAGCGTGCTCATGCGGTCGTGGCAGCGTCGGTTTGAAATTGGAAACCGGTGCCGCGGATGGTGACGATGTGGCTGCCGGCGGGGCCGAGCTTCTCACGCAGGCGCTTGATGTGTGTGTCCAGCGTGCGGGTGGCCACGTCGGAATTGTAGCCCCAAACCTCGCGCAACAGGTCGGCGCGGGTGTGCACGGCGGTGTCGTTTTCCATTAGCGTGGTCAGCAGTTTGAACTCGGTCGTTGTAAGATCGAGCGGCGCCCCATCAAGGAAGAGTTTCATGTTTTTGCGGTCAAGCACAAAACGTCCGCGCCGGAGCTCGGAGACATGTGTCACCTTCTTCACGCGGCGCAGGATGGCGCTGATGCGCAGCACCAGCTCCCGCGGGCTGAAGGGTTTTGTCAGATAATCGTCCGCTCCCAGCTCCAGGCCGGCGATTTTGTCAGTCATTTGGCTTTTGGCGGTGAGAATGACCACGGGGATGCCAGCCGTGCGCGTGTCGGCGCGGAGACGTTTGAAAATTTGCGCTCCGTCGATGCCTGGCAGCATCAGGTCGAGCACGATGAGGTCGGGCAGGTGCTGGATGGCCGCCGGAAGCGCCTGCAGGCCGTTGCTGACGCTGACCGCCGCATGGCCCTCTCGCTCCAGATGAAGGGAAATGAGTTCGGCGATATCCGCTTCATCTTCGACGATCAAGATCTTGCTCATGGGCTGGTTTTGAGACGGTGTGTCACCTGAGGCAAGGTCATGATGGTGACGAAGCTGTCACATGGCAAATGCCGATAAGGGGAGAGTGTGACTTGCGGTTACGGATTTGTCACCTTCATCCTATTGGAGCAGAAGGCGCGTCGTGCTTGTTCCATATGCAAAATCCAGCATTCTTCCCCGGCATGAGGGTTCTCATCGTCACCGACACCTTTCCGCCGGACATCAACGGCGTGGCCCGCACGCTCAGCACTCTGGGCGAGGGATTGCAGCGCCGGGGCCATGAGGTGCAGGTGGTCACCACGGTGGGGGATGCTAAAGGAGCGGGTTTGAAGCGTCACGTTATGCACTCCATGCCGTTGCCGGGGTATCCAGGCCTGCGTTTCGGCTTTTCCTCCGCGCGGCAGTTGCTGGAGATTTTCGACAACTTCCGGCCTGAGGTGCTATACGTCGCCACGGAGGGCGTGATGGGCATCTCAGCGATCCGCGCCGCAGGAAAACGTGAGATTCCGGTCATTTCCGGCTTCCACACGAATTTTCAAACCTACTTGGAAGATTACAATCTGCCTGGCATGCAGAGCATCGCGCAGGGTGCGCTGCGTGTGGTGCACAATCAGACCGCGCGGACCCTCACGCCTTCGGCGGATACAGCGGCCATGCTTGAGGACTGGGGGGTTCAAAACGTCGGTGTCATGGGGCGCGGCGTGGACACGGACTTGTTTCACCCGCGTCGCCGCTCTCCCGAACTGCGGGGGAGCTGGGGGGCGGGTGAATCGACGCCCGTGGCGATTTATGTGGGCCGTATCGCAGCGGAAAAAAACCTCGATCTGGTCGTGCGGGCGTTTGCGGCCTTCAGTGACGCTGAGCCGGACGCGCGGATGGTTTTCGTGGGTGATGGTCCGCGTCTTGCCTCCCTCAAGGAGGAGCATCCAGAGTTTCATTATGCCGGAGCACGCACGGGGGAGGATCTGGCCGTGCATTATGCCTCCGGGGATGTTTTTCTCTTTCCCAGCGTCACTGAAACGTTCGGCAATGTCGTGCTGGAGGCCATGTCGGCCGGCCTTGGGGTCGTCGCATATGATTACGCCGCGCCGCGACTCTTGATTCGCTGTGGGGAAAACGGCTGGCTCGCCCCGCTGGGGGATGAAGCGGCATTTCTCGCTCAAAGCCGCGCTGCTGCGGCAGCGTGGAATGACGCCGCTGTGCGCACCGCCGCCCGGCAGACGGCGTTTGACCTTGGCTGGGAACGTGTGATTGAACAGTTCGAGCACGAACTGGCATCCGTGATGCGGGACCGTGCTGCTTGAGACGATGAACGATGACTCCACAGCTCTGAACCCCGCCACAGGCAAGGCGAAGCTGCGTTTCAAGACCGTTTTCATCTCTGATGTGCATCTCGGCATGCCGGACAGCAAGGCCGCGCAGGCCTCCCACTTCCTGCGCAACTGCCTGTGTGAAAAACTCGTCCTCAACGGCGACATCATCGATGCCTGGCACCTCCGCCGCCTCGGAGGCTGGAACAAGAGCCACACCAACTTCATCCGCACCGTTCTGCGCAAGATGGAGAAGGAAAACACCAGCATCATCTATCTGCGCGGCAACCACGACGACGTGCTCGACCGCTTCATCCCCATCCAGTTTGAAAACTTTCTCATCACCGACGAGCACGTCCACCGCACTCCACGCGGCGACTATCTCGTCGTGCATGGCGACGGCTTCGACGCGGTCACCACGAACCACGCCTGGCTCGCGAAGCTCGGCGGCCTCGGTTACAATGCCCTCCTGCGCATCAATCGTGGGTACAACGCCTGGCGAGTGTGGCGCGGGAAGCCGCCCTTTTCCTTCAGCGCCTGGGTGAAGCAGAAGGTGAAGTCCGCCGTCGGCGCCGCCGGCAAATACGAGGAGCAACTGCAGCAACTGGCCCGCCATCGGCAATGCATCGGCATCATCTGCGGCCACATTCACAAGGCTGCCGACAAGATCATTGGCGACACCCATTATCTGAACTCCGGTGACTGGGTCGAGTCAATGACTGCCGCCGTCGAGCATCTGGATGGACGCTTCGAGATCCTCAGCTATGCCGAGTTTTGCCGTCTCACCCACCGGGACCCCAAAGGCATTCAGGCTGCTGATGAGGAGGGTGGCGCGCACGAAGCTCTTAAAATCCCCATGTGACAGAACCGTGACATTGCCCCATTTTCATTCCATGCACGACCACATCCTCTCCACATTCAATCACTCGCTCGATAAACTCCGCGGCGATGTACTCGCCATGTCCAGCATGGCACGCAAAAACCTCGCCTGTGCGATGCGCGGCCTGCTGGAGCGCGACACCGATCTCTGCAACGCCGCGATTGCCGCCGATCAGGACGTCAACGAACTCGAAAAGAGCGTGGACAAGCTGGGTATGCAAATCCTTGTGAAATTCCAGCCCACCGCGCATGATCTTCGCGCCGTCATGGGCACCATCCGTGTCGCTAACAACCTTGAGCGCATCTCCGATCAGGCCAGCAGCATCGCCAAACGTGCCCGCCTCATCAACAACCTCCCTGAATTCGACGAGGTAAAGCTTATCCAGCCGGTTTACTCGCTTTGCGACCGCAACCTCGGCGCAAGCCTCCAGGCGTTCCTGAACGGGGATCCCGAGGCAGCCGCGGCCGCTCGTCTGCTGGACAAAGAGCTCGACGCTGCGGAGAAGGCGCTCGACCGCGATCTGATCGCCGTCATGGAGTCGCACCACACCGCGTTGGAAGGCTACATTCACCTTCTCTTCGTCGCCCGTTTCCTCGAACGCGTCGGTGATCATGCAAAAAACATCTGCGAAGACACCATTTTCATCGAGCGTGCCGAGGACATCCGCTTCACCAAGGACAAACGCGCCGAGGCTGCTGCAATTGCGGCATCCGTTTGACCCCGGCGGCTCTCAGCCGTCCAGCGACTCATGCACCGCTTTAGCGGCTCGCGCATAAGCGCCGCCACTGCCGAGGGTGGCCACGACGGCCGCAAGATCGTCCTGAATTTGACGGCGCTTCGATTCGCTTTGAAGCAGTTCGACCACTCCGGCGGCCAGCGTGGCCGGGCTAAGCCCGCCCTGGACGAGTTCCTTCACGACTTCACGCTTCGCGAGGATGTTGACGATGCCGAGGTGCTTGATGCGCACAACGAGTTTGCCGACGATGTAGGTGGGCCAGCTTACGTTGTAGATGAGCATGTAGGGCAGGCCGAAGCAGGCGGCTTCGAGCGTGGCAGTGCCGGAGGCAACGGCCCCGGCCTCCGCACGCTGCATGAGGTCGTAAACGGTGCCGGTTTCGATCCAGCGCTTGGCCTCGGGCATGTCGTATTCGTCGGCCATCTGTCTCATGAAGCCGGCAAGGGTCTCGTTGGCGGCGGAGACAGCGAAACGGACGTCGGGCACAGCCTGCTTGATGATTTTCGCCGCGTCCATCATGATCGGGAAAAGGCGGCGGACCTCGTTCATGCGGCTGCCGGGGAACCAGCCGACGAGACCGGGTTCGCGTTTCCAATCACGCTTCAAGGTGACGACACGGTCCACCATCGGATGACCGCTGAACTCGGTGCGTAGTCCGCTCTTCTCGTAAAATTCCTTCTCGAAAGGAAAGATGCAGATCATGAGGTCGAGTACCTTCGCCATGGTCTTAACGCGGCCTTTCTTCCAAGCCCAGACCTGAGGGCTGATATAATAGAGGATGCGGCCCTTGTAGCCGCCGGTGCGCAGTGCGCTGGCGAGGCGGAGATTGAAGCCTGGGTAATCGACGAGAATGACGGCCTCTGGCTTCTGATCGAGGATGGAGTCGAGGACAGCGTCCATCTTGTCCTTGAAGTAACGGTACATTTTCAGCACCTCCCACAGGCCGACGACGCCGGCGGTCTCGACCCAGTCCTCGATCCCGTCGCCGATGATTTCGCGCATTTTTGGCCCGCCGAGGCCGATCACCTGCATGTCCGGCTCGATCTCCTTCAATTCACGCAGCAGTCCTGCGGCATGCGTGTCGCCGCTGACTTCTCCCGCGATGATGAAGACGCGTTTCATCTCCTCCAAAGTGCCGGTCTGGTGCCGGGACGCTGTTGATTCACGGAAAAGGCCATTTTATGAGACTAGCGATGCCTTCCAGACGGTCAAACCGCATGTCATTCATGCTTGTTGCCCGGCCGCGATGAGGGAAGTGCGGCAGAGGCGGGCGTACATGCCGTCAAGGGTGATCAATTCATCGTGCGTGCCCTGCTCGATGACGCGGCCGTGGTCGAGGACGTAGATGCGGTCGGCGTTGCGAACGGTGCTGAGGCGGTGCGCGATGACGAAGCTGGTGCGGTGGGCCATGAGGTGCTCCAGTGCCTCCTGAATCTGCCGCTCGGTCTCGGTATCGACGCTGGCGGTGGCCTCGTCGAGCAGAAGAACAGGGGGATTTCGCAGAAGGGCGCGTGCGATGCTGACGCGCTGTTTTTCGCCGACGCTGAGTTTCACGCCGCGCTCGCCGACGTGGGTGTCGAGTCCCTGAGGGAGTCGTTTGACGAAGGCGTCGGCATTGGCGCTCTTCAGGGCGTCCCAAAGCTGTTCGTCGGTCGCGTCACGACGGCCGATGACGAGATTCTCGCGCACGGTGCCGTTGAAGAGAAAGCTCTCCTGCGTGACGTAGCCAATATTGCGGCGCAGCCATGCTTTGTTCAGCTCATGCACAGGCGCGCCGTCGAGGGTGATGACGCCCTCGTCGTATTCGTAGAAGCGGGTGAGGAGGTTGATGAGCGTGGACTTGCCCGCGCCTGTGGGGCCGACGAGGGCGATGGTCTGGCCGGGTTTCGCCTCCAGGGTAACGCCGTGGACAGTGGGCGTTTTGCCGGCGTAGCTGAAGCCGACGTTTTCATACCTCACATGGCCGGTGATGGCGGGAAGCTCACGCCCGCCGGTGGTGTCGGCCTCGGGCTCGGCATCGAGGATGTCGAAGACTCGTTCGCCAGCGGCGCGTCCGGCTTGCAGGATTTGGTTGAGCTGGTGGAGGCTTTCGATGGGATCGTAGAAAAATTTGAGAAGCAGGAGGAAGGCAGTGAGGTCGCCGGCCTGGATGCGGCCCTGCATGAGCTGACGTGCTCCGACCCACAGGACGATGACCATGCCGACGCTCGTGAGAAAGTGCATTCCGGGGCGGTAAACGGCCCAGATGCGCATGACGTGCAGTGTGGCGCGGCGCAGGGCGTCGCTGGCGCGGTTGAAACGCGCATGCTCCTCGCGCTCCATGGCGTAGGCCTTGATCTGGCGCATGCCGGAGACGTTGTCCTGGAGCAGGGAGTTCATGGCGCTGCTGGCCTTTCGAACTTTGCGATGACGTTCGCGGGAGGTTCGCGTGTAGCCGAGCGCTCCGGCGATGAGGAAGGGCAGGGGAATAAGCGCGTAAAGGGTGAGCGTGGCGTCCGCTTGAAACATGAAGACGCCGACAACCAGGATTTGCAGCACGGAGACGAGTCCCTGCTCGATGCCGTCGATGAGTACGCGCTCGACCGAGGGGATGTCCTCGGAGACGGTGGTCATAATGTCACCGGAGGGCCGGTTATCGAACCAACGCAACGGGAGCGTTTGCAGACGCTGGTAGATGTCACTGCGGAGGTCGAAGATGACTTTCTGCTCGAAGGTGTTGTTGAGCTGGATGCGCAGCGAATTGAACAGATGCTGGGCGAAATAGGCCGCCAGCGCCCAGAATGCGAGAGGGGTGATGCGTTCCCATTGTTTCCCCGGGACAACGACATCGAGCACCTCCCGCGTGATGTGTGGAAAAACAATGACCATGAGCGTGCCGGTGATGGCACAGAAAATCTGGGCCGCTCCAAGCAGTGGATAGCGGCGCAGGTAGGCGAAGACGCGGAAAATGGTTTTCAAATCGAAGGGAGGAGGCTTGATGCGGGAAAGTTAGCAGCTATCTAGCATACGGCCCGGAGCAACCGGCATCCCATGAAATACCACATCGCACGCGGTGAGCAGCAGCTCGGCACTTTCAACGACCTGGATGTGAGTTCAGGCATGCGGGAGGGACGTTTTTTGCCGACGGATCTCTGCTGGGCGGAAGGCATGAAGGAATGGCAGACGCTTGAGGAGCGAATGAAGGCGCTTTCCGAGGAGTCAGGCCTGAGCGCGTCCGAGACTTCCTCGATTTCTGCTTTAAGGGAGGAAGTACGCCAGGATCATGCAAAAACCATTGAACTGGCCTCCTTGGGGCGCCGTCTGGCAGCCCGGCTGATTGACTGGAGCCTGATGCTTCTTCCGATTATCACCCTCGTGATGGCCATGATGGACGCCGCTTTCGAGGCGGAGGTCCAAAGTCTCCAAGGAAACCCGGCGGCGCTCATGGAAGCATTGCAGCGTCAGATTCAGAAGGCGCAGGGCGCGGGAAATCCCACAGTCATGGCCATGAGCTGGCTGGTGGTCGTGCTGCTGCTGGGTAATGTCATCCTCCTCACCGTGCGCGGACAGTCCGTTGGCAAACTGCTGACGGGTATTCAAATCGTGCGCGCATCGGACGGAGGCAGGGCGGGATTTGTCAAAGCTGTGCTGCTGCGCTGGTTTCTGTTTGCCATGATTGAGAGCATTCAGTTCATCGGTCCTGTGCTGACGCTGGCCAATATTTTCATGATTTTCCGCCAGGACCGCCGCTGCCTGCATGATTTGGTGGCGGACACGCGGGTGGTCAAAGTTCCCCGTCCAACTTAGAGAACGCCGGGCTTGGCGTTCTGGAACTTGTTGATCTCGTTGATGTGGTCCCGTTGCTCAGGGGAGATCGATCGCATTTTTTCGCGGAAAGGATGGGTCACGCCCAGCACAAAGCACGAAACATCTGCCACCAAGATGATCATGGCGACCACGATGCCGTATCGCTTCAGCGCTTCGTCTATGACCTTGTTTTTGTTCACTGAAAATGTCTCCGATTTGGAGAACATGGACTGGAACAACCGGCGCCATCCACGAGGCTCGCGGGCAATGCTGAACGACCAGATAAACAGGGCCGTCAGGATGACGCAGGCAATTTGATACTGGATGGGGATTTCTCGCATGACACCTAGTTAGGCTAGCTCTCGGCGACCTGATCTACGTATAGAATGCGCCGTAAACTGTGCAAATGGCGATTTGTTACGAAGCGACAAATCGCTCATGAGCCGGACTGGCATTCAAGAATGCGACCTTCGCCGCGCCGTTGGCGGCCAGATGGGTGAGCATGTGGAAGGCGTCTTCCGCGTCGATACCAAGGCTGGCAGCCACTTCGGCGGCCCCGAGAGGCTCCTTCGTGGCGGTCAGGGCCGCCTTCACTTGGGCCAGTTGCTTCAGGAAATCCGTCGCAGCCTTTTTTCCGGCCTCCACACCGGGCTGATGATAGGCGTTGATGTTCACGAGGCTGGCATAGAAGCCCACCGCCCGCTCAAAAAGTCCAACGAGCATACCCAGAGTGAACGCGCTGACCTCCTCGATGCTCAGCGTGATGTTCTCGCGGCCTTTGTCGGACAGCGCCTTGCGCGTGCCTCGAAGGAAGCCCTGCAAGTAGTCGCCGCTGGTGAAGCCGGGCTCGACCTCCAGCGGGGCCACGTCACGTGCTTTGCGCACCTCGATGAAGGTGGCGAAGAAGTTGTTCACGCCATCGCGGAGCTGCTGCACATAGGCGTGCTGGTCGGTGGAGCCCTTGTTGCCATAGACGGCCACACCTTGGTTCACCACCGCGCCGCTGAGATCGTGCTCCTTGCCCAGGCTCTCCATGACGAGTTGCTGCAAATACTTCGAGAACAGCACCAAACGGTCTTTGTATGGCAGCACGACCATGTCCTTCAGGCCTTTGCCGCCGCCGGCGTGATACCACATCAACGCGAGGAGCATCGCCGCGTTCTCACGTGCCGGACGGGCACGCGTTTCGGCGTCCATGGCAGCAGCTCCGGCCAAAAATTGGCGCACATCCACGCCCTGCAACGCGGCGGCGATGGTGCCCACGGCGCTCATCACGCTGGTGCGGCCGCCCACCCAGTCCCACATCGGAAAACGGGCCAGCCAGCCTTGCTTCACCGCGTGCTTGTCGAGCTCGCTGTCCAGGCCGGTCACGGCCACGGCGTGCTTTGCAAAGTCGAGCCCGGCCTTCTTGTAGGCGGCCTCGGCTTCGAGCATGCCATTGCGGGTTTCTTTGGTGCCGCCGGACTTCGAAATGACCAGCGTCAGCGTGGTCGCGAGCCCGTCACCGATCTCCGCGAGCACGCGGTCCATGCCGTCCGGGTCCGTGTTGTCGAAAAACGAGATCGCCATCGGCGGATTGGCCGGCGTGATGGCATGCGCCACGAGCTGCGGCCCCAGCGCGGAGCCGCCGATGCCCACCACCAGCACGCGGGTGAATTTCTGCCCATTCGCGGCCTTTATCGAGCCAGCATGCACATCAGCGGCGAACTTCAGCGTGGCCTCCAGCGTCTCGTCGATCTCCTTCGTGATGGCCGCGTCGGGAGCCAGCTTGGAGTCACGCAGCCAGTAATGGCCCACCATGCGGCCCTCGTCTGGATTGGCGATGGCACCCGCTTCGAGCTCCTTCATCGACTTGAACGCATGGTCGATCTTCCCAGCCATTTTGGTGAACAGGCTGTCCTCAAAGCCCATGCGGCTGATGTCGATGGAAAAACCGATCTGCGGGTAACGGACGAAGTACTTCTGAAAGCGATCCCAGTGGCTCATGTGCGGTGGAAGGTGATGGAGGATTGGAGTGAGGCGTAGGCCTCGAAAAAGCACTTCTCATGCCGCGCTGCAACCTGTTTGGCCGTCATTGACTGCCAGCACCGGCTCTCCAGTCTGCGACACCATGAAATCACTTCTTCTTGCCCTGCTTTTCACCATGACCACACTCGCCACCGCCGCTGATGCTCCTTATCGCCATGTCGTTTTCTTCAAATTTAAGGATAACGCCTCGCCAGAGCAGGTGCAGGCGATTGAAAAAGCATTCGGTGAGCTGGCGAAGAAGATCGACACGGTGAAGGGGTTTGAATGGGGAACCAATGTCAGTCCCGAAGGACTGAATGATGGCTTTACCCACTGTTTCCTGGTCACCTTTGCCGACAAGGCCGGGCTTCAGGTCTATCTGCCGCATGCGGAGCACCAGGCGTTCGTCGCGAAGCTCAAGCCTCTGCTCGAGAAGGTCTGTGTGGTTGATTTTGTGGCCCAAAAATGACGCTTAGCGTCCGCAGACAGGGCAATCGGCCCGTTTGGGCAGACGCACCTTGCGGAATTGCATGGTGGAAAGATCCATCGACAGCAGGCTGCCTGCGAGTGACTCGCCGATGCCGGTGATGAGCTTGATCACCTCCATCGCGCCAATGCATGCGGCGGTGCCTGAAACCGCGCCGAAAACGGGAAACTGGCGTGTCCACGAGGCGGGAATCTCCGGCACATAGCATGCAAGACATCCGGTCTTCCCGGGCGCAAAGACCGTCACAGTTGCCTCCAGTGTGTGCATGGCGCATTCCACCATCGGTTTGCCTGCCCGAAAGGCGGCCGCGTTCAAAGCGAGGCGTTCTTGGAAAAGCGGCGCGGCATCCACCACGATGTCCGCGTGGGCGACGAGGGAATCCGCATTCTTTTCGGATACGTTTTCGCTCACGCCCACGACCTCGCAACGTGGGTTGAGTTCATTCAGCCGCCGCAGAATCGATTCCATGCGCGGTTTGCCGATGTGATCATGGGTTTGCAGTAGCTGACGGTTCAAATCAGATGCCCGGAGGTTGCCGCCGTGAGCCAGAACCAGCTTTCCCACTCCCGCCGCCGCCAGTTCGAGCGCCACCAGTCCGCCCAGGCCGCCGACGCGTGAGATGAGCACGGACGCGGATTTGAGTTTGCGCTGGCCTTCCTCTCCCATGCCCGGCACCGTCATCTGCCATTCGTAGATGGCTTGTTCTTCAAGGGTGAGCGCGGTTTGGGCAGGCATGAGAGCGTGCATGACAAACGGGGTCGGGAACTTTTTCTCAACTTTTTTCAACACTTCCAACCACCAAGCCACTAACCCACCAACAGTTTGTGCAAGGTATCAGCCCTCCATGAACTGAGTCTTGAGAGTGATTGGTTGTTCACTGAAACCCTGCCTCAACGCAGGATTAAGTTGAGGTTGATCATACCAGGGGCCGGACGGAATCGGGAGCCGTCCGGCCCCAAATTTTTTCCAATGAGCCGGCGTATTTTCACCCCGCGGTCGAGGTGGACTGAATCCATGCCGTTTCGCCGCACCACTCGCGAGCCTTTGCTGCAAGCTCAGCGGCCTGAACCGGGGTGTCGGTGATCGCGAACATGGTGCTGCCGGAACCGGACATGAGCGCTGCGCGGACCTCCCCTTGTTCGAGCAGCCAATTTTTGAGGGTGGGCAGCAGCAGGTATTTTTCGAAAACCGGACGCTCCAAGTCGTTCACCATCGCACCCCAAGGACAAAGCTGGGGCGCATACGGCACGCCGGGGATTTCCTTCGAATTTGCCCAACGCTTGTAAGCCCATGGCGTTGGAATGGGAAAGGGTGGCTTTATGAGCACGAGAGGGAGTTTCCAGTCGAATTCGACCGGGGTAACTTGCTCGCCTCGCCCCGCTCCATCGGACGCCGGAGTGTGGATCAAAAAGCACGGCACGTCAGAGCCGATCTGAGCACCCAATTCGATCAACTGTGCTGGTGAAAGCGGGGAGCCAGCCAGAGTGTTGCAGGCCTTGAGCACGGTGGCCGCGTTGCTGCTGCCGCCACCCAGACCTGCGCCCGCAGGAATTTTCTTCTCCAAATGGATGCGCCAGGAAGAGTTCTTGTTGGCGCGGCTTTCAAACGCACGCAGGGCTTTGATGGCGAGGTTTGACTCGTCCAGAGGCACGGTGGGATCGGAGCAGGTCAATGCGACGTTGTGGCCCGCCCCGAGATGCTCGACTTCTACCGTGTCGCCCAAGGCGAGCTGGCAAAGGCGTGTCTGAACCTCGTGGAAACCGTCTTCTCGTTTGCCGAGGATGCGCAGCCAGAGATTGATTTTGGCGGGGGAGTGAAAGGTCATCGCGTGATCAGCATGGGCGTCCGAGCAGGGCCAGCATGCGCCCGGTGCGGCCTTTTTCCATGCGATAGGAATAGAAGCGCCGCAAATCCGAAGAAGTACAGATTCCTGTGTCATGCACCTGCGCTGCTGGAACTCCAGAGTCGACCGCCTGCTGGCGGATTTGGGCGGCAAAATCAACTTCGTAAGCCGGCGGGCGGATGCATGGGCTGAGTTGCACACGCAGGTCGGCGGGATTTGTGCCGTAGTGTCGGACCATTTTCTCGATCGCATGCGCGGTGATGCCTTGCTCCGAGCCTTTTTTTCCAGAATGCACCACACCAAACGCCCCGGTGCGCGGGTCAGCCAGATAAACAGCGCAGCAGTCCGCTACATAAATGCCGACCACAAGGCCTGGGGTGTTGGAGATGATGCCGTCGACGCCGTTGATGGCCTGGGATGACGGGGCATCGATCACCGCGACTTCGCGACCATGCACCTGTTCGGCGATGCATAAGGAGCCGTCCCGGAATCCAATTTCTCGCGCCTGATCATGGTGCCAGGCCCACAGCCTTTCCACCACCACAGCTCGTTCGGCATTCACATCGATTTCGGGATGCCGGAGGCTAAATCGATGTGCGATGCCGGCCAGGGCAGTGAGCGCTGGAAAAGTCATCCAAGGGGCGGAGTCCATCGCGCTTGTTTGCCATGAAAAGCAAAAGGGCGCACGGACAAACCGTGCGCCCTTCATAAAAATGGCATGAGTTTCAGCGCGCCAAAGCGGTGTCCAGCGAGCGATACGAGGTCATGAAACTGGCCGCGTCTTCGGAGGAAGTTTCGCTCATGGCGGCGGCCACCTGGTTTTGCAACTCATCACGCAGGCGGCTGACAAGCTCCAAACCACGTGATGTGATGCGGACGAGCACCTTGCGACGATCATCAATGGCGTGGGTTCGCTCCATGTAGCCGAGCTTTTCGAGGCGGTCCACCAGGCCGGTCGCGGCGGCGGTGGAGTGGCCCATCTTGCGGGCGATGTCGGTCATGGTCAGCTCCTTTGAAGTGGCGAGGTAGCTGAGGAGAAAGAACTGAGCGAAGGAGATATTGTCCCGGTTCAGCTCACGGGAGAGATTCAGCAGAAACTCGCGCTGACTGAACAGAATGAAATCTGCCAGTTTGGCGTGGTCTTTGTCTGGTTGTTTGGTTCCTGTGATCATGGAGTTGGGTCCTTAGAGCTATGGGTTCCGAGAAAATCTCGAATTGTGGGTAATATAACGAGTGCCAAAGGTAGGATCAAGATAATTTCATAGAATCCATAAAATTTTACTTATCCGCCTCATGCATTTCTTATATCTGAGAGGTTAATATGGGTGAATTATTATCTGCGAAATGAAGGTTGGCAAGAAAACATTCACGCATGGGCTAATTCCAAGCGTCAACCAAGACTCATTGCAGTGTCTTGCCTTTCGTTTCGGGGCAGAACCAAATCAGAACAATCCCAAGCGCGTAGATCGAGCACAGGACACTGCCGGCCTTGGCGAAAGAACCACCGAACACGCTCATCAGGTTGGCGGTCTGGAGTGCTCCAATGGCCGCCAGTACTCGGCCGAAATTAAAGCAAAATCCTTGGCCTGTGGCACGCACTTGGGTTGGGAACAGTTCAGGGAAATAAAGCGGGAAGAAGCCGTAGAACGACGCGCTGATACCGCCGATGAGGAAACCGGTGAAAAGGAACCAGTTCGTGTAGCTGGAATTGGTCTGGTAAAAGAGCAATGCGGCGGCGATGGTGGCCACGCACAGGATCGTGTAGGCGATGCGGCGTCCGAGTCTGTCACCGAGCAAGGCGGCCACCATAGTAAAGATGATCGCACCCGTGGCGGTCCAGATTTGCGCCCAGTCCTTGGCATGCAGGGCTGGATTACCCGCGAGTTCTTCCGCCCACTTTGGCGCCCATTGCACAGCTCCCCAGGTGCCCATGAGAGCCACCCCAGCCAGTCCTGCGCCCAGAAGCATGCGTTTGATGATGAAGGGGCGTGCTGCGGCAGGATCTTCAGACCCGGCGCGTCCCAGATATTGCCAGACAGGGAACAAGTAGCCCAGCAGGGTGATCACCAAGCCTGCGAGCGTGATCGCGACGGCCAGCGTGGTCGGGATCACCGTGCTTTTGGGTGCCCAGACCCACACGATGCCCAGCGCGGAAGCGCAACCGATCAACACGCCGAGCAAATCCTTCGTAGCCCAGTGGTCAGTGGTGCCTTTGGCCTTCTCCTCCTCCCATTTCTTCGATTCACCCACAAAAATCTGGATGAAGAACACCAAGAAGGCCGGCACCGCGCCGCTCATCATCAAAATGCGCCAGCCGTTGTTCGACAGCAGCGTTGTCACAGTCTCCTGTCCCAGACCGATGCCTAGCAGGGCGTTGTTCACGGTGCCCAGAACACCGGCCAGCCCCAGGCTGAGGAAACCACCGAGCAGGTAGCCCACATTCGCCGCGGCACCGATCAATCCAGCCACCAGCATGCGTGACTTGCCGGGCCACACCTCATTCACCAGCGCCACACCAAGCGACCACTCGCCTCCCATGCCGAGCGAGGCGATGAAACGATACGCGGCGATCTCCTCCGCATGCTTCGCGATGCCGCAGAGACCGGTGAACACCGCGTAAGTGAAGATGGATAGCGACATCGCCTTCACGCGGCCGATGCGGTCACCCAGCCAGCCGAACACCACGCCTCCCGTGGCCGCACCGACGAGAAACATCGCCATGATGACGCCGAACCAGTTGTTCAGCGAAGGGCCGCCGTCCGGCCCCAGCAGTTCCTTCAATGCATCGCGCCCTGTGAGTGGAAACAGGCCCATTTCGAAGCCATCAAACATCCAGCCAAGAAAAGCGGCAAGAAGGGCGGCGGTGCGGGCGGAGGAGGTGTTGGTGCTGTTCATGAAGGAAAGAGGACCGAGCAAACGGCAGCATGAGCTCACTTCTACAATCATGGCGAGCAAAAAAACGGGCCGCTGCATCACAGCGGACCGTTCACGCGCAAAAGATGACGTCTCGATTTATTCCTTCGCCACGCCGTTGTTCCAGGCGGCGAACATTTCTTCCACGGTCGGGATTTCGAGCGGGCGCACGATGCGGAAGCCGAGCCAGGTGGCGTCGGTCAGATACCAGATGCTCTTCGGAAGCTGCGGGTCTTGCTGTTTCCAAAGAGGATCCGAAGCCTTGCGGGCGGAGCTGCGGCAGAGTTCCGGATCGTCATCGTAGGTGCCGCCGCGTGCGACATGCGGATACGGAGTCTTCGAACGCACCCAATCATTGCCAAGGATCGCGGTGCCGGGTGTCGTCGGTGTGTATTGGTCGAGGCACCACTCGCACACATTGCCGTAGATGTCGTGAAGACCCCAAGGGTTCGGCTTCTTGCCGCCGACTTTTGCGTACTGGAAGTTCGGCGCGTTGTCGAAGTACCACGCGTAGTCTTTGAGCTGGGCGGCATCGTCGCCAAAGAAGTAAGCGGTCTTCGTGCCGGCGCGGGCGGCATATTCCCACTCTGCCTCGGTCGGCAGGCGGTAGAAGTGGCCTGTCTGCGCGCTCAACCACTGGCAGTACTTGTTCGCCGCGTGCTGTGTCATGCAAATCGCCGGGAAACGCTCGCGGCCCATGCCGAAATCCATCGGTTGGTAAGGTGGAGTCGGCTGAGAAATGAGGTCTTCCGGCTTGTCAGTCGGTTTCCACACCTGGCGGGAGCCGTCCTTGTTACGACCCACGCTCGTGAGCTGGAAGGGCTCGTATTCGTCCCATGTGATCTCATATTTCCCCATCCAGAACGGCTTGATCGTCTTTTTCACCTGCGGGCCTTCGTCCTCGCCACGGTTCGCCTCGCCCTCGGGGCTGCCCATCATGAACTCACCGCTCTTGATCACCACCATGCTGTAAGGCGCGCCCGTCTTCGGCACTTTCGTGTCGTAGGGCTTCATGTCGGCTTCCTTCTTCTCCTTGGAGGTTTGCACGATGAAGGCGTGGATCTTCTTCACCAGTTCCAGGTTGTCGGGATTGTTCGTGGCCGGACCTTTCTTCTCCTTCGCAGTCAGCTTCACGTCATCAGGCCACGGCGCGCCTTGTTCGATCCACAACTTCAGGAAATTGATGTCCTCCTTGCTCAAAGGCCCGCCGCTCTTCTTCGGCGGCATCAAGTCGTCTTCATCGGCGCCCAGCGTCGTCAGGTGATAAATCGCGCTCTGTTTGAGGTCGAAGGGCACGATGTTCGGCGCGTTCTCGCCGCTCTCGAAAGCTTCCTTCTTCGTCGTGATGATCCAGTCGCCCTTCGCCTTGTCCGCGTTGTGGCAGGACACGCAGTTCTGTTCCAAAATCGGCTGGATGTGCTTCTCGAACTTAATGCGCGGCGTTTGCTCCAGCACCACCCCGGCGGGCCAGTCGGCACCTTGCTCGATCCAGGTCTTGATCACCTCGATCTGGCTCTTTTCGAGCAATCCTTCCTTCTTCGGCGGCATGACCATGTCATCTTCGACATCCAGAAGCAGCGTCGAGTAGATCGCGCTCTTCTTCAGATCACCCGGGACGAGACCCGGGCCGTTCTCGTTGCCCTTCTTGATGTCCTCCAGCGTATGCATGCGGAAGTCGCCCTTGTCCTCCTTCGCGCCGTGGCAGTGGGTGCAGGCGCCTTCGAGCAAAGGCTTCACCTGTTTGACGAAATCAACCTTCTCCGCAGCGCTGAGCAGCGCGGGAGATAAAAGCAGCATGGAGGCGAGGGTTTTGGCTGGAGACATGAGGCGTGCGGATAGCATAGGCTTCGGGGGATGTCCAATACGAGGAAACGTCCGTCGTTTTGCGCCGGATCAGACCTTCAAGTGACGTGAACAAACCTCCATCAGCCCCGCCCGCGTCGTGCAGCGGCGCATCTCGTTCAGGAAGCCTGGCGGGTCGTCCATGCCTTCTCCGAAGAAGTTCAGATGCTTCTTGATGCGGTTCACTTGATCGAGCTCGCGGGTGCTGGGCATCGTGACGGCCTCATACAGTTCGCCGATGTAGGCCAGTCTCTCGGCTGGAGTCGGCTGTGCCACCGGTTCGCCGCGAAAGTGCTGCCTGATTTGCTCAAACAACCACGGATTGCGGATCGCACCGCGTCCCAGCATGTGGCCCTGCACACCGGTTTCCTTCGTGACCGCCTCCGCGTCGAAATGCGAGCCGATGTTGCCATTCGCCAGCACGGGGCAGGGGAGATTCGACTTCGCTTTCGCGATCAAATCATAGCGCACGCCCTCTCGATACATCTGCGTCACCGTGCGGCCGTGGATCGTCACCAGATCCACGCCGTGCTTCGCAAACAGCGGCACCAGCGCGTCGATCGTCTCCGTGTCATCAAAGCCAAGACGCGTCTTCACTGTGAACTTCACCGTCACCGCCTCCCGCAACGCTCCGAGGATGCCCTCGATGCGCGGCACATCGCGCAGCAGGCCGCCGCCGGCGCACTTCTTGTAAACGATGGGCGCTGGGCAGCCGAGATTCAGGTCAATCGCCGCCACCTCATGCTGCTGCAGTTCCTTCGCGTTGCGCACGAGGGAATGGATGTCATTCCCGATCATCTGCGCCACCACCGGTTGCCCCGTGGGGTTATGCGTGATCGACGCCAGAATGTCCTTCTCAAGGTGCGAGTCCGGATGCACGCGGAAATACTCTGTGTAATACACATCCGCCCCGCCATACCGCGTCATCAGCCGCCAGAAACCAAGATCCGTGATGTCCTGCATCGGCGCGAGCGCCAGCAGCGGCTCCGGGCGAGCGAGTAGTTGATCGAGATGTTCAACAGGACTCACAACGCCGCGCGATACAGCTCTACGAAGTCCTCAACGCTCGGTTCACGCGGATTAAACTGCGCGGTCCATTGTTTGGCGGCGAGTTCGGCGAGGGGCTGGAGGTTTTCTTCCTTCGCGCCGTGCTCGCTGATGGTGCGGGGCATGCGGGCCTCCCAGAGGAGCTCGCTGATGCGGTCGGCGAGGTCGCCGTCGAAGTAGCTTTCGTAGATGGCGGCGATTTCGGGGATCGCGGAGTTGAAGCGGATGACGTGGGGGAGCATGACGCCGACGGCCTCGCCATGGACGACGTGGAAAAAGGCGGTGAGGGGATTGGCGCAGGAGTGCGCGGCGCCAAGCATGCTGTTTTCGATGGCGATGCCAGCGTAGGCCGCGCCGAGGAGCATCATGCCGCGAGCTTCGACATCCTTCGGCTCACGCAGCACGCGGCTGAAGCCGGAGTGGCAGAGACGGAAGCCTTCGCGGGAGTAGAGGGAGGACAGGGCGTTGCGCTTCTTCGTCACCGCGGTTTCGAGGGCATGGGAGAGGGCGTCGATGCCGGTGCAGACGGTGACGCGCTGCGGCTGGGAGATGGTGAGCTCGGGATCGAGGATCGCCACCTTCGCGGCGGCCTTGGGATCGCCGCAGGCCATCTTCACATGCGTCTCGGCATCGGAAATGAGCGCGTAGCTCTGGCATTCGCTGCCGGTGCCGGCGGTGGTGGGGATGGTGATGAGCGGCAGCATGGGCTTCGTCGCCTTGCCCGTGCCCCAGTAGTCATGCATGCGACCGCCGTTGGTGAGGATGAAGTTACAGCCCTTGGCGGTGTCCATGCTGCTGCCGCCGCCAAGGCCGATGATGAGGTCGGCTTGAAACTCACGGGCGACCGCGACGCAGGCGTCCACGTCTTCCGTACTTGGATTCTCGCGCACCTCGCCGAATACGCGTGCCTGAAGGCCCGCCTCGACCAGGAAACTGACCGCACGAGTCACGTAACCGGCCTTCACGATGCCAGGATCGCTAACAATGAGCGCGCGTTTTCCAAGTTCGCGCGCGAACTCGCCCACACGCGCCAGCGTGCCGTTGCCAAAGACGAGGCGCGTGCGCGGCTGGTGATCGAAGGGGGCGAGTGACATGCGGTGTAGGGCGAGGATTCCAACCGTTGATCGAGTTTTCTAACCCGATTCGGAGACAAGCACGGGCTGGAAAGCCCGTGCTACGTCGCTCACGCGCAGTCAATCGACCGGCGCTTGTAGAGGAACTCAAACATGTTGCCTTCGTGCGGCTGGTCCCAGCTGATCTTCATCGTGCTGATCGGCCCGATGTTGAGGCGGTCGATGTCGCCGCATTCCAGCAGCTCGTTGATGAAGGCCGGATCCTGCGTGATGGCGGTGACGATGAGCGAGTAGCCGATGCGGCCGAGCACTTCGCTCTGCGGAATCTCCAGAACGCTGGCGTAGGGGCAGAGGAACTCGCGGTTGGCGAGCGGGTGCTTGTTGTCGGAGCACCAGATGATCGTCGGGCGAAGGAAGATGCCTCCCTCGAACTCGACCTTGCGCGGTCCGTCGCGGAACTGGGCGGTGACGTCCTCGGCGCCGGGTGTCTTGAGGTCGTTGTCGATGGCGCTGTCGATGTAGTCGGCCATTTTGGGGTTCGCGAAGCCGGAAAGGCGGGCGTTCTCGTCATCAGCGGCGGTGGGCTTCACCGGGCCAAGGCGCTCGGCGATGGCGGTGGCGATTTCCTTGCCGTACTTCGGCACGATGACGGCGGAGGCGTTGATGCAGGAGCGTCCGCCGTTGTCACTGATGGAGCTGACGATGACGTCGATGTATTCCTTCCAGTTCTCGATCTTGTCCTCGCCGATGATGATCTTGCTCCAGCCCGGACCGTGAACCTGCACGGCGGGATTGTTTTCATACATCTTGGCGATGTTCACGTCGCCGAAGACGAGGTTGCGGCCGCTGAGCTTCACGACTTCGCCGCTGCCTTCGTGGTCGGTGGGGTAGAAACCAAAGGCTTCCGCCGGTGCGCCGGCGGCGATGAAGGCCTGAATGAGGCGGAAAGGCGTCCACGGTTCCTCGCGGCCCGGCTTGATGACCACGGGGATCTTCAGCGCGATGGAGGGCAGCCAGAGAGAGTTCACCGCAGGCGAGTTGCTCGGCATGACGAGGCCGAGGGACTTCGTAGTGGGGAAATACGACACCGGGCAGCCGGCCTGCGTGCCGAAGCCGCGGTCGATGACGCTCAGGTCCAGGCCGCGGGTGAGGCCGTTGAGGATCATCTTCATGTTCGTCATGGCGAAGTGAATCTTCGTCATGTTCCGCTTCACCATGATGTGCGGCAGGCCGCTGGTGCGGGAAAGGGTGGCGATGTATTCCTGCGGCGACTGCGTGTGGCCCTTGTCGCCGAGGGGAAGGGTTCCGTTGAGGAAGAGATCGCCCGCCTTGGCGGTGATCTCGATCAACTGCTCCACCGTGAACTTTTTCAGCGTCGCACGCGCCTCGCCGATCTTCGCGAGATCCTTGCGGACGATGCCGGCGTTCACCTGGCTGACTTCGGCGCAGATCTCGCCCGTTTTGTGGTCTTTGACCTGAACCTTGTCGAGCGACTCATAAGGGCGGCCTTTGCGGAGGGCGGGAAGATGCGGTATGGACATTGGCGGGTTGGTTTTTGGGAGGCGTGAGGATTACGAGCGCGGGATTCGCGGGGCAACGAAAAAACTGGCGCGTGAGGCTGTGTCTTTCAGCCAGTTCGGGTCATGCTTTTTGCACAGGGCGCAAAGAGGACGGAATCATCTCGATCAGCGCGTCGGAAAAGTTCGAGTAAGACGGGTAATCCGGGTGTGGCGCGCCATAGGTGCCCACGGGGCGGTAGCGCCAGTGCTTGTACATCCAGAGCCAGCACTCGGGGTGCTCGCGGATGGCCTTTTCAAAGTGATTCCAAACCCGCTGTGTGAGCTGCTGCGTGTCCTCATCAGCACCGGGCTTGATGGCCTCGAAGATGTGCACTTCATAGCGGCCGTCATCGAGCGGGCGGCACACACCGGTCATGATCGAAAGGCCGAGGCGTTTCGCCAGCTCCACATGCAGCGTGGGGACGCTGGTCCAGAGGCCGAAGCATTGAATCGCAGTGGCGGCACGACCGGGAGGGATGTTGAGATCCGTGAGCAGGCCCGCGTGCCCTTGGCGCTTCAGCGCCTTCATGAGCTTCAGCATCGCATTCTCCTGCGGGATGATGTCATGCCCCGAGTGCGAGCGCAGGCGTTTGAAAACATGCGTGAGGGCGGGGTTCTTGAAATCCTGCGCGACGACGGTGAATTTGAAGCCGCGGAAGCCCCAGACCATGCTCACCAGTTCGAAATTGCCGAAGTGGGGCGTCACCCACACGCCGCCTGTCTCATGCGCCTGCTTTTCGGCGGCAGGATCGGCCAGGTGAATGCTGAAAAAATTCTGCCAGGTGTCCTTGGTGAGCCGCGAGGACCAGAACAGGTCGAGAAAAGTGCGCGCGAAGACCTGATACGACTTGCGGGCGATGCGGGAGCGCTCGGCCGCTGTGTACTGATCTCCAAACGCGCACTTCAAGTTCTCCAGCGCCGTGCCGCGTCCGCGTTTGTCCGCCAGATACGCCAGCGTTCCGATGCCGCGTGAGAGCGCCAGGATGAAGCCCCTCGGCAGGCGGGGCATGATCCATGCGCCTGATTCGATCAGGGCGGTCTCAAAGAAATATCGGAGCTTCTTCACGCGGCGTTTGGTGTTTGCGAAAATCGAGTTACGATGGCGCATGGCATCGCCCAACCTCAACAACATTCTCAAACGCCTGCTCAAGCAGCCGACCGCGCCATTTCACGAATATCATGTGCGCGCCGAAATCGAGTCGCTGCTCAAGGACTGCCGCCATGTGAAGTTGAAGCGCGACAAGTTCGGCAACCTGCTGGCCACCTACAAGAACGGCAAGGCCAAGAGCAAGCCGACATGGGTGCTGTGCTCGCACATGGATCATCCCGGCTTTGTCAAACCTGCCGGCAGCACGAAGCGTGATGAGTGGGAGTTTCTCGGCGGCGGCGGAGTTCCGCAGGAGTCCATCGAGACGGCGGTGAAGAAAGGGTTGCGCAAGGTGAAGGGGCAGATCGCCACATGGAACTTTCCGGTGAACGTGACCAACAGCCGCATCGAGGCCACCGCGTGCGATGACTTGATCGGCTGTGCCGCCATCGTGATGACCTTCCTCGAACTCGCCCGTCTGAACATCCAGACGACCGTGCATGCGGCCTTCACCCGCGCGGAGGAGGTTGGCTGGCTCGGTGCCTGGCAGCTCGCGCAGAAGTGGCCCTTCGGCAAAGACAGCGTGTTCCTCTCGCTCGAAACCAGCCGCCCGGTGAATGGCGCGGTGATGGGCGGCGGACCGGTGATTCGTGTTGGCGATCGCGTTTCCATCTTCGACAGCGAGGCGGTGGCCGTTTTGATGACCACGGCGAAGGAGCAGGGCATCCGCGTGCAGCGCTGCCTGCTCGACGCTGGCGCCTGTGAGGCCACGGCAGCCCAGGCTGCGGGCATTCGCAGCGCTGGCATCTCCATTCCGCTCGGAAACTACCACAACCTCAGCGACACCCGCCAGATCGTCCCTGAATATGTCATGATGGATGATTTGAAGTCGCTTATCACACTTTTGAAGGCCCTCGTCGCCACGAAGCACGACGGCATCGGCGAGCGCACCATCCGCGAGCGCGTGGAAATGCGCATGTCCGAGCATGCCGGGCATTTCGCGGCGGGGACGAAGCTCTTCAAATAAGGTTTCAAGTTTCAGTTTCAAAGTTTCAAGCCCCCCCGGGCGCGGAACTTGAAACCTCCAACTTTAAACTTGGAACTTGGCCCGGCCTCGCCTTCTTCCGCGCCCCTATGTCCAGCGAGCAGCGCAAAGCCTTCCCTTTCTCCGAGTTTGAACCGAAATGGCAGGGCGAGTGGGAGGCCTCCAAGGCCTACCGCACGCCCAACCCCGGTGATGCCGACTTCGACGCCTCGAAGCCGAAGTACTTCGTGCTCGACATGTTCCCCTATCCCAGCGGCAACGGCCTCCACGTCGGCCACCCGGAGGGCTACACCGCCACGGACATCATCGGTCGCTTCAAGAAGATGTCCGGCTTCAACGTGCTGCACCCGATGGGTTGGGACGCCTTTGGCCTGCCCGCGGAGCAGTATGCCATCAAAACCGGCACGCATCCCCGCGTGACCACGGAGGCAAACGTCGCGAACTTCACCAAGCAGCTCAAATCCCTCGGCTTTGCCTACGATTGGGACCGCGAGGTCAACACCACCGATCCCGGCTACTTCAAATGGACGCAGTGGATCTTCCTGAAGCTCTACAACTCCTACGTCGGCGACGACGGCAAGGCGCATCCCATCAGCGAACTCGAAGCGCAGGGCCTCTCGCGTGAGGAGATCGACCATCGCCGCCTCGCCTACGTCAGCGAGGCACCGGTGAACTGGTGCCCGCAGCTCGGCACCGTGTTGGCGAATGAAGAAGTCGTGGACGGCAAAAGCGAAGTCGGCGGCTTTCCCGTCGAGCGCCGCCCCATGCGCCAGTGGATGCTGCGCATCACCGCCTACGCCCAGCGCCTCATTGATGAGCTCGACGGCCTCGACTGGCCGGAAAGCATCAAGCTGCTCCAGCGCAACTGGATCGGCCGCAGTGAGGGGGCGCATGTCACCTTCAAGGTCGATGGCCTCGACGAAACGATCACCGTCTTCACCACACGGCCCGACACGCTGTTTGGAGCCACTTACATGGTCCTCGCGCCCGAGCATCGCCTCGTGGACGAAATCACGACGGAGGAGCAACTCGCCGCCGTCGAGGAATACCGCGAAAAGACCGCGCGAAAGAGCGATCTGGAGCGCACGGAGCTCGCCAAGGAAAAATCCGGCGTCTTCACCGGCGCTTACGCACTCAATCCCGTCAACAACGAGCGCATCCCTATCTGGATCGCCGACTACGTCCTCATGGGCTACGGCACTGGTGCCATCATGGCCGTGCCCGCGCATGACGAGCGTGACTTTGAGTTCGCGAAGAAGTTCGATCTGCCGATCAAACCTGTGGTTGCTACGCTGCACATGAGAGGTGGTGAGTTTAACGACAGTGACCGCCCCTACGAACAACTGTTGAATACTACTGTTACAATCAAGGATCCGAAGACTGGAGAAACTACCTTCGCTTGGTATTCAACCGACAAGCCGGAAGCCTCGGATGGTTTCGCCGTGAATTCCGGCTTCCTCGACGGCCTGCCCACGCCCGAAGCGAAGAAGAAGATCGCCGCCTGGCTCGAAGAAAAAGGCCTCGGCAAAGGCACGACCAATTTCAAACTCCGCGACTGGCTCTTCAGCCGCCAGCGCTACTGGGGCGAGCCGTTCCCGATCGTGTGGGAAAACGGCCAGCATCGCAGCATTCCCGAAAGCGAGCTGCCGCTGATGCCGCCGACCTTGGAAGACTTCAAACCCACCGGCACGCCCGAGCCTCCGCTCTCCAAAGCCACCGACTGGGTCCAATACTCCGCCACCGCGAAGCGCGAGCTCAACACCATGCCGCAGTGGGCGGGTTCGTGCTGGTATTACCTGCGTTACTGCGATGCGCGGAACTCGGACAGGTTCGTGGGCGTCGAGGCGGAGCGGTATTGGATGACGGGTTCGCTTGGAGACAATCAGACAAGGGGACAATCAGACAAGGAGACAACCAGACCGGGAGACAATCAGACCGTCTCCCCATCTCATGGTCTCCCTGTCTCATTGTCTTCGTCGCCGCGCCCAGGAGGTGTGGACTTATACGTCGGCGGCACCGAGCACGCGGTGCTGCACCTGCTTTACGCCCGTTTCTGGCACAAGGTGCTCTTTGATCTGGGCTACGTCAGCACGCCGGAGCCGTTCCAGCGCTTGGTGAACCAAGGCCTCATCCTCGGCGAGGACGGTCAGAAGATGTCGAAGTCCCGTGGCAACGTGGTGAACCCCGATGACGTCGTGCGCGAGTATGGGGCCGATGCGCTGCGCCTGTATGAGATGTTCATGGGCCCGCTCGAGCAGGTGAAGCCCTGGAGCATGAAGGGCGTCGAGGGCGTGTATCGCTTCCTCGCCCGCGTGTGGCGTCTCGTCATGGAAGTCGATGACGAAGGCGTGTGGAGCATCTCCAAGGCCCTGCAAGACGTGCCTGCGAACAAGCAGCTCACCAAGGCGCTGCATGAGACGATCAAGAAGTGCGGCGAGGACATCGAGAAGCTCAGCTTCAACACGGCGATCAGCCAGATGATGGTTTGCACGAATGCCTTCACCGGAGCCGAAGTGAAGCCCGCCGGAGCCATCGTGACCTTCCTCAAGGTCCTCAGCCCCTTCGCACCGCATCTCGCCGAAGAACTCAACGCGATCATCCGCTCCAAATTCCCCGCTTTGGCCGCTCCAGGCTTCCTCAGCGACGAAACCTGGCCGAAATACGATCCCGCCGCCCTCATCGAAGACGAAGTGGAAGTCGTCTTCCAGGTGAACGGCAAGCTCCGCGACAAAGCCCGCGTGCCGATCCAGGCCACGAAGGAGGAGATCGAAAAGATCGCTCTCGCCAGTGCTCGCGTGCAGGAATTCATGGAGGGCAAACCCGCCAAGAAGGTCATCGTCGTTCCTGGGAAGCTGGTGAACATCGTCGTTTGATCGGAGCGGAGCGCGGACGCCCTCGTCCGCCTGGGCATCGAAATGATTGCGGACGAGGGCGTCCGCGCTCCCATGCTTGCGCATGCGCATCGCCATCCTGCATTACACCCAACCGCCCGTTATCGGCGGCGTGGAGCGTGTCATTGGAGAACAGGCGAATGCTTTGACCGCGATGGGCCACGACGTGAGCGTCTTCGATAGGAGCGCGGACGCCCTCGTCCGCTTTCATGCGTGGCTGCCTCTCGTTTCCAAAGCGGACGAGGGCGTCCGCGCTCCTTCTCCCTTCGTGCGTGTGCGGCAATGGATCGAGCAGGACGATCACCATCCCTACTTCGAGCCAGCGAAGGAAATCACGCGTCACCGCCATGTCCTGCCGCATTGGCAGCAAGCGGGGAAGCTCGTCTTCGTCACTTGGCGGCTGGCCGATTCGCTGCCGCAGGAAAAACTCACTGAACTGCGAGAGCAGAAGCGCCAGTGGGAGCAGGAGCATCCCAAGCCGTGGTCAGCCGACGAGGAATTCGCGTTTCATGACCAGTTTGATGAGCAAATCGAGCGATGGTTGAACGCGGGCATGGGAAGCTGCGTCTTGCAGCGGCCGGAAGCGCGCCAAGGGCTGATTGACACGCTGCATCATGCCGATGGCAAGGATTACGACCTGCTCAGTTATGTGGTGATGCCGAATCATGTGCATCTGCTCTTCCGGCTTCGAGCGGGAGCGGAGCTGGAGAAGGTCATCCAGGCTTGGAAGAGCATTTCTTCGCGAAGGATCGCCAAGCATACAGGTCAGAAGGGCGAGTGTTGGCAGGCGGGGTATCGTGACCGGTTGATTCGTGGGCCGGAGCATTTGGAGGGTGTGTTGAATTACATCCGGAGGAATGCACCGGAGGCGAAATTGAGGGACGGCGCGTTTGAATGGTGGGAGTGCGGACGCCCCCCTCCGCCATTATTCGAAGCGGACGAGGGCGTCCGCGCTCCACTCCAATGTGTCGTGATCGTCCACAACGTCTTCACGATGCCTTTCGACCTCGCATGGACGGAGGAACTCATCGCGCTCACGCACGCACGGCCGGACATTCGCTGGATCAACTGGGTGCATGATGTGCGTTGGGCTGAAAAGGTCCCCAAAGCCCTCCACATCGCCGTTTCCGAGCATCGGAAGGCCGAATACGCCAAAGTCACTCGCGACCCCATCCACGTCATTCCGAACGGATGCGACGCGAAGGCCGTTCTGGGCCTCACGGAGCGCATTTCGGCCCTTCAGCTCGAAAAAGCGCCCCTCGTGCTCCTGCAGCCCACGCGCTTCGTGCGGCGCAAAAACATTGAAATGGGCCTTCGCGTGCTCGCGGAGCTTCCAGAAGCGATTTACCTCGTCACCGCCGCCCCGGACCCACATCAAAAGGATGGCCTCAAATACTTCCGCGAGCTCAAACGCCTCGCCAAAGACCTCGGCGTCACGAAGCGAGTCCACTTCCTCGGCGAAAAAGCCGTGTTGAGCGATGACGACGTGCGCAGCCTCTACCAGATGGCGGACCTGCTCTTCTTCCCGAGCATCCAGGAAGGCTATGGCCTGCCGTTGATCGAAGCCGCGCTGCATCAGGTGCCGGTGTTTTGCTCCGACATCCCCGCGCATCGCGAGGTGGCCGCGCCTGACGCCAGTTTTTTCAAACTCACCGCCTCGCCCAAGGGGCTCGCGCGCAAAATCAAAGCCGACGCCGTGGTGAAGGCGCGGCAGGCGCGCCGCGGGCTGATGCGCAGGCTGGACTGGCAGACAATTCTTCGCGAGCGCTTGGAGCCGTTGCTTTCCCGGTGAAACGCTCCATGAGTGCGGGCCATGTCCAGCTACTCCAACAAGTCCGAAATCCAGTCCGTCATCCAGGCCCGTCATGGCAATGTGTTTGCCTTCCTGGGTGCCCACGAGATCGGCAACGGCCAGCAGGTGGTGAGGACAGTGCAGCCCTACGCCGCCATGGTGGACGTGGTGGTCAAAGGCCAGCGCTGGGAGGCGCAGAAGCTGCATGACGACGGCTATTTTGAGGTGGTGACGCCAATTGGTGCTTATGAGCTGGCGATCACCGACCATGAGGGCATCGCCGAGACGCTGGTGGATCCGTATTCCTTCGGACTGCTGCTGGGGGAGCAGGACATGTATTTCTTCCGCGAGGGCACGCACCAGCGGCTGTGGGACATTCTGGGCGCCAGATTAAAGACCATCGATGGCGTGGACGGCTGCCAGTTCGCCGTGTGGGCGCCGAACGCGCAGCGCGTCAGTGTGGTGGGCGACTGGAACCGCTGGGATGGCCGCGTGCATGTGATGCGCCACCGCATCGAGGCGGGCATCTGGGAGATTTTCATCCCCGGCATCACGGAGCTGACGCACTACAAGTTCGAACTGATCGACAAGCACGGGCATCTCCGCATGAAGAGCGATCCGATGGCGAACTACGGCCAGAACGGCGCGCAGACTGCCAGCCTGGTGTTCGATCTGGACCGTTACCAATGGGCGGACAATGAATGGATGCAGCGCCGCACGAGGCATGACCTCTACCATTCGCCGATGAGCATCTACGAGGTGCATCCCGGCTCGTGGAAGCGGAACGTGAATGAAGGCGGTCGCTGGCTGAGCTACCGCGAGCTGGCGGACGACCTCGTTCCGTATGTGAAGGGGCTCGGCTTCACGCACATCGAGCTCATGGGCATCGCGGAGCATCCGTTCGATGGTTCATGGGGCTACCAAGTCACCGGCTACTACGCGCCGACGAGCCGTTTTGGGAATCCGGACGAGTTCCGTGAGTTTGTGGATCGCTGCCATCAGAACGGCGTCGGCGTCATCCTCGACTGGGTGCCCGGCCACTTTCCGAAGGACGACCACGGCCTCGCGCGCTTCGACGGCACCGGTTTGTATGAGCATGAGGATCCGCGTCTCGGCGAGCACATGGACTGGGGCACTCTCATCTTCAATTACGGTCGCAACGAGGTGAGGAACTTCCTGGTCGCGAACGCGCTCTACTGGCTGGGCGAGTTTCACATCGACGGCCTGCGCGTCGATGCCGTGGCGTCGATGCTCTACCTCGACTATTCGCGCAAAGCGGGCGAGTGGGTGCCGAACCACCTCGGCGGCCGCGAGAACCTGGAGGCCATCGCCTTCATGCGCGATCTGAACCAGGTCTGCTATGCGAAGCATCCCGGCACCACGATCATCGCGGAGGAAAGCACCGCATGGCCCGGCGTCTCGCGTCCGGTGAGCAGCGGCGGCCTGGGGTTTGGCTTCAAGTGGAACATGGGCTGGATGAACGACAGCCTGCGCTACATGGCGGAGGACCCGGTGCACCGGAAGTATCACCACGGCATGGCCACCTTCTCGATGATCTACGCCTACGACGAGAACTTCATTCTCGTCCTGAGCCACGACGAGGTTGTGCATGGGAAGGGGAGCCTTATCAACAAGATGCCCGGCGACCGCTGGCAGAAGTTCGCGAACCTGCGCATGTTCCTCGCGTGGATGTGGATGCATCCGGGCAAGAAGCTGCTCTTCATGGGCGGCGAGTTCGGCCAGTGGCATGAATGGAAGCATGATGCCAGTCTCGACTGGCATCTCTTCCTCGGCGAGGAGCACAGCGGCCTGCAAACGCTCGTCAAAGACCTCAATCATCTCTACACCACGCGCCCCGCGCTGCATGCCAGGGACCACGAGGCCGGCGGCTTCTTCTGGCTCGATGCAAACGACGCGGAGAACAGCATCTTCGCCTTCGCCCGCACCTCGCCCGATGGCGACATGGTCTATGTGCTCGTCAATGCCACGCCCGTGCCGCGCAAAGGCTATCGCGCCGGTGTTTCAGACGGCGGCAGCTATCGTGAGCTGCTGAACAGCGACGCGAGCAACTACGCGGGTTCCGGCTTGAGCGCGGGAGCGGGCTTCCAGGCGCAGCAGGTGCCGCATCACGGCCAGCCTTGGAGCGTGGTCGTCGATCTGCCGCCGCTGGCCGTGCTGGTGCTGGGGCGGTGAGATGGCCGTCAGGCGCGCCTGCTCGAAAAACATGCTGCCCGAGCGACGCCGAAATCCCCGGCGGCTACGAGCTCGTAGGTGGCTGGATCGAATCCGCCACACCTACACGCCGCTCTGGCCGTGGGATGTGGTGTTGATGCCGTGAGCCAGCAATCGGCGCACCACCGGCAGCGCCCGGTCAAAGGCATCCCGCAGTTCCTGGATGTCCGGCATCCGCACGGTGTCAAAGGCCGGCTCCATCTGCGCCGGCGTGATGCGGTCGTGGCGGATCAGGAAGTCCACGTCCGCCATGTCTTGTGGATCATCTCCCCGCATCATCTTCGTCAGGATGAGGTCGATGGTCGCCGGACGAAACAGCTTCAGCCAGCGCATCGGCGGTCGGAGCACGGGCACGATGTGCTGCTCCCAGTCGGGACGGAGGAAGACCTGATCCTCTTGAAAGAGATGCGTCATGTACAGCCCTTGCTTCTCCAGCACGGCATTCACCTGCGCCTGTGCTTCCCAGAACTGATCATCCGCCTCAAGCTCCGCGGCATGGGAGAAACGCAGGATCACATCCATATCTAGGGACCGGCCCACCGCCTCTGGCACCTGATTAAAACCCAGCGCGATGGAGGCCCTACCATAAGCCACGAGTGAGACCTCATGATCCAGCAGGCCATCGAGCGTGTTGGCGATGATCTCCGCGTTCGTCATGCCGCCGGACGTTTTTGAGGTCTCTGCCACTCGGTGGTGATCTTCCTGCCAACACCACGTTCATAGCCGTTCATCGCCACAAAGCGCGTCGGATGCGGCAGCACGCCGGGTTTGGGTGGGAGCGCGGGAGGTAGCAGGCCCAGGAGTTCACTCCAGAACGGGTTTTCAGGCTCATAGCCTGACCCGCACTCAGCGACATAGCGCACGACGGCCTCGCTCCGCTCCCAGGCCGCCAGACAAGCCAGCGTGGCCGGATCATTGCCCGACGCGCTGAGCATGGCGGCGCCGCAGCGGATCATATGAGGGTCATAGGGAGCGGCGATCGTCAGCAGTGCCAGCGCTAGCTCTGCGTTCGAAAGCTTTGCTTGGGGCACCAGCTCGCCCTCCGGCTCCGTGCCCTGCCAGTAGTGGCGGCATCCCCGCTGCACGGCCAGCGTGCAAAGATCCTCCGGCACGCGCAGCCCCAGCCGCCGCGCCTTCATCAGCAGCGGGGAAACGTGCGTCGTGGTGCCGAGCCGATGGGCCAGGGTTTCCGTGGGCATGGCGTGAGCATAAGTTCAGGCCGCAGGCCTTGCAATTCCCGGTTTCACAGAGCACCACCCATCGCCATCATTCCACTCCGGCCTTCCCTCCAGCCCGCGCCCTCATTCGTCATTGATTCGTTTCACTCACCCTTCGGGCTCAGCTTCGCTTCGTCTGTCTCGCTTTGCTCGGCTCGGGCTTCGTCATTCCCCGATCCCCGCCGCTTTCCGCGCCTCGGACTCGCTCAGGCCGTCGAGGTTCAGCACCTGGGCGTCCTGGAAGTAGTCCCAGTCAGCTCCGAAAAGGCTGAAGCTGCAGGGCGCGGGCGGCAGATCGGTGCTGGCGGTGAGTTCCTGGCCGTTCACGCGGGCGATCACCTGTTGGCCGATGGCGTAGAACTCCGCCACATACTCCTTGCCCTGCGGCAACGGCTCGCGCAGCGGGGCCTCCGCCAGCACAGGGAACCCGGTCTCCATCACGCGGATCTGCATCTTGCCGGAGCGGATGTGCAGATTCAGTGCGGGCGTTTTGTCCTTCACGCCACGCAGGTTGAGTTGAGGGTAATCGTAATCCTTCACCCGCTGCCCTCGGAAGCGTGCCCGGATGCCAAGGTTGGTCATCAGAACGATGTCCTTCTCATACCAACCGTTTACCACCTGTCCCAAGCGAACCCACGGGCCATCCTCGGTCTTCTCGTGCTTCGTCAGGTCTTTCATCTGCGCCCACACGCCCACCGGGAAGACCATCCGCCCATCCGGGCCCGGCTGGGGGAGGGGGGCGGTGGCGGAAGACTTGGAGACAGGGAGAGTCGGAGACGCGGAGACAGCATCCACCCCCGCCGCCTTCAGCGCCTCCGCCTCGCTTAGGCCGTCGAGGTCCATCTACTCGTAACGATCGAGAAGAAGCTCATCGGCATAAACACTGAGGCCCCCTCCCTCGGCAGTGGCGGGATGCGTGGCCGAGCCGAGGAGCTTGCCGTTCAGCCACACGAAGTGCCGGTCGCCAAGGGTGGCAAACTGGAAGACCGCGGTGTCGCCCGGCTTCAGGGGCGGCTGGATGTCGGGCTTGCTCCCATCCAGGCGCTGATCGTGTCCCGAGTAATGCCCCACCTCCCAAAACTGCCCTCCGGAGCGCGAGGCACCCAGCTTGCCGTAGTGAACGGCGGCGCTGTCATTTCCGGTGATCAGTTTGACATTGGCGGTGTTTTCCCGCCAGACGAACGTGATGCGCTGGGCAACCTGACGGAAGCGCTTCGACTCCAGCGGCCGCCATTGTCCATTCGATACCTGCAACTGCCTGCCGTTGAGCGTGACTTTCGGGTTCGTCGGCGCGGCAGCAAGGTCCGCCGCGATCCACGAGGCCGAAGTCTGGGACGGTAGCGCGGAATCCACCCCTGCCACCTTCCGCGCCTCGGCCTCGCTCAGGCCGTCGAGGTTGATGACCTCCACGTCGCGGATGAGATGGGCGTTCTGGATGGCGACGGAGCCGGATTTCAGTCGGGTATCCGTCACAGGTGGCAGCCACTCGTTATTGAAGCGGGCCAGCAGTTGCGTGCCGATGGCGTAAAACTCCATCGTGTACTCCTCCCCTGGGTGCATCGCGCGGCCGAGGTCGCGGTTGTAGAGCCGCTCCCCCTTCTGGGTGGCCACCACATGGTGGATCACGCCCAGGTCGGCGCTTGGTCTCCAGTGACCGCCGAGGGAGAATTGATAAAACTCCACCGCGCCCTGAGTGCGCCAGCGCAGCAAAAGGGAACCGATCATCGGGGTCACCTTGGCCTTGCCGGTGTACGGAGCGATTTTCCCCCGCAGGCGCAGGCCGACGTTTGCGGCTTCACCAGGCATCGGAATGTGCAGCGTCGGCACGGGGTCCAGGCCGCTGGCGTCCATCCAGCCATCTTCAAAGCGCAGTTTGTCCCGGAACCCCGCGTTGGAGGCATGCAGCTCCTCCGGCTTCGTCAGCACCTTCACCCACTGGCCGGGGGGAAAGGCAGAAGACTGGGAGACAGGGATAGTGGGAGAAGTGGAGACAGGATCAATCCCCGCCGCCTTCAGCGCCTCCGCCTCGCTCAGGCCATCGAGGATGAGGACCTCGAAACTCCTGAAGAGGGCGCTCTGAGCATTGATGTTGCTCCTTCCGACTTCCTCAGACATACCTTCCACCTCAGCGTCTCCTAGGAAGCGACCGTCTAGCCAAGCGAAAACACGTTTGCCGATGATGGCCATCTGGAGGACGGCATCGCCACCCCTTGTCAACTCGGGCACGAGTTTAAACCTCTGGTAAACCTTCTCTTGCCCGGAGCGATTGACAAAAATCTCCAGGGAAGATCTCCATAACCGGACGCCGGTTTGTGTGGTGCCCACAGAATTGATCAGCCGGGCGTCGGCCATGTTGGCATCGACCGGAAGGGTGGTGCGCAGGGCGACGTTGCGCGCTCTCACTCCATTCCACCCACAGATATCGTAGTTGGTGCTGTGCAGCAAGCCACCCTTCAGCTTGGCAGCGCCGCTGAAGGCATCGGCGAACGTCTTCTCATCCATCTTGGAAAAGTCGAACGTTTCCCAGCGGGGTTGCTTTGCAGCAGCAGGGGTGTCAGTCCCCGCCGCCTTCAGCGCCTCGGACTCGCTCAGGCCGTCGAGGGACATGTATTCCACCTTCTTGATGGAGGTAGGTTTGGGGTCGCTTGTCTCGTCCATCAGCGTTCCCAGCTCCAGATGGCCTTTTTGGTATCGATCATCCGTGATCCGGGCCATCAGCCTGCCATCCAGCCAATACATGAGGTGATTGCCGTGGGCGGCAAAGACCAGCTCGTGCTCCGCTTCTGGTGGACCGCTTCTGACAGGAGCGTTCTCCGGCGGCACCCACTCCCGATCCGGATGGTCGCCGCTGAAGCCGGTCCCCCGGCGGTCATTGCCTACCCCGACGATGTAGCCTCCGAATTTCTGGGCGCTGGGCTGCCTCCGCAGTTTCACCTGCACCCGGTGGCGGAAGACCACGCGCACCGCCACATCCGCCAGTTCCTGGTTCCCCGAGAGCGGGAAATACTCAGGACTGCGCCGGGTGGCGATCAGCCACTCACCCTCCGTCGTGAAAAGCCCCTTCTCCTGCCCGCTCCGCCTCAGCTTCTCTGTGGCGTCGATCCATGGCCCGGGTTTGGCGGGCGCGGCGGAGGTGGTGGAAGACTTGGAGACTTGGGGACTGGGAGACGAGGAGACGGGATCCACCCCCGCCGCCTTGCGCGCCTCCGCCTCGCTCAGGCCGTCGAGGTTAATGGCCTCCACGTCGCGCACCAAGTGTCCCGTCTGAAGGAAGACGGAGCCGGATTTCAGCCGGGTGTCCGTCACGGGCGGCAGCCACTCGCCGTTGAAGCGGGCCAGCAGTTGCGTGCCGATGGCGTAAAATTCCATCGTGAACTCCTCCTCCGGCTGCATCACGCGGTCGAGGTTGTGGGTGTGCAGGCGCTCGCTCACTTTGATGGCAGTCGCATGGTGGATCACACCCAGATTGGCACTGCCAATGCCATTGCTGCCGAGGGAGAAATGGTAGGCCTCCGTGGGCCCTTGGGTGCGGGAGCGCAGGACGAGAGCACACACGTGGGAGTTTACTTTGCCTGCGCTGCGGGCAGGCGAGATTTTTCCCCTCAGGCGCAGGCCCACATTGGCCGCGTTCAGCTTCGGGATGTTCAGCATGGGCACCGGGTCCAGGCTGCTGGCATCCATCCAGCCGCCTTCAAAGCGCAGCTTGTCCCGGACACCCACGTTGGACGCATCGACCTCCTCCCGCTTGCTCAGCACCTTCACCCACTGGCCGGGAGGGAAGGCGGTGGAAGACTGGGAGACCGGGAGGCTGGGAGTGGGGGAGATGGCCCCAGAGCCGAGATCGAGATACTCCAGCGCTTTCACCAGCACGGGCACGGCACTCGTTGTCCCGATGCCAATCCTGCCTTCCGCGGGGGACGTGTCCTCGGCCTCGCCCAGCACCTGTCCGTTGAACTTCACCGTGAAATGGCTGCCCACGGCACGCAGCTCCAGTTCATAGTCCTCTCCCGCGCTGAGGGGTATCGGCAGTGGGAACTCACCGAGATTGAGTGTGCCTACGGCTGATTGGCCTTGACGCCAAAGTCCAGCGTAACGGCCATTCTTGTCGATGTTGAGCGTGTAATACTGGGCCTCACCCGCGACACTCCGCACACGTAGCTGGGGGCCGCTGATGGTGGGAGAAGGCACAAAGGTGGTGCGTATCCGAATCGCCACGTCCCGCTTGGGGGCGCTCTCATTCATCACCAGCCTGATGCCCGTGAAGCGCAGTCCCTCGGGAGTGAGCTCATCAGGTCGGTTGGCCAGCTTCGCCTCGCTCGTCAGCGCATTGATCCAGCGCTCGGTGGTCGCGGGTAGGGCGCTTTGTCCCAAAGCGCCGTTCTGGGGTGTTCCGGCGGCGGATGAGGGACCATCCGCCCTACCTGGAGAACCTTCGCGCATGAGGAAAAACGCCCCGCCGCCCAGCACCACCACCGCGGCGGCGATGAGGAGAGGAGCGCGCCCACGCTTGGGCGCTTCCTTTTTCGCGGCTGAGCCGCCTGTTGGATGAGAGCGGGCAGGCTGCGCAGCCCCGAAGGGAACGCCCGCGCTCCCTTCTTTGAGCATCACCACGCTCTCCACGTCCTTCTTCATCTCCGTCGCGGTGGAGTAGCGCTTGTCGCGGTCCGTCTGCATCGCCCGGTCCACGATGATGTCGAAACCCTTGTCCACCTGCGGAACCACGCCACTGGGCAGCTCGAAGCGGCCGCGCGGGATCTTCCCGGTGAGCATCTGATACAGCATCACGCCCACCGCATACAGGTCCGCGCGGCCGTCCACGGAGATGCCGGGGATCATCGCCTCGGGGGCGATGAAGTCGGGCGTGCCCATGGCCACGTTGCTCTGCGTGACGAGGCTGGCGTTGGCGTCCGCGCTGGTGACCTTCGCCAGGCCGAAGTCCGCCACCTTCACGCGACCGCGCTTGTCGATCATGATGTTGGAGGGCTTGATGTCGCGATGGACGATGCCCTCCTCGTGCGCAAACGCCAGCGCCTCGCAGACGGCGGAGATGATGGATGTGGCACGCGCGGCGTCCAGCTTTCCCTCGCTGGCGATGAGCTGGGCCACGTCCGTGCCCTCGATGAACTCCATCACGAAGTAGAGCAGCCCGTCCGGCGTCTCCCCGGCGTCGAACACGGCCACGATGTTCGGGTGGCTGAGCCGCGCCATGGCCTGCGCCTCGCGCTTGAAGCGGTCGGCGAAGTTCAGGTCATCCCCGGCCGCCATCTCCGGCGGCAGCACCTTGATGGCCACGGGGCGCTTCAGCGCGCGCTGCAGGCCCTTGTACACCGCGCCCATGCCGCCGCGGGCGATGAAGCCGCTGATCTCATACTGGGGGAGCACCTGTTGCAGCTCCTCCACGCTCGGCGGCTCCCAGCCGCGGTAGGAGGAACCGCCGGTGACGCCCCCGCCGGTGCGCGGTGTGGGGGCATCCACGCGAATGGTGGCGTCCAGCGTCATGGCGGCGCTGTCCGCCTCGTCCTCCAGCCCCAGGCGGAGCAGCGGGGCGATCTCATCGGGCTTTGTGTAGGGCTCGTCGGGCATGCGGGCGTGGCAGTTCTACAACTTTACCCCGTTGCAGCGCAAATATTTCGTGAACGCGGCACCGTGCCAAGTATAAGACCTTCGAGCATGAGCGCCGCATCGCCTGAACGTCGATTCCCCACCACCCACTGGTCCATTATCGCGCGCCTGAAGAGCCATGATCAGAATGAGGCGCAGAATGCGGTGCAGGAGGTCTTCAGCATCTACCGTTACCCGCTCTACGGCTACCTGCGCGCCACCGGGCTGAACCATGAGGACGCCGAGGACGTGCTGCAGGGCTTCTTTGAGAAGATGCTGCGCAACGACGCCCTCGCGCAGGCCGACCGGGAACGCGGCAAGCTGCGCACCTTCCTGCTCACCGCCCTCTCCCGCTTCAAGCTCAACTTCCAGCGCGGCGAGCAGCGCCGCCAGCAGCGCGTGCAGGCCCGGGGCGACCTGTGGGACGAGGACGAGGCCCGTTACCGCCAGGACGCCCATGCCACGCACGACTCGCCGGAGCGTTACTACGACCGCCGCTGGGCGCTGGAACTCATCGAGCGCGTGCGCGCCCGCCTGCGGGAAGATTACGCCAAGCGCGGCAAGCAGGCCCTGCACGATGCGCTGGCACCGCTGCTCAGCAGCACCGAGCCGCAGACCGAATCCTTCGCCGCCATCGCCACGCGCCTAGCTGTCACCGAAAACGCCCTGCGCATCTCCCTCAGCCGCCTGCGTGGCGATTTCCGCGACTTCCTGATCCGCGAGGTGAAGCGCACGCTCGACGAAGGCGAGGACGTGAAGGAAGAGATCCGGCACCTGCTGGCCCTGTTTGAGGGCTAAGGCGGATGGGGGAGGGCGGGCAAGGTAGGGCGGGCTGTCCCCAGCCCGCCGTCGAGAGGCCGCAAAACGTGCGCATGTCTCTGAGCGTCCTTCGAAGCCCCATCACCCCGCGCAAGCCCGGCGCTGTGGGGACACAGCGCCCTACCTGGCACATCGCGCCCGCGGCGAGGTAGGGCGGGTTGGCTTCGCCTATCTCGCAGACTCGGTTGTCCCCAGCCCGCCGCCGGGAGGCCGCAAAACCTGCGCATGTCTCTGAGCGTCCTTCGAAGCCCCATCACACCGTGCACACACGGCGCTGTGGGGACACAGCGCCCTACCAACGACACAGCATCCTACCACGGCACAGCGCCCTATCCACCGCAGCGCGCTCGGCTCATTGCACAAAGAGAAACTCACGCGTGTTCAGCAGGGACCAGCAGACATCTTCGAAGCCCTTCTGGCCATCCCGCCGGATCGTCTTGTACGCGGCCGACCGTTCATCCGGCGTGGGCAGGCGGCTGAGCACGCTGAGGAAGACCGCGTCCACCTTGGGGCCGTCCGCTTTGAACTGGTCCACCGCATTGAGGATGCGTGAGCCGGGCTTGGTCAGAACCTTGCTGCCGCTGCCGTTCATTATGGCCATCACGATCGGCACGGAGCCGATCGTCGTGTCGGCATCACTGAGCTCGCGATTGGACTGTCCCAGGATGCTCAGCAGGTGTCCTGGCGGGGCGGGTTGAGTGAGTTCAGAGGCACGCACCAGCACATCCCCGTACAAGCGCCATGCGCTGATACGGTCGTCAAACCAGAGCTCTTTGCCGCTGGGGCGCACATCCGGGCTGTCCTTCGGCCAGCCGAAAGCACCACCATCTCGGCTCATGAGCGCTTCCTGCCTGGCGAAGGAGTCGGCAAAGATCTTCCCGGTCACCGTGGCGCGGTCAAAGGCGAAGGTTTGTTCCCAATCCTTGTAGTCCCGCTTGCCGTTGTAGTAGTCCGGGTCCTCCAGGACCATCGTGAGGATGGAGTCCCACACCTGCGCGGCGCTCAGCCGGCGGAGCAGCGGTCCGGGGAAATCATAAGCCGCTCCCAAGGCCGGCGAGGCCATCGAGGCCTCCCGCTGCCAGGCCCGTGTGCGGTAGAGGATGGCCTCAAAGGCCCGCAGGTCATAGCGCACACGCTTCATCTCCTCCCCCAGCACCTCGACCAGGCCGGGAATGCTGGCGGCGCTGAGGTCTTCGAGGTCATTCAAAGGCTCCACCACGCCACGGCCGAAGGCCCGATCCCACATCCGGTTGGCGATGGTGATGGCGAAGCGTGGATTGTCATCCGCCGTCAGCCAGTGGGCGAAGGCCGCGCGCAAGCTGTCAAACTTTGCCAGGTCGGGCATCGTACCGAAGATGACCTTCGGCTCCAGCACATCGCCGGGTTTGGCATCGGGGTATTTGTAGTCGTGCGGGAGCTTCAGCACCAGCTTGGGGTCATCCGCCACGCGATGCTGGGCCGCGTTCATGAAGCGCTTCATCGCCTCCTTGACCACGCCGTCGTATTCGCGGTGCTCGAAAGCCGCCTCGATCACCTTGTCCGTGGGCACGTACTCCTTGCCAACCTTGCCGCATTCCGCCTTGAGGACATCCCCGTTCGGCGTCGTCCGTGTGTGGCCAAAGAACGCGGCCAGATGGTAGAACTGCCTTTGCGTCCAGTCGTCGAAGGGGTGGTCGTGGCACTGGGCGCAGGAAAGATCGGTGCCGAGGAAGTACTGCGAGGTGAGCGAGAGATTGTCCAAGGTCATGCCCGCGTCACGCATCAGGTAGCCGGCGGCGGGATTTTTCTGGTAGGCACCGCTGGCGGTGAGCATCTCACGCACCATCTGGTCATAGGGCTTGTTCTCCGCGATGCATTGCTTCACCCAGGTGATGTAGGAAGCGCCGCTGATGTACTCCGACACCCGGGTCTTCAGCCGCAGCAGATTGGCAAAGTAATTGAACAGATGGCTGTGATGGCCCGGAGTCCGCAGCAGCCGGTCGATCAGCAGCGTGCGCTTGTTGCGGGTTTTGTCGTCAAGATAAGCGCGTGTCTCCTCCAGCTTCGGGATGCGGCCCGCGATGTCCAGATAAGCACGGCGGACGAACTGCTCCTCGGTGAGCATGGGGTTGGGCTTGATCTTCCGGGCCGCCAGATGCGCTTCCACCACGCGGTCGATGCGCTCGGCGGACTGCTCGGGTGTCAAACGCTGCGGCGCTGTGTCGCCTCCGGGCTTCTCCGGCAATTGGCGGATGCGCTTCACATCTTCCGCGCTCAACCGGCCGAGGGGGATCGCGTGCGCCGTTCCATCCGCAGTGCGCAGATACACGGTTTCCATCTGCCGTCCCACATACTCGGCCTGGAGCTTCCGGCCTTGGGCATCAGTCCAGGTCTCCAGACCTGCGGCAGCCAGCTCAGGGGCTGGCAGGGCAAGCGCAAGAACTGCAAGCCAGGAACGCGTCCACAGGTGGCGGGGATGAGGCAGTCTGTTCACGGTCTCAGGCATGCTGACAACGGCTGTACGAAGGGCTGTTTTCATCGGCATAGTGATTCTGGGTGTTGACGGGTAAGCAAAGAACGGGCGTCTAAATTGTATTTGGCAATAGTAAAAAATGTAATGCGGTGCTGCCGGTTTTCAGATATCCTAAGCATCAGGCATGCCAAGGTTACGATCGCCATGCAACAAGGCTGTTTCGTGCCCAATTTGCCTGAAATCCCGCCGGAGGCGCGGGGTAAAGGCCAGTGAACCCCGCCCTGCATGCCTTCCCTAGATTCAAGCACGCAATCCCGCCGGTTGGCACCGCCGAAAGCATGCGGCAGGCATGCCGTGGCCTTGCCAAAGACCGGCATCGTTCGTTCCAGTTGCGCCCTCTGCATTCACTGTCCCCGCTGCGCCGCCGACCGTCACGCCACCTGCGAGCTGTGCCGCGCCTGTGCCCGGTGCGAGGTCCACACCTTTACCCGCCGTGCATGAGCCATGAAGCCGCTGCACTGGGACTCCCAGGAAATCGCCCCCTGGACCGGCCAAAAATACACTTGGGACTCACCGAACCCGAATGTCCCCTGGGACGGCATCCTAGAACCCGGTGATCCCGGCTACACCCCGCCGCCGGGAGGTCATCAAACGCACGAATGTCTCTCAGCACCCTCGAAGCCTCATGCATGACCAGGCGTCACATCTCTCCGACACTTGGAGACCGGCAGGGACAGTTCCTGTATGATCACGATAACATGTCGCCAGGCATGAAGGCGCGTAATACTCACGCCTGCCGGAGCGTTCCTTCCGCCCCATGAAAATTCTCACCCTTACCACCACCCTCCTTGCCGCGTTCGCGTTGAGCGCCGCGGACGCTCCCAAATCTGTCTATGATGTTCCTTTGAAGGACATCGACGGCAAAGACACCTCCCTGAAGGCCTATCAGGGCAAGGTGATGCTCATCGTGAACGTCGCCTCGCGCTGCGGGAACACGCCGCAGTACACGCAGCTCGAAGAACTGAACCAGAAGTTCGCCAAGGACGGCCTGGCGGTGCTCGGCTTTCCCTGCAACGACTTCGGCAAGCAGGAGTCGGGCACGAATGAGGAGATCAAGCAGTTCTGCTCCACGAAGTACAAGGTGACCTTCCCGATGTTCGACAAGGTGACGTGCAAAGGACCGGAGAAATCCCCGCTCTACCAGGTGCTCAGCGGCCCTGAGTCGCCGTTTCCGGGCGATGTGAAGTGGAACTTCGGCAAGTTCCTTGTCGGCAAGGACGGCAAGATCCTGAAGCGCTTCGAGCCGAAGGTGAAGCCGGACGCTCCTGAGGTGCTGGACGCGATCAAGGAAGCGCTGGCGGCGAAGTGAGACGCATGACGGACACGATTGTCCGCCGGTGCACACGTGCGATCGCTCACCATACCCGACGGGCAGGAGTGCCCGTCCCCCTTTGAAAGACAAAAGCTGCGATGGCGTGACGCCATCGCAGCTTTTTTCATGCCTCGAATGATCAGGCGGAGGTGGTGGGCTTGGTGTTCTGCGGAGGTGTCGCGGGCTGGTTCACGCCGCCGGGAGCAGGCGGGGGCGGGGGAGCGCCGCCGGGGCCGGGATGGATCTGGATGTGAATGCCGCTCTGCGCTCCGTCCATCATGCGCAGCTTGTCGCGGAACTCCGGCGGCACGGCGTTGCGCTCCGCTTCGTTGCTGACGGGCCAGGTCTGCTCCTTGCCGTTGTTGGGGCGGGCGGTGAAGGTGGTCTTGCCGTCTTCGGTCTTGAGGGTGTATTCGCCGGAGTCGTCACGGCGGGTGATGTTGGTGGCGGCGTGGGCTTCGCTGAAGTTAAACTGCTGCACGTTGCCGCCGCTAGGCTGGACCTGGATGATGCCGTTCACATGGCCGGGCTGCGGCTGCGGTTTGCCCGGCATGTTGAAGGCTGGAGGCTGTGGCATCGGGGCGCCGTTGTTCTGCCGCGCCCAGTCCTGGATGCGCTGCTGGTATTCCTTCATCTCCTTCTGGAAGCGCTGCATCTGCGCGTTCATCTCCTGGCCCTGCTTCTGGAAGCCGTGCATGCCGCCTTGCGCCGGGTCACCGTTGAAGAAGAACACTCCGTTCTGCGGCATGCCGGCGAAGTTTGGATGCCGGCCGTGCTGGACCGCGGGCATGACATGCTCGCCCAGGGTCACGGGCACCTGCTTTTCCTGTCCGCCGGAAATGAGGGTGATGTTCACGACATCTCCCTTCTTTTTGGCGCGCACCAGGAGCATGAGCTGCTCCATGTTCACGAGCTGCTGGTCCTCGAATTTCAGCAGGATGTCGTGGGTTTTGATGCCCGCATGCTGGGCGGGGGAGTCCGGCATGACCTCATCGACCATGATGCCGAAGCCCTCGGGCAGGGAGAACTGGGAGCGCAGCTCGGGGGAGACATCCCGTGTCATCACACCGATGTAAGTCACGGGCTTCGGGTCTTGAGGCGGCTGCCCCGGCGGATTTCCGGGCGGAGGCTGGTTTCTGCCGGGGCGCGAGGTGCGTGTCTCGGTTTTGCGGACGCCGTTCACATCCACGGTCACGGTCGCTGTGGCGCTGGCATCGCCGGTCGAGGAGGACTCGGATTTTTCGATCTTGCGGACCTCGGCTTTTTGCTCCGCCTGCTGCGCGCACACGGGTGCAGCGCTGAGACAGGCGATGAGGAGGGAGTGTTTGAGTTTCATGGTCGGGCGGGGTTCAGGTTCGGGGGATTTATTGGAAGGAGACGGGCAGGATGACTTTCTGCTCACGCGGATACTCCACGGTCATCTGCGCGCCATCACGCGGGTCGATCCATGTCTGGCGCTCGCGGGCGATGACGCGCAGGTGCTGCTCCGGGAGGCGTCCCTGCGTGTAGTGGATGCCTTCGTCCTGCACGTCCTCCCATTCGCGGATGGTGGCCACTGGCAGGACGGTGGGCGTGGAGGCGGCGAGCGTGCCGGCGGAAGAGTCCGCACGGGACGGCAGGTTGCTCATCACCGCCACGGCGGCGGCGGCGCCGAGAGCGGCCCAGCTCGCGGAGACGAGCCAGCGGGGCAGGTGGCGTTGCCGGGACGTGGTGGTGAGCCAGCTCATGTCGAGCTTCAGTTCTTCATCGACTCGCTGCGAGAGGGCAGGGGACGGTGCGGCGGGCGCGAGGCCGCGCAGCAGGTTTTCGAGCCGGGTATCATCGGGGTCGTGGTTCATGACAGGGCCTCCTGGGGTTTGGAAAAAGGCAGAATGTTGACGGGCGGCGGCGTGGGTTCGCCGAGAAGGTCTTCCCTGAGGTGGGCGAGCTTTTTATGCAGCGCCTGCAAGGCATAGCGGTAGCGGCCGGCGATGGTGTTGATGGACTCGTTGGTCATCGCGGCGATCTCGTTGAAGGTCAGGTTGCCCCACAGTTTGAGCGTCACGACTTCGCGCTGCTGCTCGGGCAGGTCCTGGAGCGCTTTTTCGACGATGGAGGCGATCTCCTGCTGGCCGGGCTGCGGGTCGAAGGCGGGGGTGTTTTCATGAGGAATGGCGATGTCGGACTTCGCCTCCCGGTTCACGCGGCGGGTGTCGGAGCGGCGCTGGTCGAGCGCGATGGTGCGCACAGCGGCGTAGAGCAGGGGGATGTGCGCGCTGTCACCCTCCGGGAACCGCCGCCACCAGCGCACGAAGGCCATCTGGACCACGTCCTCGGCATCGGCCTTCGAGGCGACAAGCTGCCGCGCATACAGCACAAGCTGCGGGGCGACTTGGTTGAAGGTCTGTTTCCAGTCAAATGAGGCTTCCATGCGGGGTGGCTGGTGTTCGACCTGCCTAACGCCTCCGGGTTCGCCTTTTGTATGCGCCAAAGAGGAAAATCAGGCTTTGGCGGTTTCGGCGGGGCGTTTCCCGAAAAAACAGCCCCACAGCAGGAAGGCCAGACCGGTCACGATCATGAACGTCGAGAAGAACTGCCCCTTCGTCAGGCCCATGATCATCTCCGAGCCGCTGTCCGGCTGGCGCACGTTCTCCAGCGCGATTCGGATGACCGAGTAAAGCAGGAAGAACAGCCCGGTGAGGATGCCGTGGGGCAGGCGCGGCCACTTGATGCGGATGAAGAGCAGGATCGCGCACAGGAAGAGGCCTTCACCGAGCGCCTCATAAAGCTGCGAGGGGTGGCGCGGATGCAAAATCGCCTCCAACTCCGCGCGTCCGCCGCGGTTCTGCTCGAAGAAAGCGATGATGTCCGGACTGTGCTGGATGCCTTCGGGCAGCAGGCCCGGCTGGCCGCCTAGACGGTAAAAATCCTCATGCAGCATCTCCGTCGGGAACTTCATTGCCCACGGCACGTTCGTCACGCGGCCGAAGAGCTCGCCGTTGATGAAGTTCGCGATGCGGCCCAGGAAGATGCCCAGCGGCGCGCCGCAGACCAGCGTGTCGCCGATGCCCGTCCATGAGATCTTGTGCTTCCGCGCATACCACAGGCAGAAGAGCGCCACGCCCGCGATGCCGCCGTGGCTCGCCATGCCGCCTTGATTGAGCAGGAAGAAAATCCACGGGCGATGAATGAACTCATCGAAGTTATACAGCAGCATGAAGCCCAGTCGCCCGCCCAGCACCACGCCGAAGAGCGCCACGAGCGTGATGAAGTCCGCCACCGCCGCCGGCTTGATCTCCGAGAGGCCGCGGTTCGCCAGGAACAACATCACACGGTAGGTCAGATAGAACCCCAGCACATACGCCAGCCCGTACCAATGCACCGCGATGCTGTCCGTGATCTTGATCAGGTGCGGGCTGAGGTCATGCATGTAGTAGCCGAAAAGCATCCGCAAAGGCTTGGACAGGAGGATCGCTGACACAAGAGGCAAAAACGTCTCATCGCTGGTTTTGAGGCGGTTGATACTCGCTCACAGCCTCATCTTCTCCTTGCGCAAGAGGCTGGCAGTGCTTTGTCACGGGTTCCCGATGCCCGTGAACTCCACCACCGCCGAAATCGCCGCCGCCATGCGTGCCGCGAGGCGCATTGCCATTGTCTCCCATGTGCGGCCGGACGGAGATGCCGTGGGTTCCCTGCTCGGGCTTGCCCTCAGCCTGCGCGCCATGGGCAAGGAAGTGACCGCCATGCTGGAGGACGGCGTGCCGGAGAATCTGGCCTTTCTTCCCGGCACCGACACGGTGATCCGGCCCGGCGCGGGGCCCTTGAATGTTGATCTCGCCATCGCGCTCGACACCGCCACGCATGAGCGCATCGGTGAGAAGTGCAAGGCGCTGCTCGATCCCGCTCCGGTGCTGATGAACATCGACCATCACCCGACCAATCCCGGTTACGGCACGCTCAATCTCATCGACAGCGACTCGCCCGCCACCGGCCAGATCATCTACAATTTTCTGAGCGAGCAGGGGTTCCCGATGGATGACGCCGTGCGGCAGAATCTCTTCATCGCGATCTCGACGGACACGGGTTCCTTCCAGTTCTCCTGCACGAATGCCCGCTCGCATCGCATCGCCGCGGAGATGATCGAGGCCGGGCTCGACACCGCGCGGCTGGCGCAGTTGATCTACCAGTCGTATCCGATGCGCCGCCTGGAATTGATGCGCGCCATGCTCAATGAGATGCAGTTCCGTGCCGACGGCCGCATTGTGAGCTGGCAGCTCAAGCAAAAGCTCATGGATGACATCGCCATGCTGCCCGGAGACACGGAAGGTCTCATCGACACCCTTCGGCAGATCGACTCTGTGGTCAGTTGTGTGATTTTTGAGGATGTCGCGGACGGAAAGGTGCGCGTCAGCGCGCGCTCCAAGGACGCGCGTCTCGATGTGTCCGTCATCTGCGGTCAGTTTGGCGGCGGCGGTCATCGCATGGCGTCCGGCGCGCGGTTGCGCGGACCCATTGAAGAAGCGGCGGAGAAATTTTTGAAAGTACTCGAGGATGAAGTCAGACGAATTGATTAGCGGCGTCCTGCTTGTGGACAAAGGCCAGGACATGACCTCCCACGACGTGGTGGCGGTCGCACGCCGATGCCTGAACATGAAAAAGATCGGCCACTGCGGCACGCTCGACCCCATGGCCACCGGCATGCTCATCCTTGTGCTTGGCAACGGCACCCGCCTCTCCGAACTCCTCATGTCCGAGGACAAAGAATACGTCGGCACTCTCACCCTCGGCAAGACCACCAACACCCAGGACGCCGAAGGTGAAACGGTGGAGGAAAAGCCCGTCCCCGCCGATCTCACGCTCGAGCAGGTGAAGGCCGCGTTCGATACCCTGCGCGGCGACTTTTACCAGATGCCGCCCATGGTCTCCGCCGTGAAGATCAACGGCGTCCCGCTGTACAAGCTCGCCCGCAAGGGCCAGGAGGTGGAGCGCGAGCCGCGCTTCGTACGCGTGTATGACTACGAGATCACCCGCTTCGCCCCGCCGGAGGTCGATTTCCGCGTCGTGTGCAGCAAGGGCTTCTACGTCCGCACCTACGCGCACGACATCGGCCAGAAGCTTGGCTGCGGCGCGCACCTCAGCGCCCTGCGCCGCACCCGCTCCGGCCACTTCAAGCTCCTGCCCGGCAAGCACGTCACCTTCGACATGCTCAAGCAAGGCAAACGCGACGAAGTCCTCGCCGCGATGCTGAGCCTCTACGACGTGTCGAAGCTGAGAGGGGCATAAAAAAGCGCGGACGAATTCGTCCGCGCCCTTTCTGTGCGAATCAGCCGAGTTCGGCGATCGTCACCGGCTTGCCACTGAGTTCGGCGCTCTTGTCAGCGGCGAAGATGACTTCGAAGCTCTTCAAGGACTCGGGGAAGCTGGTGAGCGGCATGTCCTTGCCTTGATCCAAGGCATCGAAGAAGGCCTGGAACTGGCTCTGGTAGGGATGATCGCTCACGTCGCCGGAGTCGAGCATCTTCATGGAGAGCTTGCTCCAGGCGTGCTTGTCGGTGTGCAGCTTCATGGAGTGGAACTTGTCGTCCAGCAGGCTGCCCTGGCTGCCGCAGAGGTGGGTGTGGAAGTAGTAGGGCTGGAGGCAGTCCACGATGGCGGCGGATTTGCCGACGGCACCGTTTTTGAAGCGGAGGATGGTGGTGCTGCTCGTGTTGTACTCGTAGGGTTTGAAGATGTCGCTGGCGCTCTTGGTGGAGAAGGAGCAGACGCTCTCGACCTCGCTGCCCATCATCATGAGGAGGGCGTCCATGGCGTGGCAGCCGGCGGTGAGGAGGGCGCTGCCGCCGTCCTTTTTGCCGGTGTTCCAGCGGAACTGGCCGTACCACGGGCCGATGCCGTGGTAGTAGTCGATCTCGCCGTAGTGAAGGCTGCCGAGCAGGCCTTCATCGATAAGGGCCTTGGTGACCTGGAACTGGTTCGACCAGCGGCACTCGAAGCAGACGCAGCCTTTGACGCCGTTGGACTTGGCGGCGGCGACGATTTCGCGGACTTCCTGGAGGGAATTGGCCATGGGTTTTTCCAGGATGATGTGCTTCTTCGCATTCGCGGCGGCGACAGCCTGGTCGCGGTGCTGGCTGGGGTAGCTGGTGATGTCCACGACGTGGATGTCGGGATTGGCGAGCATTTCGTCGATGCTCTGGTAGCTCTTGATCTTGCTACCGTGCTTCGCGGAGAGCTCGGCGTCATCGAGCTTGCGGGAGGAATAGACCGCGGTGACCTGGCCCTGGGTGGTCTTGTTGATGGCTTCAATGTGGGCGCCTGCGGCCCAGCCGTATCCGATGATTCCGACGTTGTATTTCTTCATGATGTGAGGTGTGGATGCTCCAAAGCGGGAGGTCAGATGTCAATACTGCAATGGCAGCGCGGTTTTACGGTGCTTTTGAGGGAAGTGCTGGTGTTTTTGTGCGCGAGAAGGGGAGGTGGCTGCCAGGAAGGATTCATGCGGCAGGTCTGGACACATTGATGAGGCATGCCCGGCATCCGGGCATCATGCGCCGTGATGGTGCTCAAAACACCAGCCGCCACACCCAGCCGAGCATGCCGGTGGCGACGGACCACCAGCAGCGCAGTACCTCTCCGAGGCCCAGCCCCGGCGATGGGGAGGCGGCAAGGAAGAGGGCGATGAGCAGAAAGGCATTGATGAGGAAGATGAGCATCATCGAGAAGAACTCGCCGTTGCGCTTGAGGTCGCCCTGCTCGGCGATGACGGTTTTGATCGTGTAGGTGGCGTGGAAGCACCAGGTGAGGCCGATCAGCGCGTAAAGAAACCGCGTCGGTTTTACGTGGAGCGTCCATTTCCAAAGCGAGACCGCGTGCGCCTCCTGCATGTCCAGCGCCAGTCCGGCGATGCCGAAGGCCAGCATGATGATCAGCGTGTAAAACGGAATGAGGTAAGGGGCCAGCGTGATCCAAGTGTTCGACTTGTCGGTCTCGACGTAGCCGCCCGCCGCGCTGACCTTCCAGTCGAAGATGCGGCCGCCGAACATGCGGGCGGTGAACAGATGGCTCAGTTCATGACCGAGAACATAGAGCGTCACTGGCCGCACTCCGGCCAGATAGGCAACGCCCCAGACGAGGCCGCCAAAGGTGAAAAAGATGAACTCCTCCGAGCGCAGAAAATCCATCCGCGTGACCGCCCGCCAGAGCATCACAATCAGCGTGACAGCGGTAACCAGACACGCAGGTGCCAGCAAGACTCCGCCGATCCAGCGCTTCCATAGCAACAGGGCACGATCTTTCCGCACGTCCGGGCGGTTGTTGATGCCTGCGGGACGGGTGCGGCTCTCGTGAAGGTGTCGTCGGCGGTTTGCGGAGGACATGGGAAATTCGGCTTTATTTAACCTTTGTTAAACATTTTCACAATTCAAATGTGAATATGTGAACAAGCTGGCTGTCGAGGCTCAGCGAACGCCCTGCGAGCCGAGCAGGATGATGGCACCGACCAGTAGTCCCCAGCCGAGGCAGATCGAGCCCCAAGACTCGGGGTCCGGTTTGCACTGATTCAGCGTCAGCAGACGCACAGTCCAGGCACCGACCGGTCCCAGCAGACCTCCCAGGAAGCTCTCAATCAGCCGGTTCACTTGCGAAAAATGAAATACACCGCACCGCACATGCAGAGGGCCGCCCAGAGATAATCCCACTTGAGCGGCTGCTTCATGTAAAACAGCACGAAGGGCACGAAAACGGTCAGCGTGATGACTTCCTGGATGATCTTGAGCTGCGGCAGGCTCAGGGTGGTGCTGCCGATGCGGTTGGCGGGCACCTGGAGCATGTATTCAAAAAACGCGATGCCCCAACTCACCGCAGCCGCGATGAACCACGGCTTTGCCTTCATGTCCTTCAGGTGCGCATACCAGGCGAAGGTCATGAAGACATTCGAGGCGACGAGCAGTCCGACAGCTTTGATCAAAGGCCAGTTCATGGTCGAAAGAGGCCGGGAAAAGTCACGCGCCGCCCGCCAGGGCCGAGCCGCGCACGAGGAGATCGAGGAAGCGCTCCTCGAAGGCCTCCTCGCTGCTCACCTGCATGAAGTCGATGCGATGGCTCGCGCACTCGCGGGCGAGGTTCTCGGCGAAAGCGTCGAAAGTCTCGACGTAGCGCTGAACATCGCGCTTGGTTAGCCAGAAACGGCGGCGTTCGCCGGTTTCGACCTCGGCGAGCTCGAGTTCGCCTTCGAGTTCGGGCTGGCGCTCCTCGGGATGAACGATCTGGAGGAAGTGATTTTCTCCCGGCCAGGCCGAGACACGGGCCACGGCCTCGGTGGCGCTTCCGATCTCCTGACCAAAGAAATCGCTGATGATGAAAATGATGCCAAAGTGCTGCTTGCTGGGCCGGAACTCGTCAAAGCAGCGCTTCATGTCGGTCAATCCGTCGAATTTGAGCTTCGAGACGGCTTGGATGACTTTTTCGATGTTTCCCTGCCCGCGCAACGGCGGCAGCTCCTGATGGACGCCGCTGCTCATGGAATAAATGCTCACCCTCTGCTGGGCGCTGAGCGCCAGATAGGCCAGCGCCACGGCGAAACGCAGCGCCTGCCGCCGCTTCTCGGGAAACGGCCGCGCCATCGACGTGCTGGTGTCTAGCAGGATGTGCAGGTTCAGCTCCTGCGTTTCTTCGTATAGACGCACGAACAGCTTGTCCAGCCGGGCATACAGCCGCCAGTCGATGGCGCGGTAGTCCTCACGCGGGGTGTAGTGGCGGTAGTCCTTGAACTCACGCGTGAAACCGGTCGCGGGCGTCGATTGCTCACCGCGTCGCATCAATTGCCGCCGTTTTCTCAAACGGAGAGCCAGCACCCGCAGCCGGTCCAGAAAGGCGGCGTCGAAGAGGTCTTCGCGTTCGAGGGTGTCGGGCATTGTTCAGCAACGATGCGGTGGAAGAAAGGAGAGTGGCAAATGACGAAACCAGAATGATGAATGAGGAATTGCCCAATGAGCGCCCGTGAGGTCTTCCGCTATGGGAGCTTCATTCGTCATTCTGAATTCTGGTTTCGTCATTCCTTCAGGACGCTTGCTGCGCCGGAGTTTTCACCTGGTCGAGCAGCTTGGTGATGATGTCGTCCACTTTGATCTGCCCGGCCTCGCCTTCGAAATTCAGGATGATGCGATGACGCAATGCGACGTGGGCGATGGCGCGGATGTCGTCTGTGGAGACAGCGGTGGCGCCTTGAATGGCGGCCCAGACACGGGCGCCACGGATGAGAGCCTGCAGGCCACGCGGACTGGCCCCGTAGCTGACGTAACGTTTGACTTCAGGCAGCGCATCAGGTTGCTCCGGATGGCTGGCGAGCACGAGACGGGAGGCGTAATGCGCGACAGGGTCGGCCACCGGCATTTGCGAAAGTTTCTGCTGAATCTCCATCAACTGCGGGCCGCTGGTCATGTTCGCGAGTTTGGGCTCGGTGAAGCCAGTGGTGCGGCGGGAGATCTCGACGAGCGCATCAAGATCGGGGAAGGGGACCTTGACCTTGAACATGAAGCGGTCGAGCTGCGCCTCCGGCAGCGGGTAGGTGCCTTCCATCTCCATCGGGTTCTGCGTGGCGAGCACGAAGAACGGCTCCGGCAGCAGGTGGCGCTCGCCGCCGGTGGTCACGCAGCGCTCCTGCATCACTTCGAGCAGCGCGGCCTGTGTCTTCGGCGTGGCGCGGTTGATTTCATCGACGAGCAGCAGGTTCTTGAACACAGGGCCTTTCTCATAGCGCAGCGTGCGGTGGCCTTTTTCATCCTCGCCGACGATGTGCGTGCCCAGAATGTCCGCCGGCATCAAATCGGGCGTGCATTGCACCCGTCCGGGCTCCAGACCTACGACCTGCGAGAGCGTCCGCACGAGGTAGGTCTTGCCAAGGCCCGGAACACCTTCCAGAAGCACGTGCCCGCCGGAGAAAATCGCCACCAGAACGTCCGTCAGAAGCTCATCGTAGCCGACGATGGCTTTTTGCATCTCGGCTTTGAGGTTCGCGAACAAAGTGCGGAAGGCGGCGTGGTCGGGCATGCGCCGATTCTCGCCAGCCGCTCCGTTTGCGCAAGGCTGGTTAGTCCATCTGCACGAGAATCTCGCGCGGCTTTGCTCCTTCGCCGGGACCGATGATGCCACGGTCCTCAAGCAAGTCGATCATGCGGGCGGCGCGGCCGTAGCCGAGGCGCAGACGGCGTTGCAGCAGGCTGGTGCTGGCCTTTTTCTCCTGGCGAATGACTTCGAGGCATTTCTCCAGGCACTCCAACTCCTCGGCGCTGACACCGTCCTCGCCCTCGCCGTCCTCATCGCCAAAGCCGCCATTTTCGTCATCGACTTTGACATCAAACACGGGCTTGCCTTGCGCGACGCAGTGATTCACGAGCGCGTGAATTTCATCGTCGGTGACGAGGGCGCCCTGGCTGCGCACAGGCTGCGCGCCGCCGGGCGGGACGTAGAGCATGTCGCCTTTACCGACGAGGTTCTCAGCGCCCTTGCGGTCGAGGATGACGCGGCTGTCGAGCGCCGAGGACACCTGGAAGGCGATGCGGGTGGGGATGTTCGCTTTGATCACGCCGGTGATCACGTCGGCACGCGGTGTCTGCGTGGCAACGATGAGATGAATGCCTGCGGCGCGTGCCATCTGCGTGATGCGGGCGATGGCGACTTCGATGTCCGCGGGCGCGGTTTGCATCAAATCGGCGAGCTCATCGACGATAACGACGATGTAGGGCATCGTATCGGGAATGACGACCTCCTGCTTCGGCGGGGGAGGCGGCTGGGAATCGCCCAACCAGGTCCCGCTGGCATCGCGCAGTTCGGGATCGCCGTCCACGGTGCCGACTTGGGCTGTCTTTGGCGCCGCATCGTCTTCTTTGGCAAAAGCGGCGGAAACGCGGGCATCATCGGCACCCGCCTTGATCGGCGGTGATCCAGCGGCATTGCGCGCGGCACGGGCGGCATCCGCCTCGGCCTTGCGTTTGCGATTGCGGTTGTTGAAGGCCTCGAAGTTGCGGCAGCCCTCCTGCGCGAAGATTTGATAGCGGTTTTCCATCTCCTTCACCACCCAGCGGAGCGCGAGCAGAGCTTTCTTCGGATCAGTGACGACGGGCAGCGCGAGATGGGGCAGCTCCTCGTAGTTCTGCATTTCCACGACCTTCGGGTCGATCATGATGAAGCGCAGCTCATCCGGCGCGAAGCGGCAGAGCAGGCTGGTGACGATGCTGTTGATGCAGACCGATTTGCCGGAGCCGGTGGCGCCCGCGACGAGCAGGTGCGGCATGGCGGCGAGATCACCGATGATGGTCTTGCCATACACATCCTTCCCGAGAGCAACGGGCAGCTTGGCCTTGCCGTTGACGAAGGTCTCGTCTTCCAGCAGCTCACGCAGCGGCACGATGATTTTCTCCTTGTTCGCGAGCTCGATGCCGACGGTGTCCTTGCCGGGAATCGGCGCGAGGATGTTGATGCGCTCGGCACGTGTGGCTCGGGCGATGTCGGCGTCGAGATTCGCGATGCGGCTGACACGCAGGCCATCGACGGGACGAACCTCGTAGCGCGTGATCGCAGGTCCGCGGGTGATGTCACCCGGCTCGACGCTGATGCCGAAGCTGGCGAGCGCCTTGACGATGGTGGTCTGGATGGCCAGCAACTCGGATTTGTCCGTCGGCGCGTGATTGCTATCATCGGACCAACGCAGGAGGTCCATCGGCGGCAGCTTGTAGTCTTTGAAGCGCACGGTGAGATTGCCTAGCGAGCCATGCGGGGCCTGCTCGATCTTCTGCGCACGCTTTTTCTCCCAAACTTCGGCAAGCTTCGGCTTGTTCGAGCTCTCCTCGTGCGAACGAGGAATGGATGCATCGATGATCTTCGGCGCAGGCGGATCAAACTTGAGCGGCAGCTCCAGATTCGTCGCGACAGGCGCAGGCGTGTCGCCGCGCAGTTCGGTGCCGCCTTTCTTTTTCTTCCGTAAATCCGCAGGCACCGGCGTCAGCGTGCCGGGGATGGTGTTCGCGGCTTCCTCGGCTAGTTTTTCCTCCGCCAGACGCTGCGCCTCGCGTTCCTGCTGCCAGCGGGTGAATTCAGACCGCATGCTGCGGATGGCCATCAACGGGTGGGTTCCCGTCACCAAAAACAAGCCGCACAAATAGACGCCACCGAGAACTAGCGTGGCCCCCACCTTGCCAAGCAGATGCTTGAGGATGACTCCGCCGATCACATAACCCAGCCCGCCCGAGCCACCGAGCGGTGTGATGTGATCACGCTCGACCAGCAGGCCCTGCACTTCGAAAAATGCAGCGCCGCTGATGATCATGACGGCCACCCCGAGCCACGCGGAAGTCGTGAGCTTCATCTTGGAGTGCAGTTTGCTCACGCCGAACCAGGTCATGCTGAAAGGCAGCAGGTAAGCCGCATACCCCATCAGCCAGAGCATGTGGCCCGCGATCAGCGCCCCGGCACGCCCGACAAAATTGATCGTCTCACCACCGACAGACTCAGAAAGTGCCAGAAATGACCACGAAGGCATGTCCCGTGGGTCATACGACACCAGTGCCAGCAGCAGCAGAGCCGACAGTAGCAGCAGCAGGATGCCATGCACGTCGTTCCATGGACTGACCTTCTCGTCCGTGGATCGGGTGCGAGGAGGGCGGGCGGCGACGGCGTTGGCTCGGCTCATGGGATTACGGGCGGGATTCTGCCAGACTATATTATTTAAGGCCACCAAAATATTTACCTTGCCTCACTTTTGTGAATCGGCTTCGATAGCCAGCAGGGTTGCAGCTTGACCGCGAAAAATCCTCGTGAACATCTTCGCCCGCCTTCCCGTTTCACACCACCCATGAAAAACACACTCGCCCTCACACTCGCTGCCGTGCTTTGCCTCGGCGCCTCCGTCAATACCACCCGTGCTCAGGACGCTGGCAAGGTGGACTTTGAAAAGCAGATCCTGCCCATCCTCAAGGAGAGCTGCTTCAAGTGCCACGAAAAGGAACACGAGGAAAACGGCAAGATTAAGAAGCCCAAGGGCGGCCTTCGACTCGATGGAGCCGCCGTCATCATGAAGGGGGGCAAGGAGTATCCCAATGAAAACGTCGTCGCCGGCAAGCCTGACGCGAGCTGGCTGGTCAAGACGATGGCCCTGCCAGAATCCGACGACCTCGCCATGCCTCCCGAAGGCAAGGGCGACCGCGTGAGCGCTGCCAACATCGACCTGATCAAAAAGTGGATCACCGAAGGCGCGAACTTTGGTGCCTGGAAAGGTGTGGAATAAGAATTTTGACCTCGCATCTGACCACGGAGGGCGGAGCCTTGGCTCCGCCCTTCTTTTTCTCCACATGAACGCCCCCTTCCGCTTCACCACCTGCCGGGCTGGCTCCGAAGCCGCGATCAAACGTGACATCGCCACCCACTTCCGGGGCGAACTCACGCCCGCGTTTATGAAACCGCAGTTCATCACCTGGAAGCTGCGTCATCCCGAATTCCAGCCTCCGCCAACCCTCAGTCATTTCGCCAGAGTCAGCGGCATCTCCCTCGGGTTGTGCAAATCGATCAGCGAGATCGTTGATCACGCCCGGAAGCTCAGTCCGGAGCCGTTCAGGCTTCATGTCTTCCCGCGAATCACACCTGAAGACGGCGTCGAAACCGCGACATGGCAGCGCATCGACGTCCTCGAAGCCGATATCGTCCGCGCCCTCCAACTGGCCGGCATCGCGGTGGAAACTAGGCCCTCTTACGCTCCCGGCGATTTGATACTCGACGTGATCATTGGCGAAAGCGACGAGGAGCCATTCTTTGTCGGCTACCACGAGCATCATGAGGGCGCGCACACGCATCCCGGCGGTGTGCCGCGCATCAGCCTGCCGGATGACGTCCCCTCACGCGCCTGGCTGAAATTCGAGCAGGCCCTCGCTTGGCGCGGCTGGGACAAGCTCGACCTCCGTGGCCAGACCGCCCTCGATCTCGGTTGCGCTCCCGGCGGAGCCACCGTTGCGCTGCTGAAGCGCGGCATGCACGTGCTCGGCGTCGATACCGGCGAAATGGATCCCCGCGTCCTCCAGCTCGCCAAAGCACAAAACGTACGCTTCGACCACTGGCGCACCGCCGCAGGCCGGCTGAACCTGACTGCATTGCCGCAGGAGCCCGCTCTCCTGCTTTGCGACATCAATCTCGCCCCGCCCGAAGTCCTTCCGCACATCGCCCGGATTCAGGATGCCATTCAGGCACGCCGCCTCATCCTCACCCTCAAGCTCAACACACCTGCTCTCGAAGACCGTGCCCACGAGTTCATCCAGGCCGTGCGCCGCATCGCCCCGGCCCCCGTCTTCGCCACCCAGCTCGCAGCCAACCGGCGTGAGATCTGCGTCAGTTGCGGTTGAATATCTTCCATGCACGCTGACTCGGCGGCATGCATGGTTTATTCGATGATGGATCACTTTTGTAGCGTCACACGCAGCCAGTCGATCATTCTCGTGGCGTAGTCGCTGTTAAGCTTCGCCCAGCCGCCCATGCCGTGGCCGCCGCCTTTCACGGTGATCGTCTCGCTGGTGTTTCCGGCGGCTTTCATTGCCTTTTCAAACATCACGCTCTGCTCGTGCGCCACGGTCGTGTCGGCATCGCCGTGGATTTGGAGAAAGGGCGGCAAACTTGGCTTCACGTGCGTGATGGGCGACATCGCGGCCAGTTTGGCGAAATTCGCCTCGCTTATCTCGTGGCTGCCGATCAGGTCGCCGAGGCCGCGGAGCTCGTTGCGGCGCTTCACATGCGCCACGAGATCCTGCGGCGGACAAAACGGCCCCTCTCCCTCCGGCACGAACGCATCGAGGGTCAGCGAAACCTCGCCTGCCTTCGCGAATTCGATGTCCTGCTTCAAGCCGGGCGTCGAGAATGGCTTGCCGGCGGCGTGGAGCGCAGCGGCGAGTTTCATGGCTGTTCATGAACGAAAACCGCGTGGCAGTTCTCGCCACGACCCCAATTAGCCTGCCTACCCCGTGCTCTGTCTCCACTCAGCTCATCCAACTCCACGCCAGCGCCGCGACGCAGGCGACGATCAACACGATGCTCACCCAGCCTAGCGCACGCGACCACGGCCCCTGCCGCGCATCGCCCATGATGGATGCGTCTCCAGCGAGGCGCTGGAGGGTGATCACATGCAGAGGTAGCAGCACCGCGTTGACCACTTGGCTCGTGTAGATCAGCGGAATCAGCGGCAGTCCAGGCAGCGACACCACACTCACGGAGGCAATGGTCAGTCCGATGAACGCCGCGTAGAACCACTGAAAGTGATGCGAGTCCAGATCGAGCGATGCGGGCTCGCCGACGCCCTCGGCGATGGAGTAAGCCGTGGCAATGGGCACGATGGCTGCCGCAAGCAAGGAAGCCCCAAGCAGACCTGCGCCAAAGATGACGGTGGCAAAGCGGCCCGCCAGCGGTTCGAGCGCCTTCGCCGCATCGCCCGCATGTTGAATGTGCACGCCCGCCTTGTTCAGCGTTGCCGCACAGGCCACGGCGATGGCCAGTCCGATCACACCGGTGAGCACCGAGCCGATCACGACATCCCACCGCGCCCAGCGCAGGCTTTCCAGGGTGATCTTCTTGTCCACCGCATAGGATTGGATGAATGCCAGCCCCCATGGAGCCAGCGTCGTGCCCAGGGCCGCTGCAATGGCGATCCAGCCCGCTGGACTCGTCGGCAGGTGCGGCACCACGGATTGATGCCACACGGCGCTCCAGTCCGGCGCGGCCAGAAAACCATCGACAATGTACAGCGCCAGTGTCGCTGAGATCACCAGCAGCACCCGCTCCACGCGGTGGAACGATCCCAGCACCACCACGAGCGAGATCAGCAAGCCTGCCACAGGGGCGCTGATCCATGAGGGAATGCCCACCAGCCCGCCTGCGGCGGAGATGCCCGCATACTCGGCGCAGATCGTGCCGAAGTTCGCAAACAGCAGCCCGCAGACCGCGAAGTAGCCAGCGCCGCGTCCCCATTTCTCGCGGATGATGCCCACAAAGCCTTTGCCAGTCGCCGCACCGATGCGCACCGCCATCAGATGGAACTGCACCAGCAGCACCGTGGACGCGGGAATGATCCACAGAAGCCGATAGCCAAAGTCCGCGCCCAGCACGGAGTAAGTCGTGATGCCAGCCGGATCATCATCCGAGAGTCCCGCCAGCAGGCCAGGCCCTAACACCGCAAGAAACGCCACCCAGGCACCCCGTCCCGATTTCAGCAGCGCGGCAAAGCGTAGCCCGATGCCTTGCCGAAGATGCGCCACCGCATGCGGCGGCGCGCCTCGATGCTTCCTGCGTTGACGTGCTGCCTTAAGCATGACTCTTCCTTCCGTTGTCGGTGGGTCGTGAATCCAAGAGCCTGCCCATGACGGTCACCTTCGACGTGATCGGCAGCACTGTCAGGTGATTCATGGCGGAAGGGATGATGAGATCCATCGACTTGAAGAAGCCATGCAAGGCTTGCATGCAAAGGTGGCTGCTTCTTCCTCCGTCGGCAGGTGCGGATGGTGTTGCGGGGGGGGAGATCAACGGAACCAAAGAGTTGCTCGTTGAAGTCGTAGACTGAAAAACCGGCTGAGCTGCATCAGCCGTCTTTCTGATGTTTTTGAAGTGTGGTGTCGTCCTCTGGACGGCTCAGATCAGCCCCGAGGGGTGAACCACATTAGCTGATCACTCGGTTGGCGGGCTTCTTTACGCCTCGTCTTCCCCAGCACGGCGAATTTCATCGAGGTCGGCGAGGTCTTGGGGGCGGCCTGCTTGCTTTTTGGCCTGGATCAGGTCGTTGCGGCTGAGGAAATGGATCGGGAAGCCTTCTTCGTTGTCCGTGAGACGGCTATTCCAGCAGTGGGCGAAATCCATCGTGGGTAGCGAGGTGAGGAAATCGAACAGCACCGGGGCGCGACCGACCATGTATTGAAAGCTTTCCCGCGCGAAGTCGTCGGGGGTGACATCGATCAACGGCATGCCGAACTCACCGAAAGCTCGCATGACACGGGAGGCGTTTTCCTTGTTTGGTTCCAGCCAGAGGTCCAGGTCCCTGGTGAATCGCGGCTGGGAATAGTGCATGGCCGCGTAACCGCCCACGATGGGGTAACGCACCTCATGCCTGGCGAACAGTCGGAGCAAGTCTTTGAAATCGGAGTTCATCGGGATCGCGGTGCTGCGCCTGCCAGGTTTCCACCACCAGCTCCCACGCGGATTGGCGAATGGCCGCCCCTCCTGCCCGCTGCCAGAAGCGGATGTTTTGCGTGCGCATGTCATCCAGGCTGGTGCATTTCACCGCCTGCCAGCCTTCACGCACTTTTGGGTGGGAGTTGGATTTCATGGCCAGACACTAGTGGCTTCAGATCAGGATGCAAGAAGGCGGCTGAGTTGCCTCAGCCGCCTTCGCGTTGATGGGGGGTAGCGGACAAAATGCCGCGCTCCTTTCGGATTAGCCGATCACTTCCGGCCACTCGGTGTGGAAGAACTGGCCTTCGGGCTTGTCGGTGCGCTCGTAGGTGTGGGCACCGAAGAAGTCGCGTTGGGCTTGGAGGAGGTTGGCGGGGAGGCGGGCGGCGCGGTAGCTGTCGTAGTAGCCGAGGGAGGCGCTGAAGGCCGGAACCGGGATGCCGTTGAGGGTGGCGATGCTGACGACTTCACGCCAGTTCTGCTGGGTCTTGCTGAGCACGTCTTTGAAGAACGGATCGAGCATGAGGTTAGCCAAATTGGCGTTGGTGCGGTAGGCGTCGGTGATGCGATTGAGGAAGCGGGCGCGGATGATGCAACCGCCGCGCCAGATGGCGGCGATGCGGCCGAGGTCGAGACCCCATTGCTTCTTCTCACCCATGGTTTTGATGAGGTCGAGACCCTGGGCGTAGCTGATGATCTTGGAGGCGTAGAGGGCGTCGTGGACCTTTTTGACGAGTTCCTTCTTGTCGGTGGTGATGTTGACGGTCGGGCCGGTGAGCTGGGTGCTGGCGGCGACGCGTTGCTTCTTCTGGCTGGAGAGGATGCGGGCCTCGACGGCGGCATTGATGGTGCTGATGACGACGGCGTTTTCGGCGGCGTTGAGCAGGGTCCACTGGCCCGTGCCTTTCTGGCCGGCTTTATCGACGATGAGTTCGACGACGGGCTTGCCGGTTTCGGGGTCTTTTTGCTCCAAAGCCTTGCCGGAGATCTGGATGAGGTAGCTGAGGAGGTCGCCCTCGTTCCACTCGTTGAAGATGGCGGCCATCTCGTCGGTGGTGAAGCCGGCATGCTTGAAGATGTTATAGGCTTCGCAGATGAGCTGCATGTCGCCGTACTCGATGCCGTTGTGGATCATCTTCACGTAGTGACCGGCACCGCCGGGGCCGATGTGGATGACGCAGGGCTCGCCATCGACCTTCGCGGCGATGGATTCAAAGATGGGCTTCATCACTTCCCAAGTGGAAGCCGGACCGCCGGGCATGATGGAGGGGCCTTTGCGAGCACCTTCTTCACCGCCGGAGACGCCTGCGCCGATGAAGCGGAGGCCTTTTTCAGCCATGTAGGCGTCGCGACGCTCGGTGGTCTGGTAGAAGCTGTTGCCGCCGTCGATGACGATGTCGCCTTTGTCCAAAAGCGGGATGAGCTGCTCGATCACGGCGTCCACGGCGTCACGGTCGCTGTCCTTCACGGCGGTGGATTTCACCATGATGTGAATTTTGCGCGGCAGGGCGAGGCTCTGGACGAATTCTTCGAGGGTCTTGGTGCCGACGAGGGCCTTGCCGGGGTGCTTGGCGAGGAATTCGTCGGTGACACTGGTGGTGCGGTTGTAGACGCTGACCTGGAAGCCGCGGCTTTCGACGTTGAGAACGAGGTTTTGGCCCATCACGGCGAGGCCGATGAGTCCGAAGTCACTTTTTTTGCTCATAGTTTTAGGGGCCGTGTCCATACCCGCCCGTCCGGGCTTGGCAAAGGGGATTTTGCTCATGGATGAGATGAGTGGCATCGATGGAAGCGAGTTGATTTCGTGATTGTGCTCATATGGGGGCTTCTGATATTCCGTGGTCAGTTCAACCCACCCCGTTCGCATCATGGAATACTACGTCGGAAAAAATGGAGAGAAGTCCGGCCCCTTTGAGAAAGAGGAAGTTTATCGACGCCTCGTGTCTGGTGAACTCAGCGGCAGCGACCTCGGCTGGTGCGAGGGCATGGCCGAATGGCAACCACTGTCGAGGCTGATCCCGCCGCCGGTTCCCGCCACAGGTCAGGCGGTCTTCGGACCATCAGTGCCAAGAGGTGTCATGCCAGTGCCGGATGCCAAAACCTCGGGCATGGCGGTGGCGAGCATGATTTGCGGCATCCTGGGGCTGCTGCTCTGGCTGCCGTGCATTCCTGCGATCATTCTCGGGCATCTCGGTCTTTCCGCGATCAAGAAATCCGCCGGAGCCTTGAAAGGAAGCGGGATGGCGGTCACAGGGCTCGTCACGGGTTACATCATGATCGCGGCGATTCCAATCATCGCGATCCTGGCATCGTTGGCGGTGCCCGCCTTCAATTCCATCCAGAAGCAGGCTTTGCAGATAAAGTCGGTGAACAACGCCAAGCAGCTCGTTCTCGGCATGAAAGAGTATGCTTCAGATCATGAGGGCAGCCTGCCGCCCACGCTGGAGGCGCTCTATGAGGAAAAGATTCTCGATTACCGGGGGTTGCTGGAAGAACACTCCACGCAGGGAGGTTCAACTGGGGAGCAGGCATGGGAATACCGTGGCGCGGGCATGAAGGACACGGCAGATGGAAAAACCATCGTACTCATCAGCCGCAAGGCGGACCGGCGAGGCGAGCGCATTGTGGGACGTCTCGACGGCAGCGCCGAGGTGGTGCGCGGCGACAAGCTGGAGGCTCCGTGATGCGGTTGATTCACGGCACCGGCTGACCCTTCGCGCCGATGCAGTAGAGTGAACTGGCGGTGCGGACGAAGAGCTTCTTGTCGCCGATGGCCGGGACGGAGTTCACCGGGGCATCGAGCTTGCTGGCGGCGATTCGTTCGAACTTCGTGCCGGCTTTGATGACGATGAGGTCGCCCTGTTGGCTCGCGCAGAAGATTTTGCCGTCGCCGGCGACCGGGCTGCTGAAGAATTTCGCGCTGCCGGCGGTGCCTTCGACACGTTCCTCGTAGATGACCTTGCCGGTCTTGAATTCAACACAGCGCAGGATACCGCCGTCGCCGAGGAGGTACATCTCGTTGCCGATCACGAGCGGGGAGGGGACATAGGGCAGGCCTTTCGGAATGTCGAACGCGACAGGCTGAGGTTTGCCGCTCTTCAGGTCGAGCGCGGCGATCTCCTTCACGCCGCCGCCGGTGCCGAAGGTGCAGAAGAAGAAGTCATCGCTGAGCACGCCGGAACCGAGTGAGCGCTGCTTATAGCCGGGATTGTGCTGCCAGTTGATCTTGCCGGTCTTGAGGTCGATGCCCATGACACCGCTGCCGGTGTCGGAGCAGATGATTTCCTTTTTTCCGTCCTTCAAGGTGTGCACGACGGGCGTGGAGAAGGTGTTGAGGCAGTTCGGGATGTCGAGCTTCCAGGCCTGCTTGCCGGTTTTGGCGTCGAGTCCGACGATGCAGGACTTCCACTTCTGCTGCTCAGGATCTTCGGTGTACACCTTGCCGTCACGTTGCCAGTCGAACTCGCTGCGCACGATCATGATGCCGTCCTCGACGATGGGGGAGATGCCGGTCCCGTGCTCGTGGATGTAGTCGGCCACGTGGTCGTTGTGCCAAAGCAGCTTGCCTTTGTGATCGAGGGCGAGCGCCTGGATGTTCGTGCCGGAGCTCCAGTTGATGTAGATGCGCTCGCCATCGACGAATGCGGAACTGCTGGCGAAGGTGTTGTAAGTCTTGTGGATGTTGTGCGGGACGAACTCGGTCTCGTAGCGCCAGAGTTCCTTGCCATCCTTGGCCGAGAGGGCGATAACGGCGCGTTTGTTGGCCGCGGTTTCGGCGGTGACGACGACCATATCGCCCCACAGCACCGGCGAGGACCAGCCTTTGCCGAGCGGCACCTTCCAGAGCGTCGTGCTTTCATCGACCACGGACGGCAAGCCGGTCGTGTTGGCGATGCCGGTGCCATTGGGGCCGCGAAAACGGGACCAGTCGGTGGTGGCGTTGGTGGTGGTGACAGCAAAAAGTGTGACGAGGGCGAGGCTGATTTTCATGCGGGCAGGTAGAACGCGGAGGTGGACGGGAAAATTACCGTGAGAGAATGAACAGCACTCAAAGCGGCCGGAAGGCTCAAGCGGGCGTGGAGGGCGATGGCAGCGGAAGTTCCGACTGCACCGTCGCGGTGACTTCCGGAGGTGCCACGGCCTTCGGCTCTTCTTCCTTGGGCGTTATGACTTCGACAATGGGGGTAGGTTCGGCAGCGGGCGAAGGCTTGGGTTTAGCGGGTGCCTCGGTCATTGCCTGGTTGGATTTCGATGCATCCAAGGCCTCGCTGAGGCGGTATTCGAGCTCCGCGATCTTGTAGCCGTCCTCTCTTGCTCGCTTGCGCGACTCGGCCTCCAAATGGGCCAGCTTCTCCTCCAGATCGCGGACTTTCTTATCGCTGGAGGGCGCGGAGGGCGCTCCTGCCACGGGGGCGGAGGAGACGCCGACCGCGTTCATGAATTCCTTTTGCACTATCTCGATTCGTGCCTCGGCGGCCTTCAAGGCGCGCTGAAGGTTACCGATCTTCACCTCGGCCTGCTGGTGAGCCTCGCGGGCTTTTGCCAGCTCGGCCTCCGGACCGCCCGCGGCGGCATAGACGGCCTGCTCGTCACGAATTTTCTTCAATTCGACCGCATTTTCCTGCATCTCCTTCTTGTGCCGCATCACCAGCTCCTGGGCTTCGATGAGGCGCTTTTCAAAATCGGCCGCACGGGCATTGGTGGCCTCAATGGCCTGTTCCTGGGCCTTCACCCGGCCCTGTTCGGCGGAAAGTGCCAGTTCCAGATCCTTGATGCGCGACTGCGTGGGCGCCAGTTGCGCGGCGATTTCGCGCGTGGCGGCCAGTTCACTTTCAAGCCGCGCAATCTGCTGGGAGGCGTCGTTTGCGCGGCGCTCGGCCACTTCGCGGTGGGTGGAGAAGCGCTGCTCGGTGTCCGCCAGCTTCGCGGCAACGGCATCGGCGGCCTTTTGGGCCTCGGCTGCCGCGGCTGCTGCCCGTGCTTGTTCTGCTTTCAGCGTGTTTTCGGCATCAGCCCGTTGCTTTTCGAGCGCTGCGGCGGATTCGGCCTGCTGGCGCTTCGACTGGCCCCGCATGACGAGCCAGACAACAAGCGCCGGCAGCACGAGGGCGGCCGCGGTCACGGCGATGAATTCTTTCATGGAAAGAGGGCTGGCCAGGGCAATCGCTGCGGTGGCGAACTTGGTTCCTACGAGCATGCGCATTCATGCTCCGCCCCCCCTCTTCTGTCCAGCACGCATTGCTCCTTGAGCGCGGAGGAAAGGCGGCTAGTCTGCGCGCCCTTTTCCCCAAAAACACCATGTCCAAGTTCAACATCCTCATCGCCGGCAACAACGACCCCATTTCGAGCAAGGGCATCGACCTGCTCAAAGCGGAGCCGTCCTTCAACGTGACGGTGAACATGGACCTGAAGGCCGAGGACAAGATGATCGAGGCTTCCCGTGACGCCCACGCGATCATTGTGCGCAGCGGCGCCAAAGTGACCGCCAAAGTGCTCGAAGCCGCCCCGAATCTCAAAGTCGTGGGCCGTGCCGGTGTCGGCGTGGACAACATCGACGTGCCTGTCGCCTCGAAGCGCGGCGTCGTCGTCATGAACACCCCCGGCGGCAACACGATCTCGACCGCTGAGCAGGCCTTCACCTTGATGATGGCCCTCTCCCGCAAGACCCCGCAGGCACACGCCACCATCGTCAGCGGCAAATGGGACCGCAAAAGCTTCCAAGGCACGGAAGTGTATGGCAAAACGCTCGTTGTGCTCGGCATGGGCCGCATCGGCGCCGAGTTCGCCAAGCGGGCGAAGGCCTTCGGCATGAGCGTGGTGGCCTATGACCCGTATTTGAGCAAAAACCGCGCGGAAAGCCTCGGCGTGACTCTTTGCGAGGATCTCGACGCCGCCATCGTGCAGGCCGATTACATCACGATGCACATGCCGCTCACGCCCGAGACGAAGCACATGATCAATGCGAAACGTCTCGACACGCTGAAGCCAAGCTGCCGCATCATCAACTGCGCCCGCGGCGGTCTCATCGACGACGCCGCTCTGGCCGAGGCCCTCACCGCTGGCACCATCGCCGGTGCCGCGCTCGATGTGTTCGAAACTGAGCCACCGCCTGCTGATTACCCGCTGCTCAAGGCTCCGAACACCGTTTTCACGCCGCATCTCGGTGCCTCGACCGAAGAAGCGCAGGAAAACGTCGGCATCGAAATCGCCGAAGTGATCAAGGCGCACCTGCTCCAGGGCACCGTGGTCAACGCGGTGAACATGCCGAACGTCGATCCGAAGGTCCTCGCGGAGATCGGGCCGTTCCTGAAGTTCGGCGAACTCCTCGGCCGCCTGGTGTCGCAGCTCGCTCCGGCGCGTTCGAACGTCGTCAGCATCAACTACAGCGGCAAAGTCGGCACGGGGGACACGACGCTCATCTCACGTGCGGTGCTGAAAGGCTTCCTTGAGCGAGCCGTCGGTGCTGAACAGGTCAATTACATCAACGCCAACGGCGTCGCCGAAAACCTTGGCCTGCGTTTCACCGAAAGCCGCCTCTCCGAAGCCAGCGAATTCACCGATCTCATCGAAGTAGAGGCCAGCAATGGCACGGAGAAGGCCAGCATCGCCGGCACCTTCTTCGCCGGCGAGCCGCGCATCGTGAAGGTGAACGAGCGCCACATCGAAACCCGCCCTGAGGGCACACTTTTGCTCATCGAGAACCAGGACCGCCCCGGCATGATCGCCGCCTACAGCACCATCCTTGGCAAGAACAACGTGAACATCGCCGACATGTCCCTCAGCCGGAACAAGGAAGGCGGCACCGCGCTGACGCTGCTCACGCTCGATTCCACTCCAAGCGAAGCCGTGCTGGCCGAACTGGAGAAAATCCAGGGCATCACCCGCGTGCACTGCGTGGTGGTGTGATGGAAGCCGCCTGAGCTTGCCTGAATTCAACCAACAAAAAAACAAGGGGCCGTTTGGCCCCTTGTTTTTTTGGTCACTGCATCAACCAGTCGATCGCCGGAGGCTTGCGATCTTCGTTCTCGCCCGCGACCCAGCGCCGCTTTTGATCATAAAGCGACAGCATGCCGGGTAGATCGCGATACTTCGCTCCACCGGGTAGGAACATCGGATCGCGATAGTCCAGCACCTTGCCAAAGCGGAAGCCGTGCGTGCTGACTGCGGCGCGATCCACCTGCTCACCGGCCAAAGCAAGCGCTGCGACGGAGATCGGGCCGGTTTGCGGGCCGAAAGCCGCAAGGCAGAGGGTCTTCGGGTTCGGATGGCTGCCCACCTTGGCTTTGCGCAAGAAGGTCACGACGCTGAGCACGTCGTGCACTCGTTGGGCGAAGAGGGTGTGGTTGTAGCCGAAGGTGTAACCGGCGAATTCGCGTGGATTGGCCACGACGCGGGTTTGTTTGACCGGTTCGCCGCCTTGGAAGAGCAAATCGACGCCGACGACAGCATTCCCCGCGGCGACGAGCTCTTTCACTTCTTCATTGGCGATGCCTGAGCGGCCCTTGTCGTCGAGCCAAACGATGACACGGTTGTTCCACTGCTTTGGATACAGCCAAGTTACAGTCATTTCTTCGCTGTGCGTCTTGTTGGTCAGAGCGCCGGTCATTTCGAGGTGATTGCCGCGATCCTGCTTGTCCTTGAGCGACCACTCAACCTCGCCCGCCTGGTCGTAGGTGCGGCCGAGAATGACTTCGATGCCTTGACGCAGGACTTTCGGGTCAGACGAGGCCAGTTGTTTTTCAGCATCCTCGGCGAAATACTTCAACAGCTTGCGCTCGAACTCGGGATCGGCGGCCTTCGGTGCGGGATGCTTGTCGTCCCAGACGGTGAGTTGCTCCTTGGTGAGCGGCTCATAGTCCTGCTCGATCACTGGTGAAGGGAAGCCGAGCTTGAAGTGCTTGTTGACGAAGGTGTAGAACGCCGAGCGGGTGACGGCGTTGTAGTTGTGCGGGAAGTGCTCGCCGCGGAGGAGGAAGACGTTGTCCTTCTTGCCATGCGTCTCGTAGAGCTTCTGCAAATCAGGAAAGCCCTTGGTCGCCATTTCCTTGGTCCAATCATTCGCCGTGTTCATGCCCTGCGGTTTTGGCGCGAAGAGACCTGCGAATTCGACATTGCCGGTGCCGATGCGCAGCAGCGAGGCGTTTTCACACGTGCAGCCGCCCTGCATCGACGTGCTGACCATCACGCAGGGGAAGGAGAGCTTGATGCGGTCATCGATGGCCGCGAGCAGCATCGTCTGCGTGCCGCCGCCGCTGGCACCGGTGATGGCAGTGCGCTCGGGATCGACCTCCGGGAGCGAGAGCAGGAAATCGAGGCCGCGCACGGCGTTCCATGTTTGCAGACCCATGATGGACTGAAGATGCGACTCGGCCTGCGGACTGTAGAGGCCCCAGTTCTCCTCCGTGTTGGCCTCCGGCCGTTGTTTGGCGAATTTATGCACGATCTCACGCGAGAACTGGATGGAGTCCGAGTCGCTGAGCATGTCCCACTGCCACACGACGCAGCCCATGCGGGCGAGCTGCACGCAAAGTGACTGGAAGATGCTTTTGCCACCGCGTTCAAAGCGTTCGCCTCCGGCGGCGATCTCACGTCTCACCACATCATCCGCTGCGATGGACAAGCGCGCATCCTGCCAGTGCCCGTGCGCGAACATGACGCCTGGCACCTTGCCTTTGATCGTCTTCGGCTTCCACAGGCTGCCGGTGACGAAAAAGCCGGGTGCACTCTCGAAATAGACCTTCTCCACCGTGAAGCCGTCACCCTCGACCTTGCCATGAATGACTGGATTGAGCGGCGTCTTCGTCGGCATCGGCCACAAACCTTCCGCCACCAGAATCTGCCGCCGCACCTGCTCCTTACGTTGATCCCATTCACTCAGCGATGAAGGTGGATTGAAGGGAAAGTAGCCGTTCAGATCCTTCGGTGGCTGCAGGCGGATGTCTTCGGCCTGAGCGAGGGCTGTGGCGAAGAAGGCGAGGAGAAGCTTTTGTTTCATGGTTGGAAAGTGACCGCACTCAAACGGCGCGAGCGGTCGAAGTTCATCACGAACGCGATGAAGTGACAATCACAATCCCTTCGTCTGGCTGCCTTCCACGACGATCTGCTTCGTGTCGGGGCCTTGTTTGACCACCTCGCGCTTCTTGCCGCCGCGAGTTTCGGTGAAGGTGTTGTCGCGGATGGTGATGGATTCGGTGCCGCCCTGGATGTCGATGACGGCGCCGCCTTCGGGGGCGTTGTCGATGAAGGTGTTGCGCTCGATGCGGTTGCGGTGGCCGGCGAAGTCGGGACCGCGCTCGGGGCGGAAGAGGACGCCGTTGAGCTTGCTGTCGCGTATGGTGTTACCGGTGATGAGGTTGTCGGTGTCGCGATGGCCGATGGAGATGCCGACGCGGTTGCCCTCGATCGTGTTTTGCTCGGCGAGGCCGTATTTGACGCCCCAGCAGAAGAAGATGCCGATGTCATTGCCGCGCAGGGTGTTGTTCCGAATGACGGGCCGCTGCGAGCCGCTGCCGGGATGCAGGCCGAGGTTCTTGTTGTTCTCGCTGACGCAGTTTTCGACCACGACGTCGTGGCAGATCTGCCAGGAGATGCCGTCGCCGTGGTTGTTGCGGGCAGTGACGCCGCGGATGTGGATGCGGTTGCAGTCCTGGAGGAAGATGCAGCCGGCGTAATTGCCATCGAGCTCGGCGTTGTGCTCGCGGTTGCCATCGAGCACGAGGTTTTCGATGCGCAGGTCGTCCACGAACTCGCCGCTGAGCAGCGGGAAGAGCGTGGAGCAGGTGGCGTCGTTCATCTGCCACAAGTTTTCGCGCAGGGGCTTGTCGAGCTTGAAGCGGTTGCCGCTGCGGGCGGTGAGCGTGCGCTTGATCACGGTCTGGCGGCCGGTTTTGGCGTCCTTCGCCCGCAGGCACACGCCATCGCCGATGCGGAAGCCCGCGGCGTTGTGCAGCGTGATCTCCTGGTCATACCAGTCGCTGTCGAGCTTCAGCGGTGTGGTGGTGGAGGACTCTTTGATGAGCACCGTCTTCTCGCCCTCGCCGATGAGATGCACGCCGCTTTGCAGATAGACGGCGTTTCTCAGTCGATACGTGCCCGCCAAGATGCGCACCGTGCCGCCGCCAAGTCTCGCCACATGATCCACCGCCGCCTGAATGGCCCGCTGGTCGCTGCCGATGATGTCCGCGTCCTTCGTGCCGACAGTGATTGTCAACGTCTCCTCCCAATTCGGCTGCACCGCCGTGTCTCCACTCGTCTGCCGCGGCAACGTGACCTCCGGCCGCTCCGCAGCGAAAAGCGAGGACGTGATCGCGAGAAAGAGCAGCGTGGGTTTCATGCGGGGATTACGCTTGGGGCTTGCGGGCCCTCTCAGAGACACCTAGAAAGCTGTTCCACCGAAATTCGCCATGCTCGTTTTCATTGATGAATCTGGAGACACAGGTCTGAACATGGCCTGCAAAGCCACCTCGCCCCGATTCATTGTGACCTTGGTGCTGATCGAGGATCGTGAGCAAGCAACGGCCGTGGATGAGCGAATCCAGGCATTGAAAAAGGAACTCGGCCTGCGGGCTGAATTTGAATTTCACTTCTACAAGCTCAAGCCAGCCTGGCGGGAGAGGTTTTTGCGTGAAGTGGCCTGCTTCGAGTTCTTCTATTTCTCTGTCGTGCTCGACAAGGCGGGCCTTACCGATCATGGCGTGAAAACGCCCGCTGAATTGTACCGCTACACCTGCGGATTGGTGTTTGAGCTGGCGAAGCCGTATTTGAGGAACGCCACCGTGGTCATGGATGGACAAGGAACCGAGCTTCTACGCCGCGAACTCACCTCTTACCTTCGTCGCAAAGTCCAGGCGGAAGCCCACGGGACATCGCTGATTCACAAGGTGAAGCTACAGGACTCCCACAAAAACAACCTTCTCCAGCTTGCCGACATGGTATGCGGCGCGGTGGCCCGCTCTTTGACTGACAAGCCGGATGCCGCTGTCTATCGACGGATCATCTCTCATCGCGAAATGCAGGTGGCTCATTGGCCCCGGTGAATTGGAGTCCGCCGACCCTATCCTCGCGGAAAGTGCTCCATACGGTGCCTTTATCGGGTCGGCGGCAATTCCACGGCCAGTGTGCTTTGCCAGGCTGGAACTGTCAAATACCTGTTTGGGCCGGTATCGGCAGCGGCTCACCGTAGTAGCGGAGGTAGAAGGCGCGGCGGCGTTCGTCCTCGGGCAGTTCCGCGGGGATCGTGCTCCAAACCATCGCCCGGGCCGTCGCGCTCATGTCAAAGCCCATGAGGAGGCGTTCGGCGGGCGTCTGGCGCATCATCGCGGCGAACAGCATCGCGTTCACCTCCGGCGTGGTGTCCTTCACGGCAAAACCCGTGTCAGCATATCTGTCAGGTTCAATTTTGCTGACCATGTTTACTTCCTCGTGTCGACAGTGATCGTCAACGTCTCCTCCCACTTCGTCTGCAGCAGCACCGTGACCTCCGGCCTCTCCGCGGCGAAAAGGGAGGGCGTGAGCGCGAGAAGGAGCAGCGTGGGTTTCATGCGGGGATTACGTGGAAAGCTTTGAAAGGCTTTCCTGTTGGCAGGTGCGTCTTGGCCGAGCATGATCACAAACAGAGTTTATGGAAGAATCTCAATTAAGGCACCTCGCAAAAGTTCACCTGCTTCCTTGGTTTAGCGGCGCTTCGATTGACTCCAAGAGCGTGAAGTCATCTTCCAGAGAGTCACAAGTGGCATTTGTTGATCCATGCACAATCGCATTCAAGGCTCGTTCGGAAGATGCTTAAAGGCTTCATCTGAAACGAAGCCAGGCATTTGATGGATTAGGTGAAGGCAAGCTTACCGAGATAGATCTGGTCAAAGCCTTTGTCAGAGTGGTGGGGAATATGCAGGCAGGCTTGAATAGTTGGTATCAAGCCGATCTGGCTGCGATGTTTCCTCGACGTGTGATTGCGAAGTCGCTGTGTGCCAAAAAGGATGAAGAAGAGGCTCTTTTATTTGTTCTGGATCAGATGGCTGTTTGGTCAGGTAGGCAATACGAAGGGAGGCCGATAGCCGCGGCAATCGGCTTCGACCGAGCTATTAAAGCCAGCGAGGTTAACTTTCACGATGTCTGCCACGACGATTTCAGCGCAGTCATGTCCAACGGATTTGATACCATGGTTGTGTGTGACTTCATCGGTAGGATCGCGGGGCATGAACAGCTCGAACATCCAGAAGCACCTCCATCATTTGCGCCAAATCGATTGCAAGCAATTGCTCAATGGGCCGAAAACGAACGTGTCGCCGTGGTGCTGAATCGTAGTGGAGATATTTTAATTTTCAGGAGCCGCGAACTGGTTTTTGCCAGGCGAAGTGGACGCTGGCACTACTTGAAACATGCGCCGTTGTTAACTCAAATGGGGCGTCCAAGTGATATGGACGTTAGAACCGCAATTTATGAAAGTGCGTTGGATGCTTCATTTGCTCGAACAGGTGCCTGCATTGGTTTGGTAGTAGCCGCTCAAAACAACAAGTGGAGGTCAGTGGCAACTTCAGCATCTGATTACCTTTCGCCTGCCCACTCAAAAAAAGCGAAAGCATTGGCAGCGATGATTGCAGACCGTCCGTTTCACAAATTGGATCGTCGGTTAAGACAAGAGCTGCTGGCAATAGATGGTGCTACAATCTTGGATCACAAAGGGCGAATTCTCGCTGTTGGTGCAATTTTGAAAGTTGAAGGTGGAAGTTCTGGAGGCGGTCGTCTTGCAGCAGCGAAAGCACTATCAAAACTCGGCATGGGTATCAAGGTATCTCAAGATGGCCGAATCCAGGCCTTTCGCGAAGGCGAGGATGAGATCCTTGATCCGGTTGAAGAGATTTTTAGGATCATGTAATTGACTCTGGCAGGCCATCACCTCCCCAGCCTCTCCAGCACATTCTTCGTGATGCGCACCACATGCGCGTCATTCCCTTGCAGCCCATGCGCCCAATCGGTGGTAGCGGCGGTAAAGACGGTGCCGGTGTTCGTGTAGAGGCCGAGGCATGCGGCGCCGGTGCGGCCGATCTCCCATTTCTCATACCACTCGACATCATCCGGGTGCCAGCGGACGGGGCAGGTGCCGAGGACTTCGAAGCTCTTCGGCGTGCCGTCTTTGTGCGTGGCGAAGGGCAGGCCGTCGCGCCACTCGAGTTCGCAGCCGTCGCATTCGTAGCCGACGATGGTGTCCTTCGCGCCAAAGCGGTCGCCGCGCTTCAGGCCGGTGCCTTCGTAGATCCAGTGGTCGGGGCGGTGCACGATGTAGCTGGCCTCTGCGTCCATGAACTGGCCGTGGCTGCGCATGTAGCCGCCCCAGAGGAAGCCGACGCCGGTGAGCTGGTTTTCCGGACGCTGGAGCAGATGATGGCTCCACGCGGTGCTGAGTGTTTTGAAGTCGCGGGTCTGGAAGACGGGATCGAGGTGGTAGTTCTGCTTGAAGCAGGTGAAGGCGCGGCCCTCCGCCTCGCTGCGCACCTGCCAACAGCAGGTGTTGCCGCTGAAGAAGGCCACGTTGCCGCCTTTGGCGATCCAGGCCTCCAGGTTGTCGCGCATCGGCGTGCTCCAGTATTCGTCGTGGCCGACGCTGAGCACGAGTTTGTAGTTCGTGAGCATCTCGGGGCGGAATTCGAGGTCGTCATTGGCGGCGAATTCGAGCGGGTAACCGTTTTGCTCCGCCCAGATGACGAAGGGCAACTCCCAGCGGGCGAATTGTGAGGGGCCGGGCCGCTCAAAGCTCACGCGGCTGCCCTGGTTTTTCGAGAGGCTGTTGTAGGCATACACAGAGAAGCCGCCCCAGTTGTTGTAGGCGTTGTAGGTGTTCGAGCAGAGCTGCAAAAGGATCTTCGAGGTGCTGCCTGGCTTTGCCTGACGCACGATGAACCACGCGCTGCTGCTGGCCGTGCGTGCACCGCGATGCGTCCATTTGCCACCAGCATCCGCCGCACGGAAGGCGACCTCGTAGTAGCCGCTTTTCCACTCCGCACCGACGGGCACGCGCACGCTCTCCGGCCAGCGGCAGCCGTTTGCGGAGGCATCCTCCGGCACGGGATGTGCCGCGCCGGGCACGTCAGCCTTCTTCCACACGATCTCGCGTTTCGCGCCGAGTCGCGTGACCTCGATCTCAAACTTCGCCGCCGTGGTGCTGACATGGATGGGGATTTCCTCGCCTTGAGCGACGCTGCGCTGACCGGCGTAGCCTTCGATGAAAAGCGCCACCGGATCGGCCGCGCGGAGGACTGAGACGATGAGGAGGAAGGCGAAAGTGCGGAGCATGAAACGGCTACGCGATGGGGATGCGGACGCTTTCAGGAGGGAAGCGTTATGAGTGATTGGTTATAGGTCGGGAATGCTCGCAGGGAGGCCAATTCGTTTGTCGTTTAACCTCTAACTTTTAACTTCCAACCTTTGACCGCCTCACTGCTCCGTCTCTGCCAGCTTCGCGGCCTCACGCTTCAAAATGCGGCCCACGCGATGCTTGGCGAGATAGACCTGCGCCGCGTTGACGCCGAGTTCCTTCTTCACGCGTTCTGGACTCCAGCCTTTGATGACGTAGCAGGAGAAAATCTGGAACTGTCGAGGCGAGACGAGCGCGCGCACACGGCGCAGCGCGATGTCCATCACCTTGTCCTGCCATTCCTTTTCCCAGAGTTTTTCGAGGGCCACACCGTTCGGGTCGGCACAGCGGTCGATCGGCGAGGTGCGGCGTTCGTCCTGTTCCTCGCCCGCGTAGAGGTTGGCTTCGCGGCTCTGCTGCTTCTTGCGCCGGCGGAATTGATCGAGGATGCGCCAGCGAGCCTGGTTGAGGAGGAAGGATTTGAAGGAGCCGAGGCTGGTGTCGAATTTCTTTTTTTGAAGGTTCTTGGCGACACCGATGAAGGTCTCCTGCACGACATCGCTGGCCTCGTCGTCGCTGAGTCCTGTTTTGCGGGCCACATGAAACACGAAACCCGAGTAGGTGCGGTAGAACTCGTCCCAGCTCGCCCAATCGTCCCAGTTGTCGAGCTTCTCGATGAGCGTCTTCCGGGTCGGGGGGGATCCGGAGGTCTCCTTCAGGAGTTCTTCTGCTTCAGCGACTTTGGGTTCGTCGGACATGGGTGGGGCAGGATAGTAGCGGCGGCTTCAACCGTGGCAAAGGGGTTTTGTTTTCCAGCGATAGACACGGGGTGAAAATCCCGTATTGCATCGCCCCCCGAAACCAATCTTCCGGAGTATCCACGCTCCGGCCACAGAACTCATGTCAAAACACCGCCTTTTCCATCCTGCCGTCGCGTCGCTGACGCTTGTCGCGCTGGTGCTGACCGGCTGCACGGCGGCGTCCTACAAAAAGTGGGCGGACAAGGAGGTCTTCGGCATTCTGCGCAAGAAAGCCAGCAAGGTGCCGAACTCCGGGCAGGCGATTCTGGACATCACCCCGCCGCCACCGGTGCGGATGGAGGAACTGCGCAAGAACGTGGGCAAGGTGGAGTTCCTCGGCGACCGGGCCTTCATCGAGGAAAACGCACGCGTGCTGAGCCTGGCGGACGCGCTGAATTTCGCGGTCCATCGCAACCGCAACTACCTTCTGCAAAAGGAACTGGTCTATCTCGCCGCGCTCGACTTGACGCTCACACGACAGCAGTTCACGCCGATTTTCGCCGGCGGCGGATCAGGCATGCTGGACAGCACGAAGGTGCAGAGCGGCGTGAACAATCTCGTGCGCACCTCGACGCTTACGACGAGCGGCGATCTCGGCTTTTCCGCGCTGACCCGCACCGGTGCGCGCCTTGCGACGAATCTCACGACGGACTTTATTCGCTTTTTCACCGGCGGCCGTGATTCCGGCAACTCGCAGCTTGGATTCACTCTCACACAGCCGCTGTTGCGCGGCGCGGGGTATCTGGCCGCCTCGGAAGTGCTCACCCAGGGCGAGCGCAACGTGCTCTACGCGATCCGCAACTTCACGCAGTATCGCAAGACCTTCGCCGTGGACGTGGCCACGCAGTATTTTCGCACCATCCAGACACGCGAGTCGGCTCGCAACGCGCACATCGCCTACATGGCTTTCAACAAGGTCGTGGAGCGTGAGACGGCGATGGCGGAGGCGAACCTGCGCAGCAAATCGTCCCTGGGGCGTCTGCTTCAATCGCAGATCACCTTCCAGCGAAGCTGGATCACGGCGATGCGGAACTACGAGCAGGCGCTGGATGACTTAAAGATCCAGCTCGGCCTGCCGGTGACGGAGCGAATCGTCCTCGACTACAAAGACATGAGCGATCTGGAGATCATCGACCAGAAGGGCACGCTGGACGAGGCCATCGACACTGCCTTGACCGCGCGCATGGACCTTTGGAACACACGCGACCGCATGGAGGACGCCAACCGTCGTGTTTTGATCGCCAAACAAGACATCCTGCCCTCTGTAAATTCGCTGGTGAACTACAACATCCTCGACAATCCGGACCGCAACGATTTCACGCTCACGCCGCGCAACCGCAGCACCACCCTGGGGCTGAATTTTGACCTCAACCTGAACCAGAAGCCCGAGCGCAACTCTCTGCGCTCCGCCACGATCGCCGAGCAGCGCGCACGACGTGAGCTGGAACTGGCAGAGGAGGGGGTGCGGCGTGATGTGCGAGCCGGTTGGCGCGACCTCGAAGTGGCGCGCAAGCAGTATGAACTGGCCAAGCGCGGCCTGGAGATCAGCACGGCGCGTCTTGAAGTCGAGGAGGCGTTCAACGCCGAGGGGCAGGGCACGGCGATCGACCTCGTCGATGCGCAGCGCGACATGAACAGCACCCGCGACTTGATTGTTTCCACGCGGATCAGCCACGCGTTGGCGCGTCTGCAGCTCTGGCGCGACATGGGCGTCCTGTTTATCGAGAAAGACGGCTCGTGGGTGGACGTATTAAAAAGCGAAAAGCCAAAGGGAGAATGAAGAAGGGAAAGACCATCAAGGGGCTTGTCGCCATCACCACCGCCGCCGCATTGGGCGTGGCGGGCTGGTGGTTCATGTCCGGCGGTGAAGGGGAGGAGCATCAGGTGCCGACGTTTGTGGTGCAGCGGGGACCTCTGGAGATTAACGTGCTCCAAGGTGGTGAAATCCGCGCCCTGCAAAACACCGAGGTGAAGAGCGAGATCGAAATCCCGACAAAAATCCTCAGCCTGATCCCTGAAGGCTACCTCATCACCGAGGAGGATGTGAAGGAGGGCAAGGTGCTCATCGAACTCGACAGCACCGACCTCAAAACCAAGATCCAGTCGCACGAGATCGAGTTCCAGACCACGGTCTCGGCCTACATCGACGCGGACGAGGGGCGTGAAATCCAAAAGAGTGAAAACCAGAGCCTCGTGCGCGACGCCCAGCAGGAAGGCGTCTTCGCTTTGATGGATTTTGAAAAATATCTCGGCCGCGAAGTCACCGCCTCCATTCTTGCCGCCGCAGGATTGCCAAAAAATGTCGAGGAGTTCGACAAATATGCCGCCGTGCTGGAAACACAGGCGAACACGCCTGTCTTGTCTGATGCCGGCAAACCAAAGGTCGATGACAAGGCCAAGCCCGCGCAGAAGAAGGCAAGTGTCCCTGCGAGCTCGGAGCGCATCGACTTCATCCCCTTTCTGGAGCAGAAAGCGGAAAACGATGGCGAGGCCCAGCAGAAGCTCCGTCAGCTCGAGGATGAGCTGCTGCTCAGAAAATCAGAACTGGCCGTGGCCCGCCAGAAGGCCGAGGCATCACAGCGTCTTGCTGAAAGGAAATTCATCGCACAGGCGCAGCTTGAGAACGACCAGGTCAACCTGGAGAAAGTCGAGCTTGCGGTGAAGACGGCGGAGACGCAGCTCGCCTTGTTCAAAAAATATGAGTTCAACAAGCAGTGCTCGACTCTGGTGGCGGGCTATCAGGAGGCGCTAAAAAAACTCCAGCGCACCATCCGCGCGAACCGTTCGCGCATGGCCCAGGCGGAGACGAGGTTCGCCACCGCAAAGCGTCGCTACGAGATGGAATTGACCCAGCGCGAGGAATTGGAGCGCCAGCTCAAAGCCTGCGTCATCAAGGCCGCGCAGCCGGGGCTCGTGGCCTACGGCGACCTGAACGCCGGCTCCAGCTACAACTACAATTATCCCATCGAGGAAGGTGCGAGTGTGCGCTTCCGCCAGACGATGCTGACCATCCCGGACATGAGCCAGATGGGCGTGAAGGTGAACGTGCATGAGTCGCAGATCAAAAAAGTCCGCATCGGCCAGCCGGTGAAGGTGCGTGTCGATGCCGAGCCCGGCAAGGAGCTTGACGGACGCGTCGCGGAGCTTGCCGTGCTGCCGGATTCCACCAGCAGCCGCTACACGCCGAACTTGAAGGTCTATCCATGCACCATTCACATCAACGGTTACCACCCGTGGATGAAGCCCGGAATGAACGCCAAGGTTGAGATCATCGTGGACCAGCTTGCTGACGTGCTTTACGTGCCGGTGCAGTCCGTCGAGGTCGAGCAGGACCAGCACTTCTGTTACATCAACAACGGTGGCGCGCTGGAGCGGCGCGCGATCAGCACCGGCTTGTTCAATGACGAGTTCATCGAGGTGCGGGATGGTTTGAAAGGGGGCGAGCCCGTCGCGCTCACGCTGCCGAAAAAGTCGGAGATTGAGATCAACGGCGGCGGAAAGGCCAAGCCCGCCGGTGAGACTCCCGCAAAGCCGAAGCCCGCCAAGGACATCGCCGCAGCGAAACCGTGATGCCATCCGCCGATCCCATCATCAAGCTGGTGGACATCCGCAAGAGCTACCAGATGGGCGACATCACCCAGCACGTGCTCCAAGGTGTCTCGCTCTCAATCTATCCCGGTGAGTACGTCTGTATCATGGGGCCTTCAGGCTGTGGCAAGTCCACGCTCCTGAATGTGCTCGGCTGCCTCGACCAGCCGACGAGCGGTGATTACTTCCTCGGCGGTCAGAATGTCGCCCATCTCGACGATGACGACCTCTCCGAGGCACGGAACCGCAATCTCGGCTTCATCTTCCAGAGCTACAATCTCATCCAGCAGCTCAGCGTCATCGAAAACATCGCCGTGCCCATGTATTACGGTGGTGCGAAGGACGCCGACATGATCGAAACGGGCACACGCCTTGCCACGCAGGTCGGTCTGGAGCACCGCCTCTATCACAAACCCAACGAGCTCTCCGGCGGCCAGCAGCAGCGTGTGGCCATCGCCCGGGCGTTGTCGAACAATCCGCTCGTCATCCTCGCCGACGAGGCCACGGGCAACCTCGACTCCAAATCAGGCAAGGAGATCCTCGATCTCTTCGATGATCTCAACCAGCAGGGCAAGACGCTCGTCTTCGTCACCCACGACGAGCGCATGGTGGAGCGCTGCACGCGCATCATCAGACTGCGCGATGGTCTGGTCGAGCACGACCAGGCCGGGGCCAAGGCCGCCCGACTGCGTGGCAAGGTGGTCGGACCGCATTACGAGCTGGCGGCTTGAATTGAGCGTTGGCTTTTTCAGCGACGGGAGGCATTCATCCAGGCATGGCTCAATACACCGTCCAACCAGGAGATAACCCGGGCAAGATCGCGAAATCCTTCGGCATGACTCTGTCCCAGTTTCAGAAAATGAACCCGGGACTGGTCGAATGGGGCACGGGAAACTGGAAGGTGCTCTTTCCGGGCCAGATCGTGAACGTGAACGGCACAGTCACCGGTCTGCCGCCTGAAACAGCCGCCTCCGCCCCGACAAGTTTCTCCGCGCCGCCGCCGTGGATGCAGATCGCCATCATGGAGCAGGGCGTGCAGGAATGGGCACAGGGCGACAACCCGCGCATCCTCGAATACCTCAAGAGCTGCGGCATCAGCGGCAATCTGCTGCATGATGAGACGGCGTGGTGCGCCGCCTTTGTGAACTGGTGCGTACTGCGCTCCGGCTACAGGCCGCAGGGCAGCGCCAAAGTCTCCGACTGGTGGGGCTGGGGCCGCCCGCTGGCCGCGACCTATGGTGCGATCTGCATTTTGCAGCCGCTGACGACCGATCAGGCCAACAGCGGCCACATCGGCTTCCTGCATGCCTTGGACGCGACGAATGTGTGGCTGCTCAGCGGCAACTCAAAGAACCAGGTTCGCATCTCCGCTTATCCGAAGAGCAAGCTCATCCACAACGCGCCGTATCGCTGGCCGTTTTGAGGTGTGGCGGCGCTCAGTTGCCACCCCTCATGTACGCCACGATGTCAGCCACATCCTGGGCGCTGAGGCCGAGCTGGAAGGCGCTGAGCATCAGGCTGCGGTCGAGCTTGGCGCGCTTCTGCACGCGGCTCTTCGGCACGAACTGGTTCACGCCGCCCATGCTGCGCATGATCATGATGTCGCCATCGGTGAGCAGCATGCCGTGGATGGTCACGCCTTCCTTCGTTTTGACCTCCTGGCCGTCGTAGCCGTGCGCGATGTCCTTGCTGGGCTCCAGAATGGCCTGCGCGATGATCTCGGCGGGCTGGCTGCGGCCCCAGCCGTCGAGGTTCGGGCCGAATTCGACGCCCTGATCGTTGAACTGATGGCACATGACGCAACGGGTGACGAGCTGCGCGCCGTTTTTGGCGTTCCCGGTGAGTTTCAAGACATCCGCGACCTGATACGCCCCCGGCACAGCGGGCGGCGTGATGATCTCGACGAGTTTGGCGCTTTCGGGATCGAAGATGCCTTCCTTTTTGAGTTCCTCGGCGATGCCAAAGCTGCTCCAGTCGTCGGTGCTGCGTTTGATGATCCACCACATGACATCGGCATGAATGGGCGAGGTTTTGTCCTTCGCCAACGCGAGCACAGCCTTCGCGGCAGAGGCGTCCGGGATGAAGGCGAGCGTGTCGAGGGCCAGCTTGCGCTGCTCCGGCGTGAGCCTGGCATCCGCGGCGCGTTTTTGCAGCTCAGGCACGGCGGCGACGGGATGAAGACGCCAGGTGATGTGCGCAAAGTCGTCATTCCATTCGCCCACGGGCTTGAGGGCGGACCAGACGGCCTCCTCCTTGCCGTTGCAGCCGATGCCCCAGGCTTCAAGCAGCGAGCGGTCACCGCCGTCGATGTGATGTGAGAGTTTCACGAGGAGCGGCACGCTTTGGGCGGCTGGCACATCACGCAAAGCCACGGCGACCTCGCGGCGCACCATGGGTGACTGGTCGGCCGCCATGGTGGCGATCAAGTCGATGCCGTCGTCCGTGGCGGCGCGGATGGCACGCAGGGCCACCAGACGCTTGGTGGCGTCATCGCTCTCCAGCCAGCTTCGCGTGGCGATGAGGCCCTGCTCGCCGAGTTGGGCCGCGAGCCAAACTGCACGCGAGGCAAGATAGGGGTTCGCATGATCACGCAGCTTCAACACCTGCGGAAGCACCTTATCACCGGCTTCCTTCAAGCGTGTGAAGCCGACATGACGCACGTTGTTGGCAGGCGATTGCAGAGCGGCGAGCTGGCCCTCGACGGTGTCGAAATTGATGGCCGGAATTTGAGATTTGAAGCCCTTCGGAGCGATGCGGTAAATGGTGCCGCTGCAGGTCTCATCGGTGTCCTGATGGCCGCCGGTGCGCTTGTCATACCAGTCGGAGATGTAGATGGCCCCATCAGCACCCACGCAGACATCGGAGGGACGGAAGAGCGTCTGGCGTTCATCAGAGAGGTTGTTGGCTCCGCCGACGAAATCACTGCCTTTGAAGACGCCGGTGGTGTTCGTGGTGCAGAAGTCGAAACGCTCGAGTTTGAAGCCTGCGCCATCAGGTTTCGGCAGGTAGCCAAAGACAACATTGCGCCCGGTTTCGCAGCTCAGGAGCAGGCCGTTCCATTTCTCGCCGAGGGCTCCGTTTTCATAAAAGCACATGCCGGTGGGGGCACCGCCGCCATAGACATCGCCGGCGGGGATGATGCCGGGGTCTTCCTGACGCCACTCAGCCACGGGGATGGACTGGCCGGGGCGTTTGTCGGCACGCCACTGGCGTTTTCCATTGGCGGAGAAGAAGCCGAAGCTGCCACCTTCGATGAGATGGCTCACGCGGCAGGCGGGAGGATCATCGTTGTCGTTGAGGAACATGTCGCCAAAGCTCGTGCGCACGCCTTCGTAGCTGTTGCGGTAGTTGAAGCCGAGAATCTTCGCCTTGTGACCGCTCGGATCGACGCTGGCGGTGAAGCCGCCGACATACACATGGCCGTCATCGCTCTTCTCACCGGTGTAGGTGTTGTTCAGGTAGGCACCGCCGATGCGGAAGGTGTTGCCGCTTTTGTCGCTGAACTCGGCACCACAGTTGCCGTTGCTGAAGTAGAGACGGCCATCGGGGCCGGCATACACGCTATGTAGGCTGTGATCATGCTGCGGCTGTTCGAAGCCGGAGAGGAAGATCTCACGCTTATCCACCGCGGGGTCGAATTTGAGGTCGCGGTTCACATCGGTGTATTTGATGATGTTCGGCGTGTTCGAGACAAAAATCACATTGTCGAACACGGCGACACCTAGCGGGCATTCGAGTTCCTTCTCACGCACGAAGACATGGCTGCTGTCGCACTTGCCATCGCCATCGGTGTCCTGCAGCACGCGAACACAATCGCCCCCGCGGCTGCGGCCGCTGTGACGGCGGTAATTGACGCCTTCCGTGACCCACACGCGGCCCGCGTGGTCGATGTCCATGTTCGCGGGATTGAAAAGCTGCGGCGAGGTGGCCCAAACGGTGATTTCGAGGCCCTCGGGCAATTTGAACATCGAAGGCTCGAGATGCTCCGGTTTGGCCGTGGCGGCGTCAAAGGGCGGCTGGTTGTAGTCCGGCTTGAAGGCAGGCTTGGCGACTTCAAACGGGCCTTTGTCTTTTTTGGGTTTGTCAGGCTTGGCGGCGATGAGGAGAAGCGGCGCGGCGAGGAAAAGTGCGAGAAGAAGGTTTTTGCGTGAGAGCATGATTGAGGGGCGAAAAAAACGGGTGATCCGTGGTGATCTTGCCAGCCGTGGCGGCAAACGAACGGACGATGAAAACCTCAGTTCTGCCAGTAGATGACGACGACCGAGGAGGATGGGCCGCTGGGCGAGAAATCGTTGCCGTAACCGACCGTTTGCAGATTCGCGGGCTCGATGCCGAGCTCGATGAAGCGCTGGCGCACAGCCAGGGCGCGCCGGTCGGAGATCGAGCGCGCATGCTCCTGCGGCAGGTTGGGCGGCGCGTAGCCGGCGATGAGCAGGCGGGCCTTTTTGTCCTTCTCCATCTCCTCGGCGAGGTCACGGATGGGACGCTCGTGCGCCTCGGAGACTTTGAATTCGTCATCCTGGAAGCACAACGCCGGGCAGGCGGGCCTGAGGCTGTCATTCAACGGCGATGCGTAGTCGTCCCGCGGCCCGAGGGCATACACCACGGCCTCGGAGGCGGGATTTTTGAAGAAGGCGGGCATGGAGATGCCGCTGCAGGAGGAGAGGAGGGAAAGAAGGAGGAATGATGAATGGCGAATGATGAATGCTGCGGGAACATTCACACGTTCTGGAACTGGAGGAGAGTTCATCATTGTTCAGCGCATCCAGCGGGGTTCGGAGACTCGGCCAAAGCCGCGCAGCAACTGGCGCCGGTTGCCGCTGCGCAAATCATGCACATAGAGCTCGCCATGTTGCACATAGGTGATGAGGCGACCATTCGGGCTCCAGGAGGGATGTTGTGCGCCGCCGGCCTGGATGACGCGGGTGCCGCCACTCGGCCAGGGCTTGACGGCGACGGCCCATTCACCGCCTTTGCGTGTGGTGAAAGCGATGCTGCGCCCGTCGGGCGACCACTCGGGATCAGTGCAGAAGTGGTAGCCGGTGCGCCAGCGGTAGAGCCGCGATGCCTGGCCTTCTTTTTGCGGCACATCGACGATGTAGAGCTTCGGTCCGCTGCCGTCGTCGTCTGAAAAGACGATTTGTTTGCCATCCGGATGCCAGGAGGGGCTGGCGGGCGCGCCGATGGAGTCGCTGATGCATGCGGCGGTGTTCGATCCGAGATCGCTGACGAAGATCTCGGGATTGCCGATGAAGCTCATCATGGCGGCCAGGTGCGTGCCGTCCGGCGAGAAAGCGGAGCCGAAGCTGCTGCCGGGCGTGTCGGTGACGCCGCGCTCCCAGCCGACATTGAGGTCGAGCAGGCGGATGATGGGGAAGCCGTTGCGGTAGCTGGTGAAGGCCACCAAGGAGGAGTCGGGGGAGAGCGACGGGGACACCGCGCCGTGCTTGTCGTGCGTCACCTGATGCACGTCGCCGCCCTCGGCATCACAGACATAGATCTGGCGCTTGCCGCTCCGGTCGCTGACGAAAACGATGCGGCTGGTGGCCAGTCCGGGCCTGCCGGTGATGGTGTAGATGACGTCATCCGTGAAGGCCTTGAGGTTTTCATCGAGACCGGGCGCGGCGTAGCTGCGCTGGAACAACTCCTTGCCCTTCGCGTCGCGGAGTTTTCCGGTGACACGCCCGCCGATGGAGGAGCCTTCAATGGTGAAGTCGGACTTCTCGTCGGCTCCTGAGAGCAGGAATTCGCGGGAGTCGAGCAGCTCCTTGCGGAGAGTTTCCTGGGCGCTGGCCCCGGTGCCGCCGCTGAACGGGCCGATGCGGAGGCGCGGCATGGCTTTCTTCTGCTCGGCGGCATCCGCCTTGTCTCCGAGACCGATCCAGCCGCGCAGCGTGTCGAGCATGCCGGCCTCAGCCCGCGTGCCGTCGAGGACGGCGAAGGCGAGGAGAAGACAAAGCGCGCGAGCGTTCATGCGTGGGATCAGGGCAGGAGGAGGAAGTTCAGCTCCAGATCGTAGCTCTCTTTGGAGAAATTTGAAGGCAGTGGCGTGGAAATTTTTTTCACCTTCGAGGCGGCTTCGAGAATGGACTGGTCCAGCGCGTGGGAGCGGGAGAACTTGCTCATCTGCGCCTTCAGAATGGCGCCATCCCTGCCGACGGAGATGTTCAGCCTGGCCTCACGTTGCGCGGCGGGCACGGCGTCGATGGGCGGCGCGGTCCACCCGGCGAGAAAGGCGGCGTTCACAGCCTCATCGACGGCGTCCATGTCCACCGAGTCGTCGGGACTGGCCACGGCAGCGCCCGGCTGGGGCAGCGGCGGAGGGCGCAGTGTGTTGAGGCGTGCGACGTCCAGCAGCGTTGGGCTGGCGATCGGCGGGGCCGGAATGCCAGGGCGCGGGAGGGCTGATTTTCCCGGTGCGCGCCGCAAGGTGATGCTGCGGTTCGCGGATGGCTTCGGCGCGGGATTGGCGGGAGCAAACAAGGGCATGCCCGTCGGGTTCAACACCGGCTCCATGGCCTGCTGCGCGGGCGGCGGGGCGATGAGCGTGGCCTTTTGCACGGGAGCTTCGTCGATCTTCGGCGCGGCGGCGGGCGGAGTACCGGTCTTTTTGGACTTCGGGGCATTCGCGATGATGACAGACGACGGGGCGGCGGCCGGAAGGCTGCTCTTGAAATCGGCCGGACTCATCCACGTCAGCCGTGTCCCGCCGCCGTCCGCAGGAGCAGAGAGTTTTTCCTTCCACCACCACCATCCCGCGGCCACGAGGAGCGCATGCGCCGAGATGATGAAAAGCATGGTCGCCGAGATGGGCTCCAGCGTGGTGGGGCGGCTGCGTTTCATCGTCGGGGATCAGGGTTCCTCGGCATGCGTCGTGACGGCGGTCTTTTGAATGCCGGCGGCTTCGAGCATCCGCATCGTCTCCACGAGATTCTGCACCGGCAGCTCATGGTGCATGCGCACCTCGATGCCGAGGCCGGGCCGCTGCTGGGCGAGCTGTTTGAGCGAGGCGGGAAGATCGGCGCGCGCGAGCATCGCGCCGTTCAAGGTGACGGACAGGTCCTTGTTCACCAGCAGCGTCATGGTCTGCGCCGGAGGAGGCGTGACTGCCGGCTGCGGAACGGGCGCGGCGGCGACAGCTGTGACGCTGGTGGATTTCAGCAACGGAGCGGCCAGCAGGAACACAAACAGCAGCACCAGCACCAGGTCGAGCAGCGGCGTGAGGCTGATCTCGCTGATGAGCCGGAGCTGATGGCGGTTCGAGTGGCGTTTCATGCGCGGGAGTGGAAGGCGTGCATCGCCGAGGGCAGGGGGGAGGCGTTCGAGCCGGAGAAGGCGGGCATCGACGGGCTGCCGAGCGCGCTCATGCTCGGCAGCACCTCGTTGCTGAAGCGGTGATCGACAAACGTGCGGTCCAGGCCCGCGCTCAGCTCGCTGGCGAAGTTGTCCAGGCGCACCACAATGCCGCGGATGCGGCTCACAATGCCGTTGTAGCAGATCATGCTCGGGATCGCCACCAGCAGGCCGAGCACCGTGGTGACGAGCGCCGTTGTGACTCCCGGCGCCAGCGTGGCGAGATCCAGGGCCCCGTTCTTCGTGGCGAGCTGGCTGAACGTGTCCAGAATGCCCCACACCGTGCCCAGCAGGCCGAGAAACGGCGCTCCGCTCAGCGAGGTGGCCACCCAGCTCATGCGCGCTTCGAGCCGCAGGGCCGCCTCCGCCACACTGCGCTCCATCGCGTTCTGCACCGCGCCCATTTGGGAGGGAGTGATGCGTCCAGCACCTTGCAGACGTGCGGCGAAAGTGTCCCCCGGCTCGTCTTCGCCGAGGAGATACCATGCCATCTCCCGGCAGGCGGCGTGGTAGATGTGATAGTAGGGCGAGTACTCGTGATGTTCGCGGCGCTGGAAAAGCTCCAGGGCGTGATTGCTCTCGCGATACTCGCGCAGGAAGGAGAGGTTGGCGCGCTGCACGCGGGAGAGCAGGAAGTGTTTGCTCAGGATCACCGCCCAGCTCGTCACCGAGAGCAGCAGCAAAAGGCCGCAGATGATCCAGCAGGTCAGATTGCCGTGATCTAGACCGTATTGCAGGCCGGGCGAGAGGATGGATTCAAGAGGCGGCATTGCGGGTGAAGGAAGAGCCACTAGTTAAAGAACCTTAACAGTCGGGCGTCAAGGTGGTTATGGGAAAGGAGTTAAGGGTTAGGGGTTAAGGGTGATGGGGGCGCTGGCGGTGATGGACCGTTGCGGGTTGAGATTTCACCGTTTTTAACTCATCACGTCTAACTTAGAGCGCTTCAGTGCTCCTGCCGAAGCCACTCTTGCACCCGGCCTGAATCTTGCTCCCTTCGGCCGCTCAACTCCCTAACACACCCCACAAAATGCCCGTCGCCACTCCCGCCCAATACCGTGCCATGCTTGATGCCGCCCAGAAAGGCGGTTACGCCTACCCGGCCATCAACGTCACCTCGCTGCCCACGATCAACGGCGCGCTGAAGGCCTTCGCGGAGTCCAAGTCCGACGGCATCATCCAGGTCTCCACCGGCGGCGGTGAGTTCGCCTCCGGCACCGCGGTCAAGGACATGGCCCTCGGCGCCATCGTGCTCGCCGAGGCCGTCCACATTCTCGCGGCGAAGTACGACGTCCTCGTCGCCCTGCACACCGATCACTGCCATCCGAAGAACGTCGAGAAGTTCCTCAAGCCGCTCCTCGCCGCCACCAAGGCACGCCGCGAAGCCGGGAAGGGGAATCTCTTCAACTCCCACATGTTCGACGGCTCCGAGCTCAGCCTCGAAGAGAACATCAAAGTCTCCAAGGACCTCCTCAAGCAGTGCGCCGAGCTCGACATCATCCTCGAGGTCGAGGCGGGCGTCGTCGGCGGTGAAGAAGACGGTCACGACACCTCCGGCGTCGCGAACGACAAGCTCTACACCACCCCCGAGGACATGGTCGCCGTCTATGAGGCTCTCAACGGCATCGGCCGCTTCATGTTCGCCGCCACCTTTGGCAACGTCCACGGCTCCTACAAGCCCGGCGCCGTCAAACTCAAGCCCACCATCCTCCGCGATGGCCAGAAGGCGGTCATGGACAAGCACGGCGCGTCTGCCGAGATGGACCTCGTCTTCCACGGCGGCTCCGGCACCCCGCTTGAAGAAATTCGCGAGACCCTTGGCTACGGCGTCATCAAGATGAACATCGACACCGACACGCAGTACGCCTTCACCCGCCCCATCGTGGCCCACATGATGAAAAACTACGACGGCGTCCTCAAGATCGACGGCGAGATCGGCGACAAGAAGGCCTACGACCCGCGCTCCTACCTCAAGAAGGGCGAGCAGGGCCTCTGCGACCGCATGAAGGAAGCCTGCAACGACCTCCTCAGCACCGGCAAGACCATCTTCGGCACGGTCTGAGTGTCGTAGAACGGGCTTTGCAGTCCGTTTGCCCTTCACTCCAATCACCCACGAGGGCCACGCGCAATGCGTGGCCCTTTTTTTGGAGTAGCGACGAGTCGTCGCTCATTGGACGTCATGCCGACGACTCGTCGGCTCTCCTCACTCGCCCCTCCGTGGTTTTGCCGGCCGCCTTTGTTGTGCCTTCCGCCTTCATTGCCAAGGAGAAACCTCGCTCCCCCGCGTCATTTCGGAATCCAAAATGACAACCCGGAGGCTCGGGGACGCCAATTCGGAATCCGAATTGAGACCTCGGAGACTCCGGCATGCCAGTTCGGAATCCGAAATGAGACCTCGGAGACTCCGGCATGCCAGTTCGGAATCCGAAATGAGACCTCGGAGATTCCGGCATGCCAGTTCGGAATCCGAAATGAGACCTCGGAGACTCCGGCACGCCAGTTCGGAATCCGAAACGAGACTTCGGAGACTCCGGCACGCCAATTCAGAATCCGAAATGACGTTCCCGACCTCACCAGATGCCGGGACGCTTTGCCGGGCGGCGTCTTAGAGACGGCCGGACAGCGCAAGGCCCGGATCATGCATGAAACGAGAAGGAAAGCCGATGCATTCTTGTTTCTCCCGCCGACTCAAGGAGGCCGGCAGATGGGCTTCTGGAAAAATCGGCGCGTCTCCCTGAATCTGCGGGACATCCATTGAGGCATTTGGAGTTGCATGCGCGGCGTCCTGTTCCATATCCGCGCCATGCCGTAGCTTCCCGAGTTCGAAATCACGCTGCGTTGCGGCGCTGCGGGCCTAGGGCGTGTTTTAAAATTGGTTTCTGAGGGATAAAGTGCAGATGGCAAGAAGGACAAAAGCCATGAATGAAACATCGGTTTTGTCATACCGGGTGGCCACGCGTTGCATGCGTTTGATCTTTTC
>NZ_JBIIHA010000043.1:0-16263 GCF_044236155.1 Prosthecobacter sp.
GAAAAGATCAAACGCATGCGACGCGTGGCCACCCGGTATGACAAAACCGATGTTTCATTCATGGCTTTTGTCCTTCTTGCCATCTGCACTTTATCCCTCAGAAACCAATTTTAAAACACGCCCTAGTGATACGACGTTGTCTGAAATGAGTGAAATAAAAGCGAAAGTGCTCTGCTCCTCCCGAGCGACACCATTGTAGATTGGCATTTGGACTTATTGCTTGTGAAAATCTCGGAGAATTTGAACTGGATGGATCTTACTATCGTTCCATCGATAGAGACATCGTAGATCGGCACAAAAGAGCGTTTTACAAATGGCGTTCGGCGCTAAAGGAGATCTGGAAACTGATCGAATAGCGCTTGGTCATCTAAACCGTGGATCAATGTGTCCTTTAAATCTTCGCAGATACCAGTAAGGCCAGGAAAGAGATGTGAGTGCGTGACACCCATGGTCGCAAGCTCCCTGCGGATCGATTCTTTTAGTTTTTTGGGCACAGCCACCTTCTTAACTGGGTCGATTTTCAGGCCCTCATTTGGTTCTGGGCACACTATGAAGCAACCCGATTGCCCAGTGATTCTCCCGCAGTAGTGCGGCGGGTGATAAACAAAAGGATCTTTCACGGTGAAAATGTCACTTTTTCCTGGGCTTTTAAACACTTTGGAAGTGGCATCCACAATAATGATCTCGCCGTCTTCTTCTTGACCTGGGTCAGAAGCAAAAAACAGTGCCACCAGCGGATTGGATGTGAAATCGAGCAATCGAGTTGGACAGCCGTAATGCTGCATCAAGCAAAGCCAATCCAAAGACTTCTTTGGCTTACTTGTAATGTAAGGGATGCTCCGCTTTCTGAAATGCTCCAAGGCACGCCGTTCTTTCTCAAGCACCTTACTCCATTCACCTTGGTAGGTTCTCCCGATCGCCGGTTTCATTTTATCGATTGTAGCTCCGTGACCCCGCATCAACGTATTCTGACAACGGCCGACCTCGTTCAAGATTTTGGGAGTGTGTGTCATGTTGCAGGTCGGTTTTGGAGTTACTTATCTGGCTTTCAAAACAAGCCTCCCGCTCTAGTTGTCTAGATTTGCCCAAGCACTAATATTTATCTCTCATGTTCAAACACCTTTTTTCGGGCCACAATGATGCTGCGCTATACAGTAAGATCTGCGTCACTCTTTTGCGGGATTTTGGCGTCGATCTGAAGATTGTTGAGAGAGCGGTCGGCCAGTCTTTGATGGTTGTCTGTGGTGCATTCAGGCAGTCTGAACTGAACCCTGAATCAGTCGCCATTATAATTTTATCCAAGATACTGGTCATCATGAAGGACAACCCAGCATTGTTTGTTCTCATACCAGTCAGGGACCAGGCATGGGTCGATCAGGCGTTGAATTACGGTCGGTGTCGACTGGTTGTAAGCAGTGAGTTGAAGCATTTTTTATATGATCTTGCATATGTCTCGTCCCCAAGCACCGAGAGCGCACTGGATAAGGCTTTTCGCTGGTTTGAGGATGCTGCTTTAAAGGGCAATTCTTCAGGCCAAACTTGTCTAGGACTGTGTTATGAGTTTGGCCAAGGAACAGAGCCTAATGTCATCAATGCCATAAAACTTTACCGCAAAGCGGCAGAGCAAGGCGATAGCACGGCCCTGTGCCGTCTGGGAAGTTGCTACGCATCAGGATCTGGAGTCACGAAAGATTTTGCCGAAGCAACTCGGTGGTTCCGCAAGGCTGCAGACGCAGGGAATGCACCCGCTCAAAACAATCTTGCTTGGTGCTACGAAACAGGAAGTGGAGTGCCAAAAGACCTTTTTGAATCCTTCAGGTGGTATCAGAAAGCAGCGAGAAAGATGGATTTAAACGCAATAACAAATCTAGGCCTCTGTTACGAATTTGGAAAAGGCGTGGCCAAAGATTTCAGGGAAGCTGCGCGGTTGTATCGAGAGGCGGCTGAACTAGGCAAAGCCGACGCTCAATACAACCTCGCCGATTGCTACTTGGAAGGGAACGGAGTGCCGAAGGATCGAGCCGAAGCGTTCAAATGGTATCAAATGGCCGCAGACCAAGGCGATGAAGAAGCAATCAAAAAGTTGAATGCTCTTGGGGGATCGTGAGGTTCTGTTCATGCTCCATTGTTTGGTTCATTTCCCGCGAAATTGATAAACATTTTGTTCGCAGTGATGGGCGTTCTCACCGGATCGCTTTCTATTATACTTTTGCTAGATCCGACACAGCTTTTGCTGTCAGGTTTTGACAAAGGTGGGCGTTCAACCACACTACACACCATGAAACGACTGCTTTTCACCTCCCTCCTTCTTTCCGCCCTGGCTTTGCCGTGCTCTTTGATGGCTCAAGACGCCAAGGGGAAGGGAAAAGGCAAAGCCAAGGCCAAACGTCCCGACGCGGTCGGGCCGGCCATCGGGGCGAATGTGGCGACGCCGGTGTCGAACATCAAGACGCTGCCGGATTTCAAGGTGGAGCTCATTTACAGTGTGCCGGGCGGCGAGCAGGGCTCGTGGGTGAATCTGACGACCGATGACAAAGGCCGCATCTACGTGAGCGACCAGTATGGCATGCTCTACCGCTTCAAAGCGCCCGCCGCGGGCCAGACGCTGAGCCAGGGCGACATCGAAAAAGTGCCCGCGGACATCCGCGGCGTGAACGGCATGCTCTTCGCCTTCGGGGCGCTGTATGTCGGCGTGAATGATTACGAGAAAAAGATCCCCAGCGGCGTGTATCGCATCACCGACAGCAACAGCGATGACATGCCCGACAAGGTCGAGATGCTGCGCGAGTTCGACGCGGGCAGCGATCACGGTGTGCATGCCATTTTGAAAACACCGGATGGCAAGGGCCTGCACCTCATCAGCGGCAACAACGCCGTGCTCAAAGAAGGCCCGAAGGCCGGCACGCCGGACAGCTCGCCCGTGGCGAAGCTTTGGGGCGATGACCATCTGCTGCCGCGCATGCCGGACGGTCGCGGCCACAACCGCCACGTCATGGCTCCTGGCGGCATCGTGTATCGCTTCACGCCGGATGGAAAGACCTTCGAGATCTTCGCCAGCGGCTTTCGCAACATCTACGATGGCGGCGTGAATCGCGATGGCGAGCTGTTCGTGTACGACGCGGACATGGAGTATGACTTCAACACATCGTGGTATCGCCCCACGCGCATCAACCACGTCGTCAGCGGCGCGGAGTTCGGCTGGCGCAACGGCGCGGGCAAGTATCCCGAGTTCTACATCGACAACCTGCCCGCCACTTTGAACATCGGCCCCGGCTCGCCCACCGGCTGCACCTTTGGCTACGGCGCGAAGTTCCCCGCGAAATACCAAGAGGCCTTTTACGCGCTCGACTGGAGCTGGGGCAAAATCTACGCCGTGCATCTGAAGCCCAATGGCAGCACCTACACCGCCACGAAGGAAGAATTCGTCACCGGCGGCCCGCTGCCCGTCAGCGATGCGATCATCGGCAAAGACGGCGCGATGTATTTCACCATCGGCGGTCGTCGGGTACAGAGCGGGCTGTATCGGGTGAGTTATGTGGGCAAAGAAAGCACCGCGCTGTCAGACAAGTCCGACCAGTCCGACGAGTCGGACAAAGCAGTGGCAGTGCGCCACTCCCTCGAAGCTTTCCACGGCAAACAAGACCCCCAAGCCGTCTCCACCGCCTGGCCGCACCTCAACAGCACTGACCGCTATGTTCGCGCCGCCGCCCGCACCGCGTTGGAGCATCAGCCGCTCGCCGAATGGCAGGACAAAGCGCTCGCCGAAACAAACGTCACCGCGCAGCTCGAAGCGCTGCTCGCTTTCACACGCCGCACGGGCGTTTGTCCGACTCATCGGACCTATCCGTCCTATCAGATCGATGGGAAGTCCCGCGATGCCATCCTCGCCGCGCTGTTGAAGCACGACTTCGCCAAGCTCACGCAGGAGCAAAAGCTCGGCTACGTGCGCCTCATCGAGATCGTGTTGCACCGCTTCGGCAATCCCGACGACGCCACCGTCGCCGCGATCATCGCGAAGCTCGATCCCGCGTATCCGGCGGACAACTTCGAGCTCAACTGGCTGCTCACCGAAATACTCGCCTACCTGCAGGCACCGAATGCCGCCGCGAAAGGCATGGCTCTCATCGCTGCTGCCGAGAGCCAGGAGCCGCAGATCGAGTATGCGCGCAGCCTGCGCTTCCTCAAAGCTGGCTGGACGCCCGAACTGCGCACGCAGCAGCTCGAGTTCTTCCTCAAAGCCGCGAACTACAAAGGCGGGGCCAGCTTCGACAAGTTCCTCGAATTCATCCGCAATGACAGCCTCGCCACCTTCACCGACGCCGAGAAAACGCAGTTCGCCGAACTCATCGCGAAGAAGCCCGAGCGCAAAACCGCCATCGAAAACGTCGGCGCGATGTTTGTGGGCCGCACGCCCACGATGTGGACGCTCGACGAGCTCAGCGCCGCCGCAAAGGACGGCATGAAAGGCCGCAGCTATGACAACGGCCGGAAGATGTTCAGCGCCGCCGCCTGCTACACCTGCCACCGCTTTGGCAACGCCGGCGGCATGACCGGCCCCGACCTCACCGGCGCCGGCGGTCGCTACAGCCCGCACGACCTGCTCGATCAAATCATCAACCCCAGCAAGGAGATCAACGAGCAGTTCGCCCCCATCGTCGTCACCAAGAACGACGGCACGATCATGAGCGGCGTCGTGGTGAACCTCAGCGGCGACGGCGTCACCCTCAACACCGACCTGACCGACCCCAATCAGCGCGTAAACGTCGATCGCAAAGAAGTGAAGAGCATCGAACTCAGCAAAGTCTCCCCCATGCCCCCGATGCTCCTCGCCATGCTCAAGAAAGACGAGATCCTCGACCTCCTCGCCTACGTCCTCAGCGGCGGAAACAAGGAGCACGCGATGTTTGCGAAGTGAGGCTTCGTTGAGCGCGACAGCGTCGTGGAGTGCGGTGGCAAAGGGGCAAGGCGCAAGCCGCTTGCCCCGCCGACACCGCTTTCGAGCGCTGAAGCATGATCTTCGGCCTTTGCGCACCGTCCGGCATGCCAAAGCGGTGTCGCGCCAAGGCTTCCCACCGCACTCCACGACGCTATCGCGCCATCCGTCATTTTTTCGGCATATCCAGCTACCTGCTTCGTTAACGCTTACCCAACCATGAAACGCCTCTTTCTCCTCCTCGCCTTCTGCCCTTCGCTCTTCGCGGCACAGCCGAATGTGCTTGTGATCATCGCCGACGATCTCGGCTATGCGGACATTGGTGTGCATGGCGGGGCTGAGGTGCCGACGCCGAATATTGATGCGCTGGCGGCTTCCGGAGTGCGCTGCACGAGCGGGTATGTGTCCGCGCCGTATTGCAGTCCTTCGCGGGCGGGCTTTTTGACCGGGAAGGCGGCGACGCGGTTCGGGCATGAGTTCAATCCGCATGTGGGCGATGAGGCAAAGCTCGGGCTGCCGCTGGACCAGCGCACGATCGCGAATGTGATGCACGACGCGGGCTATGCGACGGCCTTGGTCGGAAAATGGCACCAAGGATTCGATGCGGCGCATCATCCGCAGTCGCGCGGGTTTGATGAATACTTCGGCTTCCTCGTCGGCGGGCACAATTTCCTGCTACACAAGGACGCGGAGCCGAAATTCGGCACGGCGCACTCGCACGATCTCATCTATCGCGGTCGCGAGCCGCAGAAGCTCGATGGCTACACGACGGATCTGTTCACGGACGAGGCCTTGAGCTTCATGAATCGCCACAGCGGCAAGCCGTGGTTTCTTTATCTGGCCTACAACGCCGTCCACACTCCGCTGGAGATCGTGGAGAAGCACCAAAGCCGCCTTCCGGCCGTGGTGAAGACCCCTGGGCGGCGTGGATACCTCTCGCTGCTGCTCGGACTCGATGACACCATCGGCCGCATCACGGCCGAACTCAAAGCGAAGCATCCGAACACGCTCGTGTTCTTCTTCAGCGACAACGGCGGCAGCGGAAAGCGCCCGTTCTTTGCCACGAACACCGGCATCAACACACCCCTGCGCGGCGACAAAGGCCAGACGCTCGAAGGCGGCATCCGCGTGCCCTTTTTCGTGAGCTGGACCGGTCAACTGCCCGCCGGAAAAGTCTATGACCAGCCGTTGAGCGCACTCGACGTGTTGCCGACGGCCGCGAGTGTGGCAGGAACGAAAGCGCCCGAAGGAATCGAAGGCGTGAACCTCCTCCCGCACCTCAAAAGCGAAAAAGCCGACGCGCCGCATGAATCACTCGCGTGGCGCTTCGGGCCGCAAAAGGCGATTCGCCGCGGAAAATGGAAACTCGTCGATTTCCGTGACTTTGAGGCCAAAACGCAGTCCGGGTGGCAGCTCTTCGATTTGCACGCTGATGTCGGTGAGACGAAAAATCTCGCCGCGGAGCATCCACAGCTCGTCGCGGAGCTTTCGAAGGCTTGGGACGACTGGAATGCCAAAAACGTGGCTCCGCTCTGGCCCGGCACGCCGAATGAAGACCCGAAGCCTGCTGTAAAAAAGGCAGACTGACGGTGACTCACACAAAACGCCGAGCGATCTGCATGTAGAAGGCCTGCGCGGCCTCCACCTCGGCGCATTCGACGTATTCGACCGCGGCATGCGCCTGATCGATGCTGCCGGGGCCGAAAAGGATCGTCGGAATGCCGAGACGCGAGAACTTACTCGCATCGCTGCCAAACGGCACACCGCTGACACCATTTTCGCGATTCATCCCATGCAACACATCACGTGCGATCTGCACCAGCGACGCGTTGGCATCGGTTTGAAGCGACCAGTCCTGCAGCATGGGCTTTTCCATCTCCGCAATGACGTCTGGATGCTGTTTCATCAGTTCATCGAGGATCGACTGATAATGCGCGAGAACGTCTTCGACTTCTTCTCCGGGCAGTAAACGTCGATCGATCTCGATCACGGCTTCATCGGGCACGAAATTGACCTGTACGCCGCCGTGGATGACTCCCACGTTGCACGTCGCCGGCCCGAGTAGCGGATGAGCTGCTTTTTGCAGGCGCTCGTGATCCTCCCGCAAGGCCAGCACGACACGTGACATCGCCGTGATCGCGTTGATGCCAAGATGCGGCTTCGAACTGTGCGCGGCTTTTCCTTTCGTACGAATGCGCCAGCGCAGGACGCCCTTGCTGGCGATCACACATTTGAATTCGGTAGGTTCTGCCACCACGGCGGCAGCCGCTTTGAGGCCTTCGCATAGCTTGACCACGCCACGGAATGAAAACTCCTCATCCACCACGGCTGCGAGCCAGAGCTCGCAGGGCGGCGACTCACCGCTTGCATGAATGTCCGCCACAGCGTGCATCATCGCGGCCAGACCGGCCTTGTCATCGACGGAGCCACGTCCGTGCAGTTTTCCATCGCTAACAACCGGATCAAACGGGTCAATCGACATGCCTTTGATCGAAACCGTGTCCATGTGCGCCTCGAACACGATGCGGCGCGACGAATCGCGGCCCGGGACGCGGGCGATGACGTTGTTGCGGCTCGGAAACACCTCCTGCTCCCACACTTCAATGCCACGTTGCTCAAAGAACCGTCGCACATACGCCGCCACATCTTTTTCACCCGGCCCGCCTTCGTACGAGCTGTTGATGCTATTGATGCGCACGAGGTCGGCGAGGGTTTGAAGCACGGGAGACATGACGCAGCCTAGCCGTGCAGGCCCTGACGGCAAGAAGGGCCGCTTCATGCCGTATTTTTTGCAGCTCATGAAGGCATCTGGTTTCATCGCTCTCGCCATCGCGCTGCACACAAGCAGCGCGATGGGTGCGCCTGCGGACGACTCTAAGATCGCCTTCTTCGAAAAGACCATCCGGCCTATCCTCATCAATCGCTGCTACGAGTGCCACTCCATGGAGTCTGGCAAAAGCAAGGGCGGCCTGCTGATGGATTCGCGTGACGCCATCCTCAAAGGTGGCGACAACGGCCCCGCGCTCGTTGCCGGAGATCCAGAAAAGAGCCGCATCATCGAGTCCGTCCGTTATCACAATCAGGATCTGCAAATGCCTCCTAAGGGCGCGATGCCCGCCGCCGAGGTAAGGGCGCTCGAAGAATGGGTGAAAATGGGCGCACCTGATCCGCGCGAAGCCGTCGCAGATGCCAAACAGCATGCCCCGCGTGTGATTGACATCGCAGAAGGCAGCAAGCACTGGGCCTTCCGCCCGATTGCGAAACCAACCGTGCCTAGCGTGAAGGCGGAAAACCCGATTGACGCCTTCGTCATAAAGAAGCTCGCGGAAAAAGGCCTCACGCTCGCCGCGCCTGCGGACAAGCGCACGCTCATCCGCCGCGCCACCTTCGATCTCACCGGCCTGCCGCCCACGCCCGCAGACGTGGATGCCTTTCTCGCTGACAACTCACCTGATGCTTTTGCCAAAGTCGTGGATCGTCTGCTGCGCTCGCCGCATTACGGTGAGAAGTGGGGTCGCCACTGGCTGGATGTCGCACGCTACTCCGATTCTAACGGCCTTGATGAAAATATCGCGCTCGGCACGGCCTGGCGTTACCGCGACTACGTTGTGAGGTCGTTCAACGCGGACAAACCGTTCGACGAATTCCTCACCGAGCAGCTCGCGGGTGATCTTTTGGAGTCTAAGGACATTCCCACGCGTCATGAGCGCATCACCGCCACCGCGTTCCTCAATCTCGGGGCAAAAGTGCTCGCCGAGCCGGACAAGGACAAGCTCGCCATGGATGTCATCGATGAGCAGATCGACGTCATGGGCCGCGCCTTCATGGGGATGACGCTCGGCTGTGTGCGCTGTCATGATCACAAGTTCGATCCCATCCCGCAGACTGACTACTACGCGTTGGCGGCCATTTTCAAAAGCACACAAAGCTTCAGTGTGGACCGTATCGGCGCGCTGAGCACCGCGTATGAGGCGCCGATGGGATCGCTTGATGACTTTGCGGCAGTGAAATCGACCGAGCGCATCCTCAAAGATCAAAAAGCCGCCGTCGCCAAAGCGGAGGCCGAGGCCAACGCGGAGCTGCGCAAAGAAATCCGCGAGCATGCGGTCGATTACCTCATGGCGGCATGCGAGCTGCCGAGCGCGCCCACCTTGAGCCAGACGAAGCCAGTCGCCGAAAAGCACGGCCTGCGCGCGCACATTCTGCTGAACTGCCGCGTTTATCTGGCCGCGAACGAGTCGAACGCCCTGTTCAAGCCCTGGCAGGAGGCGGTCAAAACCTCCGGCAACGCACTGGGTCTCCGTCCTTACTATACCGCCATCTTCAATGCGGCGGCGAAGATCAAGGTCGGCCCGAAGGACAAGGTGGATGACTCGCTGCTGCATCAGGCCCGCGCTGAGCTGGACAAAACAGCAGGCTTCCTCGCCCTGCCGCCGGAACCCATTGTGCTGTATCCGAAGGAGGTCGCCGAAAAGGTACGCGCCCTGATGGACACGATGATGACCACGGAGAGCAACCTCCCAGACCTGCCCACCACGCTGGCGGTGTCCGAGGCTCCAAAGGTCTTCCAGGAGCTGCCCGTACACATCCGCGGCAATCACCTCGCGCTCGGGAAGCCGGTTCCGCGTGGTGTCCTCCAGGTCGTCCAGGCGTCGCTCAAAAGTCTGCCAAAGTTCCCCGAGCGTCAAAGCGGTCGTCTTGAACTCGCACGCTGGCTTGCCAGCGCGGAGCATCCGCTAACTTCACGGGTCATTGCCAACCGCATCTGGTCCTGGCATTTCAACCAGGGCATCGTCCCCACCACGGATAACTTTGGCCTCCTCGGCCAGAAACCCACGCATCCCGAGTTGCTCGACTGGCTCGCACGCTGGTTCACGGCGAACGGATGGAGCTTCAAGGATATGCACCGGCTCATCATGAGCTCACGGACTTACCAGCAAAGCTCAGCCGTCCGTTCGGAAGCAGCGCTGAGCGATCCCGAAAATTTATTGCTGCATCACTTCCCCGTGCGTCGTCTGGAGGCCGAGGAAATCCGTGACGCGCTGCTGCATGTGGCAGGCAGCCTCGACACCACCTTCGGCGGCAAGACAATCCCGCGTCGCAACCGCGAGTTCGTCTTCAACCACACCTCGAAGGATTTCACCACCTATGGCAGCACACGGCGCGCGCTCTACCTGCCCATCATCCGCAACAACCTCTACGACCTCTTCCAGCAGTTCGATTATCCCGATCCTGCGACTTCAACCGGCCTGCGCAACAGCTCCGTGGTCTCTCCTCAGGCGCTGCTCCTCATGAACAGCGATCTCGCCACCGACGCGGCGAGCTCCTTTGCCCGCCGCCTAGCCGGCCTCACCAGGGACCACCTTGAGCGCATCCGCACCGCCCACCGTCTCGCCTTCGCCCGGGAAGCCAGCGAGGACGATCTACGCCGCGCTCAGAACTATCTCATCACCACCAACGCCGCGCTCAACTCAAGCCAGCAGGACTCCGGCAAACGCGATCTGCAATCCTGGGCGCTGCTTTGCCAGGCGCTCATGATGAGCAACGAGTTCATCTACTTGCGCTGAGAGCTTAAGCCGTTGAAAGGGCGTTAATCTTTGGCATGACATCGGCATGAATCAGCATGGAGAGCGTTCGCTCATGCCCACTTTTGCCCAGGCCTTCCGCTACTGGATGAAGCTCGGCTTCATCAGCTTCGGCGGCCCGGCGGGGCAGATCGCCATCATGCACAAGGAGCTCGTCGAGAAGCGCCGCTGGATCAGTGACTCGCACTTTCTCCATGCGCTGAACTTCTGCATGCTGCTCCCCGGCCCGGAGGCGCAGCAGCTCGCCACCTATCTTGGCTGGCGCTTGCACGGTGCGAAGGGAGGCATCGCGGCGGGGGCGTTGTTCGTGCTGCCGTCGGTGTTCATCCTCTTCGGCCTGAGCTGGCTTTACATGGCTGGAGGGCATTTACCTTGGTTGGCAGCCATTTTCCATGGCCTGCTCGCTGCCGTGATCGCCGTCGTGGCGGAGGCCGTGGTGCGCATCGGCAAAAAAGCGCTCAAAACGCCCGCGCTGTGGTGTCTCACCACCGCCAGCTTCACAGCGATCTATTTTTTCCACGTCTCCTTCGTGCTCATCATCCTCGTGGCGGCGCTGCTCGGCTATTTCGGCCCGCGCCGCCAGTTCCCTGCTGGGAAAGCCCACGGCGACGCCAAACTCACCGACGCCATCGAACTGCCCCCCGCACCGCAGGCGACGTGGACACGCACCCTGCTTGTCAGCACCATCTGCCTCACGCTTTGGTGGCTGCCTGTCTTCGCCATCGCCGCCTGGCTCGGCTGGGGCAGCACGCAGGCGCAGCAGGGCCTGTTCTTTAGCAAAGCCGCGCTCGTGACCTTCGGCGGAGCCTACGCCGTGCTGCCGTATGTCGCCCAACAGGCCGTCGAGACTCACGGCTGGCTTTCGCATCCGCAGATGATGAGCGGACTCGCCCTCGCTGAGACCACGCCCGGCCCGCTGATCATGGTCCTGCAATTCGTCGGCTTCGTCGGCGGCTGGCAGCATCCCGGCGTCCTGAGTCCTCTCGCCGGAGCCACGCTCGGAGCTGCCATCACGACTTGGGTCACCTTCCTGCCCTGCTTCCTCTTCGTCTTCCTCGGTGCCCCACACATCGAGAAACTCGGCCAGCAACCCAAACTCAGCGCCGCACTCACCGCCATCACCGCAGCCGTTGTCGGCGTCATCCTCAATCTCGGCGTCAAATTCACTCAAGATGCTCTTTGGTCGAAAAGCGGTCCCTTAGACCTCCCCGTGGCCGTTTTCGCCATCGCCGCCTTCATTGCCATCCAGCGTTTCAAAATCGGCCTCATGCCGGTGATCGGCGTCTGTGCGGCTTTGGGGCTCGCGAAACATCTCCTTCTCGACTGAAATCACCTGCAAGACGCCTGTCTTCTGCCAGTTAAAACCTCCGCCTTCGTCATTCGCCACTCTGGTTTCGTCATTGCTTCGCATGTCCCTCCCCCGCCTCGCCCTTCGCCATCCTTACGCCATCCTCGTCGCGGTCATCGCGATCTTGCTGGGTGCCTGGCAGGCGAAGGAAAAAATGGCGCGCGATGTCTTCCCGCCGCTCGGCATTCCCACGATCTACGTCGCGCAGCCGTATGGCGGCATGGATGCGGCGCAGATGGAGGGTTACCTCACCTACTACTACGAGTATCACTTCCTCTACATCGCGGGCATCGAGCACGTGGAGTCGAAGAACATCCAGGGAGCCTCCATCATGAAGCTCCAGTTCCATCCCGGCACCGACATGTCCGCCGCGCTTTCGGAAACCATCGCGTATGTGAACCGCAGCCGCAGCTTCATGCCGCCGGGCACGCCGGGAGCCTTCGTGACGCGCTTTGATGCCGGCAGCGTGCCGGTGGGCAATCTCGTCTTCTCCACGGAGAATCCCACGCGCACCGTCGGCCAGATGCAAGATGCCGCGCTGAACATGGTGCGCCCTTTGTTTGCCACGCTGCCCGGCGTTTCGGCCCCGCCGCCCTTCGGTGGCAGTGCTCGCACCATTTTGATCAATGTGAAGCCCGACCGCCTCCGCGCTTACGGCTTGTCACCCGACGACGTCGTCAAAGCAATGACGGAAGCGAACACGATGAGCCCCAGCGGCAATCTCGCGCTGCCCAACAGCTATCCCATCGTGCCGACGAATGCCGTCGTGAAAAACATCCAGGACCTCGCCGCCGTGCCGCTGAAGGTCACCGATAAAGGCGCGGTCTATGTGCGCGACATCGGCGAGGTCAGCGACGGCAGCGACCTCACCACCAGCATCGCCATCGTGAACGGCAAACGCACCGTGTACATGCCCGTCACGAAGCGCAGCGATGCCTCCACGCTCAGCGTCGTCGAGTTGGTGAAGGCCAACATCCCCAAATTCAAAGCCGCCTGCCCCGAGGACATCAACGTCACCTTCGAGTTCGACCAAAGCCCGTGGATCATCCGCGCCATCGAGGATCTCGTCAAAGAAGGCCTGCTCGGCGCCGCTCTCACCGGCCTGATGGTGCTCATCTTCCTGCGTGATCTACGTAGCGCCTTCATCGTCATCCTGAACATCCCCGTCGCCCTCGCCGCGTCGCTGCTCGCGCTGTGGATCACCGGTTCCACCGTCAATCTGATGACGCTCGGCGGACTCGCCCTCGCCGTCGGCATCCTCGTCGATGAAGCCACCGTCGAGATCGAAAACATCCACCGCCGCATGAAACAAAGTGGTGCGGGCACTCTTGCCCGCATTGTCTTGGACGCTTCCGAGGAAACCATCGGCCCGCGCAGCCTCTCGATGCTCTGCATCCTCGCCGTGTTTGTGCCGAGTTTTTTTATGACCGGAGCCGCGAAGGCCCTGTTCCTGCCGCTTTCGCTCGCCGTGGGCTTTTCGATGATCGCTTCGTATCTGCTCTCCAGCACGCTCGTGCCCATTTTGAGCATCTGGTGGCATCGGGAGCCTCGTCCGACGAGTCAGACTAGTCCGACCCGTCCGACTGCACTGCGTTATCTCTTCCTCCCCAGCATCTCCACACGCCACCTCCTCGTCCCCGCCTACCTCGCCGGCACCATCTTCGCCATCACGCTCTTCCTTCCGTTCCTCGGCACCGAGATCTTCCCACAAATCGACGCCGGACAGCTACAACTCCGTCTTCGCGCCCCCACCGCCACGCGACTCGAAACCACCGAGCAGATCGCGCAACGCGTGCTCACCATCCTCGGAGAAGAGGCCGCCATCGCCACCAGCATGGGCCTCGTCGGCGTGCATGCGCCGAATTACCCCGTCAATCTCATCCACCAATGGAACAGCGGCCCGGAGGAGGCCACGCTGCAAATCCAACTCAAAGAAGACGGCAGCCGGATGCCCATCGACGAGCTGCGCGAAAAACTCCGCGCCCGCTTCGCCGCGGAGTTTCCCGACGTTTCGTTCTCGTTTGAGCCTGCCGAAATCGTCTCGCGCGTCATGTCACTCGGCTCGCCCACGCCCATCGAGGTCGCCGTCAGCGGCAAAGACTTCGCCGCGAGCCGTGCGCACGCCGAAACGCTCCGCACCAAGCTCGCTGAGCTCAAAGACCTGCGGGATGTGCAATTCAGCCAAACACTCGACTACCCCAGCGTCGATGTGAACATCGACCGCGAACGCGCCGGCCTGCTCGGTGTGAAAATGAGCGATGCCACCCGCAGCCTCGTCACCGCCACAGCCAGCAGCCGCTTCACTGTGCCCAATTACTACGCCGATCCCAAAACCGGCCAGAGCATGAGCCTGCAAGTGCAGGTGCCGCAGACGATGATGAAAAGCCTCGAAGACCTGCGCAATCTGCCCGTCAGCAGCGCCAACCAGACCACCGTCCCTCTGCGCAACATCGCCAAAGTCAGCGAAGGCAACGTCATCGGCCAATACGACCGCTACAACATGTCCCGCACCGTTTCGATCATCGCCAACCTGCACGACCAACCGCTCGGAAACGTCGCCAAGCAGGTCGAAAAGATCATCGCGGAGAATCCCGCGCCCACCGGCGTCAACGTCGCCCTACGCGGCCAAGTCCCGCCGATGAAGGAACTGCAAAGCGGCCTGCAAACCGGCCTCATCATCGCCATCGTCACCATCCTGCTGCTGCTCATCGCGAACTTCCAAAGCCTGCGCCTCGCACTCATCGTACTCACCACCATCCCCGCCGCCTTGCTCGGCGTCGTGCTCGCCTTGAAGCTCACCGGCACCACCGTGAACATCCAGAGCTACATGGGCGCCATCATGGCCGTCGGAGTCGCCGTCGCGAACTCCATCCTGCTCGTCACCTTCGCCCACCGCGCCCAGCTCAAAGGCCTGAGCAAACGCGAAGCCGCCCTCGAAAGCGCCACCACCCGCCTGCGCCCCATCCTCATGACTAGCCTCGCCATGATCGCCGGCATGATCCCCATGGCCCTCGCCAAAAGCCAAACCAGCCCCCTCGCCATCGCCACCATCGGCGGCCTGTCTTTGGCAACCGTCGCCACGCTGCTCGTGCTGCCTGCCGTTTATGCGCTGCTGGCGAGCAAGAACGCGAAGGAGGCTTCGCTGGAGCCTGTGGAATGACGAAACCAGAATGATGAATGCCGAATTAAGCCCCAAATCCGAAAACCGAACTCAATCTCTCTCCGCCATGCCCTTCGTCATTCGAGCTTCGTCATTCATTCGTCATTCGCCATTCGTCATTCGTCATTTCGCGCTGGCCCTTCTCGTCACGACATCTGCCCTCGCCCTCGAACTCCCCACCACAAAGCCAGCCACCGGCACCATCCACCGCTGGGTTTCCCTGCCCTCCACGCTCGCGCCTTGGCAGCAATCCACGCTGCATGCCAAAGTCACCGGCTACATCGCCAAAATCACAGTCGATAAGGGCGATGCCGTCAAAGCGGGCCAAGTGCTCGTCACGCTCGAAGTGCCGGAACTTGAGGCCGACATCGCCAAGGCCAAAGCCGAGGTCAAAGCGGCCGAAATCGAGGTGAAACGCCTTCACGAAGCTCGCGCGAAGTCTCCCGACCTCGTCTTGCCGCAGGCCGTCGATGACGCGGAGGCCAAACTCGCCATCGCGAAGGCCAATCTCGAACGCGGCGAGACCCAAACGCAGTTCGCCACGCTCAAAGCGCCCTTCGAAGGCATCATCACCGCCCGCTTCGCCGATCCCGGCTCTCTCGCGACCGCCAACACGACCAAACTCCTCGAAGTCACCGACCTTAGCACGCTGCGCCTGCAAATCCCCGTCACCGAACTCGAAACCGGCCTCGTCACCGTCGGCAAGCCCGTGAAGGCCCAAATCGACGCCGTTGGAGCCACCCCCGTCGAGGCGAGCATCAGCCGCATCGCCTACGCGCTCGATCCCGCCACGCGCACGATGCTTGCGGAAGCCGATTTGAAGAATCCCGACCGCAAACTCCGCCCCGGCATGTATGCGATGACCAAGATAGCCGTCGAAAAGCACGAAGGAGCCACGCTTGTGCCCGTGGGAGCCTTGGTGATGGAAAAGACGAACGGCTTCGTCTTCAAACACGTGGACGGCAAAGCCATGAAAACCGCCGTGAAGCCTGGCTTCAACGATGGAACCAATGTCGAGCTGCCCGAACTGAAAGCGGATGATGTGTTGCTGGTTCCCGGAACGACCGCACTCACCGACAAACAAGCCGTCACCGCTAAATGATGTTGGAGTCTAGGGCGTGTTTTAAAATTGGTTTCTGAGGGATAAAGTGCAGATGGCAAGAAGGACAAAAGCCATGAATGAAACATCGGTTTTGTCATACCGGGTGGCCACGCGTTGCATGCGTTTGATCTTTTC
>NZ_JBIIHA010000032.1:0-51544 GCF_044236155.1 Prosthecobacter sp.
AAAAGATCAAACGCATGCAACGCGTGGCCACCCGGTATGACAAAACCGATGTTTCATTCATGGCTTTTGTCCTTCTTGCCATCTGCACTTTATCCCTCAGAAACCAATTTTAAAACACGCCCTAGGGCTCTCTATAGATTCCGTCTTCAAATCGTGTTGGGTACCATATCCATACACTTCGCGATGGAATGCTCGTCGGAACGGGGGGCTATCACAAGAATATCACGATCAGGTATTTTCAGTGCTTCATGCTCGGAGAAGTTTCCCGTATCATATCTTGATGAAACGGCTCGCCTTCTTCCTCTTCACTCTCAGCCCTCTGCTCTCCGCGCAGGACAAAATCGTGACGAAGACCACCTACGCCAAGGCCTACGGCGAAACGAAGAACCCCGTCGCCGTCGATCCGGCCAAAGATCTGCCGCGTTATCCCGCCGTGGAGCCGAAGGACGCCATCGGCACCTGGCAGGTGAAAAAGGGCTTCAAGCTCCAGCTCGCCGCGCATGAGCCGCAGGTGCGTGATCCGATTGCGATCTGTTTCGACGAGCGCGGGCGCATGTTTGTCTGCGAAATGATCGACTACAGCGAGATGCGGGACGTGACGCCGCATCTCGGCCGCATCTCGATGCTCGAGGACAAAGATGGCGACGGCTACTACGAGACCAGCCAGGTCTTCGCCGATGATCTGCCCTGGCCCACCGGCCTCATTTGGGCCAATGGCGGCCTGTTTGTCGGCGCCACGCCGGACATCTGGCGCTTTGAGGACAAGGACGACGATGGCAAGGCCGAGGTGCGCGAGAAGGTCTTCACCGGCTTTGGCACCGGGCTGAAAATCCTCAACGTGCAGGGACTCATGAACAGTTTCCAATGGGGACAGGACAATCGCGTGCATGTGCTCGCCGGTGGCGGCAACCGCGGCGTCATCACCTCGCCCAAGCGTGGCGATTTGAAGGGCATCGAACTCGGTGGGAAGGACTTCTGGTTTGATCCGCGCACGCTCGAATTCGGCCTCGAAGGCGGTGGCGCGCAATACGGCATGAGCTTCGACAACTACGGCCGCAAGTTCGGCTGCTCGAACAGCGACCACCTTCAATACTGGGTTTACGACGACAAGTATGCGAACCGCAATCCCTACTATCAGATGCCGCCTGCGAGACAGAGCATCGCGGTCGATGGCGGCGCAGCGGAGGTCTTCCGTCTGAGCCCGGACGAGCCCTGGCGCATCATCCGCACGCGCTGGCGCATCGCTGGCGTGGTCAAAGGCGCGGTCGAGGGTGGCGGACGCGTCAGCGGATACTTTACCGGTGCCACAGGCACCACGATCTATCGCGGCGATGCCTACGGTCCCGACTTCTTGAACAACAGCTTCTCCGGCGATGCCGGTGGCCAGCTCGTGCATCGCAAGATCATCAAACCCAGCGCCGACGGCATCTCCTTGATCGGCGAACGCCCCGCCGACGAACACGGCTTTGAATTCGCCGCCTCCAAAGACACCTGGGTCCGCGTCGTGAACTTCGCGAATGCTCCTGACGGCTGCCTGCACATCTGCGACATGTATCGCGAGGTCATCGAGCATCCCTGGAGCATCCCGGATGAGATCAAAAAGCACATCGACCTCAACAACGGGAATGATCGTGGCCGCATCTATCGCATCGTGCCGGACAAAGGCGTCGAGCGCATCGGTCAGAAGGTCACTCTCGCCAACGCGAGCACCGAAGACCTCGTGAAGACCCTCAGCCATCCCAATGGCTGGCACCGCGACACCGCGCAGCGTTTGCTCTTCGAGCGTCAGGACAAAACCGCCGTGCCGCTTCTGGAGAAGGTGCTCACCGGAGAAAATGCGCTGGCGAAGTTGCATGCCATGAATGCCTTGGAGACGTTCGGATCTTTGAGCTTCGTGAACGTCATCACCGCTGCAAAGGATGCTGATGCACAGGTGCGTGAGGCAGCGCTGCGTCGTGTTTCCAAACTGGATGACGCCACGTTAGCCTCGCTGGCGGCCGATGCTTCGCCGCGAGTGCGTTTTCAAACCGCCCTGGCCGCGCCGAAGAGTGCTTCACGCGATGCGTGGCTTGCCAAGATGGCTCGTGAAAGCGTGAACGGAAAGTGGATGAGCGCTGCCGTGCTCGGCGGCGCGGGAAGCGGGTTGTTTGAGCAACTCCGCAGTGATTTGGGCAAACTCGAGCCAGCCTTCGTCGAGTCGCTGATCATGCTCTCCGCGGCTGAAGCCAAAGACACGGATTCGTTGATCGCGGCGGTGACTCAGGAACCGGTCAAAGCAAGCTGGGTGAAGGCCCTCGGCGATGGTTTGCGTCGCTCTGGCTCCAGCCTCAGCAAAGCCGACAACGATGGGAAGTTGGCAGCGATCTTGACCAAGGCCGCGCAAACCGCGGCCAGCGCTCAAGCCGCCGCATCCGCCCGCATCGACGCCATCGAACTCCTCGGCGTAAGTTCCTCCAAAGAGTCACTCGATGCCTTGATCACCTGCCTCGGCGAAAAGCAGCCGGAGAGCGTCCAAACAGCAGCGATTCGTGTTTTGGCGCAGAATAGCTCGACGGCGGTGACGACGGCTTTGATTGGGAATTCGCCGCACTATGGCCCGAAGGCTCAAAGTGCGGCCTTGGAGGCACTTTTGGCCCGCGATGACCGGGCGGTGGCCTTGTTGGAGGCGAAGGTGGTGAAGCCGGAGGCGTTCTCGGCGGCTCAGGTGCAGGCGCTCATCAAGCACAAGTCCCCGCAAGTGGCAGCGGCGGCGAAAACTGCGCTGGCGTCGGTGATTCCGCCGTCACGTGAGGAAGTAACGGCAAAATTCAAGCCGGCCATCGTGGCGAAGGGCGATGCCAAAAAGGGGCAGGTGCATTACATGGCGCGCTGCATGGCCTGTCACAAAGCGGGAACAAACGGACTCGCGGTCGGCCCGGATTTGATCACGGTGAAGACGAAGGGGCGCGAGGCGCTGCTGACGGCAATCCTGGAGCCACACAAGGAAGTGGCATCGCAGTTCATCGCTTACACCGTGAACACAAAGGATGGACAGACGCTGTCCGGCATCATAACGAACGACACGGCCAGCAGCATGACGATTCGAATGATGGGCGGCATCGAGAAGACACTCCAGCGCAGCGAAATCAAAGGCAGCAGCTCCAGCGGCCAGAGTCTGATGCCGGAGGGACTGGAGACAGGCATGACCGTCGAGGACATGGCGGACCTCATTAGCTTCATCGAGGGACTCTGATCCTCCCGTGAAACCGGGCTTGTTTTCCTTTGCAGCCCCCACTCTCCGCGCTCCTGTGAGCCAGTCATGAAAACCACCCCCGTTACTTTTGAGGATTTGCAGTCGTCGGTCATCGCCGTGCCGCCGCTTTGCCGGAACAAGGACCTTTCGCTGAGCAAGTCGCAGAACAACCGCCTGATCAAACACATGTACAAGGGTGGCATCCGCACGCTGCTGTACGGCGGCAATGCGAACCTCTACAACATCGCCATCAGCGAATATCACTCGATGCTTCGCATGCTCCAGGAACTCGCGCCCGAGGACATGTGGATCGTGCCCTCCGTCGGCCCGATGTATGGCACCGCGATGGATCAGGCGAAAATCCTGACCGAGTTCGCCTTCCCCACCGCGATGCTGCTGCCGACGCTCTTCCCGTCAAAGCCAGCCGGTGTCGCCACCGCTGTCCGTCATTTCGTGGAGAAATCCGGCATCAAGGCCGTGCTCTACATCAAGGACGGTGCGTACATCACGCCTGAACTCGCCGCCGATCTCGTCAACGATGGCCTCATCTCTTGGATTAAATACGCCATCGTCGAGGAAGACCCGAAGAAGGACCCGTATCTCAAGAAACTGCTCAAGCTTGTCGATCCAAACATCGTCATCAGCGGCATCGGCGAACAACCGGCCATTATTCACATGCGCGACTTCGGCGTCGCCGGATTCACCGCCGGTTGCGTGTGCGTGGCACCCTCCCGCTCCACCGCCATGCTGAAGGCCATCCTGAACAAGGACTACGCAGCCGCTGAAGCCATCCGCGAGGAATTTGTCGGCCTCGAGGATCTGCGCAACGCGCACAGCCCGATCCTCGTGCTGCATCACGCCGTCGAACTCGCTGGCGTCGCCAACACCGGCCCTGTTCTCCCGCTGCTGAGCGGTCTGCCGGAGAATTTGCTGCCGAAGATCGAGAAAGCCGCGAAGGCGCTGCTCGCAAAGAATGGCTGAGGCCGTCTGGCCTACTTGCCGTTTACTTGACACTCCGGTGACAACTCACGGCTTCCCTCACCGTATTCTCGCGTCATGTCCAACCGCCGCCACTTCCTGCAATCCATCACATCCACCGCTCTTTTCGCCGCCGCTGGTAGCGTCGCCCAAGAAGCCGCCAAACCCGCGCGCAAGCTGCGCAAGGCCATCATGGGCGGCACGCTTGGCATCAAGGGAACGCTCATTGAGAAATACAAAGCCGCGAAGGAAGCCGGCTACGAAGGCGTGGAGCCTTCTGGAGGCATGAACCAGCAGGAGGTGATCGACGCGCTCGGCCAGTCCGGCCTGCAGGCCGCCAGCGTGTGCTGCCACACACATTGGAAGCAGACGCTGACGCACAACGACGCCGCCATCCGCGAACAGGGCCTGCAAGGCGTGCTGCAAACCCTGCGCGATGCCAAAGCCTACGGCGCCGACTCCATCCTCGTCGTTCCTGGCGTTGTGAATGAAGAAGTCAATTATCAGGCCGCCTGGGAGCGCTCAATCGCCGAGCTCAAGAAGGCCGTGCCGCTGGCAAAGGAACTGGGTGTGAAGATCTCCATCGAGAACGTCTGGAACAATTTCATCCTAAGCCCGATCGAGGCGGTGAAGTTCCTCGATGAAATCGGCGATCCCATCGTCGGCTGGCACTTCGACATCGGCAACGTGCTGCGCTACGGCTGGCCGGAGCACTGGATTCCGGTCCTCGGCAAACGCATCAACCGCATCCACGTCAAAGAATACAGCACGAAAAAGATGAAGGACGAGGGCGTGTGGAAGGGCTTCGATTGCGATCTGACACAGGGTGACAACAACTGGCCCGCCATCATGAAGGCGCTCGACAGCATTGGCTACACCGGCTGGGCGATTAGTGAGCAACGTGGCGGCATCAACCCGAACGGCCTCAAAACGCTCACCGAGCGCATGGACACCATCTTCGCGATGTGATCCATCCATTCGACATTTGTCATTCTGGTTTCGTCATTTCATACGATGCCCTCCGTCCTCGCCATTTTCGCCCATCCTGACGATATCGAGTTCGTCGCCGCCGGAACCATGCTTCTCCTCCAAGAGCGCGGCTGGGACCTGCATTACATCAACCTCTGCACCGGCAACGGCGGCTCCGTGCAGATGGACGGGCCAACCACGACGAAAAAACGCCTCGAAGAAGGCAAGGAAGCCGCCCGCATCCTCGGTGCCACCTTCTATCCGCCGATCTGCGATGACCTGGAGCTGACCTACGACGTGAAATACCTGCGCCAAGTCGCCGCCGTCGTGCGAATGGCCAAGCCGGACATCGTGCTGACCCACTCGCCGCAAGACTACATGGAGGATCACATGGCCGCGTGCCGCCTGGCGGTCACCGCTGCATTCGCGCACTGCATTCCGAACTTCCAGACTGACCCGCACCTGCCGTCCTACTCGCATGACGTGACCGTCTATCACGCCATGCCCCACGGTTTGTGCGATCCGCTCCGTCAAAAACTCATGGCAGGTTCCTTTGTGGACACGACGACCGTTCACACCCGCAAGCGCGACGCTCTGGCCGCCCACGAAAGCCAGAAACACTGGCTCGATGTCTCCCAGGGCATGGATTCCTATCTCATCACGATGGACGAGGCATCCCGTGCCGTGGGACGGCTCTCCGGCAAGTTTAACTTCGCCGAAGGCTGGCGCCGACACCTGCACCTCGGCTTCAGCGCGAAGGATATCGACCCGCTCAAAGCGGCCCTCGGCGATCTTTGCCTCATCAACGAAGACTACGAAAAGGCACGGGCGATTCCTGCCTGACTTCAGGTTCCAAGTTGTCTCAGAGAAGAGGCAGAGCTTGAAACTTGGAACCTGAAACTTGAAACTGGGCTCGATGCCCTCCCCGCTCTCCTACCTTATCATCGACGGCCACAGCGTCATCCACGCCTGGCCGGAACTGCGCAAGGAGCACATCGTCGCATCGCGACGCCATCTCGCCCGCACGGAGTTGCTGAAACGCCTGCGCAACCTCCAGGACATGACGGGCGTGCAGGTCGTGGCCGTTTTTGACGGAGCGAAGCAGGGTACCAACGAGGAGCGGGAGCGTGACGGCCTGCAAATCATCTACGCCGACCCAGGAACCACGGCGGACACCATCATCGAGCGTCTTGTCGCCAAATACGCCAGCGAGCGGCCCATGCGCGTCGTTTCGGCGGATGGAATGGTGCGTGAAACGATTTTGTCACTCGGCGCGGACTGGCTGAGTCCGGAAATCCTTCGCAGCATGTGCGACTCGGCTGAAGCCAGCATGCGCAGCCGCCTTGCCTGACTCAAATTCGCGTTCTAACCTCCGTCATGAAACATCGCCTCCTTTCGTTCCTGCTCGTCACCGGCCTTTCGTCTCTCCTGGCGCAGGAGCCTGCCGCCGAGCGCCCCAAGGTGTCCGACGAGGTGAAAAAAATCCTCCTGGAAGCCCGCGAGATGCGCGTGCAGCACCGCTACACCGACGCGCTGGCGAAACTCGACGAGGCCGAGAAGCTCGCCCCGAACCTGTCTGACATCTACGCCCTGCGCGGTGACATCTACCTGGCACCCCGCCGCCGCGATTTCGATCTCGCCCTGCCGCAGTTCCAGAAAGCCGCTGAACTCGAGCCGCAGAGCCCGCTTCCGAAGTTCAACCTCTCCGAGTATTTCTTCGTGAAGCACGATTTTGAGACCGCTCTGCAGTCCTTCACCAAACTCGCCGCAGATTTCCCGAAGCTGCCTATGGTCATCCGCCACCTCGTGCATTACAAACGCGCCCTGTGTGAGCTTAAGCTCGGCCACCGTGCCGCAGCCGAGCAGATCATCGCGGACAGCTTCACCTTCATGGACGACACACCCGCCTACTACTTCAGCAAGGCGGCGCTCGCCTTTGAGCTTGGAGACAAGGCCAAGGCCGGCGAATGGGTCCAACGCGGCGTCGCCGTGTTCAAAGGCCCCGCCTGCGAGCCCTACTACGACGCCTTCAAAGAACTGCGCTGGGTGCCGGACATGGATCTCAACGCGCCCAAAGACCAGCCCAAGCAGCCGTGAAGTGGTGCATCGCAGCCGACACGGGCGGCACTTTTACTGACTGCCACGCTCTCGATCCGCAAGGCCGCGAATCCCGCTGCAAAGTCCTCTCCACCGGCCATCTCCGCGCCATCTTGAGTGAAGCCGGAACTCCTGCCCGCCTCTCCGGCCTTCCTCCCCTTCCCGACGCGTTCCTCGTCGGTTTTCGAATCAAAGCGATTGGAGACAACGACTCCCGTATCGTCACCTCCTTCGACGCCACCACGTCTTCTATCACATTTGATTACCCCGTTGCCTGGCAACCAGGAACGCTTTTGGAAATCACCACGGGTGAGGAAGCACCCGTGCTCGGTGCCCGCATCCTCACCAACACAACGCCAGGACGTGATTTCCCGCCGCTGAGCCTTCGCATCGCCACAACGCGCGCCACGAACGCGCTGCTGGAGCGCAAAGGCGGCCGCATCGCGCTCTTCATCACGAAAGGCTTCGGCGATCTCCTGCAAATCGGCGACCAGCGCCGCAGCGATCTCTTCGCACTCCGACATGAACCGCGCCCTGTATTCCACGAAATCGTCTGCGAGGTGCCGGAACGGCTCGATGTTACTGGAGACGTTCTCGAACCTCTCGATGAGGCCGCCGTTCGGATTTCCGCGCTCGATTGCATCGCCAAAGGCATCACCACGGCGGCCATTTGTCTCCTCCACGGCCATCCACACTCGCAGCATGAGCTACGCGTCGCTGAAATCCTGCGTGAATGCGGCTTCACGCACCTAACGCTCTCCCACCAGACGGCCGCGTTCACCAAACTGCTGCCACGCGCGCAAAGCACCGTGGCAGACGCTTACTTGAACGAACCCGTGCAGTCGTTTTTGAATGGCATCCGCCGCGTCTCGCCTGACATGCGCGTGATGACCAGTGCCGGCGGCCTCAAAACCGCCGAAGACATCCGCCCCAAAGACATGCTGCTCAGCGGACCTGCCGGTGGAGCCATCGGCGCTGCGAACGCGGCACGCAGGCTGGGCATCACCAAGATCATCACGCTCGACATGGGCGGCACGAGCACAGACGTGGCACGCATCGACACGCGTCCAGGGTATCGTTTCAGCCAGGATGTCGCGGGGATGAAACTCCTCGCGCCTTGTGTCGCCATCGAAACCGTTGCCGCTGGCGGCGGATCGATCTGCCGCGTCACGCATCATGGACTCGCCGTCGGCCCGGAGAGCGCGGGATCGAATCCCGGCCCTGCCTGCTACGGCAAAGGCGGCCCGCTGACCATCACCGACGTGAATCTGCTGCTCGGCCGCTTTGATCCGGCCAAAGCGCCGATTCCGCTCGATGTCGAAGCCGCCAGACGTCGTCTGAGTGAGCTTCAGGCCCAAACCGACGGCACCATGAGCGATGAGGAATTGCTGCACGCCCTCCTCCGCCTCGCCATCGAGCACATGACCGACGCCATCCGCCGCATCTCCATCGGAGAAGGCTACGACCCGGCTGATCATGCGCTCCTCGCCTTCGGTGGAGCCGGGCCGCAACACGCCTGCGAAGTCGCCGCCGCCCTCGGCATGCAAACCATCCTCGTCCCACAACACGCCGGCATCCTCAGCGCCGTCGGTCTGCAAGAGGCCGTGCCGGAACGCATCGTGGAAAAAGAGTACCGCATTCCTTTGGCTGCATTTTTGTCGGGCCTGTCGGAATGGTCGGACCAGTCTGACACTACCACCCAGATCGCCGAACTGCGCCTCAAAGGCCAGGACACGCCCATTCAGGTCCAGTTTGAGGATCCGGCCAACCTCCCGCAGCTCTTTCGTGATGCTTACCAGCGCCTGTTTGGCTACGCACCACCTGCCAGTCGTGAAATCGAACTCGTCAGCGTTCGTGTCATCATCAAGGAGGGCGATGCTCCCGCCATCTCCACGCTGCAGCAACGCACAGCCATCGTTCCAGCACCCGCGCTGATCCAAGACGCCTTCAGCACGATTGTCGTAGCTCCGGGTTGGAGTGTCGCGCAGGTCGAAGGTTTCGGACATGTGCTTCACCAGGAGGCAAAAACGACCACCACACTGCCGGCCCTCGAACGCGACCTGCTGCGCCATCGTTTTCACGCCATCGTGAGCGACATGGGTGCCCTGCTCTGCCGCACTGCGATCTCGACCAATATTCGCGAGCGGCTCGATTTCTCCTGCGCGCTGCTCGATCCGCACGGACGGCTGCTTTCCAGCGCCCCGCACATCCCTGTGCATCTCGGAGCACTCGGCGTGTGCGTACGTGAAGTCGCCCAAGCCGTGCCGATGCTGCCCGGTGACACGATCATCACCAATCATCCCGCATTCGGCGGCTCGCACCTGCCTGATGTCACACTCATCACGCCGGTGCATGATTCATCGGGCGTCCTCATCGGTTACATCGCCAATCGAGCACATCATGCTGAGATCGGTGGCATTTCACCCGGCTCGATGCCCGCAAATGCAACGCGGCTCATCGAAGAAGGCGTCGTCATCGCTCCACGACATCTCATTCGCGGCGGAACCTCGTGCTTCGATGAGATCAGCCAACTTCTCAGCTCAGCGCCCTATCCCACACGCAATCTGGCCGACAACCTCGCCGATCTGCACGCGCAATTGGCCGCGAATCTCCATGGTGTGGAGCGTTTGCAGGCTCTGGCGGGCGATTCGCTGCTAGCGACGATGCAAAGCATCCTGGATCACTCGGCGACCGTCATGCGCGGTCAAATCGGCCGTCTGCCCGACACCATCGCAGCCACCGAAAAACTCGACGATGGCTCGCAAATCGTCGTCTCGATGCGGAAATCGAAAAAGAAGCTCGTGATCGACTTCTCCGGCACCGCGGACGTTCATCCGCGCAATCTGAACGCCACGAACGCGATTGTGCGCAGTGCCGTGCTCTACGTCATGCGGCTCATGCTTCAGGAGGACCTGCCTTTGAATGAAGGTCTGCTCGATCCGGTGGAGATCATCACGCCCATCTCGTTGCTGAGCCCCACCTTCGTCGATGATCCAGCGCAGTGCCCGGCCGTGGTCGGTGGGAATGTGGAGGTCAGCCAGCGACTCGTGGACACCTTGATCAAAGCGCTCGGCCTTCAGGCCTGCAGTCAGGGCACGATGAACAACTTTCTCTTTGGCGGTGGACGATTCGGCTACTACGAAACGATCGCTGGCGGCTCCGGCGCGGGCGAAGGACACCACGGCACTTCAGGCCTGCACACGCACATGACCAACACGGCGATCACCGATCCAGAGATCCTGGAGCAGCGTTATCCAGTGCGGTTGCGGCAGTTTGCCATCCGTCGCGGCTCGGGTGGTCGTGGACAGTGGAATGGTGGCGACGGCGTGATCCGCGAGTTCGAGTTCGTGGAGCCGCTGACAGTCAGTTTGCTCACCCAGCATCGTGTGGAGACTCCCTTTGGCCTGCACGGTGGTCAAAACGGCATGCCTGGACGTCAGACACTGATTCGCGACGGTAGCAGCAAGGTGCTTGATGGCTGCACCACCTTCGACACTCAACCCGGAGACCGTGTGATCATCGAAACCCCCGGCGGTGGCGGCTGGGGACCGGCGATTACTTCTTCGCCGTGACCGTCAGCCACGGATGCGTGTCTGACGTGATGAGCAGATCGCCTCGTGGCTCGGTGAATGGAATCGCATAGCTCGCCAGCACCGTCTGCACCGCATCTGGCGCACTGGTGACGATCTCGACGGCAAACGGAGCCTGGCTGACGGCAGCTTCAGGCGCAGCCTTCAGCGTGAGCTTCACATCACCGCCCTTCGCGGGCACATCCACGGGATCAGCGGTCACACCAGCAGGCAGTTGCGTCGCCTTGGCCTGAATCTTGCCGCTGAAGGTGCCGCTCGTCTTCACGTTGAGCTTCACTTCCACCGTCTTGCCTGCGGCCAGAACGTAAGCGTGCGTGTCCAGCGTGCCTGACAACGAGGGCGCGAACGGTTTCACCGCGAGTTCATAAGCATGATCGGCGCTGCCTTGATGAAAACGATCGGCAACCACCAGCTTGAATGAGCCATCCTTCGGAGCCTTCCAGCGCAATGCGGGGTCGAGATTCTCTTTTTCACCGTCATCGGCCTGTTGCAGAACTTTGCCATCCGCATCCTCGATGCGCAGCGTGGCATCCAGCGGGCTGCGCAGCGCCTGGGCACGCAGGGTGAACTGCAAATCGTCGCCCTTCTTCGCGGTGAAGGTGTAAGCATCCTCCTCCCGCGACTTGGCAATGCAGCCGTTGATGCTGGCGGGAATCGTCAGTGCTTTGGCTTCGTCCGCAGGCGGAGCCTTGCCAGGACCGTCGGTGACGGTGAGCCGATAGACGTGATTCGCACTGCCTTTCAGCGCCACATCCGCCGCCGGAGGATGCGCAAAGGCGAACACCTGCACAAACAGCACGCCATCAGCCGTCGGCGTGTGCTGGATGCGCGGATCGAGGTTGTGCGTGTCATGACCGCCAGCGATTTCAACACCACGGTCGCTAAGCAGCCGCATGGCCGGGTCCATCGGCGACCCCAGCGCATAACCGTGCAGCTCGAGCGTGACCACCTTGCCCTTCTGGACGCGCAAGGCGAAGCCATCGACGTCACCAGCCTTCTCCAGAACGCCGTTGAACGTGACGTTCATGGCGGGTTCGACGCTCTTCACATCCGCGAAGGCATCGTTGGGTTCCTTTTCGAGCTGCTCTGGAAGTTTGCCCACCTCGATGATGCGTGGCGGCGTGACTCCATCGTTGGTGAACAAGCGCAAAAGATACGGCCCAGGCAGAACATCAGATCCGATGCCGAGTACGAATTTCTTCGGCTTGTCGCCAGCCAGAACGGCGATCTTTGGCTCGCTGCACCAGGCCTGTGGAGATGTCTTTTCCAGGTCTTTCCCGGCCACCGTGATGTCCACACGCTGACCGGCCTGCCCTCCTGCGGGAAAAACATTCTCCAAACCCGGTGGTGCCGCTCTTGCTGGAATGACGAGTGACGAAAGCAGAATGACGAATGCCAGCACACGCCGGTCATTGATGCGCTTCGCTTCCCTTCGGGCTGCCTGCGGCAGTCTGTCTCGCTGCGCTCGGCTCGTCATTCGACATTCAGCATTCGTCATTGCCACCGGTCTCACGCGAACAGTTCACGGATGGGCCGGCCGCCGTTGATGAGCTGGACGGGCCGTCCGGTGTTCGTGTGCAGAATCTGGTGCGGATCAATGCCCAGCTTCGTGTAAAGCGTGACCGCAAAGTCCTCGGGCGAGTAGATGCTATCACTCGCGTAGTAGCCTTTGGGATCTGTGGCGCCGACGATTCCTCCACGAGGCACACCTGCGCCGGCGAAGAGGATATTCATCGCGCCAGGCCAGTGATCGCGACCACCGTCTTTGTTGATCTTCGGCGTGCGGCCAAACTCACCCAGGGTGACGACGAGTGTGCTTTCCAGCAGGCCACGGCGTTCCAGGTCGGTAATCAAAGCGGCAAGTCCTTGGTCAAACTTCTGCATGAACTCGCTTTTGCAGGTCTTGAACAGCTCACGGTGATGATCCCAGCCGCCGTAGTTCACGGTGACAAAGGGCACGCCTACTTCGACGAGACGACGCGCCAGCAGCATGCGCTGACCGAGATCGTTGCGCCCATAGAGATCGCGAGTCTTCTCGTCCTCCAGATTGATGTCGAAGGCCTCTTGCGCTGGCTTGGAGGCGATCAGATCGACCGCCTTGCCATAGAAGGTGTCAAAGCTAACTGCGGGATCTTCCGCCACGGCGTCGTTCAGACGCTTCATGCGATCGAGCGACATGCGCAGTTCACGACGGGACAGGCCGCGTGCCTCGGAAATGTCAGATGGCAGCACCACATCGCGCACCTTGAAGCCCTTCGAGTTCGGATCGCCGCCAGCGACAAACGGGGCATGCTCAGCCCCGAGGAAATTAGGTCCGCCGCTGCGTGTGATGCTCGGCAGCGTCATGTAGCCGGGCAGTCCATTCTGCACGCCACGCTTGTAGCTCACCACGCTTCCAAACGACGGATGGAAGGTCACGAATGCCCCGCAGCCGACAGGCACTGGCGTCGGCGCACCGGTCATCATGTAGTGATTGCCGCCGCCGTGGTTCGGATCCTTGTGCGTCACGCTGCGTAGCACCGTGAACTTGTCCGCCGCCTTCGCGAGATAAGGAACGCTCTCGGAAAAATGAACGCCCGGCACGCTGGTCTTGATGGGCTTGTACTCGCCCCGGATGTCGCTGGGCGCGTCAGGCTTCGGATCGAACATTTCGTAATGCGAGGGTCCGCCGTCCAACCAGATCAGGATGCAGTTCACCGGCTTGCCGATCGAAGGTTGTGGTGCCGAAGCAGCCATCGCCTTGGCTCTCAACAAATCGGTAAAGCCCAAGCCACCGCCAGCCGCGGTCAGACCGAGCTTCAAGAAATCGCGGCGCCTGTGACCGGCGCAGTTGTGAGTGATGCGGGACATTCTTTGGGGGAAAAGACCCGGAAACTACGGGCGCAGGATGCGATTCTTGCGAATGCGGAAAAAAAGCCCACATCAATGGTTAAACACAAACTCCGCCGAGTTCAGCAGACTCCACAGCACATCCTCGATGCCGGCCTGACGATTCTGCACGCCGACATCAATCGCTTTCCGAGCAATTGCCATTTCCTCGGCATCCGGGAGGCGTGAGAAGCAGGCGAGATAAAGTTCCTCGATGATCTGCTCGGGCTTGGCGTCGCTCTTCGCGAGGCGCGCCACGCGGCCTTTGGCGCTGACGAGCATCTCTTGCAGCTTGTTGGAATTCATGAGGTGCAGGGCTTGCACGACGCTGGGTTTGGCATCGCGTTCGCAGGGGCACTCGGAGCTGGCGTTTGGACGGCCGAAGGCGTCCATGAACTGGCTTTCGAGTTTGTGATTCCAGGTTTGCTTGGCCAGCGCATCGGGCGGCATGCCGGAGAAGGCCTCTTTGACCTCGGTGACGGCGCAGACGGCATCCAGCAGCGTTTCAGCAGGCAGGCGGCGGCGGTAGCTGCGGCTGTAGTTCTTCAAATCGGCGGCGTTGGTCTCGTTCGGCAGGCTGCTGAGGCGGTAAATCTGCGAACGCATGATGGTGCGCATGAGATGCTTCAAATCGTAGCCGTGCTGCACGAAGTCGGCGGCCAGCCAGTCGAGCAGCGCGGGATTGGTGGGTGGATTCGACGCGCGGAAGTCGTCCACGGGATCGACGATGCCGCGGCCCATGAAGCTGGACCACACGCGGTTCACGATGGCGTGCGCAAAGTGCGGATTCTTCGGATTCGTCATCCAATCGGCCAGCACCGCACGCGGATCCTGCGATTCGGCGATGGGGATCTCCTTGTCGGCAGGCGGACGCGGCTTGAGCGACACTTTGGTGACGGGATGCTCGATGCTGGCTGTGCCGGGCGCGAACCACATCTGCTCCGGCTCGCCGCTGATCGGTGCGGAGATGCCTTGGCCCTTGCGCTTCATCTGCGTGAAGAACGCCGCCATCTGGTAGTAGTCCGTCTGGTCCCACTTCTCCGTTGGGTGGTGATGACACTTCGCGCATTCCAAACGCACCCCGAGGAAAATTTGGCCGATGAAGGTCGCGGCGTCGATGGGCTCGCGTTTGTCACGCCAAATCGCCACGGGGCCGTTTTTGTGCGTGTTGCCCTCGGCGGTCAGGAGCTCGGTCACGAAGCGGTTCCACGGCTTGTTTTCGCGAAACGACTGCCGAATCCACTGATCGAGCAGATAGACCGGCTTCACGCCGACTCGCGATGGGTTCGGGCGAATGAGATCGCCCCACTTGATGGCCCAGTGATCGGCCCACTCGGCACGTTCGAGCAGTTGATCGATCCACTGCTCATACTTCGACGGGTTTTTGTCGGCAAGGAAAGCGCGAGCCTCCTCCACGCTCGGCAGCATGCCGATGGTATCGAGCGAGGTGCGGCGGAGGAACTCGGCGTCGCTGCACGTGTCGCTCGGCAGGTAGCCGACCTTTTGCAGGCGGGCATAGACGAGCTTGTCGATCTCGTTGCGCACCGGCAGCTTCGCGTAGCGCTCCGCAGGCTGCAGTTTCTCCGCAGGCACATCCACGCGTGAGATCGCCACCTGCCCCATGTAACGCGCCACGATGACCGTCTCGCCGCTTTCGGTCGAGGCTTTGACTTTTCCATTCTCATCCACGCCCGCGATGGCTTTCTCCGTCGAGATGTAGTCCGCGAGGTCCGTCACATCGCGCGTCGAGCCGTCGCTGTACTTCGCCGTGACCTTCAGCGCGACCTCCTCGCCTTTGCGATACGTCTTTTCGCTCGGCGTGATCGCTACTTCGGCCAGCGTGGGCTGATTCGCCGTCTCGTAGGGCATGCCTTGGCGAATCCAGTCCGCGATCGTCTTCGCCCATGCCGAATCCGGTTCAAATCGCTGCCCACCTTCGTGCTGCACGCGCACCGTGGCTTTTTGAAGGATGAGACTGTCCTCCGGCAGCGCGGGGAAGACTCGACGGCCACGCGAATCGTTCACGAACTCCATGAAGTCACTCTTCGTGTCGAAGGCGAAGATCGAGAGCCGGAAACCCGCCTGCCCGCTCGATTTCGCATGGCAGGAGCCGAGGTTGCAGCCTGCCTTCGTGAGTATCGGGAGGATGTCGCGGGTGTAGGAGAGCTTCGGAGTGTTAGAAGTGAGAGGTGAGATGTCAGAGGTGAGCTTCGTGACGTTCGCCTTCTCATCGAGTTGCACGACCTTGCCGCTGTCGAGCGCGGCGAAGGTTGTTTTGGTCTCAGCATTCAACAGCGCCGCATACGGCACGCCTTCGAGCGTCGTAAGCTTCTTCGACTTGCCGCTGGTGAAGGCGAGGCGAACGCCGTCATGCGTTTTGAGCTCGGTGATGTTGAAGACGGCACCGGCGTCGGTGAGGTAAGTGAGCGCGGTGGAGTCGGGCGACCACATCACGGCGTTCACGGGGGCGGATTTGTCGCCGAGGAGCATCAGCATCTCCTTCGTGGCGATGTCCCAGACCTTCAGTTCCTTGTCCGCGCTGCCGGTGGCGAGCCATTTGCCATCGTGATTGAAAGCGAGCGCCGTGATGTGACCGACATGGCCTTCGATCTTCGCGATCTCCTTCAGCGTGGCCGCATCCCAAACTTTCGCGAGGGTGTCTGCGCCGCCGGTGGCGATCTGTTTGCCGTCTTTACTCAGCGTGATGCTCAAAACGTTGTCGGCATGCGCGTCGATGGTTTGCGCCGGCTTTGGCTCGCCTAGCTTCCAACGATGCAAAACGCCCTTCACGCCCGTGGGGCCGTCCGCGAGGATCAGCGTCGATTTGTCAGCGAGGAAGGTCAGGCCCGTCACGCGGCCTTCGAGCGGCGCGGCGAGTGTGTTCGCGATTTTCCAATCGGCCGAATTCCACACCAGCACGCTGCGATAACCTCCCGCGGCCAACTTCGTGCCGTCGCCATTCCAGGCGAGCGATTGGATGACATCCTTGTGCCCTTCCAGCGTCGCGACGGCCGGAAAATCCTTCGTTTTGGCATCCCGCACGACCACGCGATTGCCAATGCCTGCCGCGAGCCATTTGCCATCGGCGCTGAGCGCCAAAGTCGTCGCTGGAGCATGTCCGGGCGGCAAAGTGGCCAGTTTGTCCGCCGGAGTCAGCTCGCCGAACTTCTTCAACGCCGCCACATCCCAGGCCGCACCGGCCTGCACCCACGATTTGACCAGATTGATCTGCTTTTCCGGCAACTGCTTCTTCGGCGGCATGTGCTCATCCCCCTCCGCCGTGAGCGAGGAGATGATTTTGCCCGATTTGATCACTTCGAGAGCCGCTTCACGTGTTTCGAGCGAGAGATCGCCCTTTTTCTTCTCCGAATTGTGGCAGCCCATGCACTGCGTTTTCAGCAAACCCATCGCCTGGGCCGTGGGCACACGCGTTTTCTCCTCTGCAGCGAGCGAGGTGATGAGAATCAAAGGTAAAAGTCGGCGGATCATGAGCGTCGCAGACTACGGAACATCAGCCGCCGCTCTTGCCTGATGCCGCGCTCAACGAGCCTTGCGCCGCTCATTGAGCCAACCGAGGCCCAGCGAGGCGGCAAACAGGGCGAGGAAGATCAAGACGACACTCCAAACAGGCTGCGTCATGCCGATGAGATGCTGCAAAGGCTGGCGGGGCATCGGGATGGCGTGAATCAGCAGCAGATGGGCGACGTAAAGCAGCAGCGATTCTCGTCCGGCGAGCCGCAACCATGCTGTCAATCGGCTAACCACTCCGGCCATGGCTGCGACAGCCACCGCCGCGATCATCACCCAGCCGAGTCGTTCGAAGAAAAACTCCGGCGCGCCTCCGGGCCATGGTGAATACGGTTGGGCGAAGGCCAGCAGGCCGCCGAGGGCTGCAACGATCCAGGAACCAGGCCCCATCGTGCCGTTCCAGAACAGGTGTCGTGTGAGAAAACCGGCGAGGCCGAATCCCACCCACGGAAACAGCGCGAACCATGAGCCGTGGTTGCGATTGAAATACTGGTCGATGAAAAGCACGCCTGTGTGCCAGCTTTCGGCCGACGTTTGCAGAGCGACGAAGAAGACCATCAACCCAGCCGCCACAGCATCGCGCCAGCGGCCGCATCGCTCAGCCAGCAGCATCAGCATGCCGCTGATCGCGAGGCAGTGCAGCACATTCACCGTGCAGGCTGCACGCCACGCTTTCGCATCAAACAGCGCCTGCCACGGCACATGCATGAGGTAGCCGATGAGCAGCACCATGAGCAGACGCTTCATCGCCGGCCATGCGGGCTTCGTTTTGCCTGCGGTGACATGCGCACGCACGAATCCGGCGATCCAGAACAACGCGGGTGCGATCAAGCCGTGATAGTAACTCAGCTCGCCATACCACGATGTCGCCTGAAGCGAGGAATCGAGAAAAGTGTTCGCCGCATGCGTCCACACCATGCCCAGCACCGCGAAACCGCGGAAGAGATCGAGCCATTCAAGACGCCGGGCGGCAGAAGACATGCGCGTGAGGTTAACAAAGTTGTGCTTCATCACAAGATGACTCTCCTGGACTCGTTTGGTAAGGCTTCCCTGCTCCCGCCATGAAATTGATCCTCCTGTCCTCACTCCTGATCGCAGCTTCCATGCCTGCCGCCGAAGTCTTTGAAGCTGCGCTCGGCCGCGAAACCGAGTTGCCGAAAGGCAAGGAGGCCGACGGCATCCGAGGCGACTTCGTGCTGCGCAGCGACAAGGTCGAGGCCACGATCTCCCAAAACGCGCCGAACCGCCGCGCGAACATGAGCACGTTTTACGGCGAGGACGGCGTGACCCCCGGCGCGCTCTACGATCTGACCCTGCGCGGCGCGAACAACGACCAACTCGTCATCTACAGCCCCTGCGGTCATGGTCAGGTCAGCTATGTGAAGATCGCGAATGTGAAGGAAGAAGGCAGCGCTGCGGTCGAGTCCGTCACCACGGCGGCAAAGAACGGCGGCGTCTTCAAACGCCACGAATACCGCGTCAAAGACGGCGTTCAGGGCATCTTCATCACCACCGTGCTGCGGAATGAGACCGACAAGCCACAGAAGACTTTCACCAAAGACGACTTCACCCGCTTCGATGAAACAGGAACAACCTCGGACGGCATTCGCTGGGCCGATGCGATCAACCCGGCGCACAAATGCGGCTATGCCTTTGCGACCTTGAGCCTGAGCGGCATCGACAAGCTGGCCGACACCATCGAATTGCAACCGAAGCAGGAAGTCGTCATCTCGCGCTTCTTCGCCGTCGGCACCTCGCCTGCGCAGGCAGTGGGTGAAGTGTTGTCGGTGAAAGGCGTGAAGGTAGAAGTGCTGGCGGGCAGCATCAGTGACATCGGAAAAAATGGCGCGCCCATCACGACTGCCTCTATCCAGGTTCCATTTGGCAATAGCGTGGTCCCAGGATACACCGACGACAAAGGACGGTTCAGTTTCAAGCTGCCTCCGAGCGAGGTGGAGCTAATCGTCAAAGACTTAGGCCGCACCGATGTCCGGTGGAAGCGACAAGTGCCGAGTGACAGGGAGCTGTTGCTCGATGCCGCCTCGGCCATCCGTTTCGCCATCACCGGCGAGGATGGCAAGCCCCTGCCCTGCAAGGCGCACTTCGCGCCGCTCGATGAAAAGGCGACGAAGCTCAACCTCGGACCCAAATGGCGCGCCCACGGCTGTGTGGACCAGTATCACAGCGAGAACGGGCATTTCACCCAGCAGCTCCCGCCGGGGAAATACCATGTCGTCGTCGTGCGCGGGCCAGAGTATGGCCACATCGCCAAAGACATCACGGTGGAGGCCGGCAAGGTTGTCGAGTTCAAAGGCACGCTGAAACGTCTCGTCGATACCAAGGGCTGGATCAGCGCTGACTTCCACAACCACAGCACGCCGAGCGGGGACAACGTCTGCGACACCGACGGCCGCCTCATCAACATCGCCGCCGAGCATCTCGAATTCGCCCCAACAACCGAGCACAACCGCCTTTACGACTGGGAACCGACGATCAAGGCGCTGGGTCTTGAAAATCACATCAAGACGGTCAAGGGCATGGAGCTCACCGGCAGCCGCCAGCACTTCAACGCCTTCCCGTTTGAGCCTGATCCGCTCAAACAAGACGGCGGCGCTCCAGTTTGGAACGATGATCCGCGCATCACGGCCCTCACATTGCGTCGCTGGCAGGGCGAACGAGACGACCGCTGGATTCAGTTCAATCATCCCGATCTGGCCAACATGTTCATGGATCGTGACAGCGACGGCGTCGCCGATGGCGGCTTCGTCGGTGTGGACGGCATGATCGACGGCTCCGAAAGCGAAAACGGGCCCGGCACCGACATCCTCGCAGACTCACCTTTCCGTCTGAGCCGTCCGGCAGGTTCGCTGGCGATGAAAGTATCGCAGATTCGCGAGTTCCTGTGGCGGCAATTGTTGAATCAAGGCCTGCGCGTCACCGCCGTCGGCGTGGCAGACGCGCACTCCGTTTATGGCAACGGAGTCGGCTGCTGGCGCTGCTACCTGCCCTCCAGCACCGATGAACCGGCCAAGATCGACTGGGCCGAACTCTCCCCGCATGCGAAGGCCGGCCACATCGTGCTCAGCACCGGCCCCTTCCTCGAAGTGACGACACAAAACAGCAAAATCGCCGGAGATGACGACCGCAGCACCGGCGGCATCGACCTCAAGGTGCGCGTGCAGTGCACCGACTGGATGGACATCGACCGCGTGCAGGTGCTGGTGAACAGCCGCCCCGATCCGAAGCTCAATTTCACCCGCCAAAGCCATCCGAAAATGTTCAAGGACGGCATCGTGAAGTTCGACGAGAAGATCCATGTGCCGCTCCAGCACGACGCGCATCTCATCGTCGTGGCCATCGATGAAGACGGCGATCAGAAAACCGGTTACGGCAGCAGCGACTACGCCAAGATGCGCCCCTGCGCCTACAACAACCCCATCTTCGTCGATGCCGACGGAAACGGCTTCAAGCCGAACGGCGACACGCTCGGCTTTGATCTGCCCGTGGGCGGCATGAACGCGGACAAGGTGAAGGCGCAGCTCATCCGTGCTGGTTTGATGAAGGAGGAGGCAAAGGCAACCACCTCGGCTTCTGCGGCGGCTGAAAAGCCAAAGTCATGAGTGAATCGCGGCAGCGTCCTGGAGTGCGCCGGCCCTCCGGCGCTTTCGAGAGTCAGTCGGCCTGCGGAAAGCTCCAGAGGGCTGGAGCACTCCAAAACGCTGTCGCGCAAATCGAAAAACGCAGTTTCTTTCGTTCATGAACTCCGCCGAACTACTCAATCACGCCAAAGCCGCCGCCTTGAAGGCTTATGCGCCGTATTCGAAGTTCCAGGTCGGTTGCGTCTTGGTCACGAGCAGCGGCCGGTTGTTCAAGGGCTGCAATGTGGAGAATGCGAGCTACGGGCTGACAATCTGCGCCGAACGCAATGCGATCTTCCACGCGGTGGCCGAGGAAGGATCGCAGATGAAGATCGCCACGCTCGCCGTGATCGCTCTCGGCCACGAATTCCCTCCCTGCGGCGCGTGCAGGCAGGTGATTGCCGAATTTGCCACGCCGGAGACGGTCGTGTGGTTTCTGTGCGATGGAAAACCGGTGGCGATGACAATGGCGGAGTTGCTGCCGTCCGGCTTCAAGATATGAATGGGCGCGCATGAACCTCCCGCCCTCCGTCACGCTCATCGAAGAACCCGCCGGCTATCCCGTCCTCGTCATCAATCACGCTGCAGCGAGCGGTCGCATCGCGTTGAACGGCGCGCATGTCATGGAATGGACACCCGCAGGCGAGAAACCGGTGCTCTACATGAGCCCTCAAGCCCTGCTGGAGCCGGGCAAAGCCATCCGCGGCGGTGTTCCGGTCTGCTGGCCATGGTTTGGCCCGCACCCGATGGAAAGCGACAAGCCCGCGCATGGATTCGTGCGCAATTTGATGTGGGAGATCGGCGAAGTGACGGAAAACTTCGCAGGCGTGAAGCTTCAGTTCCATTTGCGCGACAGCGATGCCTCACGCGCCTTCTGGCCGCACGCGTTTGAACTGCGTTTCGAAGTAAAAATGGGCGCGCAGCTCGGCATGGCACTGCACATCAAGAATACCAGCGCGGAGGCTTGGTCGATGACGGGAGCGCTGCACACTTACCTCTGTGTCGAGGATGTCACAGAAGCAGCGGTGATCGGCCTGGATGACGCGTTTTACGTCGAAAGCCGCCTTTCGCCCGAGCGCATCGAACAGAGCGGCCCCGTGTATTTCGACCGCGAGGTGGACCGCAACTACGAGTCACGCGACACCGTGCGCCTGCTCGACAAAAAAGGCCGCAGGACCATCGTGGTCGAGAAATCCGGCAGCCGGGCGACCATCGTTTGGAATCCTTGGATCGATAAATCAAAGCGTCTCGCCGACCTGCCCGACGACGCCTATCCGCATTTCGTCTGCATCGAGGCCGCCAATGCTGTGCCGGATGTCATAGCAATGCCTCCCGGCAAGGAGCATGTGCTGGAACAGCGGCTGCGTGTTCAAAAAAATTAAGCGCAATACTTTGGTTCTGTGAGGCAATCACCGCCGCAGGTGCGTCTGAAGAGCGCGTTGCTTGACCCCGCCGCATGCCTCGCCATGTCTGAGTGATGGCTGACGGTCCTCCATTGATCGACCGCGTGCGTTTGCGCTCCAACCAGTGGCGCAAACTGCGCTCCATCGTGCTCAATCTGGCCACGACGGACAGTTTCTACGGCAAAAAAATCCGCGAGTGGGAGCTGAAGGTCAGCCGCATGAACCGGATCGAGGATTTTATCGCGCAGGTGCCCTTCACCACCAAGGCAGACATCCAGGCCGACCGCGCCGCGCATCCGCCCTTCGGCACGAACCTGACGCGCGCGATTCATCAATACACGCGTTTCTGCCAGACGAGCGGCACCAGCACGGGCGAGCCGATGGCCTGGGTGGACACGCCGGAAAGCTGGGACGCGATGCTGAAATGCTGGCAGCGCGTGTTTGACGCCGCCGGACTCGTCAAAGGCCGCGACCGCATCTTCTTCGCATTTTCATTCGGACCGTTTCTCGGCTTCTGGACGGCCTATGAGGCCGCGGCAAAGGATTTCCTTGTCATTCCCGCGGGCGGACTCTCCAGCCAGGCACGCCTTGAGGCGATGGCACGCTACGGTGCGACCGTTTTGTGCTGCACTCCCACCTATGCGCTTCGTCTCGGTGAATTGATCGGCGAATCCTCCGGAGTGGAGCGCATGAGCCTGCGCATCAGCAAGATCATCGTCGCCGGCGAAACCGGCGGCAGCGTGACGGAAGTCCGCCAACGCCTCGAAAAACTCTGGGACGCGCGGATCTTCGATCATCACGGCATGACGGAGGTCGGACCGGTGAGCTACGAGGCTGAGGACATGCCGCAGAAGCTCATCGTGATGGAGGACGCCTATCTGGCCGAAGTCGTCGATCCACAAACGGGCAAGGAAGTGGAGGATGGCGAGTGCGGCGAGCTGATTCTCTCCACGCTGGACCGTACCTCCTGTCCGCTGCTGCGCTATCGCACCGGCGACTGGGTGAAAAAGAAGCTGCACCGCGGCCGCTTGATCCTCGACGGCGGCATCCTCAGCCGCGTGGACGACATGGTCGTCGTGCGCGGCGTGAACATCTACCCCAGCGCGGTCGAGGCTGTCGTCCGCCAGTTCCCCGAGGTCATCGAATTCATGGTGGAGCAGCGCAAGGTGGATGCGATGGACGAGATCGAGCTTCTGGTCGAGATGGACGGCAATGTCGCCAAACCTCTGCTCAAACGCATTGAAACCAAGCTGAAGGACACCTTTTCCCTGCGCATCCCGGTCAGGCTCGCCGAACCGAACAGCCTTCCGCGCCATGAGTTCAAGGCGAAGCGTTGGCGTCTTGTCGCGCAAGAATGACAAAACTCCACGTCGGCCGTCATTCTGATTTAGTCTTTCGCCATTTCCACCATGCCCCTCATTCAGCTCACCAACGTCACCAAATCCTACCTCGACCCGGGCAGCGGTGCTCGCGTGCCCGTTCTCCGCGGCATCACGCTCGGCATTTCGGCGGGAGAATCCGTGGCCATTGTCGGGCCGTCCGGCTGCGGCAAGAGCACGCTGCTGAACATTCTCGGCACGCTCGATTCGCCAGACGAGGGCAGCTTCGTTTTTGATGGGCAGGATCTCACGCAAAGCACAGCCAAGGAGCTCGCGGCGATCCGCAGCCAGAAGATTGGCTTCATCTTCCAGCTTCATCACCTGATGCCGCAGTGCTCCGTATTGGAAAACGTGCTACTGCCCACGCTGGCGCTCAAATCACCGCCCGCTGATTCGCAGACGCGTGCGCAATCACTGCTGGAGCAGGTTGGCTTGAAGGACCGCATGAGCTGGAAACCAGCGCAGCTTTCCGGCGGCGAACGCCAACGCGTGGCTTTCGTTCGTGCGCTGATCAATCAGCCGCGTCTCATCCTGGCCGATGAGCCCACTGGAGCCCTCGACGAGGCCAATGCGGCCGCATTGACCGACCTGCTGCTCAAATTGCAACAGAGCAGCGGCGTCACGCTCGTCATGGTCACGCACCATCGAGCGCAGGCGGAGCGCATGAACCGCGTGATGACGATTCACGAAGGCGTCCTGTCATGAAGCTGAAGGATTACGTGCTGCAATCAGCCCGCCACTACTGGCGCGGCCATCTGGGCCTGCTTTTCGGCACCTTTCTCGCCGCCACGATCCTGACCGGCTCACTGCTCGTGGGTGATTCGGTGCGCGCGAGCCTGCGACGCGTCGCTGCACTGCGTCTGGGCAAGGTCGAAGGCGGTGTGCTGGGCGGAGATCGCTGGTTCACCGAGGGACTGGCCCGCAAGTCCCAAGCCGCGCCGCTCATTCTCGCCACCGGCTCCGCCAGCGCAGCCAGTGGCAAAACGCGCGTCAACGGCACCCAGGTGCTCGGCGTGGACGAGGCGTTCTGGAAGCTCAGCTCCAGCAGCAAGGCTATTTCCTTCGACAAATCCTCCGTCGCCATCAACGAATCACTCGCCCGCAAGCTCGATATGAAGGTGGGAGACACGGTACTGGTGCGTTTGGAGCGTCCGAGTGCCATCTCACGCGATGCACCGCTGTCCGGCAGCACGAACGAAGACATCTCCCTGCGTCGCAAGATCGCCGCCATCGTCAGTGCGGAGGACTTCGGCACCTTCCAGCTCATCGCCTCGCAGATTCCGCCAGATGCGGTCTTTGTGAACCTGTCTGACTTGCAGAACCAGCTTGAGATGGATGGGCGTGTGAACGCGTTGCTGCATCCGCAGTTCAACGCGCTGCGTGCCGTACTGGAAAACTTCCGCACGCTGGCGGACTTCTCCATGCAGCTCAAACGCATCGCCGGCGTGGCCAAGGAATGGGAGATCAGCACCAGCCGCGTGTTTCTGGACGACAGCCTGGCCACGAAGCTGTTCGAGTTCAAAGGCGCACGCGGCGTGCTGACCTATCTGGTCAATGGAATCACCTCCGCGAAGGGTGGAACGCCTTACTCGATGATCACCGCCGTCGGCGAGGGCAAGGACGACGAGATCACCATCACGCAGTGGCTTGCAGACGATCAGAAACTGGTCATCGGCGACGAAGTCACCGTGAAATACTTCGTGGTCGGCCTCGGCCGCGATCTGAAGCAGCAGGAGGCGAAATTCAAAGTGGGCGCGATCCTTCCCATGGATCACCCGATGGTCACCAAGGCCTGGACGCCCGATTTCCCCGGCGTTTCCGACGTGGACAACTGCCGCGACTGGGAACCTGGCATCCCGATGGACATGAAGGCCATCCGCGACAAGGACGAGGACTACTGGGACGAATACAAAGGCACGCCCAAAGGCTTCATCACCCTCGCCGCAGGTCAGAAGCTCTGGGCGAACCGTTTTGGCAAGCTCACCGCCGTGCGTCTGCCGGATGAAGGCCAGACAGAGGAGGCGAAGGCCAACATGCTGGCCCTGCGGTTGAATTTGTCGGACATTGGACTCGTTCCCCGCGACTTCAAAGGCGAGGCCGGTGCGGCGGCGAAAGGCAGCGTGGATTTCGGCGGCTTGTTCATCGGCCTGAGCATGTTCCTCATCGCTGCGGCGCTCGTGTTCGCGGCGCTGCTGTTTTTGTTCACGCTGGAGCGTCGCGCCTCTCAGATCGGCCTGCTGATGGCCATGGGTTGGACGCGTGGCATGGTGCGCCGCGTCTGGCTGATGGAGGCCGGTGTCATCGCTGTGGCTGGCATCGGGCTCGGAGTGTTCGGCGGCATCGCCTACACGCAAACAGCGCTGCACGGCCTCTCCAACGTGTGGCATGGCGCCACGCAGGGCCTGCCGCTGGTCTTCAGTGCGAGTTTTGCCACCATCTTCAACGCAGGCCTCGCCACGCTGGTCGTCGTGCTGCTCACCTTGTTCTGGGCCAGCCGCAAACTCTTCCAAATTGCCACGCGGGACCTGCTAGCCGGCTCATGGCAGGAAAGCGCCGCTCCAGCCGGCACGACGAAACGATCGAAGGTAATGCCTGTTCTGGCAGCGATCGCGGTGCTGCTTCTTGCCGGCGGATTCTTCGTGAAGAACCCGGAAGCCGTCGCCGGCATGTTTTTCGGCTCGGGCATGCTGCTCATGATCGCAGGCCTTCTCTGGTTGAAAAGCCGCATGCATCGCGACAGCGGCAGCTTGGCCCGCTCGCTGTGGCAGATCGGTTCGCGCAATGTCTCGCGTCGTCCTTCGCGGAGCCTCGCGGTCATCGGCATGATGGCGGGCGGCATCTTCCTTGTAGTGGCGGTGAACGCCTTCCGCATGAGCGCAGGTGATGAAACGCAGCGCAGCAGCGGCACAGGCGGCTTTGCGCTCGTTGGCGAGTCGTCCCTGCCCGTTTATGAGGATCTGAACTCGAAAGCAGGCTGGGAAGCCTTCGGTCTCGATGAGAAGCTCATGCCACAGGCCCGTGTGGTGCCGTTTCGTGTTCGTGAAGGCGATGACGCGAGCTGCTTGAACCTCAACCGCGCGCAGAAGCCGCTGCTGGTGGGAGTCGATCCCACGAAACTCGCCGGATCATTCGCCTTCGCCTCCGGTGCCTGGGAAAAGCTGAGCGATTCCTCGTTTGTGCCCGCCATCGCCGATCAAGCGACCGCCATGTGGGGCCTGGGCAAAGGCGTCGGCGACACGATCGATTACCAGGATGCCAGCGGAAACACTTTCCAGGTCAAAATCGTCGGCCTGCTGGCCGGTTCGGTCCTCCAGGGTAAAATGATCATCAGCGAGGCAGCCTTCCTCGCGAAGTATCCCGATGCGGCCGGCTATCGCTTCTTCCTCGTCGATGCCAAACCGGAGCAGCGAGATGAGATCGCCGCGCATCTGACGCGTCAGCTCGAACCACGCGGTCTGGCACTCGAACCGACAAAGCAACGACTGGAGTTGTTCCTGAGCGTCCAAAACACCTACATCGGCATTTTCACCGTTCTGGGTGGTCTCGGCGTGCTGCTGGGCACCGCAGGCATCGGAGTGCTCATCGCGCGGCATGTGCTGGAGCGCCGTGGCGAACTGGGACTAATGCAGGCGCTTGGTTTCGAGCAAGGAGCGCTGCGCTGGATGATTCTGGGAGAACATGGCGTGCTGCTGATGCTCGGCATGTTGCTGGGTGTAGCGACGGCGGCCCTAGCGGTCATTCCGCAGCTCACAAGCAGCGGCGGCGGGCTGCCCGTGGCCTTTTTGGGCCAACTGATCACGGCTGTGTTTGTATTTGGCCTCATCGTTTGTGTCATCGCCGTTTCGTCGGCGGTCCAAGGACGGCTGACCGAGGCCATCCGCCGCGAGTGAAGCGTCCCGCGCCTTGCGCATCGCTGTTCGCACGCTCATATGAGCGGCAGTGAATCCCGCGCTCAACGATCCCGACTCTCCTTTCGATCTCGCCCTCCGCCCGGCGGATTTTTCGGAGTTTCATGGCCAGACGAAGGTGAAGGAGCAGCTCCTCGTCATGGTTGAGGCGGCAAAGATGCGCGGGGAGTCGCTGGATCACGTGCTGCTCTGCGGACCACCCGGTTTGGGCAAGACGACGCTCGCCAATCTCATCGCCAACGCGGTCGGAACGAAGCTGCACACCACCAGCGGGCCGCAAATCGAGCGTGCTGGCGATCTGGCGGGCATTCTCACGAATTTGCAGGAGCGGGACATTCTCTTCATCGACGAAATCCACCGCCTGCACCCGAGCGTCGAAGAATACCTGTATCCGGCCATCGAAGACTTCCGGCTCGACATCATTATCGACCAGGGGCCGAAGGCCCGCACCATCCGCCTCGATCTGCCGCCCTTCACGCTCGTGGGTGCCACCACACGCGCGGGCATGCTCACAGCGCCGATGCGCTCGCGTTTTGGCATTCCGAACCGGCTCGACTACTACACGAGCGAGGAACTGCAGCACATCCTGATGCGCTCGGCACGCCTCATGAACGTGGCGATGGAGGAAGCCGGTGCGCATGAGATCGCCCGCCGCTCCCGCGGCACGCCACGCATCGCGAATCATCTGCTGCGCTGGGTGCGCGATTACGCGCAGGTGAAGGCGCAGAATGTCGTGACGGAGGAAGTCGCCAATCAGGCCCTCAGCATGCGTGACATTGATGAAAGCGGACTCGATGAAATGGACAAGCGCATCCTGGAGGCGGTCATCGGCAAGTTTGATGGAGGCCCCGTCGGTCTCAACAGCGTCGCTGTCGCCGTGGGCGAGGACGCGAGCACCTTGGAGGATGTGCATGAACCCTACCTCGTGATGCAGGGGTATCTGAAGCGCACGCCGCGTGGACGCGTGGCGATGCCTGCCGCCTACAAGAAGCTGGGGCTCATCCCGCCGGTGAAATCGCAGGCGGAGCTGTTTTGAACCACGTCCATCCGCTCCCGGCCACCGGGGTCATTTGAGCATCATGTCCTTCGACTCGATGTCATAGCCTTGCAGGGCGCAAGACTCCCCGGAGATGACAAAGGTGAAGACCTCGGTCCCCTTCCCCTGCTCAAAGAAGGCATCCTGCGTGAGGGCGACTGTGGTTTTGAGATTGTGGCTGTTGATGCGCCATCCCGAGCTGGAAGCGCCTGTGTGTTTGCCCAGCTTTCGATGCACGGCCTCGAGTAGTTTCATGAAGTCGGCCTCTGTCGTCGCGGCCTTCAGGTCCGCGTGTGCGTCCGCATAGATCTCCTTGAACTTCCGCTCGTTGAACCGCTTGTGGAAATCATCAACGGCGGCGTCCGCCAGGCGGATGCCGCGGGTCATGTCCTTGCATGAGGCCAGCGGCAGCGCCGCGAGAGGCAGGGCGAGCAACATTCTTCGTTTCATGGTCGCAAGGCTACGCAATCGAAGGCTCGGGCGGCAAGAATTTTCGCGGGAGAGCAGCCATCACGCGCCTTGCGCCGCCGTCATTCGTCATTCAGCATCCACCCGCATGTGGCGTGAACTGACAACCCTCTGGCAGAGCATCTGCGACCCGGAGTATCTGCATCTCCTGCTGGAGCCGCTGCCGTTGTTCGGCCTGGGGCTCGGGCTGGTGTTCCTGATCATTTCGTTCGTCTTTCGCGAGGGCAGAAGCCGCATGCTGGCGCTTGGGATCATCTGCGTGTCATGCGCCAGCGTGTGGCCCTACATCGACCTGCGTGAGAAGGCCACGCCGCGCATCCTGGCGACGCGCTCGCCGGACTTCGCGCCGCTGATCCAGGAGCAGACGCAGCGGCGCAAGGACTGGTCCTGGCCGTATTATGCGATGGCCTTGCTCAGCGCCGTGGCATTGTCGTTCTCGCGTTCGTCAAAAGGCAGGCCGCTGCTGCTCGCAGTCGTGATTTACGGCGGGCTGCTGTTCTGGTTCAGCATCTGGCTGCACAAGAAGGAGTGCGAGGTGTATCACCGCAACATCGTGCGTTTCGTGCCGGTGCGGTAAATTCACGAGGCCGACAGGAGTGTCCGCGCTCCGCTCACTTCAAACACGCCTCGAACTCCTTCGTCGCGGCGGCGAGTTTGGTCCCGATGATGACCAACGCGTTATATTCATCACCACCTCCACTCGCGCACATGCGTGAGGACACAACCTACGATAGCCCGGTGTGAATGCGCATGTCCGGGTGGTAACCGCCGCTGCTGGCTCATCTCGATGATCTGAAAGGGCGCTGGATTAAAAAAAGGATGACGCTGGCTGTCCTGCTCAGAGGTTCATTTTGCCGCCTAAACCTTGCAGGAACTTTCTTGAACCGGGCGCGTTTACCGCCACTATCGCTCACGCCATGCCCAGGCACGTCCCCGACGATTTCAGTTTCCTGCCCACCGTCGATTCGACGGAGGAAGAAGTCATGGAGAAGGAGGTGCTTTGGAAAGCAGGACGCAGCCTCCCGCAGCCCGGGACAGCAGAGCCGGAGCAGCCTGCGCATGAGGAACCTCCCGAGATCGCGCCAGCGCCTCAGGAAACGCCACTTTCCTTCCAGGCACCTCAATCAGCGAAGAAGGCGCGTGTGTTTGAGCCTGATGTTGCTGAAACAACCATTCCGCCGAGTGCGCCGGCCGAGCCAGAACAAGACGGGCGAGCCTTTTGGGAGGCGTTTGAAAAGGAACAGGCCCCGACAGTCAGCCCGCCTCATGAAAAAGCGGCGGTAAATCCCAAGCCGTCGGAAGCAGAAGCCCCCCTGCCAACACCACGTGCTCCTGAAGCCCTGCGGCTGCCCGATCTAAAGAGCGGTCCAGTGGAGACGCCCGCTGTCTCCTTGAGGAGCCGTAGTTCGATGGAGAAAGCTGTCACGCCGGCGAGAATGCCGACAGGAAAGGCCAGGGTGGAGTCCTTGCCCAAGGCGGAAGAGCAGCCGGACACCTTGGCAAATCCCAAGCCTTTCATCGCCCCGAAACCCAAGCCTGAAGAGCCGGAAGATCCGGACACAGCCAAAAAAACACGCTGGCGGAAGCTGGCGGAAAAAGTGGGCGTGAGCTCGCTCGGCCTGAGCGTTGGTGTGCATCTGTTTCTGCTGCTGATCGCTGCTTTCGTGGGTGTGTCACAGGTGATGGAGCGACAGGTGGACTTCCTGCCCGGCGGCAGTTCTCCCCAGTCTGAGGCGGCGGCTGAAAATCTGGCGCACAAGATTCAACAGAAGAAAAATCCATGGGTGAAGGCGAAGCCCAGGATGCAAAAGATCACCGTGCAGACCATAGCGGCGGACATCGTGCTGCCCGAGATGCCGCCGATGGACATGATGGATTTCTCGAAGATCACCAGCCGCATGGACATCAGCAAGGCGGGTGCCATGGGCGCAAGCCAGCCGATGGGAATGGGCGCAGGTGGTGCGGGCGGCGGTTTTGGCGCCGGGATCGGGCGTGGCGGCAAGTTCAGTTTTGTCGGCCAGACCGCCATCGGGCGGCGCGTGGTGTTTGTCGTGGATGTGTCGGGATCCATGTCCGCCATCGGACAGGGAGAAAAAATCTCCCGCTTCGATCTGCTGAAAAAGGAACTGGTCAAAAGCATCAGCCAGATCCCTCCGGGCACTGCTTATCAGGTCCTGTTCTTTTCCGATTTCGCCTGGCCGCACAACGAGGTGGACAGCCGGAATTCGGACGCGCTCATCAAGTACCGCTGGGAAATCGAACCGAAGGAATACAAGAAAGTGAAAATCCCCACCTTCAAATACCTTCAGGCCAGTCCGTTCTCTTTGCAGGACAGCCGGGAGATCATCGAGCGGTCCGATAATCCGGGCGGCACCAACTGGGGATCAGGGTTGCTCATGGCGCTGAACGCCAGCCCGAAGCCCGACGTGATCTTTTTCATGACCGATGGAAACCAGTCTGACGAAATGGGCTGGATCGACATTGTCACGACAGAAAACAAGCGCAGGCCGCCCATGACGACGATCCACACCAGTGCCATGCAGCAGCCGGATGCCGCGCGTGAGCTGGATGATCTGGCGAGACGCAACAACGGGAAGTTCACCGTGGTCATGGGCGAGGGCAAAGTCATCAAGGGCGAGGACTTCTTCAAAATGAGGTAGCGCGCTGCCCAGGCGGCAATCACAGCGCGCCCGCAACACTGTGCTCTCACTTTGAAACCCACTTTGCAGTGACAACCGCGAGCGTGGCCGCGCAAAAGGCAAACCACTGACGACCAAGCCGTTGTGCTTCTCCACGGCACAGGGCGCGGTTGAGCGCGGCATCATCTTCAGGAGAGGAGGGCATGCGGGCAACTAACGGCGGGCGGCGGCTCTTCTTCGTGTTCAATCTCCACCACTCCACGACTTGAATTGCCACACGCTGGCTGCGATGCATGCGCAACATGCTCTCCAGCCTTTCCGACCTCCCCCTGCGCAAACAACACGGCCCCAAAATCGCCGTGCTGACCGCCTACGATTACCCCACCGGTCGCATGCTTGATGAAGCGGGCATCGATTTGATCCTCGTGGGCGATTCGCTCGGCATGGTCGTGCACGGCCTGCCGGACACCACCGGTGTGACGATGGACATGATGCTCATCCACACCGCCTCGGTTTGTCGCGGCGTGAAACGGGCTCCAGTGATCGCCGACCTGCCGTTTCAGAGCTACCGCACGCCCGAGGAGGCCGTGATGAACTCAAAACGCCTCATGGAATGCGGCGCATCCGCCGTGAAGCTCGAAGGAGGCGTCGGCATGCTGCCGCAGGTGCGTGCGATCATCGACTCGGGCATCCCCTTTGTCGGTCACATCGGCATGCTGCCGCAGAGCGTGAAGGAGGAGGGCGGCTACAAGAAGAAAGGCAAGACGAGCGAGCAAATCGACCGCCTCATCGCCGACGCACAGGCCCTGGATCAGGCCGGAGCCGTGGCGATGGTGCTGGAAAGCATCGTTCCAGATGTGGCGACGCAAATCACAGCGATGGTGAAGGCGAGCACCATCGGCATCGGAGCGGGCATGGGCACCGACGGGCAGGTTCTTGTCACGCCGGACATTCTCGGCAGCTTCCCGTGGTTTCGTCCACCATTTGCGAAAGCCCGCGCCGACGTCGCAGGAGAAACGTTGCGTGCCGTGCGCGAGTACCTTGCGGAAGTGCGCGCCTAACGGTCCGCGTCCATGTCCGGCGTGTGAAACTCCACGCCATGGACTTTTTCAGTCTCATTTGGCGTGGTGAGCACCTTGTAGATGCACCAGCCGAACAGTACGGTGACGGTGCCGACTGACAGTAGCATGACGAGGAGGCCGGAGGTGGTCATGGGATGGTTTCTGGTTCGTTGTTCTTCGTGCTTGGTTCAATCATGCTTGTTGAGGCCCTGCTCGGCGCGTTGGTAGGCCTTCGAGCGGGCGGAGAGCAGACTGAAGAAGATGGCGACGACGACCACCAGCACGACGCTGAGCTGCGCGGCTTGGTTCGTGCCCACGGCCTTGCCGTCCTTCGTTCCGCCGATCAAATCCATGACGTAGGCGGACGGCGCGCCGAAGGTCATCGAGTTCAAATCGAAGCCGAAAAGGCTCGTCAGCACCGTCATGGCAAAAATGGCCAGCAGGAACACCGGGCAGATCCATTTCATGATGGGACCGAAGAACGACGGAATTCGAATGGAGGCTCCCTGATGCGCCTCCCGCAGGCCGCGCTCGATGCCCCAGTGCCAGCCGAAGACGATGATCTGGATGGTGGCGAGGATGAAGATGAGGAAGGTGCCCACCCAGAAGTCGAGCGTGTCGAGCGCCTTCAGGTCGTGCGTGAAATAGACCACGAAGCCGGTGCCGAAGGTCGTGAGCAGGCCGAGGATGGTCACGCTGACCTTGCGACCGACATTCATTGCCTCCTCCAGGAAGGCGATGCCGGGCTGCAGCATCGAGATTGAGCTCGTGATGGCCGCGAGGAAGAGCATGAAGAAGAACGCGCCGCCGAAAAACGCCCCGAAGGGCATCTTGGCGAACACCAGCGGCAGCACGGTGAAGCCGAGACCGAAGGTCCCCTGCCCCGCGACCGAGGCGAGGCCGAGGAAGGCCACCGCCGCCGGCACGGTGATCAATCCACCCAGCGCGACCTCGCAGAACTCGTTCGCGCTGCTGGCGGTGAGGCCGCTGAGCACCACGTCGTCCTGCTTTTTCAAGTAGCTCGCATACACGATGATGACGCCAAAGCCCACCGAGAGACTGAAGAAGATCTGCGCCGCCGCCGCCATCCACAGCAGCGGGTTTTTGAGCTGCTGCCACGGTGTGATGGTGACGAGCTTCAAAGCACCTCCGCTGGCCGCGACCTCCTTTTCCGCCTCGGCGATGGACGCCGCACCCACGACCTCGCGCACGAGGGTTTTCTCACCTTCGGCGGGCTGCGCGCGCTCAACCTGCACCTTGCTCGGATTCCACATGTAGCCCAGGCCGTTGACCACGTTGTCATGCGGCTTGGCGGGATCAGGAGCGCCGAGGGTCATCACGCGGCCGAGCACCACGAGTGCCAGCACGATGAGCAGCGGCATGCCGTAGTTGCACATCTTCTCGATGCCGCCGGAGAGGCCGCGGTAGATCAGCCAAAAGTTGAAAACAAACACGATGACCAGCCACGGCAGCGCCGAGTTCCAGGACAAGGACAACGCCGCGCCGTCCCCGGCCTGCCCGCTGATCATCTTGAACATCTCCACCGTCTGCTCCGTGTTGCTGAGGTGGATTTGCCCCGTCCAGAACTTCACCGCATAGCCGATGCACCACGACTCGATGAAGACATAGTACATGTAGATCACCACCGGCACGATGACGCCGATGATACCCACATACTTGGCCCAGCGGCTGTTCAGGATCGCCGCGAAGGCACCTGGGCAGGAATTGTAGCCCTTGCTGCCCGCGTAGCGCCCCATCGCCCATTCCGCCCAGCCGATCGGCAGGCCGATGATCAGGAAGCTGATGGCGTAGGCCAGCATGAAAGCTCCGCCGCCATACTGCGCCGCGAGGCCCGGAAAGCGGAGAAAGTTCCCCAATCCCACCGCGCTGCCCGCGACGGCCATGATGACTCCCAGACGTGATCCCCAAGCTTCTTTTTGTTGCGACATGGCGGCGAGGTTAGGCAAAGCGTCGCGACGCGACAAGACTGTTGTTCAGGAAAGTGCGGCGACGCTCTCAAAAAAAGCAAAACTCGCGCCAGCGCCGCCCTGTGCGAAATTTTTGCGCCCATGCCGCCCAGCCGCCTGCCAGTCATCGCGTTCGCCGCCGCCATCCTTTTGATGACGGGCGCGCTCGGCTGGCTGCTCATTGAGATGAATCGCGCCCCGCAAGCTGTAGCCATCCCGGCGGCGATACCCGTGAGAAGTGACAGGCCCGTCATTAAAACCACATCAGCGCCAGTCGCAGCACCGGCCGTGGTCGAACCAGCTTCACAGGCCGCCAAACCGGCACCGAAGGTTCAAACGCTCAACGTTCCCGGCTCAATCCCGAACGAAGCGCTGCTCACGTTCCGCACGCCGGAGGCGCTGGCCGCATTTCGCGACCGTGCGGCATTAGTCGGCCTCGAAGTGCTCGGTTACGATCCCAAACTGCGCAGCGCACGCGTGCGCTTTCGCGACACGAGCGGCCTTGAACGCGATCTGAACGAGCACGGCGACGATTACACTCACGTCGGGCCGAATTACCTCGTGCGCGTGCCGGGACTGCCGCAAACCGACACCGCGAACGCCGGCGGACGCGAGCCGTTTCGCAGCCAGGGGCTCGAAATGATCGGTGCCGCGGGAGATCGCTCCGGCTGGGGACAGGGTGTCACCGTCGCCGTCATTGATTCCGGCATTTCCGCGCATCCCTCGCTGCGAAACGCACAGATCACCCACATCGACCTCGTCAACGACGGCAGCGCCATGAACGGCCACGGCACCGCGATGGCCTCGCTCATCGCCGGCAGCAGTGAAACCGTCGGCGGCGTCGCTCCGGCGGTCAAACTGCTCGACATCCGCGTCGCCGACACGAATGGCGACAGCAACACCGCCCTGCTCTCCAGCGCCATCGTCAAAGCCGCCGACCTCGGTGCCCGCGTTATCAACATCAGCCTCGGTTCCTCCGCTACATCGCCGATGCTGGAAGAAGCCGTTCGCTATGCGCAAAGTCGCAACGCCGTCATCGTCGCCGCCGCTGGAAACGAGCAGCAAAACGCCCTCTCCATGCCCGCCGGCCTCTCCGGCGTGCTCAGCGTCGGCGCGGTCGATGCGACAGGCACTCAGGCCTATTTTTCCAACTCCGGCAGCGGCCTCACCCTCGTCGCCCCGGGCGTAGGCATCGTCTCCGGTTACGCTGACAACAAGCTCGTCATCGGCAGCGGCACCTCGCAGTCCACCGCGATCACCACCGGCGTCGTCGCTTATCTTCTCGGACGCGGCTATTACTCGCAGAACATCATCCCGCTGCTCACGCGCACCGCGAAGCCGCTCGACGCACCCAACACAGCCGTGGGCGCGGGATTGATCCAGGTCACGAAGTAGCCGGGCGAAACAGGCGCGCCGAAAACCACGTGGCGATGCAGACCAGCAGCATCGAAATCGCAAACCAGTCACCGAACCGCGCATAAACCGTCATCTCGCCCTTCAGCGGCACATGGACCTCGCCGGGCAGGACGCCTTCGAGAAAAGACGTGCCGGTGTCTGGATCATCCAGCCGCGAAGTCACACGGCCGTGCGTGTCGATGAAGCAGGTCACGCCGGTGTTCGTCGCGCGCGCCATCGGGCGTCGCAGTTCGATGGCGCGGAAGATCGCGTTGGCCAGATGCACCTCGGTCTCGATGCTGTTGAGGAACCAGCCGTCGTTGCTGAGGCTCACGATCATCTGCGGCTGCTCACGCGCGAATTTCCGCGCCACACGTCCCACCGTGTCCTCGAAGCAGATGAGCGGAATGATCTGTACGTCTGGCTTCATGAGCCGTAACGGCTCGGTTTGCACACCCGGAGTGAAATCCCCCGGCAGCACGCCGCGCAGGAAGGAAAACGGCGGAATGTCCCGCAGTGGCAGGTATTCGCCGAAGGGCACGAGATGCACCTTGTGGTAGTCCTGCCGGCTCGCCGCGTTGCCGTGAAACAAGACCGCTGACACATGCGCCTTGTCATCCTCCTGCAGGATCTCCGTGCCGGTGAGCAGGGCGAAGTCGCCGGAGTGCAGCAGGTCGTCAAAGTATCGCGTGTGCCAGCCTTCGGGCAGTTGATGGAACTTGTCGTTGATGTTCACCGGCAGCGCGCTCTCCGGCCAGATCACGAGGTCGGCGGGTGTCTTTCCATCGCGGGCGGAGGCATACATGCGCGTGAACTTGTCCAACCGCCCGTAAATCTGCTCCGTCAGCCGTCCGGTCCACGCGTCCACCTGCGCCACGTTCGGCTGCACCATCACCGTGCGCACCTTGACACTCTCCCCAGGCTTTGCGGTCAATTGGAGCATGCCGTGGCCGGCGGCCACCAGCATCAGGATCAAAGCGACCGTGAAGTCGAGCCGCGTCTTGCACGTCCCCTCCCCGCGATATGCATAGATGAGCCGCGTGAGCGTGTTCCAGACCGTGCATGCCGTGAACACCGGCAGAAACGACAACCCCATCACGCCGACGAAATCCGCAGCCTGGATGAGCACGAGATTTCGATGCATCGCCACGCCGAGGCCGTTCCAGCCGAAGCCGGTGAAGACCGTCGTGCTGCGCAGCCACTCGCAAGCCACCCACGCCGCCGCCGCGAGGAACGCGCACCTCAAGGAATGCAGCACGCTCGGCCACCACGCGTCCTTTGTCAGCGTCTTCACCCGAGGCCGTGCAAAACGATGGGTGAACCACGCCCACAGGCCGAAATAAACCGCGCAATACGCCGACAGCCCGATCACCGCGCCAAAGCCCATCAGCTCCGGCCCCCAGCCCACCCACGAGTCATCGTAGGCACCGCCGATCACCCGCGAGGAATGCCGCACCCACCACAGGTTCGGCAGAAAGAACGCCAACCCCGCGAGATACCCGCGCCAGAAAGGCCGCACCTTCACACCTTCCAAATCCCGCCACGCCCACAGCACCGCGAGCATTGGAAACAACCACACCCAGACTGCCAGGTTGGAATTCCAGCCAGGAAATGCGAAGACCAGGATGAACCCGCTGAGCAACGGAGCCAGGAGCAGAAATAGACGCAGTTGTTTTGAATCGGTCACGGGCGCGGATGATGCCCCGCGCCGATGAATCCACAACCGCCAATACTCCGTGGCCGATTTCGCCCAAAAGTTGTCCGCACGGGCGGCACGCCGAGCCCGTAACATGAGCACAACCATGAAAACGATCCTGTTCCTGCTCGCAGCCTTCACCGCCGCCGCCAATCCTATCCGCGTGCTCTACATCGACACGCCCGGTGCCGACACCACGCCGCTGCACAATGCCATGCGGGATCTCGGAAGAGACGCCATCTGGTTTGATTACGCGAAGGAGAAGGTTTCCGCTGACTACGATCTAACGGTCACGCCGTCAGACTTGTACGACAAGTCCGACCCGTCAGACTTAAAGGCACACATTTTGGCAAAGCTCTCTCCTCAAAGAAAAGCCGCCTACGAGGCCTTTTTGGCCCAAAGAGAGCCCGAGGTGCGTGAGAAGCATCCGCAGGTCGCGAACTACGAGAAGCGCCCGGAGCCGCTGACCTTCCAGAAGCCGTTTTCGCCCAAAGGCAGCATGGAGCGCACGCAGGTGCCGGACGATTGCGAGCTGAAACTCTTCGCCAGCGAGCCAGACATCGCCAAGCCCATCGCTTTCGCGTGGGATGAGCGTGGTCGCTGCTGGGTCGTGGAGACTCGCGACTACCCGCACGGCGTCAGCGAGAACCATGAAGGCCAGGACAGCGTCAAAATCTGCGAAGACACCGATGGCGATGGCAAAGCGGACAAATTCACCGTCTTCGCCGACAAGCTGAACCTGCCCACCGGCATCGTTTTCGCCCGCAAAGGCATCATCGTGGCCGCGCCGCCGCAGTTCATCTATCTGGAAGACACGAATGGCGACGACAAAGCCGACAAGCGCGAGGTCATCATCGACTGCTGGGGCATCCGCGACACGCATGCACAGGCCAGCAGCCTGCATTACGGCTTCGACAACTGGATCTACGGCTGCGTCGGCTACAGCGGCATCGAAGGCTACGTCGGCGGCAAGCAGCACCAGTTCGCGATGGGAACGTATCGCTTCAAGCCGGACGGCAGCGCTTTGGAGTTCCTGCATCAGTTCACCAACAACGCGTGGGGCCACAGCTACAATGATGCGGGCGATCAATTCGGCGGCACCGCCAATGGTGCGCCCATCTTCTTCGGCGGCATTCCTGCTACAGCCTACGCCGAAGGAAGCCGTGGTATGACCGCGAAGAAGATCAACGTGGTCGACACCTGCCACACCATCACGCCAAACTTCCGCCAGGTGGATGTCTTCGGCGGCTACACCGCCGCCGCAGGCTCGAACTTCATCTACAGCGATGCGCTGCCAAAGCGCTTCCAGGGCATGGCGATGGTCTGCGAGCCCACGATGAAGGTCGTGGCCCTCATGGACGTGCAGCCCGACGGCGCCGGCTACAAGGCGCTCGATGCATTCAATATCTACGCCAGCAGCGATGAATGGAACAGCCCCGTGCATGCCGAAGTCGGTCCCGATGGCGCGGTATGGGTGGCCGATTTCGAAAACTTCATCATCCAGCACAACCCCACACCCAGCAAAGAACGCGGCGGCTTCGTGGCCACCACGGGCGTCGGTGGTGCGCATGAGAATGAGCTGCGCGATCACAGCCGTGGGCGCATCTACCGCATCACCGCGAAAGGAGCCACGAAGGCCAAGGATACGCTTTATGGCAGGCTCACGAACCAGCGTCTCGCGTCCGACGGGTCAGACGTGTCTGACCTGTCCGACATCCACGCTCTTTGGGTCAAACAGGCTCGTGGCACTCTCGACGCCAAAACCCACCAAGCCGCCCTCATCTCCAAAGACGCCAAACTCCGCCGCAACGCCATCCGCGCTCTAGGATCGGACAAAGCCGCGCAGGATCTCTTCTTCGGCTCCGGCGTCATCTCCGATCCCGATTTGAACACACGCCTCGCCGCGTTCGTGAAGCTCTCCGACTTCCCCACGACGCCGGAAATCCAAACACTCGTCAAAAAGCTCGCCAGCGATCCTGTCGTCAAAAACGACGAATGGCTCGCCGAGGCCGCCAAGATGCTCGGGAAGAAGCACAAGGCCCTGAATTACAAAGAAGGCCCCAACCTGCTCCCCAACCCCGGCTTTGAAGAACCCATCGGCGACACCTGGAAGAAGCGCGACTACGGCAACCGCCCCGGCAACAAAGACGCGCAGTGGGGCTTCGTCACCGATCCGAAGATGGTCCACAGCGGCAAACGCGCCATGCGCTGCATCACCCGCGACGACGCCGACACCAGCTCCTTCGCCGATGTGGCGCTGAAACCGAACACCGACTATCGACTCAGCGCCTGGATCAAAACGCACGCCTTCCGCGGCAAAGCCAGCCTCAACGACCACATCGGCCGCGCTGAGACCTCGCCGAAGATCAGCCGCAACCAGGACTGGACCGAGGTCGAAGTCGTCTTCAACAGCAAGAACCGCCCCAAAGCCAGCATCAACCTCCTCCACGTCGGCAAAGGCGACATTTACTTCGACGACGTGAAGCTCTGCGAGCTCATCCTCGAAAACGAAGACGATGCCAGCAAGCTCGTCGGCGATGCCAAACGCGGCGAAAAGATCTTCTGGGAGCATCCCGTGGCCGCTTGCAAGAACTGCCACATCCTCAAAGGCCAGGGCAGCGCCGTCGGCCCAGCTCTCGACGGCATCGCCAGCCGCAAAGACGAGGCCTACATCCTCGAAAGCCTCATCAACCCGAACGCCAAGCTCGCCGAAGGCTACACCGCGACGCCGATATCGCCGATGCCGCCGATGAACCTCATCCTGAAGCCCCAGGAGTTTGCGGACGTGAAGGCGTTCATCTTGAGTTTGAAATGAGCCTCACACTGCGGGCGTAATGTCGGCGTTCATGCCCTCCACTTCCCCACATTCCTGCTGCGGTCCGGTTTCACGCCGGAGTTTTCTCAGCATCGGCTCCCTTGCGCTCACCGGCTGGTCGCTGGCGGACACGCTGCGCGCGGAAACGATCGCGAAGGCGGCGGGACGAAAGCTGAAGGACAAATCGGTGATTTTTGTGTGGTTGCCGGGAGGCATGTCGCAGCTCGAAAGCTATGACATGAAGCCGAATGCGCCGGTGGAGTATCGCGGTGTGCTCAATCCCATCCGCACGAATGTGCCCGGCACGCACATTTGTGAGCTGTTTCCACGGCAGGCAAAGATCGCGGACAAATTCAACATCATCCGCAGTGTGCATCACGAGTTCTCGGACCACGGCGGCGGCCACAAGCGCTTCATGACCGGCCGCGCGCCGGCGCTGCCGGTGGGCTTCGTGAACGATGCGCCGTCCGTGAGCTCGATCATCCAGCGGAAGCTGCAGCGTGCGGACGAGCCGATGCCGGTGTGCGTGGCGGGCGTGGATCGCGGACGCAGCGGGATCGACACGTTTTCGCTCGGCAGCGCTTACTTGGGGCCATCAGCATCGCCCTTCATGGTCGTTGGTGATCCGAGCGCGAAGGACTTCAAAGTCGAAAACATCGGCCTCACGCCGGACATGGCGTCGCGCATCGACGACCGCGTGCACTTGCTTCAGGGCATGGACAATCTGAAGCGCGCGATGGACCGCGGCGGCCTCATGGAGGCGATGGACAGCTTCAGCCAGCGTGCGGTGGGCATGCTCACGACGCAAAAAGTGCGCGACGCCTTCGATTTGAGCCGGGAGCCGGCAAAAGTGCGCGAGCGCTACGGCTACAGCACCTACGGCCAGCGCGGACTGATGGCGCGGCGCCTCGTCGAGGCCGGCTGCCGCTTTGTGACGATGGTGTGGGAGAATCCCTTCTCGACGCAGATTCCGAAAAACTGCACCTACAACTGGGACAGCCACGCGGTGAATTGCGACATGTATGCCGACGCGCGCTGGCGCATGCCGGTCTATGACCAGGCGGCGTCCGCTTTGATCGAGGACATCCATCAGCGTGGTCTCGACAAGGACGTGCTGGTGATCATCACGGGTGAATTTGGCCGCACGCCGAAGATCAACACGCAAATCGGCACGCAGACCGGCGTGAGCCAGCCGGGACGCGATCACTGGCCGCAGGCGATGTCCTTCATCGTCAGTGGCGGCGGCATGCAGACGGGGCAGATCATCGGTGCCACGAATCCGCGCGCGGAATTCCCCATCGAGCGTCCGCTGAGCCCGAATGATCTGTGGGCCACGGTTTACCAGCATCTCGGCATCGACCCGAACGACACGTTCGATGACTTCCAAGGCCGCCCAATGCCGATCCTGCCGTCTGGCGAGCCGATTCGCGAGTTGATGCCGCTGGCGTGAGTCACTTCGGCCGACGCATCTCAAACATGTCCCGAGTGCGTGCATACCAGTGCGGGCTCTGCATGCGGGCGATCGGATGGTAGCGCTCTGGCCTCACCAGCCACGTTTCAGGGTCGAAAATGCCATCGCGCACATGCACGCGCAGCACCTCGCCGACGATGAGGCGGTTGTCGCCGATCTCGATGATGCTGTGGCTGCGACACTCGAGGCTGGCGGGGGCTTCGGCGATGCGCGGTGGTTTGACCACACTGCTCGCGACCGCCGTGAGGCCCGCATGCGCCAGTTCATTCTCACCCGGCGGCAACGAGGCAGCACAAAGGTTCATCTTCTCCGCGATGGCTTCATCGACGAGGTTCACGACGAATTCATGCGTCAGCCGGATGTTCCGCGCCGTGTCCTTCGGCACACCTGGTTCGCGATCTCCGGGGCAGATTCCGACAATCGGCGGTGAATCACCCAGCACATTGAAAAAGCTGAAGGGTGCCGCGTTCAAACGCCCTTCAGGATCAACCGTGGTCGTGAGCGCGATCGGGCGCGGCGTGACGAGCCCCGCGAGGATCATGTAGGCGTCTTCGCGATGCGGACCGGTGAGATCGAGTTCCATAGGAATGAAAATGACGAATGAGTAATACCGAATGAAGAATTAAGCTCGAAAGCCCAGTGACGGCCCCCTTCTGGCATTCGAGCTTCGGCATTATTTAGTCATTCGTAAATTCATCATTCGACATTTTCCGCACGGTAGGCACTCGCGAGCAACGTGACTGGCTGCGTGACTTCGTGACAGGAATGACCTCCACGAGCCTTCAAACCATTCGCGAGTTGCAAATGACAGCCCGGATTGCTCGTCGCGACGACCGCTGCCTTCGTCTGCTCCAGGTTCGCCAGTTTCCGTTTGAGCAGCTTCTGACTCTGCTCCGGCTGTGTGATGTTGTAAATGCCCGCACTGCCGCAGCACCAGTTGGACTCTGGCAACTCCTTCACCGCGAGTCCGGGAATGCTGGAGAGAATTTGACGTGGCTGCGCAACGACTTTCTGACCGTGGCAAAGGTGACAGCTCTCGTGATACGTCACTTCGCTCACACCTGCGCCTGCGGTCGGCTTGCGGAAGCGGATCTGCACCAGCCACTCGTGAATGTCTTTCACCTTCTTGTCCCAGACCTTCGCCTTGGCCGCGTAGAACGGATCGTCATGCAGCAGATGGCCGTAAGCCTTCAAATGCGAGCCGCAGCCACCAGCGTTTGTAATGATCGCGTCGAGTGAATCGAGGTCGAGGCTGTCGATCTGCTTGCGCGCCAGTTCGCGGGCTAGTTCGATCTCCCCGTTGTGAGCATGCAGCGAGCCGCAGCAATGCTGGGAAGAAAGCGTGACGACCTCGCAGCCATTAGCGAGCAGCACATCGGCTGTGTCGCGGTTGATATTTGAGAACGCCAGGTCTTGCACGCAGCCGGTGAGCAGCGCCACGCGGTATTCCCGCTTCTGTTTCGGCGATTCGACGGGCCAGATGAGCTCGTTCGAGAATTTTTCCGCGACACGCGGCGTCTGCGGCTCCAGCGCGGCCAGCGAACGCGGCATGAGGCCGAAGAAGCGCACCTTGCGCATCAGCTCATCCAGCTTGGTGCTTTGATAAAGACGCAGCACACGCCCCACGAGACGCAGCAGCCACGGTTTCATGAAAATGACATTCAGCGTGAGCCAGCGCCAGAATCCGCGCTGAATACCATCGTTCACACTGGCCAGCTCCACCTCGGCGCGTGCTGTCTCGAACAGCTCCGCGTACTTCACGCCCGCCGGGCACGCCGTCTGGCATGCCAGGCAACCGAGGCAGTAATACATCTCGTCCGAAAGCGCCCGCGACACCTCCAATTCGCCATCCGCCACAGCCCGCAGCAGCGAGATGCGCCCACGCGGGCTGTTTCGTTCCAGCTTCGTCTCGACATACGTCGGACAGGCTGGCAGACACATGCCGCAGTGCATGCACTGCTGGAGCACGGAGTAGTCGAGGTCTTTGAGGAGTGCTGCTTGCGCCATGGTCAGTTCCTCACATCGAAAATCTTCCCCGGATTCAGCAATCCCTGCGGATCAAGCGCCTGCTTGATGCTGCGCATGAGTTCGTAGCTGCCTTCGCCAAGCTGGCGCTTGAGGAAGCCCTTCTTCGCGAGACCCACGCCGTGCTCGCCGGTCACGGTGCCGCCTACGCGGATGGTTTCATCAACGATCTCCTCCAGCGCGGCTTCAATGCGGTGCATCTCCTCGTGGTCGCGTTCGTTCGTGAGGAAGGTCGGGTGCAGGTTGCCATCGCCGAGATGGCCGAAAGTGCCGATGAGCAGGCGATGCCGCTTTGCCACGCCATCAATGAATGAAACCATGCGTGCCAGCTCGCTGCGCGGCACGGTGACATCTTCGAGAATCGTCGTGGGGCGGATGCGTGCGAGGGCGGAGAAGGCATTTCGGCGTGCGGCAGCCAGTTTCGCCCCCTCGTTTTCGTCAGCAGCAGCGCGGACATCACGTGCCCCGTTCGCTTTGGCGAGCGCCATCATCTGCGCGGCCTCCTCTTCGACGACGACGGGATGTCCGTCGGTTTCCATGAGCACCAGCGCCTCCACGTCGGTGGGCAGGCCGATTTTGGCGTAATCCTCGACGCATCGCACCGTCATGCGGTCCAGGAACTCCAACGTGCAGGGGATGATTTTCGCCGCGATGATGGCGGAGATGGTCTCGGCTGCTTTTTCCATCGAATCATAGAGCGCAAGCATCGTTTTACGCGCCTTCGGCCGCGGCAGCACCTTCAGGATCACCTCGGTGATGATTCCGAGCGTGCCCTCGCTGCCAATGAACAGGTCCTTCATCGAGTAGCCGGCCACGTCCTTCACGCATTTGTTGCCGAGGAAGGTCTGCGTGCCGTCCGGCAGCACGACCTCCATGCCCATGACGTAATCCCGCGTCACGCCATACTTCAGGCCGCGGAGTCCGCCGGAGTTTTCAGCCACATTACCGCCAATCGTCGAGATTTTCATCGAACCTGGGTCCGGTGGATAAAACAGGCCCACCTTGGCACAGGCGTCGTCGATCTCTTTCGTGATCACACCGCTCTGCGCCCGCAGGGTGAGATTCTTCTCATCGAGCTCGATGAGTTTGTCCATTTTGACGAGACAGATCACCAGACAGCCCGCCAGCGGCACGCTGCCGCCGCTCAACCCGGTGCCGGAGCCGCGGCTGACGACGGGAATGGAGCGATCCCTCGCCAGCTTGACGCAGGCGGCCACTTCGAGCGTGGTGAGCGGAAACACCACGGCACCCGGGCGTTGCTTGAGGGCGGCAGTGCCGTCAAAGCTGTAGGGCACGAGGTCTTCGTCCGATGTGAGCACACGCTCAGGCGCTAAGGCTTCCTTTAACGATTGAATAAAGCTGGCTTCGCAGGTGTTCACGGGCGGAGAGTGGCAAATGGCGTGTTGTCAATCCACCCATTTTTTGATTTGGGGGTGGGGAATTTCAAACGCGATACTCCACCCATGCCATTCACACAGCCGATTCGTTTCATCCCAATCCACCAAAGCCGCGTCTGGGGCGGCCGCCGCATGGAGACCCTGCTCGGCCACACACTGCCGGATCAAACCACGCCGTTCGGCGAGGCCTGGGCCGTCTCGGACCGCCCGGAAGCGCAGAGTGTGACTGAGGACGGCCTGTCATTGCATGATCTCTGGTCAAAGCATCACGACGAGGTTTTCGGCAGCAGCGCACCTTCCTGCGAACGTTTCCCGCTGCTCATGAAGATCCTCGATGCCTGCGACGATCTCTCCATCCAGGTGCATCCGCCGGCGAGCATGGCCGCAGCCTTGAACGGGGAACCGAAAACGGAGATGTGGTTCATCGCGCATGCCGATCCAGGCGCGAAGATCTACGCGGGCCTCAAACCCGGCGTGACACGCGCAGATTTCGAAGAGGCCCTGGATAACGGCACCGTTGCGGAGGTGGTGCATGTGATCGAGCCGCGCACCGGCGACTGCCTGTTCATCCCGAGCGGACGTGTGCATGCCATCGGCGCTGGATTACTGATCTATGAGATCCAGCAGAACAGCGACACGACCTATCGCGTGTTCGACTGGAACCGCGTCGGTCTGGACGGCAAACCGCGGGCGCTGCATGTCGAGGAGTCGCTGCAAAGCATCGACTTTGATGATTTTGAACCACAGGTACAGCAGATCGAGGCCGATGGAACGCTGGTGAGCTGCGAATACTTCGACGTGAAGCTTTGCGACAAGCTCGGAGCGGCCGGTAATGCCGGCGAAGGAGTGACACTGGCCGTGGTAAGCGGCGAAATCAGCGTCGGCGGCATGACTTTGAAAGCGGGCGACTTTGCGCTGGTGCCAGCGTGTCTGGACTCCAAGACACGTGAAGTGAAACCCTTGGTCAAAGACAGCCAGTGGCTGAGAATTCGGATTCCAGCTTAACTCGCAGCTACTTCTTCGCTTCGGCAGCCTTTTCAGCGGCCTTTTTGACCTCTTCGACAGGCTTCGCTTCCTTCTTGGGCACCGAATCTTTTGGAGTACTCGGAACGGCGATGAACTTGGCTTTCTCCGGCTCCATCTTGGGCAGCTCACCTTGGGGAATGAGCGGCACCTTTTTCTCGGGCTCCGCTTTTTTGGCCGCGGTGGGCACAGCCTGAGGCTTGGCGTCATCCTTGCGGCAGGAAGCCAGCAGCAGAGCGGCGAAAGCGATGAAAACGACAATCTTCATGAGCAGCGGATGGAAACGGAGCGGCCGTGAGCATCCAGTCCTTCAACCTGGCTGAAGGCGCGGACGACGGGCTCGGAATTGGCGCAGCTTTCGCGGTTGAGGCGGATGATGCTGGTGCGGCGCTGGAACATGTCGGCGGTGATGCCGGGGAAGGATTTGCCGGAGCCGCCCGTAGGCAGCGTGTGGCTGGGACCGGCGAGGAAGTCGCCCACGGCCACAGGAGAGTGATTGCCAAGGAAAATCGCGCCCGCCGTGCGGATGAGCGGCAGAATCACCTCTTCACGCGTGGTGATGAGCGAGAGGTGCTCGGGCGCGAAATCATTAACCAGACGCGCGCCTTCCTCCAAAGACGGCACAAGCATGCAAAACACACCTTTTTCGAGCACCGGCGCGAGCTGGGCCTGACGGCTGAGCGTTTTCGACTGTGTCTCGACTTCGGCAACCACCGCATCCAGCAAAGCGGCGTCATCGGTGATGAACCCGGCCATGCTGTCCTTGCCGTGCTCGGCCTGGGCGAGAATATCGGCGGCGATGAAAGCAGCGTTGCCAGACTTATCGGCAAGAATGAGCACTTCGCTGGGGCCGGGCAGCAGATCGATGGAAACGACGCCGAAGCACTGGCGTTTGGCCTCGACGACGTAGCTGTTCCCAGGACCGAAGATTTTCACGACGGGACGAATCGTCTCCGTGCCGAAAGCGAGAGCTGCGATGGCCTGTGATCCGCCGATTTTATAGACCTCGGTGGCTCCCGCGACTTTGAGAGCGGCAAGCAGGCCGGGATTAACGGTGCCATCGCGTCCGCAGGGCGTGCAGACGACAATTTCCGGCACTCCGGCGGCCGCGGCGATGGCGACGGTCATGATGGCCGTTGAAACGAGCGGCGCCGTGCCGCCTGGGACATAGCAGCCGACGCGTTCAAACGGGTGAAAAACCTCTCCGAGCTCGGCTCCCTGCTCGTTCCGGCCGTTCCAGCCCTGGCGGAGGCTGCGTTTGGCGAAAGCGGTGACGTTGCGATGTGAGGCCTCGAGCGCGGAGCGCAGCATGGCGTCGGCTTTGTTCCAAGCGGCGTCGATTTCGGCCTGCGGAACGCGCATTTGCGCGGAGGTGAGCTTCGCGCCGTCGAATTTCTCCACAAGTTCGAGCACGGCGGCGTCTCCACGTTCGCGCACAGCCTTGATCACATCTGTCACGACATCACGAACCGCATCGCTGGCCTCGGCACGGCGGTTAAGAGCGGTGACGGCGGCGGAGTAATCGGAATCTTTGGGACGAAGGACTTTCATGGGGAGCACCAGTCAATGGGGCGGAAGGAATAGGAGTCAAGAAATCCAGACTACGGCTGAAAATGGAAAGCGGGCGCTGGTCCGCGCCCGCTCCTCGAATTGATTTTGTGCCGGACACGGAACAACCAGGTGTTTAAACCGGCCGCCATTCCGGACGAATGGATCACGGGACAATCTCACCGGAGCCGGTGTAAACCCATTTTTCGACCTTGCCGTTCTTGATGCGGGCCTGGGCCTCGGTCTCGAACTTGCCGAACATGGTCTGGGTTTCGTATTTGACGTTCACGGTCCAGTAATCGGTGCCGTCGATTTTTTCCTGAGCCGCCTCGCCCCACGATTTGACGTTGTCAGGTTTGATCTCGGTCACTTCGCCGGACTTCATGCTGGCCAGGAGCAGCGGATACGTTCCATCCGCATCTTTGACCGGTTTGTCATTGCTGCTGCCTCCGCCCCCACCACCGCCAGCGGATGCTGGGGCGTTTTTGGCACGTTCGGCGGCGGCAAGGCGGTATTCATGCGCTTTGCGGGCCTGCTCAGTGCGGACGATTTTGATGTTCTCGTAGGCTTTGTTGAAAACATCTTTGAAATCGGTGTCATCCATCGCCACAAGGCCTCGCATGGGTGAACCTGCCGAAGCGCCGACGACGAGATCCGTGCCCTGCTGGCCCATGACGTAGATTTTGGCACCGGTCTTGAAGTTGGAGGCGGCAGTGGCCTTGCCCATGGCCATCTTGATCTCCAAATCCTTCTTCAGAGTGACCTGCGGAGGATTCTTCGGATTGAAGAAACCGGCAGGCACCGCAGCCCAGTTCTGCGTGAGTTCCTCGACAGGCGGGAACACCGGAGCGACAAAGGCGTTCGGGTCCACCGGCGGCGGCTCGGGGAGTTTCGGCATCTCGGGCTTCGGCTCCTCGGGCTTCATCTCCGGTTTGGGCTCGGGCTTGGGAGCCTCCATCACGACCTTCGGTTCTTCTTTGACGACCGGCTTCGGCGGCGGAGCCACGACGACCTCTTTCTTCGGCTCGACCTTCTTCGGCACGTGCTTGGTGAACTTCATGGCGTCGGCGAAGGGCGGATACACATACTCGTAGGAGACGTATCCGACGGCGATCGCGAGAATGATGACGATGAGAGGTTTCATGGCTGAATGGGCTGGGGGTGACAGACTTGGCGGCAATCTGCTCTCTGCCGCCGCCCATGCAACGGCCATTGTCGGCCTTTTCTTGGGCTTGAAGTCCCCCGCCCCACGCGGCAACTACCCCTCATGCCCGAAGACGTGATCCGCGTGCGTGGTGCACGGCAGCACAACCTCCAGAACATCGACGTGGACATTCCGCGGCACCGGCTCGTGGTGCTCACGGGTGTGAGCGGCAGCGGGAAGTCTTCCCTGGCCTTCGACACGCTCTTCGCGGAAGGGCAGCGGCGTTATGTGCAGAGCCTCTCGGCCTACGCGCGGCAGTTTCTGGATCAAATGCAGAAGCCGGACGTGGATTTCATCGAGGGACTCTCCCCGGCGGTGGCCATCGAGCAGGTGCACTCGAATCCAAACCCGCGCTCGACCATCGCCACCGTCACGGAGATCTACGATTACCTCCGCGTGCTCTATGCTGTGGCTGGACAACCGCACGACCCGAAAACGGGTGAAAAACTCATCCGCAGCACGCCGCCAGAGATCGCCGACAAGGTTCTCGCACTCGGCGAAGGCACACGCGTGGTCGTTTTGTCGCCGCAGGCGAAAGCGCACGGCACGGAGGTGCGGGCGTTGTTTGAAAAGCTGAAGCGCCAGGGCTTCGTGCGCGTACGTTTAAACGGCGAGGTCGTGGAGATCGACGATTCGCTCAAGCCGGCAGCCAGCAGCCAACATCGGGTCGAGATCGTGATCGACCGCCTCGTCGTGCGGGCTGATTCGCGGCAGCGGCTCATGGAAGCCATCGAAAGCTCGCTGCACTGGAACGAGCGCGAGGTGCAGTTCCTCGTGAACCTCGATGGCAGCGAGGAAATCCTCAGCTACACGACCGAGTTCGCCAATCCACGCACCGGGTACGTGATCGAACGCCTCACGCCGCAGCACTTTTCCTTCAACACCCACCTCGGTGCCTGTTCCGCGTGCGAAGGCACTGGAACGACGTTGACGCCGGACGCGACGCTGCTCGTGCCCGATGAGTCCAAATCGCTCGCCAAAGGCGCGATCAAAGCCTGGTGGGCCAAGCACCCGAAGCTCCGCGTCGTCTTCAACCGCGGCATCGAAGCTCTGGCGCAGCATTTTGAGGTGTCGATGGACGCGCCTTTCAATTCGCTGCCGCAGGAGTTCAAAGACGCGCTCTTCCACGGCACCGGCGATGTGCTGATCAACACAGGCTGGAAAAAATCCGACACGAAGCGCAGCGTGGCGAAGCCGTTCGAAGGCCTGCTCAACGAAGTCCGCCGCCTCTACGACAACGCCGAGAGCGAGATGCTCCGCGCGAATCTCACGCGGCTGATGAATCCGCAGCCATGCGCGAAATGCGAAGGCAAACGGCTCAAACCGCAATCGCTGGCGGTGAGGTTGAGTTCCAAGTTTCAGGTTTCAAGTCTCAAGCTGGACGCCGCGATGGACACCAACTTGAAACTTGAAACTTCAAACCTGAAACCCGGCCTGGATCTCAACATCCACGAGTTCACCTCGTTGCAAATCCGCGACGCGCTCGGCTGGATGCGCGAACTGGAGGTCACCGAGCAGCAGAAGGCTTATGTGGGCGAGTTGCAGCGCGAGATTGTGAAGCGGATCGAGTTCCTGGAGCATGTGGGACTCGGTTATCTCGCTCTGAACCGTGAAAGCGGCACGCTTTCCGGCGGTGAGATGCAGCGCATCCGCCTAGCTTCGCAGATCGGCGCCGGTTTGGCTGGTGTGCTCTACGTTTTGGACGAACCGAGCATCGGCCTCCATCCCGCCGACAACGAACGGCTCATCCAAACGCTCCTGCGCCTGCGTGATCTCGGCAACACGGTGCTCGTCGTCGAACACGACGAGGCAACGATGCGTGCCGCCGATCATATCATCGAACTAGGCCCCGCCGCCGGTCCGCACGGCGGAAAAATCATCGCCCAAGGCTCGCCCGGGCAAATCTCCGCGAATGCCAATTCGATCACCGGCAGCTATTTGAGCGGAAGAGTGCGCATCCAGGCCACCGCATTGCCGCAAACGCTCCTGATCAAGAGCCAAGAACCAAGAACCCAGAACTCGTTAACGATCCACGGCGCCACCGCTCACAACTTGCGCAACGTCACCGCCACCTTTCCTCTTGGCAGCTTCACCTGCGTCACCGGCCCTTCCGGAAGCGGAAAATCGACGTTGGTCGATGACATCCTCATGCGCGCCCTGCGGCGACACTTTTACGATGCCAAGGATATTCCCGGCACGCATGAGCGCA
>NZ_JBIIHA010000057.1:0-47276 GCF_044236155.1 Prosthecobacter sp.
TCGACTTCGGAAAAATGCGCGACGCCATGCACGACATCGGCTGGCACGACGCGTGGGTTCACATCGAGGGCACGCAACTCCCGAACGGCGTCGAGCAGGACATCCGCTTCGATGCGGACTTCCTCCGCAAAACCTTCGCAAGCTGAGCCGCCGAGCAATGACACAGCACCCCATGAAACCGACCCTGACACTCCTCACCGCCCTCCTGCTCGCGCCAATGGCCCACTGCTTGGAGGAAGGAGATTGATTTATGTTATCACCTCCCCCGGTTCTGCCTTCGGAAATCCTGCGGGGACATGCCGACGACTTGTTTGAAACGCTTCGAGAGATGGAAGGCGTCGTGGAAGCCGAGGTCGGCGGCGATGGTGGCGAGGTTGTGGTTGGTTTCGAGAAGCTGGGAGCAGGCGCGGAGCACGATTTCGTCGGCGCGGAACTCGCCGGGGCTTTTGCCGGTCATTTGCACGAAGCGTTTGCGAAAGGCGCTGTAGGACATGCCCATCGAGCGGGCGATCTCTTCCAACGAAGGATCGGTGAGGCGACCAGTGCGCAGCTTCTGCTCCGCTCTCTCCCGCCATTGCAGTGTTTCGGTGGTTTGGGTGCGCTTGTCTTCAAACTGAAGCGCATCGGCCAGCCATTGCTGGAAGTGGCAGATCCGCGCGAGGTCGGACTCAGCAGGGGCTTCTGGCGAGGGCTGGAGGATGCGGCGCAGGCGATCCGTCCAGTAGTTGAGCGGGTTGAGTTCAAGGTGGCGGCTGCGTTCACCAGGAAATCCACTGCCTTGCCAGGTATCAAACAGGGGGCCGCGAAACCAAAGGAACAGCTCGCTCCAGCGCTCACCGGGTTTGGGTCCGTAGCTTTGATTCACGCCGGGCACAGCCCAGATGAGGGAGCCGGGTTGAAGGGTGCAACGCAGGCCCGTTTCGTCCATGTAGCTGGCTTTGCCTTCCAGGGTGAGCACGAGCAAAAAGTGCGGTGTGGGGCGCATGAACTTCGGCGGCGGCGCGTGAGCGTAGGTGGCCTGACTGCCCCATTTGGTGCCTGCATAGACGATCTCCCCCAGCGGCGAATGGATGGGGCGTGTGGCGTTCACATTCCAGGGGCCTGGAGTGCTGAAGTAGAGGTTGGGATCGGCTTCGTTGCTCATGTCAGAATCTACATGCATCTGGTCATTCTTTCAATTCAGAGAGCATGGATCCCGGCGTTCTTTTAGAGACAATCCATCCATGAAAGCCTATTTCCATTCTTTCGCCGTGCTGCTGCTCACCGCGCTGCCAGCGCTGCACGCGGCCGAGAAGCCGCCGCAGCCTATCGCCACTCTCATCGAGCAGAACTGCACCGATTGCCACGATGCGGAGACGAAGAAGGGCAAGCTCGATCTCACGGCGCTGACGTTTGATTTGGCTGATCCAAAAGCCATGGACCGATGGGTGCAGGTGTTTGATCGGGTGGAGAATGGCGAGATGCCGCCGAAGTCGGAAGACATGAAGCCTGAGAATCGGAAGGCATTGCTGGTGGCTTTGGAGTCGTCGTTGTATGCGGCGAGCACGGTGGCCACGGCGCAAAAGGGACGCGGACCAATACGGCGGCTCAATCGCATCGAGTTTGAGCAAAACTTGCGAGACCTTCTCGCGCTGCCGCATCTGGATATTCGCGACATGTTGCCTGCGGATCGCGAGTCGCATCACTTCGACAAGGTCGCGTCCACGCTGGACATCTCGCATGTGCAGCTCACGGGGTATCTGGATGCGGTGGAGTCGGCGTTGCGGCAGGCTGTGGTGACATCAACTGCGCCGCCTGCGTCGAAAAAGACGCGGGTGGTTGGCAAGCAACTCGGCCCGCGCCGCACCACGGGTGGTGTGGAGTCGCTGTTCTATGCGCGGGATGGTAAGGGCTTCGATTTAGATTCAAAGAACTGGGCCGAACCGAAGGAAACCGAGCCCGATCCGGGCATCGAGTTCGCGTTGTTTCGTTCACCGGGATGGCCGTATGCGGTGTATCCGAAGAACGTCATCGCCAGCGCCACGGGCGAGTATCGCGTGCGATTCGCCGCGCGGTCGGTGCTGCAAACGGAGGGTTTTCTTCTCCAAAAAGGCAAGCGGCCCGTGCCCATGAACTTCCGTGCACGCAAGCCGACGAACCACGACATCGCTGAGGACGTGCGCGTGACCGGCGGCATCATCGACGTGCGACCCGAGGGCGGCGTGTATGAAACGACGGTCTATTTGCTCGCGGGCCAGACCATCGAGTATGGGATGCTCGGCCTGCCGGTGCCGCAGATCGATGCGCAGGGCAAGACGGGCCACTATCGCTATCCGCCATTCCCGGAGGGCGGGCAGCCGGGCATCGCGTTTCAGTGGCTGGAGATGGAAGGCCCCATCGCGCCAGCATCTTGGCCGCCCGCTTCGCATCGCGTGTTGTTTGATGACCTCGGTGCCGACGTCAAATCAGCCAAGCCCGCCGAGGATGCGAAACGTCTGCTGCGGCGTTTCATCGCCCTCGCCGCACGCGAACCCGTGCCGGAGGCGGCGATTCCGCCGTTTGATAAACTCGTGCTCGATGCTTTGCAAAACGGTGCGCCACTCGCCGAGGCATTGCTGGCAGGTTATCAGGCCTTCCTTTGCTCCGATCTGTTTTTGTATCTGCGCGAGCCCATCGCCACAGACGATCACTTTGCCATCGCGAACCGGCTCTCGCATTTCATCACTGACTCTAGACCGGATGCGGCGCTTTCGACTCTCGCGTCGCAAAAGAAGCTGCGTGATCCCGCAACGTTGCGCACGGAAACGGACCGGCTGATCTCCAGCGCGGGCTTCGACCGCTTCGTGAATCACTTCACCGATTGCTGGCTGAATCTCCGCGAACTCCGCCGCGATGACCCCGACATCCGGCTCTATCCTGAGTATCGGCTCGATGATTATCTCGTGGAGTCGATGGGCATGGAGACGCGCGCATTCCTCACCGCGATGCTTCGCGAGAACCTGCCCGCCTCTTCGCTCATCAAGAGCGAGTTCGCACTCGTGAATGATCGACTCGCACGGCACTACGGCCTGCCTGAGGTGAGGGGCTCCGCACTTCGTCGGATTGATCTGCCGAAGGACAGTGCCTATGGCGGGCTCATCACGCAGGGCTCCGTTTTGAAAGTGTCCGCGAATGGCACCAGCACCTCACCCGTGCTGCGTGGCGTGTGGATCATGGATCGTCTCATTGGTCAGCATCCGCCGCCGCCACCACCGGGTATTCCTGCCGTAGAACCGGACATTCGCGGTGCAAAAACCATCCGCGAACTCATCGCCCAGCACACGAAATCCAAAACCTGCGCCACCTGCCACGCGAAGTTTGATCCCGTCGGTCTCGCTCTGGAAAACTTCGACATCCTTGGTGCCTGGCGCACGCGCTATCGCGGCACCAGCGATGGCGAACGCATCACCGGCATCGACCGCGCCGGTCACGACTTTGCCTTCACCCTCGCGGGCAAAGTGGATGCCAGCGGTCAACTCGCTGATGGTCGTCAGTTCGCCAACATCCACGACCTAAAAGCCCTCTTCGCCGCCAACTCGCGCCAGCTCGCACGGAATCTCCTGCACCAGTTCACGCTGTATGCCACAGGCACCCCCGTGCAGTTCTCCGACCGCCGCGACATCGAAGCGATGCTCGATGCCTGTGCTCAGGACGGCTACCGCGTGCGGGATCTCGTGCACGCGCTGGTGCAAAGCCCAATCTTCCTTGGAAACCCGAAGTCATGAACGCCCCTCACATCGCCACCGCCTCCTACCTCATGCCCCGCCGCACCTTCCTGCGCGGCCTTGGCATCACGCTCGGGCTTCCGATGCTCGAATGCATGACACCCGTCTTCGCGAGAGCTGCGCAAGCGCCGATGCCGAAGCGCATGCTGGTCATCGCGAACAATCTCGGCGTGCTGCCGAAGAATTTCTTTCCGACGACAACTGGCCGCAACTACGCGCTCTCGCCTTACCTTGAGGTGCTCGCCGAGGTGCGGAATGAGTTCAGCGTGTTCAGCGGCCTTTCGCATCCCGGCGTGAACGGCGGACACAGCACGGACAACTGCTTCCTCACGTCAGCACGCGGCGCATTCAAAGCCGGATTCCGCAACAGCATCTCGCTCGATCAATACGCCGCCGAGAAGCTCGGCCAGGTGACGCGCTTCCCCTCGCTAAACCTCGGTGTGAACATCGAGAAAGCGAACCGCAGCCTTTCGTGGACGCGCGATGGCGTGCTTCTGCCCGCCGAGGATAGCGCCACCGCTTTGTTCAACAGGATGTTCGTTCAAGGCAGTGCCGATGAGGTGAAAAAACAACTCCTCCGGCTCAAGCAACGCGGCAGCATCCTCGACACACTCAACACCGAGGCCGGACGTTTCAGCCGCACTCTCGGCAGCACGGATAAAGCCCGCCTCGACCAATACCTCACCTCCGTGCGCGAAGTGGAGCTACGCCTTCAAGTCGCCAGCGAATGGGAGCAGCGCCCCAAGCCCGTCGCCACGCAGCCCGCGCCGTCCGACATCAACGACAGCAAGCTCTTCTTCGAGAAGTTCGACCTCATGCTCAGCATCGCGCAGCTCGCTTTCGAATCCGACAGCACCCGCATCGTCACGCTGATGGTCGATGCCTTCAAAACGCCCGTGTTCTCTCTCCCCGGACAAAAAGCCACCACCGAGACCTATCACAACCTCAGCCACCACGGACAGAACGAGGAAAAGGTAAAGCAACTCGAAGCCGCCGACCGCCAGCACATGGCGCTGCTGCGCAAACTCATCGGCAATCTCGCCGCCAAGTCCGAAGGCGGCCAGCGACTGCTCGACCGCACCATGGTCCTCTACGGCAGCAACCTCGGCGACGCCAACATCCACGACAACACCAACCTCCCCATCCTCCTTGCCGGCGGTGGCCTCCACCACGGCCAGCACCTCGCCTTCAAACGCGACAACAACAAACCGCTCAGCAACCTCTTCGTCACCATGCTGCAAAACATGGGCATCGAGACCGACACCTTTGGCAGCAATGCCGGAACCTTGAACGAACTGAAAGCATGAAATCCACACTCACAGTCCTCCTCACCGTTGCCCGAGTCTCACTTCCCCGTCTGAGAAGAAAAATGTGACCGTCCTGGCCGCTCGTGGAATTAACCTCATGACATGGCACAACCTGACTTTGACCAAGCGCGATTCATCGCGGCGCTGACCCGGCATCAACCGGCGTTGGAGGCGTTTTGTCATGCGCAGTTGGCGAACCGACAGGATGCGCAGGAGGCTTTGCAGGCGACGTGTGTGAAGCTGTGGGAGAAGGCGGCGGACTGGGATGCGGAGACGGAGTTTTTGCCTTGGGCGTTTGCGGTGGCTCGGTTCACGGTGCTCTCGTTCATCCGCGACCGCATGCGCGACCGACTGGTCTTTGACGAGGATGTGGTGCTGGCCATGGCGCAGGAGACGGAGGTGGCCGCAGCGGAGTTTGAGGAGCGGCGCGAGGCTTTGGGGAACTGCATGCGGAAGCTCAAGGCGGAGCAACGCGGCATCCTGCACGCGCATTACCTCACTGGCCGCACCGTTCGCGAGATCGCCACTGGCACGCAGCGCAGCGAGAGCGCGGTGAAGATGACCCTGCTGCGTCTGCGCGAACAACTCAGTCAGTGCATTCAACGTCAACTCCATCCATCCTCATGAACCCCGACGACTCTTCATCATCGCATCGCTCACTGGAGCAACGTCTGCTGCATCTGCTGCAAGCCGTCCGTGACACGCATGACACCTCCGCGCGAGCCGAACTGAACACGCTGCTGCGCGAGAATGCTGATACGCGCTCGACCATGGCGCGGCTCATGGTGGATGAGCAGGCGCTGATCAGTCGTTTGCGCGATGACAGCATCGTGGCGCTGCTGGAGCCTGCTCCAGCGGCGGAGACAGCGCTGCGCACGACTCCACGCTGGTTCGCCTGGCGTCCTCTCACCGCAGCGGCGGCGGGGATTGTGTTTGGCATGTTCTGCACGTCGGTGGTGTTTGGTTTTGGCGTGCGTTCGTTGGAAAGGGTGGTGTCGCTTTTTCAGGAGGGCTTTGAGAGCGGACCCGCGCCGTTGGTGACGGGTATGCCGCAGGAGGTGAACCTTTGGAGTGGGGATTACTCGGAGATCGTGGAGACGTATGAGGGAATGAAGCCCGCGCAGGGAACGAAGATGGCCCGCGTGCTGCGTTCCGATTTCGAAGGCAAGGCGTCTTCAAAGCCGAGCCTTCAGGGCGATCTGATGCGTGTCGTCGATGTGCGGCCTTTTTTGCGCGAGGCCAACGGCGGCGAGGTGGTGATCACGCTATCGGCTCTCTTCAATGCCGCGCCTTTCCCGGAAGCGGAGCACTATGAAGGAGCCGTCACCCTCTGGGCACTTGGCCCGCAGTTTCCCACCGAAGAAAATCTGATGGAAGACGCGCTGGCCCATAGCGTCGGCTTGTGTCGTCCCTTGGACCGCGATCCCGCCACCTGGCAAAGCACCTCCACACGGCTGCTGCTGCCACCGGGGACAGAAATGGTGCTGTTGAAGGTGTCCTTCACCCCCGTGGCCGCGAGCGGCAAGATCCAGTCACCACTGCCCGACCACGTGACCTTCGCTGGGCACTTCGTGGATGATGTGCGCGCCTCCGTCACCATTCGCAAAGCAGTGCCCCGTCATCGGAACGAAGCGCTGCCGTGAGACACGCCGATTCAGCAGGGACTCCAAGCTTTGCTCTTTCGGCATGAAACCCGCCGTCACCGTTGCCTGCTACTTTTGGAAATCAGCTTGGCAGGCTGTTTGCCGAGGCGCTTGCAGGAACTCCGGGAAGCGATGGGTTTGAGCAACGCCCACCCTGGCTCGTGAGCGCGGCATCAGCCGAGAATCCATCGGCAGGATCAAAGGCGGCTTCATCTGTCCGACCATGGGCGAACCACTGGACTAACAACCCAACTCGCGTCTGCTTGATGAACTGGGGGTTGCAATCCGCGAGCGGCTGCCGTGCAAGCTGTAAAAACTGCAAGTGACGACGGCGACAGCTTTCATCAGCGGGAGCGAACTCAGGCGTGCAATCAACGCTGACCGGGCTTCGCTTCTTCAACGGCAGTTCAGTCATGGCCTTCCACTACACCGTTTCGCCGGGGAGATACTTTGCCATCAGGCGGATGGCTTTCGGTTCCAGCGTGTCGGTTTTGGCGAGTTGCCGCGCCGCCAGCGCAACACGGCGCGCGAGTTGGGCCGGGCTGATCGCGTAACGCGTGACATCAGGGGTCGTGGATTGTAGGAAGGGATCGTCATCGCGGGAGATGACGGCCACGTCCTGCGGGATGCGTTTGCCACGTCGCATCAGGTGCATCATCACCGTTAGCACGGGCATCACACGGGCCACGACGTAGGCAGTCGGCGGATTGGGTGAGCGCATGGCCGCGTCCAGCAGGGCGCAAAGATGCGCGGTGGTGCCGTCGTGGCTCAGGACGCGCAGGTGGGCCTCTGGTCTGTCCTTCAGCGATTCGCGCATTCCCTGCTCGCTGTCCGCGTCGCCACCATAGCCACCCTGCGGCAACACGAGGGCGATGCGTCGATGCCCCTTCCGCAGCAGCACACCTCCCGCATGGCGGCAGGCGGCTTGATGATCCGCATCCACGGACGGCAGGACCACGGAAGTCGGACACGAACCGACTACGAGACAGGGCAATTGCTGGCTGATGAACCACCGAAGCATCGGCTCCTTGGCTCCCATCACCAGCCATGCCACTGCCGGGTTCTGGCTCACCAGCTTCTCCAATGCACGAACGGGTTTTGTGGAAAAACAGGCGGGGTTCACATGGTATTCCACCGCACTGCCCGCTTTGGTGAGCCTCTCTCGCAGAGCGTCTGCCAGGAACGCCACTTGTGGAGACAGTGTTAGGAATGAGTATGGAGAAATCACCGCTATCACTCGCTTGCCGGCGCTTGCACCAGGCGCGGTGCGTCTGGGCTTGATGCGGCGGCGCTGGCGCTGCGTGACTTCGAGCCAGCCCTTGCGCTGCAGTTCTTCGAGTGCGACGCGCAGCGTGGGGCGGCTGACTTGCAGGAGCTCGCACAGCTCCCGCTCTGGCGGCAAATGCTTCCGCCAGTGACCGGTGCGAATGCTCTCGCGCAGGCTTTGCACCGTTTGCGCGACGAGTGAGAGGCGTTGCGGCAGAGCAGGCGGCGGTGGGCTTTTCGCTTTCATCGTGGTCAGATACACTGACCAAGACCTTACGGTTGCCCGGCGCGACCCTGCAAGTTGAAGATAGCACCATGTTGGCCCGGCAAAGACCAGCATTAACACATGAACACCACCCAACTCATCCCCGATTACGAACGCGACGGCGTCGTGCGGATCCGCCGTCTGTTCACACCCGATCAAGTCGCCGCCATTCGCGCGGAACTGGATCGCTACATCCGCGAAGACCTCGATTCCAAACCCGCCGATGCGCGCACGCTGGAGGCGGACGGAAAGACCGTCCGCAACCTGTGGCGACTGGAGCAGCACCACCCCGCGCTCATTCCCATGGTCGCCCGTCCCGACATCGTAGCGCTCGTTAGCCGGCTCGTTCATGGCGAACCCGTGCTGTGCGGCGTGGAGACCTTTAACAAACCCGCGCGCATCGGCTCCGGCGTGCCCTATCACCAGGACAACGCCTACTTCTGCCAGACGCCTCCCGACATGCTCACCATCTGGATCGCGATGGACCCCGCCACGTTGGAGAACGGCCCGGTGTATTATGTGCGCGGCTCGCACCATCAAGGCATGCTTCCCACCAAACCCTCCGGCGTGAAGGGTAACTCGATTGGCATGGCCGAGCCTTCCACCGTGCCGCTCTCGGATCAGTTCTGCGGCCTGCTCGCACCGGGCGATGCACTCATCCACCAGTGCGAGACCATCCATCATTCCGCGCCGAACACGAGCGACCACCCACGCCTCGGCCTGCTGCTCGTCTATCGCGGCAAACACACGCAGACCGATCCGAAGCTCAAAGCCGCCTACACTGCTGCCCTCAGCGCCACGCCGCCCGCATAAATGAGCAAACGCTACCGCCAATGCATCCTCGCCACGTGCTGCGTGCCGTGGCGTGTGGACCTCACCCTCGACGAGACACAGTTCCGTGCGCATGTGCGTCATTTGATAGCCGGAGGCATTCGCGATCTCTACACCTTCGGCACCGCAGGCGAGGGCTACGCTGTCACGGAGCGGCAGTTCGATGAGATCACGCGCGTCTTCCTCGATGAAACACAAATCGAAGGCGTGCAGACCATGACTGGTCTCATCAGCCTCTCGCTGCCCACGATCATCGAACGCATCGAGCGTGCTCGCGACATGGGCGCGCGGCGTTTTCAGATCAGCCTGCCGAGCTGGGGCAACCTCAGCGATACCGAGGTGGATGTGTTTTTCCGTGAGACCTGCGGGCGCTTTACGGATTGCGAGTTCCTGCACTACAACCTCCTGCGCACGCACCGCCTCATCACGCCCGCCGAGTATGGCGTGCTCGCGCAGCGCCATCCCAACCTCGTCGCGACGAAAAACAGCACCACCGACCTCGAACGCCTCCGCGGCCTGCTCACCGAGGCCCCGCAGCTCCAGCATTTCATTACCGAAGGCGGTTTCGCGGAAGCCGCGATGATGGGCGAGTGCGGTTTCCTCATCTCACTCGCGAACACCAACCTCGCCCTCGGCCGCGCCTACTTCGAGACCGGGAAAAGACGCGACGAATCCTTCCTCAAGCCCGTGCAACGCGAGTCCGCCGAGATCATCGCCGAACTGCTCGCCTTCGCCAAAGCCGAAGCCCACATGGACGGCGCCTTCGATAAAATGTTCGTCCACCTACACATGCCTGATTTCCCTCTGCGCCTGCTGCCGCCGTATGCCGGCGTCTCCGGGGCGACGATGGAACGCTTCACGCGGCTGCTGGATGGCAAATACCCACGCTGGTCTCCAGCAGCTTGATTTCTCAACCATGAAACCCACCCTCAGACTCCTAACCGCCTTCCTCTTTGTTCAGCCACTCGTGCTCGCACAGCAAGCACCTCAGTCTGTGCCAAATGCTGTCTCCGTCGCCGGGGCGGCAACGCAGCCCGTTTCAGGTGGTCCGATCAATATCGGTTCACGCCGTGAGCTCTTCATTGACCGCCTTCTCATCGAGCGCTTGGACAACGCTTCCCTCAAACTGCACGAGCCGACCTCCGGGGGTGTCGTGATCCGGATTGACAAGCCCTGGGAAGGGCCGGGGAATTTTGGCATGTCGGTCATCGAACTCGGCGGCCGGCTCCTGATGTATTACCGCGGTTGGTCACTCTCCGACCCGAAGGATCAGAACGGCATGGCCTGCGTGGCGGAAAGTCGTGACGGCGGGGTCACCTGGACCAAGCCAGCCTTGAATCTGGTAGCCAAGCCGGAGTGGCCGGACAACAACGTCATCGCCACCGAGGACGGCGTCCCGCGGTTCGCCTTTCCCTGCGCACCTTGGGTGGACACTCGTCCAGGCGTTCCGGCGACCGAGCGGGTGAAGATGATCGAGAGCATGCCGGTGAGTGGCGAGAAGCACACGGCGATGCGCGACCCCGTCGGTCCCAAGCGGTTGGTCTTCTGGGCCTCGTCTGATGGAGTGACGTTTCGCAAGCTCGCACCTCAGCCGGAGTTCGTGAGCGACCTGCGCAACTCGTTCGATGGCGGCAACACCATGTTCTGGAGTGAGGCGGAACAACAATACGTGCTCTACTACCGCTTCTGGGATGTGTCCGCCAAGGCGCCCAGCGCGGATGTGGACCGCTTGGGCGGACGAGGATATCGCAGCATGGCCCGCACCACCTCCAAGGACCTCATGGTTTGGACGAAGCCCGTGCCGATGAGCTACGGCAACACGCCGCGCGAGCAGTTCTACATCAATAACACGCAGCCCTATTTCCGCGCCCCTCACCTCTACTTGGCCCCTGCGGCGCGATTCATGGAGGGGCGCCGGGCAATCACCCTAGAGCAAGGGGCCAGCGCCGGTCTCGTGAACGCAATTGGGTCAGCCAAGATTGATTGGACCCGCGATTGCTCGGACGCCGTCCTTCTGACCAGCCGCGCCGGGGCCACAGCCTATGACCGCACCTTTATGGAGACCTTCATCCGGCCCGGGCCGGGATACGGCAACTGGACATCGCGGAGTAACTACCCGCTGACCGGCATCCTGTCGGCGGGCGAGCAGCAGATCCAATTTTTCGTGAGCCGTCACTACTTGCAGAAGTCGTGGCACGTGGAGCGGTTGCTGTTGCGGACCGATGGCTTCGCATCAGTCAGCGTTCCTTGGGCCGGCGGCGAAATGGTCACCAAACCCGTCAGCTTCACAGGGAAGTCGCTTGAGATCAACTATCGCACCGGCGCGCCGGGCTTTGTCCGGGTCGAGATTCAGAATTCCTCTGGCAACCCCATTCCCGGTTTCGCGCTGGCTGATTGCCCCGAGGTCATCGGCGACGAGATCACGCGGATCGTCGCGTGGAAGCAGGGAACAGACGTCAGCCGGCTCGCCGGGCAGCCCGTGCGTTTGCGCTTTGTGATGAAGGACGCCGACCTGTTTGCCATGCAGTTCCGGTAATCCGTCGTGAACAAGACTCCTCAACAGCAAGAAGGCCACCGGCATGAAGTGCTAAGCCGTGAACAACGCAAGAAATCACTTTACCATGAGACCACCGCGCCGGAGAACCACGACGCCTACGACTACGCGGAGCGCATTCGTGAGCGGCTGCCGAGACGGCTTCAGGAACTCCGGGAGGCGGCAGGCTTCACCAAATACGGACTCGCTCGTGAGAGTGGCGTCAGCCGGGAATACCTCGGGAAGATCGAGCGTGGCAAAGCCAATCCGAAATTACCCGTCACCGCGCAGATCAGCCATGGACTCGGGATGACGCTGGAGCAGTTCACCGGAGAGCTGGAGGACGAGGACGACGGCGAGTGAAGCCTCGTCACCTATGATTGACTAACGGCAGCGCCGGGGGCTGTGCTCCAATGGCGAGCGTCACACCCGACGCACGCCATGAACCTCCCCCTGACATCCAAAACACGCTTTTCCGCCTTGGGTGGCCGTTTTTGCCCTCCAACCGCCTTACCGCACCAAATGGTATGGCTACCGGACGCTCCGGTAGTGCGGATGGCGACCAGGGTAGCCACCCCGCGCCCTGCGGTATCTATACCGGCGCAAAAGGTAGGCCTCCCCAGCCGTGCGGTATCCCTACCGAACGAAATGGGAAAGCTCCCCGGACCAAATGGTAGCCCTACCGCGCCGAAGGGTATCGCTACCTCCGCTGTGGGTATGGTTACCCAGCCAAAGACCCGCCACCCCGCCGCGTGCGGTATTCCTACCCCAAGCTCGACCCAACAGACCATCGGCGGCGGTGTAGGCATCCCGCACGGCTGGACCAGAACGCGAAGGCCCCAGACCCGCACTTTGGCAAGTGCGCCTACGCCCGACCGCCAACCAAGAACCAGCCACTCCGAACCAAGAACTCTGCCCGCATGAACTGGGACCAATCCAACTGGGACCAATCCAACTGGGACATCGGCACCTGGGACCAGCCGTCCGACTACTTTTCACCCCAAACCAAATCGAACAACCGCACCAAAATGAGAAGACAAACCTACTACCCCAGCCGCATCGGCGACCAAGTGAACTGGCTCGACAACTACGCCGTGAAACTGCCCATCCACGGAGCCGCCATCGGCGTCATCGCGGGCGACATCACCGCCAGCGTGAACGACGCGAAATACGCCAACTACGTCCTCGGCACCTGGCTGAGTGCCGTGCGCAACTTCTCCCCCAGCACCACCGATGCCGTGGACGACGTGCTCGCCGGTGGAGGCAGCACACCGATGGTGCTGCCCTCATTCACCGCGCCCACCTTGCCCGCAGGCGTCACCGCCGCGCTACCCGGCACGCTGACACGCATCTTCGCCCTCATCGCCAAGATGAAACTCAGCGCAGGCTACACCGAAGCCATCGGCACCGACCTCGGCATTGTCGGCTCCGCCGAAACCGAGAAAGCCCTGCCGAAGTTCAGCGCCGACCTGCTGCAAGGCGGTGGCTGCCAATGCGTGAAGCTCACCTTCTACAAATACAACCACATGGGCGTGTATATCGAAAGCCGCAGAGGCACCGGAGCCTGGGAGTTCCTCGCCATCGACACCGAAAGCCCGTATGAAGACGAGCGCCCGCTGCTCGTCGCCGGAACACCCGAAGTCCGCGAATACCGCATGCGCTTCTGGGACAAAGGCACGCCGAATGGCGACTGGACCGATGTGGTGAAGGTCACCGTCAGCCCGTGATGCCTGCGGCAGGGTTCTTGGTTCGGTGTTCTTTGTTCTTCGTTCAGGACAGCCACCGAACCAGAACCAACCATGAACAAGGAACCATGAACCAAGAACAGAAAACGCCATGCCCTTCGATCCATCCAAACCCGCGAACAACTCGCCTGCCTCCAGCGCAGAGATGCGCTCGCAACTCACCTCACTCAACGCTGACATCCAGCAACGAGCGACGATCAACGACCTGAACAACGCCATCGCCAACGCGTTGGCTCAAACGAGCAATAATAGCAACGGCGTCGGCACACTCGGCATCGGAGCCGATGGTGGCTACAACCAGCAACAGATGCAGGACCTCATCAACAAGGTGGATGAGCTGATCAACGCGCTGAGGCGGTAAGAGGCGCACGCGATTAAGGGGTGGCGATTGGATTGATGAAGGCATGGGATCACCCATGCCCGCAGGCTGCGTGCAGAAAAATGTGACCGTCGGGGATGCTCGTGGAATTACACGGAACCACGAATGCGGCGACACGCCTTCGTTGCTGCCTTCACCATGAAACCCTTGCCGCGCCTCCTCACCATCCTGCTGCTAGCACCGCTGACCTCGTTGCCCGCTGCCGAGCCAACTATCTCAGGCGTCGCCCCAGACGCTACGTTCAGCCAGATCGCGCAGCCCTCTGGGTTCACGCCCGAGATGCCGAAGCTCAGCGATGTCTGCATGAGGCTCTTCAGGCTCGATCAAAAAGGCCTTACAGCGGAGCGGATGCTCGCCGCCGGGAGCGACTTCCACATCACTCGTGGAGTCTGGTCTTACATCGAGGACGAATCCTTCATCAAGAGCGTCCGGGCCAAGGGCTGGGAGTTCCAGGGCAGCCTGGGCATGACCTTAACCGATCCCGCACTCGCCCTGCGTGACCGCGAGGGCAAACCCATCGGGACGAATGGGCAAAGCGACAAGCCTCCCTTCCGCGCCGACAACGCGAACCCGGAATACCGCCGTGTTTACCTCGAACGGGCGAAACGGTTGGTGGACCTGGGTGTCACCAGCTTCCAGCGCGATGACCCGGACGAGGGGTTTTTCGACTGGGGCAAGAAGGGGCGCCGTGATGCCATCCCCGATGCCGATTTGATGGAGTTCCACCGTTGGGCGCGCACCGAGATCGAAAAGCACGCGGGCCACAAACTGACCTTCAGCACGAACTGCCACAGCGATCCGCCCTTCATGCAGGTGTTCGACTACCGGATGACCGAAGTGCGTTTCCGATCCATGGACGGGACGAAGGAAGTCATCAGCCCGAGCCGCATCCGCGAGATCGGCCTCGCCGCGCGCAAGGAGAAGAAGCTCTTCGTGCTCACCGGCCAGGAAGACCGGCCTGCCGAGGACTACCGCTGGATCTGGGCGACGAGCTACGCCACGGGCAATCTGTATATCGTGCCATGGGACCAGTTCCAAAACGTCGTCCTCGATCCGGTCACGAGGGTGCCACGCATTCCCATTCAAAAGCTGCCCCGCATCTTCATCGCGCAAGAGAAGTTCGCCGACCTCACCGGCTTCGTCCGAGCCAATGCGGATGTCCTTGATGGCTACGAAGAGGCAGCCGTCGGCGGGTATGATCTGCAAGACACGCGCTTCGGCGACGATGCGCCCCTGCGTATCGAGGGCGGCAGCGGCAAGCTCAGCGCCTTCCTCCGCGCCAAACCCGGCGATGCCCATGCACCCGTGGTCATCCACCTCGTCGAACGGGACCAAGGCGCGACCTCGACACTCCGCCTGCCCACTGCGCGATTCTTCGGGAAGCATGCGATCAAGGTGACCCTGCGCGAGCCGCTACCCTATGACGCCGCGCTGCATGCCAAGGCCGAGAAGGACAAGAACTACCGCAGCCTCATTCGCGAAACCACCCTCACCACGACCACCGAAGGCCCATGGACTCTCGTGTCCATCCCCGCACTGAATCCTTGGGGAATTCTGAAGGTGGAGAAGCTGCCGTAATCGCCAAACCATGAAACGCGCCCTTACCCTCTTCGCCGCCCTGCTGCTCACGCCGCTGGCCGCGCTGCACGCTGCCGAAAAACCGGCACAATCCTCTCGCCCCAACATCGTCCGCGCCGATTTCGAACAGGGCTACGGCAATTGGACCGTAGAAGGCGAGGCCTTCAACCATCCCCCCACGCGGGTTCTTCCCCCCGACCGGCAACCGTTTGCAGGAATGGTTCCTATCCAGGCACCCCCCGGTTCTGATAACATCCTCCTTGATTTTCTTCCGATCTCGCAGCCGCCGGTGGGCTATGCTGGCAAGGGTCTGGCCGACAGTTGGGACCCGAGCTATGGGTATAATCTGCCGGGAATCTTGACTTCGCCTAAATTCACCATCGAGCGGCGCTTCATCCGTTTTCAGATCGGGGGATTCCGCGGAAGTCTGGAATTGTTCATCGACGGGAAAAAGGAATTCCAGATGGAGGCCGTTGGTGAACGCACCCTGCGGCCGTGGGCCATTGATGTTTCCCCCTTTCTAGGACGTGAGGGGCAGTTGGTGATCCGCGATGCCGGGTGGAAGCAATACATCGCCGTAGACGAAATCGTCGCGGACGACTCAGCTCCCAAGGGAACGCGCATGGTGGTTCATAAATCGCAATGCGTGGCACTGGACAAGCAACTGGACCTTCAAGGGATGCACTACCTGGTGGTGCCGATCAGCAATCTGGCCCCCAACGTGTCATGCTCTTTGGAAGTGGATGGACAGAAGAAGCTCGATCTGACGATGCGGCTGGCGATTGATTTTCCCGTGGACTTCTGGGCCTCCTACCCCTTGGACGAGGCGTGGAGCGGAAAAAGCTTGAGGTTAACCAGCAAGCAGCCGGTGGTCCCCAGGGAGCACGGGGAGGATTTTATGCGGCAGATCACTCTTTCCAAGCAGCCTCGAGACAAGAAAGGCATCTGCGCGGAACCCGGCCGGCCGCAACTGAACTTCACCGTCAAGAACGGTTTTAGCTGGGATCCCAACGGGTTGTTTTTCTACGCAGGCCTTTGGCACCTATTTTACTTAAATAATCCTGTGGCTCTCGAGCGCGGCAATGAGATGTGGGGCCACGCCACGAGTCCGGATCTGTTTCATTGGACGGCACAGCCACCTACCATCAGGCCTGACCTGGAGTGGCGGCCATTTACGGGTGGCGGGCTGGTGGACCACAACAATGACTCCGGCCTGCAACAGGGCGTGCATCCACCGATCTTGTTGTTCTATTTGCAGAAGGGACGTTCAGCCATCGCCCTGAAATACAGCGTCGATGGAGGGAAAACCTTCCGGCAGTATGAAAAGAACCCACTCTTCCTCACGCGTGATAAATCAGGTCAAGGCCCGATGGTTTTCTGGTATCCCAGGGAGAAAAAGTGGGTCATGGTCGTGTGTGACAAGTTGAACGGAAATAATGGATACGACTTCTACGAGTCGAAGAACCTGCTCGACTGGAAATACCTCAGCACCAAGCTGGAGAGATTGAGCGAGACCCCCGACTTGTTTCCCCTGCCGTTGGACGGGGATCAAAGCAAGATCCACTGGGTCCTTCACAGCTGCAATCGACAATACCAGATCGGTGACTTCAACGGACGGGAGTTCATTCCAGAGACGGAGAAACTGATAAGTTTCCACGGCGATTTCCTCGCGGGGCGGACCTTCGATAACGCGCCAGAAGGGCGTCGCATCCTGATTGGAGCCTTGACTCAGGGGGTGGGGTATGACTTTGAGTTCTATAAGGATAATCCCGATCTACCCGTTGCGGGCGGGATGAACCTTCCCCTGGAAGTCACGCTACGCACCTCAGCCACCGGCCCGAGCCTGTATCTGAATCCGGCGAAGGAAATCGAGACGCTGGTTTTCCAAAGGCACGACTTCAAGAACGTCTCGCTCGGTGAGCTCGCCGCAAAACTCGCCGGTATCAAGCCTGAGTTGTTCGACATCGAATTCGAATGGGACGCAGCACGGCAGGGCGATTTTCAACTCAAGGTTTGGGACCGGGAACTCTTCAGCTTCAACGCCAAGGAGTCAACCTACGAGGTTCATGGCCGGAATGGGATCACGATCCACTCAAAGTGGAGAGTTTCTCCCGTGAACGGCACCATCAAAGTGCGTCTGATCTGCGACCGGAGCATGTGCAGCTACTTCATCAACGACGGCTACGAGGCGGGGAACCGCTACCTGGCCGGTTTCCGTCCCGAATGTCAGCAGGCACTGAGTCTCGAAGGCGACGGAGCGACTGTTTTCAAGTCGTTTGAAGTTCGCGCCCTGCGACCGACGCGGAAGACTCAGGGAAAATAGGCACCAGTAAAATTGAACTCACCATCATTAAGGAAAACCAAATCATGAAAACCACCCTCCCCCTTCTCACCGCCCTGCTGCTCGCGCCGCTGGTCGCGCTCCACGCTGCCGACACAGCCACCCCGCCCGTCGGTCGAAATCTGCCAAAAGCATCGAATGCGGCCCCGGCACCCATCTGCGTCCCGGACGTCTATGAAGCCGTGCTTGGAAGACCCGTGGATCAGGCGGAAAGGGCGAGGTTACACGAGGATGCACTCAAGGGTAAAGGAGGTCACAAGCACTCGCTAAACTCGCGCAATGACATCCGCGTGGACAGGGTCTTTTTCGAACCCGGCGGTCTCGATGCCTGGGGCGATCAGGCCATCGTTTATCACGGAGGAGAATACCACTACTACTACCTCAACCTCGCGCCCGGTCGGCCTCTGAGTCACTGTGTTTCGAAAGACGGCGTGTTCTGGAAGAATGCCAAGCCCGCGTTGGAGTGCGATCCGGATATGCTGTCCTTCAATACGCCGACCATTCATAGCCAGAAGGCGGGCGGCCCCTACATTCTGCAATACACGAATTACCATCCCGTGATGGAACATGTCCGGCGCGTTGCAGTGTCAGAAGATCTTGTGGATTGGCGCAGGGCCGAGGGACTGAATTACTTTCTTCCTGGGGGCAATACCCTGCAGCGCCCGGGCTGGGGCCGCTACGAGGCCAGCTTCGTGTTGCTGGACGGCGAGGCGGGCCACGGGGGAAACCTCGCCTGGCAGGAGGAGGGTTATTCTTTCGGGGTTTCCTGCGGGCTGCATCTCCAGAAATCGAAGGATGGAATCCATTGGGAGTCGGCAGGACGCCTCAAGCTGGACATTCCGACGCCCAGCGAGAAGGCCGCGAATGGCAACCACGACACGGTCACCGGTTTCTTCCACTTCAAGGATCGTTACTTCCTCGTCTGTCCGTCCGGTCCGCGGGAACAGAGAAACTATTCGCGCGTCTATTCCTCCGACCGCGTGGACGGGACCTACCGGCCGACGCCGCAGCATTCCATCCTGGGCGATTTCTTCGCCTATTATCCCAGATTCGGCACAGGCCCCGACGGCAGCGTCCTCGCGTCCGTGGACTACAACGAGAGTCTCCACATCTGGGGAGGAGACGGGCACACGGAACATTACGTCGTCCCCATTTTCGAGAAGGTGGTGTGCGATGGCTCGGACCTGTGGCTGAAGTATTGGCCCGGCAATGATATCCTCAAGGCCCATCCTCTGCCCTTGCAGTCGGAGACCGTCGCCGACAAAGGAAGCCCTCCGCTCCGGCTGCTCTCCGACACCGTCGATTTCTCAAAGGGTGCGGTGATCGAGGGCGAGCTACGCATCCCGGACAAGAATCGGGAGCTGGATCTTGCACGGGATGCGAGAGTGACTGCAACCGCCACCGTAACTCCCGCAGACCACCCCGAAGCCTTCCTTCCTCAGAACACCGTGGACGGCAGGCTTGAGACGAGATGGGTCGCCACCGCTAAAGAGCAACCGGAGCTCACACTCGACCTCGGAGCCTCCAAGAAAATCGGACGTGTGCGCATCCAGTGGACGATCAACTGGAAGGAGACGGAGGTGGACCTGGAAGTTTCGACCGATGGGCAAAACTGGGTCGCCTTTCCGGGGAAGAAGCATGAGACGTATGTCCGCTTCGTGTCGCTCTACGAAACCCAGTCACCGGTGGAAGCTCGCTTCCTCAGGTTGAAGAATTTCAATACCAAGAGGGATGTGGTGGGCATCGGCAGCGTCAACGTTTACGAGCAGCCGTCGGAAAAGCTTGGTGCCAATCTCCAATCCCCGGGGCTCTACGTCGAATGCCAAGGAGGCCGCAAAGGCTGGGCGATCGTCCTCGATGACGCCGGCAGACTCCGCATGGGTTACCTGAACGCGGACGGCAGCAGCTACAACTACGAGGTCGAGCGGGATTTGCATCTCTACGGCCTGGGCAAGCCTGGCGAGCGCGTGAAGTTCCGGCTGATCCAGCGCGGGCGCTTCTTCCATTTCTACCTGAATGACTTCGCCATGTCATGGATCAGCCTGCGCGAGGAACCGAGCGGCAGGGTTGGCATCCTCAACAACGCCCACGGCGACCGTGTGACAGCCATCCGTGCCTGGGCCGCCCAGCAGGAATAAAGGCGATGGAACTTTATGCCTCCAGAAGTCTCTACCCTTAACCATTCAGACACCCACTCAGAAAAAGAGTAGCTATGAAACTCACCCTCACAATCCTCGCCGCTCTGCTGCTCGCGCCGCTGGCCACGATGCAGGCAGCGGATGCCGCCGCTTCGCTCCCACGAAGTTTGCCTCTCACGGAGGGCGTCGATCCTGCGGGCATTGCGAAATTCCTTGAGACGATGGAGGCGCGCCGCTTCGAGTTGCACAGCTTCATGCTGCTACGACACGGCAAGGTCGTCGCCGAAACGTGGTGGGCTCCCTATGCAGCAGAGGTGCCGCACTGCCTCTATTCCCTGAGCAAGAGCTTCACCTCTACCGCCGTCGGGTTGGCCGCAGCGGAGGGTCGGCTTTCACTGGATGACAAGGTGGTCTCGTTCTTTCCGGATTCGCTGCCACCGCAGGTCAGCGATCACCTCGCCGCCATGCGCGTGCGAGACCTGCTCTGCATGGCCGCAGGTCACGAAAAGGATCCTCAGAATGAAATGGTGAAGTCCGACGACTGGGTCCGCGCCTTCCTTGCGCAGCCGCTCGTTCGCGCCCCAGGCACGCAGTTTGTTTACAGCAGCGCAGCAACCTACATGTGCTCCGCCATCGTGCAGAAGGTGACGGGCATGACCGTGCTCGAATATCTCCGGCCCCGTCTGTTCGACCCACTGAAAATCACCGGCATGACGTGGGACACCTGCCCCCGAGGCATCAATACGGGAGGCTGGGGCCTGAGCGTGCCGACCGAGGGCCTCGCCAAGTTTGGGCAGCTCTACTTGCAAAAAGGCAACTGGCAGGGCCGCCAAATCCTGCCAGCCGCATGGGTAGCAGAGGCCACCTCGTTTCAGATCCAGCAGCCCGCCAAGCCCGGCTCGACCCGCCCAAAGGAAGAGGACGACCAGCGCCAAGGTTATGGCTACCAGTTCTGGCGTTGCCGCCACAACGCCGTGCGGGGCGATGGTGCCTTCGGCCAGCTCATCGTGATGATGCCCGATCAGGATGCGGTCGTCGTCATGACCAGCGAAAGCCGGGACCTGATGGAGCAACTTGGTGTGGTCTGGGAACATCTCTTGCCATCCTTCCATGATGCCAAGCTTCCGGCCAACGATGCCGCCCAGGAGAAGCTCACCCGACTCCTCAGCACACGCCACCTCGCACCCAGCACTGGCGTCGCCGGAGGCACAAGCACGGGCACGCAGGCTTTTGCCTTGGAAGAAAATAGCCTCGGCATCACCCGCCTCACCATCGCTAACACCGACAAAACCGTAACCCTTACCGCAAAGGTCGGTGATACCGACCACAGCATCGTCCACGGCCTCGGCGAATGGCGTATGGGCGAAACCGCCATGCCAGGAACACCAACGAAGCTCGGCGCTGGCACGCTCGCCACGCCTCTTCGAAAGGTGGCGGCCAGCGCCGCCTGGCTGGACGCTTCGACGCTCGAACTCACCTGGTGCTACCTTGAGTTCCCGCACCGCGACACGGTCACCTGCCGTTTCGATGCTGACCGCGTCACCCTCAGTTTCCTGAGCAGCATCACCGTCCTGGGCAGAGCTGCGCCCACCCGCCCCACCCTGACTGGCAGGAAAGTAGATCCATGAAAACGTTACACTCAATGAAACACACCGTCATCCTCACCGCCCTGCTGCTTGCGCCGCTAGCCGCGTTGCACGCTGCCGAGCCCGCCTCGAACCTCCACCCCTACGTCAGGGCTGGTGATCCAAACATTGGCAGGGCTTTCCGCATCGCGAGCGGTGACCTGGTGAGTAATATTCTGCCTTCGTCGGCTCATCCCTCGCCCAAAAAATGGAAGGATCTGTCGGCGCGCCTTGCGGAAATCGCGGGGACCCCTGAGATCATTCCTGAAAGAGTGGCATTCCTGACGGGTGGCATGGATTACCCTGGCAACGTTTTTCTTTTTGACTCTGCGATGTATGCCTGGGATGGCGCTGGTTTCCTCCAGCCCGATGCGGTGACCAGCTCTTTGTTCGCCACGCTGACGATGGAGAAGGACAGAAGCATTCGGTGTTATGATCCCATAGGCGGCATGTCCTGGTCCGTGGGAGCCTGGGAGAACTATCTTCATACCGGTAGCATTCCATTCCTAAAGATCGCGTTGGCGGCCACTTTGGGTGGTTTGGAGTATGGCGAGCGCACCGAGTTCGACTCAGAACTGAATCTGTTTCGGGGTCCAGCCTTCATGGCGGATGGCATTTCGCACTATCCTGACTTCTGGACAAAATCGATGCCAGGAGTCGGCCACATCATCAAGTGGCCACAGTATAATCCGGACAAGAAGGTCGCGGTAGGTCTTGGGCTGCCCATGCACGCGCTTTCCATTCAATGCATCAACTATCAGGCCTACGTGCTTGCAGCACGGATGCAGCAGGAACTCGGCTTGCCGGTGGATAAGACCCTGCTGGAAAAAGCGGCACGACTCAAGGCTGCGATCAATAAGCATTTCTGGAGAGACGATGCGGGCACCTACCGCTACATGGTGGATTCTTTTGGCGGCAGCGATCATCAGGAAGGCTGGGGCAACACGCTCGCCATTCTTTTTGGCATCGCCAGCTCCGAGCAGGCAAAACGTGTGTTTGCCAACATTCACATCACGCCGCAGGGAATTCCGGTGATCTGGCCGAACTGGCCCCGTTATGCCTCATCGGATCCCATGGCCTTTGGCCACCGGAACTCCATTTGGCCCCCCGTCAATGGAGTGTGGTCTGAAGTGGCAGCCTCAGCAGGACAGGCGGATCGCTTCACCCTGGAATTGAAAAACACAGCCGACAGGGCGTGTCGCGACAACCAGTTCGCCGAGATGTATCATCCCATCAGCGGCGAAATCTATGGCGGTGTGCAGGAAGGTATGACCGGACGAAAAGGCGCAGCCATGCAGGCTTTCATTGCAGCACGCCTGGGTGGCACCGGGGAACCAACGCCTGATGCCATCGCGAAACTCTTTCCACCCATGAAGGGCAAAGAAGGTATCAACCTCTGGCAGTCCTGCGGACGGAACACCATGAGCTCGACCGCCTATGTTCGCATGGTGTTGCAAGGCCTCTGCGGCCTGCAACTGGGCACCGAAGGCATCACTTTCAAACCGACGATTCCAAAAGGCATGAGCCCGGTGACAGCCTATGAACTGCCGTATCGCCTAGCCGAGCTGGAAATCCACATCACCGGTGAAGGCAACGTGGTGAAAAAGCTCACCGTCAACGGCCAGGAAGCACGCACCATTCCGACAACGGCCACCGGCAAGCAGGTGGTCAGGATCGAGATGACCGACGCGGACAAATGAATCATCAACTATGAAGCACACACTCACACTCACCGCCTTACTGCTCGCGCCGCTGGCCGCGCTGCATGCAGCTGATGCGCCTAATAGCCTCACGCCGAAAGTCCGTGATGCTTTGCAGCCGGTCACACTCGATAAGAGCGAGTTGTCGGGCGAGATCGGGCGACGCATCGAGGACCTGATCTACAAGAATTTCATGGTCATCGACCTGGAGCAGAAGTTCCTCGCCCCCTTCCGCAAACGCCCTCCGCTTCCCGCAGCCAAGCCTTGGCGCTACATCGGCGTGGGCAAGGTCATCGCCGCTGGCAGCCGCTTTGCCGCCTACACCGGCGACCCAAAAGTGGCCGAGCGGGTTGACCATCTGGTGTCCGAACTGATGAAAACACGCGATGCCGACGGCTATCTCGGACACATGCCCGCCGAGCCGAACGGGGGGCAGAACGGCCGCAATTGGACCCTGCACGACCAGGAATACGTCGTGCTCGGACTGCTGGAACATGCCCGCTTCCGCAACAACCCTGACTCTCTCCAGCAGGCACGCGAACTGGCCGATTACGCGATGGCGGCCTTTGCGCGGTGCCCAAAGGCGGAGTGGATCTGCACGGCAGGCCTGCCCGAAGCCCTCATGGCACTCCACCACGCCACCGGCGAGAAACGCTACCTCGACTACGCCGCGAGCGTCCGGCACGGCTACTGCCATGCCGAGATCGAGTTTTCGAGTCTTCGCGACTGGAAGAAAACGACCCTCAGGGAACGCGATACCGGCCACGTTTACGTCAACTTCGCCCGATGCTACGCCCAGGCTCAGCTCCACCGTTGGGAACCCCGCGAGGGCTCCCTGGACGCCTCCCGCTTCATCCTGCGCGAGCTTACCAAGCGTGACGGCGACCTGCTGGTCATTGGGTCGGCGGGCGACGATGAACATTTCGCGGACAGCCAGGATGGCAGCAACAAGCCCGCCGAAAGCTGCGCCACGGCCTATCTCATTCGCTGGCTCGACAGCCTCATGCGCCTCGATGGCGACTTGCGCCACGGCGACATCATGGAGCGAACGATCTACAACGTCCTATTCGCGGCCCAGGACCCAGCAGGACGAAAGACACGGAGCTTCACGGTATTCGAGGGTCCCCGCAGCTACACGGGCGACGATTTCTGCTGCCCCGGCAACCATCGCCGTATCATGGCCGAACTCCCCGAGAAGGTTTACTACCGCACCGCGGACGGCGGCATCGCGGTGAATCTGTTCACGCAGTCGAGCAAAGCCATCGAGCAGGTGGGCGGGCGCGCCGTCACGATCCAGCAGGAGACGGATTATCCCACCACAGGGCGAGTGAAGATCACCGTCACGCCAGCAGAGCCGATGGAGTTTCCGTTGCGGCTGCGCATCCCGCGTTGGTGCCCGGAGGCGACACTGGCCATCAACGGTCAGCCGCGTGCGATCACGCCCGGTCAGCCGTTTTGCGAGATTCGTCGGATGTGGAAGCCGGGTGACGTGTTGACGCTCGACATGCCGATGCCCTGGCGGCTGGTCCGGGGACGTCATCTCCAGGAAGGCCGCGCCGCCCTGATGCGCGGCCCGGTCGTCTATTGCCTTGGAGGCACGGCCAACGCCGAACTGCTGAAGCGCTTCAAGGATCCACGCGAGCTGATGATCGATCCCGCAAGCCTCGGGCAGCCGCTCGCCGACAGTTCGGTCCGCCCCGGCGGGCTGAAAGTCACGGCTAAAGCATGGGCACCGGGAAATGGCGGCCAAGGCACCGCGCCGCTGGAGGTCGTGCTGACCGAGTTCGTGGATGCGAGCGGCGTGTCCACCTACTTGCGCATTCCAGATCCAGCCAAAGCCGTCGAGGACGAACTTCTTAACCAAAACTGAGCAAAGGCCACCAATGAGACACACACTCACACTCCTCACCGCGCTGCTACTCGCATCGCTGGCCGATGTTCTACCTGCTGCCGATGCCGTTGCCCATGGCGCGGCCCCGCTGGAGGTTCTGGCACCGGACGAACTGGCGTTGGTCCGCGAGTTGGCGACGGCCACCCTCGAAACCTGCGAGGTGGCTCCGGGTGCCGTCGCCCACGACAAAACAAATACCTTGGGGTTCCGGGCCATCACGCCGGGTGGTTATCCGGCGATCTGGATCCAGGACTTCACCATGAATTTTTCCAGCGGTTTGATAGCGCGCGAGGACGGACTCCAGCACTTCCAACTGATCCTGGAAAAGCAAAACGGTCCGGAGCCAAGGGATCTGGGCCGGCAGGTGGTCATACCCGCCCATGCCATCCCCGATCATATCAACGTGGACGGCGCACCGGTGTTCTTTCCCGGCACCTACGATCCATCGGCCAACATGAATGGCGACTGGGGGTTCCGCCCGCCCAGCAACAACCAGTTTGATGTCATCTGGCTCGCCCACATGCTCGCTCGCAGTGGTGATGCCAAAGCGCTGCTGAGCCGCGAGGTGGGCGGGCGCACCGTGTATGAGCGACTGAAGCTGGCGTTTGCCGTGCCGGAGATCGATCCGGCCACACAATTGGTGCGCACCACGGCGGCGCGGCGGGCGGTCGGATTCATTTTCTATGATGCCATCGAGATGACGGGCGACCTCCTGATGGCCTCGCTGATCCGATACCGCGCCGCCCTGCACCTCGCTTGGCTCGCCACCAAGATGGACCAACCGGAAGACGCCAAACATTATGCCGACGTCGCCCAACAGATCCGCTCGCATATCCTGCCGGTCTTTGCCGACACCGACGGCACCCACGGCGGCTGGCTCAAAGCCTCCAACGGCATCTCCGGGCAGTCGGATGTGTGGGGCAGCATCTATGCGATCTATATCGGCGCGGTTGAGGGTGAGGCCCGCGCGGCTTTGCTCAGGACGATTGCGGTGGCGTTGGCCAAGCCCGGAGAGATCGAGTTCGAGGGTGCCCTGCGCCACGTCCCGCTGAGTGGCGACGCCTCGCCGACTACGATGTGGGAGAAAGCTAGACACCCGAAAAACAGGTATATGAACGGTGCCTACTGGCACGTCCCGGTCGGCTGGCTGCTGACCATCCTGCAGCCGGGGCATCCGGAGTTGGCGCAGACTGTTAAGCGGCATTGGCTCGGCCACCTGCGTGAGCAGCAGGGCAAGGTGTGGGAGTGCATCGGCTGGGATGGGCAGGCCAATAAGAACCCGTCGTTCGGTCCATCGATCACCCTGCCGTTAGGCGTTCTGAGCCGCGGGGAACTGCGCGCCGATAGGCTGTCCGCGCTGCACGCCGCCGAGCCCAAGGTCTTCGACATCACGGCCCATGGCGCTAAAGGCGACGGCACGACGTTGAATACGCAGATGATTCAGCAGGCGGTGGATGCCTGTCATGAGGCGGGCGGCGGCGTGGTGAGCGTGCCCAAGGGAGTCTTCCTCACGGGTTCGTTGCGCTTGAAGAGCGGCGTGGTCTTGCGCATCGAGAAGGACGCCATCCTGCGCGGCAGTCCGAAGATCGCCGACTACGCGGTGGAGACGGCGGAGTTGCATTGGTTCGATGCCCAAGACAGTCTAAACATGTTCAAGAGCATCAACACGCAACACCGTCCGGCGCTGATCTACGCGGAAGACGCCGAACAGGTTCGACTAGAAGGTTCGGGTGTCATCGACGGTCAAGGCGGAGTAGCCAGCAAGATTTTCCCGAATAAAGGCGATCCTCAGCGATGCATCCCGATGTTGATCCGCTTCGAGCGTTGCCGCGACGTCAGGCTCAGCGGACTCACGTTGATCGACCCGGCGATGTTCACGACGTTCTTCGCGCGGTGCACGGATATCCAGATCGAGCGCGTCATGGTGCGCAGCCGTGACTCCGCCGCCTACGGCAATGCCTTCGTCCTCGCCGGCTCACGTCGCGTCTCCATCAAGGACTGCGACGCCGACTGCAAAGACGACTGCATTGCGTTGCAGACCTTCCACCCCGACTGGCCCAACGAGGACATCGAGATCAGCGGCTGCCGCCTGACCACCCGTTGGTGCGCCATCCGTATCGGATGCGAGTCCTTCGGCGCGACGCGACGCCTAACGATGCGAGACTGCACGTTCACGGACTGCCAGGGCGGCATCAAGATCGAGTCTTCCGGCGGGCAGACGCACGAAGACCTTTCGTTTTCGAACATCGAGATGACCAAGGTTTGCCAGCCCATCATGGTGCTGGCCTCGCGCTTCGCCTTCAGCAAGCACCACCAGACGCGTCGCCCCCCGATCGGGCAGATACGGAACGTCCGCTTCGATCACATCAAGGCGGTCGTGGGTGACGGCGGAATCTTGCGAAGCAAGAGCGGATGGGAGGCCCCCTACAAGCGATTTTGTTCGGCCGTGGTGTCGGGACCGGGCAGCCGCATTGAGGACATTTCGTTTTCCGACATCGACATCACCTTTCCCGGCGGCGGCACCGCCGAGCAAGCGTCGCGTCTCGACGTGGGCGAGCTGCTCGAAGCCTTTGAGTATCTCAAATGGGCGGTTCCCTTCGACGGCGAACTGCCCGCCTCCGCTCTCTATCTCCGCCACGTCAAAGGCGTGCGTCTGGAGAACGTGCGATTCGCCGTGGAGAAGCCCGACGCCCGCGCCTTCATCGCCGGGGACGACGTGCAAGGCCTGACGCTGCAAGGCGTCGTGGGCCGCGCTCCCGCACCGGTGCCCGGCCTGGCGAAACTCGCCGATGCCAAGGACGTGACCGAGAAGAACTGCCGCGTTGACTGCGGCACATCAGTGCCGGTGCTCATCGCTCCGACGACGGACGAACTGAGCCGTCTCACTGAGCTACGCACGCGTTCCGCCGCACTCGACCGCGAAATCCAGCAGAAGGCCGATCAATTCGATGCGGAGGCCAAAAAGGACTCCAAAACCAAGTAACAACACCTCATCGCATGAAACGCCCCCTCACTCTAACTCTCGCCACCCTGCTGCTCTCGCCGCTGGCCACTCTGCACGCCGCCCCATCTCAAGACTCCCACATCATCATCGCCAGCGAGGCGGGCGCGAGGCTCGACAGTGACGTGACCAAAGGCGGCGGCACCGACGACACGGCACTCATTCAGGGCATCCTCGACCGGGCTCCAAAGCTTGGCACGCTGAAGCTCATCGTGGATGGCCCGATCCTTGTCACGGGACTCAAGGTTCACTCCAACACGACCATCGAATGCTTGAATCGTGCCTGCGGCTTCTACCTCGCGGACAACTCGAATCGCCCGCTCATCGCCAATGCGAGGCCGCAGCCGGAAGGTCGGGCGGATCGAAATCTCTCCTTCCTCGGCGGCACTTATAATGGCAACGCTGAGCACCAGGAACACACGACGAAGGAACACGGCTGGACCACCGCCTTTGCATTGCATGGCGTGGAGCAGGTGCTGTTTCGCGATGTCTCGATCACCAACTCGCGCACCTTTGCGGTGTATCTCACAAACTGGCGGCGCGTGGTGTTTGAGAACATCTACATCAACCTCGATCACATCCCGAAGCAGTCGAATCAGGACGGCATCCACGTTCAGGGACCAGGCGAGTTCCTGAGCATTCGCAATGTGCAGGGTCGCGCTTGGGATGACATGATTGCGTTGAACATTGATGACCTGCTGGGTGATTGGGACAGCGAGGGAAAGTTCGGTCGTGATCCTGCATCCATGAAGCGCTTTGGCAGTGCCGCTGGCATTGGTCCTGTGAGTGATGTGGACATTGATGGCGTTCAGGCCGACGACTGCGCCCAGGTCATCCGCATCCTCTCGCGTGCTTCGCGACTGGATCGCGTTTCGATCCGCAACGTGAAGGGCACCTACCGCGACTTTGGCGTCTGGATCACGCCCTATCTCCGCGAGGGCGGCAACATCGGAAGGCTGGAGTTTGAAAACATCGACCTGCGCCCCGCCGGTCCACGCGCCTATGACTACGTGCCGCCGTTCCTCTTTTGGTTCGCGGGCAAGATGGAGCAGGTGACGCTCAAGAACATCAGCAGCCACGCGCCCATGGACGACCGCCCGCTCGTGTGGATCCAGCCGGATGCGAAGATTGATCGGCTGCGTATCGACGGCTTGAACGTGTATGACCCGCGCAAGGAAATCGGCCACACGCCACTCATCCGCGCTGATGGCCGCATCGCCTTGCTGCAAGTGCGCGATGTCGTCGTGCAACGACCGCAAGCCACCGCGCCCGCTGGTTCCTTGATCGGCACCTCCATGGATCGCTCCGCGCTGAAAGCCTTCATGGATGCGCGGGCTGGCATCGTGACGCCTCCCGGCAAAGGCCGCCGTGGCTGGCCTGAGGGTGTCGGCTACCTCACTTCAAAGCCGCAGATTCAACGTCTCAAGATCACCGATGTCGTTGCTGAAGGCCTCGAGCACGTCCTCGATCATCAAGCCGGATCCATCGAAGCCCTCGACCTCCGTGACCTCTCGATTCCTGCTAGCACTAAAGCCCTTCATCAAAGCGGCGAGGCGAAGATTACCAAAACCCAAGGGGCATCCGCGAAATGAAAACACCCATCATGAACCGAAGACACTTTCTCCAAACTCTCAGCGGCACTGCGCTCACCTTTCCGTGGTTCTCGAACCTCGCGCTACATGGCGCGGAGGCATCGAAGGCTCCACGGCGACTGGTTTGCATCGGGCTGGATTTCGGGGTGCGACCTGAGTCGTTCTTCCCGGCGACACATGGGCCTGAGCTGGAGCTGACGCCTTTGCTCAAGCCTCTGGAGCGCTGGCGGAAGAAGATGACCGTGTTCTCTCAACTGGAGCATCCCGGCGTGCAGGGCGGGCACTATGGCGTGCATGCTTTTCTCAGTGGCGTGCGTCGCGAGCAGGCGGCGGGGTTCAAAGACGGCTGCGTCACGCTCGACCAGCTCGCGGAGGAGCATCTCGGTGGACTGACTCGGTTTCCATCGCTTTGCCTTGGTGTCGGAGCAGGTGATGCGATCTCTTGGACGCGCTCAGGCATCGCGGTGCCGAAGCTGGAGGACCCAGGCACCGCGTTTGACATGCTTTTCAAACCGCAACGCAAGTCAGCAGCAGCGGCGCGGCGTGCGGAGTTGTCGGAGAATGAATCGGTGCTCTCGCTCATTGCTCAAGATGCCAAGCGCGTGGCTCCGCATCTGGATCGATGGGATCGCGAGAAGATGGAGGAGTTCATGGGAGCGATGCGGGACTTCGAGCGAGCGAACGCCTCGAACATGGCGTGGCTCGACAAACCACTGCCTGTGACGGCTGGCCAAAAGCCTGAGTGGAAAAATGAAGGCTGCATGGACCGTGTGCGCGCGAACTTCGATGTCGCGGCGCTGGCGCTGCAGGCGGATGCCACGCGCATCATCACGCTGAACATCGGCGGTGCGTTGCCCGTGACGAACATCCCCGGCATCAATCGCGGCTATCACGATCTCTCCCACAGCGGTCAGGACCCGGACAAGCTGAGGCAATTGCACATCATCGAGTCCGCGCTGATGGCGGAGCTGGATCACTTCCTGGAGCGACTCGCTGCCATGAAAGACATCGGTGGCAGTTCCTTGCTGGACAACACCACCGTGGTCTTCGGCAGTGGCATGGGCAATGCAAGCGCCCACGCGAACACGAACCTTCCCGTGGTGCTCGCTGGCGGAGGCTTCAAGCACGGCCATCATCTCTTCTTCCCAAAGAATGGCCGCCAACAGACACCGCTCTGCAATCTCTTCGTCACGCTGCTCCAGCAAATGGGCATCGAGCGCGACAAGTTCGGATCGAGCAGCGGAAACCTCAATCAATTGCTGGTGTAGTATGCGCTTTCGCCCTTTTACTTTCCTCGTCTTAGCGTCCAGCACGCTCCACGCAGCGGACACAATCTCGCTCAAGCCCGAGGCCTTCCTTTCGCGCTATTGCCTCGACTGCCACGATGGCGATGTGCAAAAGGGTGACCGTCGGCTTGATGATCTGCCTTTGAAGGTCGGCACCGACATTGCCATCGCGGAGCGCTGGCAGGAGGTGCTGCATCAACTTCAACTCGGCGAGATGCCGCCTGCGAAGAAGAAGCAACCCACCGACGATGAGCGCCGGGCTTTGCTCGCCTGGATCGAGGAGCAACTCATTCACGCACAGACCAGCGCTCAAGATCGAGGCGGGCAGGTGGTGCATCGTCGGCTGAGCCGTGCGGAGTATTTGCATACGATGCAGGACCTCTTCGGGTTCGATGGCGACTTCGATCCCACCACCAGCTTCCCAGGTGATGAGGAGCTGGAAGGCTTTCGCAACATCGGCTCCGCCTTGCGCACGTCACGGCATCATTTGGAGCAGTATCTGAAGGCAGCCGATGCGGTGCTGGATCACGCTTACGATCTCGCAGACGTGAAGGGCAAACCCGAGGCCAAGCAATGGAAGGATAGCGCGGACAAAATGCGCGGCCTCAACGATGCCTTCGGGCTGGGTGTCATCAGTGCAGAGAAAGCGAAGGGTCCAGCCTACATTCATCTTAGCCACGGCCTACGAAATCAGGAGCTGATCTTCGACAGCAAGCTTTTCCTCAGCCGCTTGGGCGATACCGGCGTGCCGCATTCCGGTTGGTATGAGGTCGAGGTCGAAGCCACCGCCGCGAACCGTCATCACCCGTATGGCAAGGACCTCATGCTCGGAGGCATGGCACCCTACTACAAAGATATGAAGTCCTACTATGACGAGTCGCAACCCATGCAACTCGGCATCGGCCGACAAGGCGAAGGCATGAAAGGCAATGGCTGGCGACTCATCCCGCCGAACATCATTCACGCCACCGAGCTACCAGATGATCGCTACATCACCGTCCGCGCCCGCATTTGGCTGGATCGCGGCACTGTGCCTTATCTCTCGTGGATCGATGGTCCTCCCAAGGGCACACGCGGCAACTTCATCTCCACTAAGCTCTACAAATACGACCGCAGCGTGCCGAAGATCGAGAGGCACGTCTGGGAAAATCTCGCCCTACGTGCGGAGCGCGACAAGCTCTACCGACACCTCTACCAAGGCCCCGAGGTGCGCGTTCATTACTGGCAAGTCACCGGCCCCATGCGCGATGACAAACCGCATCCCGCCCGCACTCTGCTGTTCGCGAAGATCGCGCCAGATGAAAAACAGATCGAGCCCGAGCGCCTGCAAACCGAACTGCAAGCTCTCGCCAGCCGACTCTTCCGTCACGAGGTGACGGGTGAAGACATCGCCCCGTATGCAAGCGCCGTGCAAAAGCGTCTCGATGGCAAGACACGATTCGCCGACGCCGCGCGGCCTGTCTTCAAAGCGCTGCTTTGTTCCTCGGAGTTTTTGTTTCTTACCGAGTTCACTGAGGACAATCAGACAGGGGGACAATCAGACAAGGAGACCAACGGCCAACCTGTCTCCCCCTCTCCCCATCCCATTGTCTCATTGTCGCCTCATCAAATCGCCACCCGCCTCTCCTACTTCCTCACCGCTGGTCCGCCGGATGACACCCTGCGCTCGATTGCGACCAAAGGCGCTCTCGATACTAAAGCCATCATCACCGTCACCGACCGCCTGCTCGATTCGCCACGCGGGGATCGTTTCCTGCGCCTCTTCACAGAGCAGTGGCTCGGCTTGAACAAACTCGGCACCATGCCGCCCTCGAAAGAAACCTTTCCCGCCTATCACATCGACCGATTGGAGCCCGCGATGCGGGAAGAAACCTGGCGCTTCATCGCCGAACTCATCCGCACGAACAAACCCGTCACCGCGCTCGTCGATGCCGATTTCACCTATCTCAATGCCGGACTCGCGAGGCTCTATGGAATGGATCAGGCATTTGAGGAACAACTCGGGAAACGAGACGACAATGAGACAATCAGACAAGGAGACAATGAGACAACCAGCCCCAAAGATCTTGGCCCGAGCGATAGCAACCCTGTCTCCCCATCTCCCTCTCTCATTGTCTCATTGTCTCCCCATCCCACCGTCTCCCCGTCTGGCCTCTTGCGCGTCAGCCTGCCTGCCGATTCACCAAGGCGTGGATTGCTCGGCCAAGCCAGCATCCTCACCATCACCGCCAACGGCGTCGAGACCTCACCCGTGAAGCGCGGCGTGTGGTTGCTGGAGAAGCTCTTCGGCACACCGCCCAGCCCGCCACCGCCGGATGTGCCGCCCATCGAGCCCGACATCCGCGGAGCCACCACCATTCGCCAGCAGTTGGAGAAACATCGCAACGTGCAGGCCTGCGCTGATTGCCATGCCAAGATCGATCCGCTAGGCTTCGCCATGGAAGCCTACGATCCCATCGGCCACTTCCGCAGCGCCTACCCGAATGGTGCCGCCATCGACACTACCGGCGAGTATCGCGGCCAACCCGTCAACAACCCCGCCGACATCCGCGCCTACCTCACCAAGCACCCTGACCTCCTCGCGCAAAACCTCGCCCATCGCCTCCTCACCTACGCCCTCGGTCGCCCCCTCGGCTTCACCGACCAACCCGCCCTCCGCCGACTGCAAGCGGACTGGAAAGCAAAAGCTTACGCCCTTCGCGAACTCATCCATCTCATCACGACCAACGAGCTGATGCAGCAGCCGTAGATCCTTGCCTTCATGATGATGAGCGATGCAGCCTCGCCACCACCCTCCTGCTCTCGCCTGCCGCCAGCCTGCGTGCCAAACGCGAGCCCGGAGCCCAGGAAGCCATGCTGGAGGCCCTCCGACAGCTCACCGATCCGGTGAGGGCAGACGACAGCCCACGTTGACTCGCTCCTGCGCCTGCGGCATTCTCACCCTATTCATCTGCTCCCCGCCCGACACGCCGCCAGGACTCGGGCGGGGTTATTTTTTTCCCGGACCCGCATGCCAGCACTCGACAGACGGAGCCACGTTGAATACAAGAATGCCTCATGAGTCCCGCCGTCGAACGTATCCGCCAAGAGATCGACCAGCTCGCCCCGGATGAGGTTCGGGAGCTTTTCACCGATCTCCAGCAGGAGTATCCCCTGCCGTTGCTTCAGGTCGAAGAAGCGGCACCCGACCTCTCGAACCTCAGCGAGGCGGACAAGATCAAACTCGAAAGTCTGCGACGTGACATTCAGTTAGCCGCTGACTCCTTGGATCGTGGCGAGGGCAGTGAGATTGATTGGGATGCCAAGCTCGCCGCCCTCCATCTGGCTCACCGTCAGCGGCAGGGCTGAAGACAGCGCCCTCAGCCCTCATGCCGACACCTCCGGCACGTTCGGCATTACCTCGACCACATCGAGCACCGCTCCCGCCCAATCTTGCTCCCGCGCGTGACTACCAAACCAATCACTCAACTAGGCACGGCTAGCCGATTGCACGGTCGGCTTTGTGAATGTGTTTCTCCAGTTCGCCTACTTTGAGACGGAGATGGTCTGCACGGGCTCGCATGGCCGCGAGCATTACTGTCGGCTTGTCACCCATGTGAGCACCCATGCGAACGATCTCCAGTTCATCAGCTTGGGCGTCGAGCTGCATTGCTTGCGCTTCGAGTTCGAGCATGGCGACTTCGGTTTGTCCGCGCATGAGTTGGTTCTGAGTCGCCAATAATCTGTTTTGTTCCTCCACCGTCTTCCTGGAACCCTCCATCTCTTCAAGCTGGCTTAGGAAGTCGGCGCGTTGAAGGCGTATCTGCCGTTGTTGCAGCAAGATGCTGAACACAAGGCCTGCAAAGGCGAGACCTGTGAACAGTGCGTTCACGCTACCAAAGCTATCTCCGTGGGTTCCCTTATCCTCTGCGGGCTTCAACCCTTCCCCGAGGCATTGAGGCACCTTGAGCCAGAGTCCCACGATTGCAGCCGCAATGATGGCTAGCATCAGAAAAGCAAACCATGTTTGATCCAGCGGTGACTTGTGCTCGTTGTTTGCTTTGGGCATAGCTGTGAAGAGTTAAAAGGCCTTCAGCTTGTCGCCGAGGTGGTGTTTGAGGTTCCACTTCTTGGTGGTGTCCAGGGCTAGCTCCAGGCAGATAAAGAAGTGCTCTTTATGCTTCTTGAAGTGGTCCACGGTGGCGGGGTCCAGGTTTTGATCCAGGCAGATGAGGCTTTCCTTGTGCGCATTCTTGGCCAGGAAGACCTCGTTCTTCTTGAACTCGGGGCGCTTCGTCAGCGTGTAGTCCAGCATGAAGCCATTTTTAAGGAGCACTTCATCCAGCACGGTCTCCCGCTCCCATTGGAAGTGGAAGGTGGCTTCCTTGTCCCGGATGTATTGCTTCAGCGCTTCGATGTTCTCCGCCTCCGTCTTGTCCGGGTCTGGCGCGTATTCCACGCGGGGGAAGTTGGACTTGGCAAGCTTGAAGACTTTGAAGCCGAGGGAGTCGGCAAGTTGTCGCTTCTCATCATTGGGCAGCAGGTCGGCGGCGGCCTTCTGCTCGCGGGCGATGACGCGCTTCGCTCGTTCGATGGTGATGTCGCTGATCTTTTTGAATCCCGCCTTGTGCGCGGGGGAACTGGCATCCGTGAGTTCAGGAAGCTGCACTAAGATGAACTGCCGATTGCCGCCATCGGCCTTGTTGAGTTCCATCACGGCCTGCGCCGTGGTGCCGCTGCCGCCGAAGAAGTCGAGGATGAGATCATTCTTCTGAGTGGTTAGCCCGAAGAAGTCTCCAAGCACTTCTTTATCCTTCGGAAAATCGAACATCCCTTTGCCGACGAGTGATTCGACTTCCAACGTTCCGGCGCGTCCGTCCCGATAGAAGACCGAGGCGAATGGTTCCGATTGCACCTCGAACAGGTAGGTCTTGCGGCAAGGAATCGTCGTCTCGTCTGGGCCGAAGTGAATACGTGGCGGGTCTTGTGCGAGCGCATCGGTGGTTCGCTCCTCATCCCAGCGCCAGCCCGTGGATGGCTTCGCGCAGGGCTTCTTCGTCACCGGGTGAATGATGTCGTGACGAGGGCGAGACTCGCGACCGTCATCCGGTCCTGCGAAGTCAGCGGCAAAATACAATCCGCGCTTGTCCGACCAGCGGTAATGCTGATGGGCGCGGCGCGGGTCAGCCTTCGATAGCGAGGAATACCATGCCCGGATTTCTTCTTGAATCGCTTCGTGGGATTCCTCGCCCATCTTGGCGCGGATCTCGTCATACTTTGCGAGAACCTCATCCACGCCGGGCTTTTTCCTGCGCCATACGCCGTTATCCAACGCGTGTTCGCGATCTCTCACATAGACGACCGCGTATTCATGGTTACGCGCGACGAGCTTGGCATCACCCTTCTTCGATTTCTGCCAGACCAAGACGCCTGCAAAGTTTTCCTCGCCGAACACCTCGTCCATGACTCTCCGCATGTTCTGCACTTCATTGTCATCAATGCTGACAAAGATAACTCCATCTGGTTTCAACAGATACCGAGCCACCAGCAATCGGCTGTGCATCATTGAGAGCCAGTTGGAGTGGAAACGGCCATCGCTGTCGGTGTTGGTGTCCACCTTCACCCCGTCCTCGGTGACGCCGGTTTGCTCCCAGTAGGGCTTTTGGCCTTCGGCGAAGCGGTCGGAATAGACGAAGTCTTTCCCCGTGTTGTAGGGCGGGTCGATGTAGATGCACTTGATGCGCTCCCGGTAGGCGCTGGAGAGGAGCTTGAGGACTTCCAAGTTCTCACCCTCGATGATCATGTTCCCGCCCGCCTTCTCGGGGTTCACGGAGCGTGCTTTGTCATAGACGAGTGCGGCGCGGCTGGGAGTGAAGGCCTCGCGCTTGCTGGCGGTCTTCCCATACCAGCGGAAGTCATAGCGCTCGGTCTCGGAGACGAGAGCGGGATCGACGACCTTCTTGAGTTCATCCACGTTCAGCCTGCCTTCATTGGTGAAGAGATCGGGGAAGAGCTGCTTCAGCGTGGCGAGGCGCTCAGCGTTGCGGTCCGGGCTGAGCGGGAGGTAGTCGGTGAGTTTCTCGGCGGGTTCGCTCATGGTTGGGGAACTTTGGATTTGAAGTCGGTCTGGTAATCTTTCACGGGCGCGATGTAGGGGCGGTAGTCGAGCTTGGCCTCGATGCCGAGGGCTTCGAAGTGCTTGAGCGCACACTTGATCTTCCAGCGCTCGGAGTCGGTGAGGGCTTTGCGGTCGTCGATGTTGCTCGTGCTCTTGGTCTCGATGACGAAGTAATATTCTTTTTCATCGCCAGACCGCAGGTGACGGCGTTTCAGCACGAGACCGAAGTCTGGCTCATAATACTGGCCAATGGGGGTGGGGATGCGGTAGCACTTCGGCAGCTTCAGGAAGCACACGACTTCGTTGTCAGCCTCGGCGGATTTCGTGAACCCACGCTCAATGCTGCTGCTGTAGGGCACGCCGTCGTAAACGCCCCGGTTCGGAGTGTGCTCCACAGGCAGGAAAGTCTCGATCACGGTCTCAAACTCAGTGAGAGGAATGCTGTCACCCGTGGGGTGGTAGCTGAGGGTGCGAAGCATCTCGTCCAGCTCGATGTCGCGGATGAGCGCACAGGCAGCGGCCAGGAACTTGGGAGGATTCTTGGCAGCGGCGGCGAAGTTTTCGATGCCGCTGACGATCTCATACGCGGTCGGGTAAGAGAGGGCGGTGTTCTCGCTGAGTTCCTCCACCAAATCAAAGGGGGTAAACATGGCGCGGAGCTTCTCTGTCTCGCGGCCCATCTCCTCGCTGCCGATGGATTGGGCGGAAACGCTCTTGATGCGGGTGAGCACGACTTCCGCCTCGTAGTCGCCGATGACGAGCTTGTTCAGTGCTTCGATGGAGCGAGCGACCACTTGCTCCTCATCAAAGGCCACCGTGTAGTCCGTCTTGCGGGCGAGCCGCTGCCAGAAGGCTTTGAAGGCAGCGGACTCGAAATGCTTGGTGCGGGTGATCTTGTTTTTGGCATCTGCGCCTTTGTGCTTCTTCCGCAGCGGGCTGGCGGCGGTGCCGGTGCCGTAGATGTCCTTGATCTGCTCCTGATACTGCGCGGCAAAGGTCTCGTAGGTTTCGTTGGGGACGATGGTGAGGAGGTTGGTTTCATCTCCTTCCTTCACATCGGGAGCATCATAGATGCGCTGTCCCGTTTGATTGCGGCAGATGCGCAGGCCGCGCCCGAGTTCCTGGCGTTTCTTCACGTCGCTGTAGGATTCATTGAGCGTGGCAATGTTGAAGATGTTGGGATTGTCCCAGCCCACTCCGAGGGCGGAGTGGGAGAAGATGAACTCGCGGGGATTGGCCATGTCCAGCAGGGCGCGTTTGTCGCGGAGGATCTCGTCAAAGATCTTCTTGTTCTTGAGCATGGCGTTTTCGCTGTCGGTGTATTCATCACCGCCGGTTTTGGCGAAATAGTAGCCTTGGCATTCCTCGATCTGAGCGGCGGTGGCTTCAGTCTTGTAGAACTCGCGGTGAAGCGCGGCGTATTCCTCACGGAAGAGGATACGGATGAGACCCTGATCGCGGACGTAGTTGTCCACCTTGTCGATGAAGATGAGCGAGAGGCACTTGATGCCCTGCGCGGCGAGGATGGGTTTCTTTTGGAAGTGGCGGCGGATGAGCCACTGGAGCTGCTGGCGGAACAGGCCGGATACGTCGCCATTGCGCTCCTTGAGGATGAGTTCGACGCCGTTGGAGAACTTGAGGTGGTGCTTCTGGTCATGCAGGCTCTTCCAGATGCGCTCGATGGTGTAGTCGCGGTAACTGATGTTGCCGGATTTGTCACCGAGGTTATCCCCAGCTTTCAGCCAGTTGGTGTCCTTCCATTTGAATCCATCGCCATTCTGCCGCCAGACACTGAGCTTGGCCTTGATGCCGGTGGGCTTGGCCTGCACGTCAGAGAACTCGATTTTAAGCGTGGCTTCGTCGTTCTTCTCGGCCACGGAGAGGACTTCGATCTTCTTCACCAGCCCGTCTCGGTAGGCGTCGAAGGGCGTGAGGCGATAAAGGAGGTTTTTCACCACCTTATGCGTGGCGGAGTAGCGGAGCTTCACCAGCGGATCAAGCGTGGCGAGGCGGGCGACGGCGTTGTCCGTGTCCATGCCTTCCTGCGGCTCGTCCATGATGATGACGGGGCGGCACTTGCCGAGAGCCTGGAGGAAGGTGAGGCCCATGAAGGAGTCGTCTCGGCCTTGCTGATTGATGATGCGGTCATCGGAAGTGATGGACTGGATGGTCATCACCATGATCTGCGGCTGCGTGTCCTCAATGAAGTGCTTCAGGCGGGATAGCTTGCTACTGTCATACTCGAAGCAGGCAGGCGTAAAGCCGTAGCGGTCAGCCAAGGGCTTTTTGAAGTCCTCGACTGATTGAAGCACGCCTTCTTTAATGGCGATGGAAGGGACGAGGATGATGAACTTCGTGAGCTGATATTCTTTGTGCAGCTCGTAGGCGGTGCGGAGATAGACCAGCGTCTTTCCGGTGCCCGTCTCCATCTCAATGCAGATGTCAGGATCAGGACAGAGTTTGGCTTCCTCCTCGGAAATGCCATTCTCCGTCAGGATGACCTTCTTGTTTTCAAGAAGCTGCTCGGGCGTGAGGTCGGTGATATTGGCCTGAATGCCGAAGAGGTTTGAGTTATCAAAAGTGTTCTTCACCTGCCCATTGAGCACGCCAACAACCGCCGCGATGGCACGGCGTTGGTATTCCAAGTCTTCGAGGTCAATCTGCATGGTTTGAGGTCAGGGGTTGGCATGTGCCATCCAGCAACGTGAAGCACTTCTAAGCCGCTGTCACAATTTTTACCTTCGTAAGCGATCTTACCGCGAAAAAACCATTGCCAAAACGCGGGCAATTCCGGCACAATCCGCACCTCGAATCGCCTCATCGCCGTGCCGGGTGGCCGGAGTGAAGCGGGGCGTTTGAGAGCAACCTGCACGGGTCCCCTTCACGGGGCGGTGCCATGCCTGCTTCGGCTGATGACTACGTTCGCTCGCTCAACCAACGCATCGGGGCAGAAGTCAGGGAGCGGCGTGAGGCGTTGGGGCTGAGCGCCTACACACTCGCCAAGGCCGCAGGCGTGACCGACCAGACGATCCTGAACATCGAGCAGGGCCTGTGCCCGAACGGGGCGTGGAGCGGCACGCTGATGCGCATCGCCGTGCGCTTTGGCACGACTTACTCGGAGCTGGTAGCCGCAGCGGAGAGGCGGAAGGACTGAAGAGGAGGAGACTTGGAGACTTGGAGACTTGGAGACTTGGAGACTTGGAGACGAGGAGACGAGGAGTCTCCAAGTCTGGCCTTTCTCCCGATTTCCAAGTCTGGCCTCGGGCTAGCCAAATCCTTTTGGCTAACGGGTTTTCGGGCGTGGGCAGAGAATGGGCGGCGAAATCGAACCCATCCTGCCATGATGCTCTGTTTTCCAACCCGCAGCCGCCTGAGCGCCCCCAACGGGCTGTTTTCGCCCTTGGGAGGCGATTTCGAGGGCCCAAAGGCGCTTTTCGACCGGTTTTCGCCGCTTTTGGCCTCCAAATGGGCCGCCCCATTTCGTCCGGGGTGCTCCCTCCGGCGTCCGGGGTGGTCCATGGACGGCGCGGGGTGCCCCATCCCCGGCGGAGGGAAGACCCCGTCCGCCGCAGGGACGCCGCTCCGCCCGGCGGGGTGCTCCATCGCCGCCGGAGGGACGCCCCTCCCCAGCGCGGGGTGCTCCAGCCATCGTCCGGGGTGCCGCCCCCTTTCCCGGAGGGAAGACCCCGCCGCGCGGAGGGAAGACCCCGCAGCCGGGACTGACCCCCCCGCGAGGCGCGGGTCTGGCACCCAACCAAGCACCAGGAACCAAGAACCGAGAACAGGGAACCGCGAACCGCGAACCTCACCGCCATGAACTGGGACCAAAGCACCTGGGACAGCGGCTTTTGGGACCAGCCGTCCGACTATTTCAACCCACCCAAACCATCGAACAACCGCACCAAAATGAAACGCACCAACTACTACCCCAGCCGCATCGGCGACCAGGTGAACTGGCTCGACAACTACAGCGTGAAACTCCCCATCCACGGCCCCACGCTCGGCGTGGCGGCGGGCGATGTGACCGCGAGCGTGAACGACGCGAAATACGGCAACTACGTCCTCGGCACCTGGCTCAGCGCCGTGCGCAACTTCTCCCCCAGCACCACGGATGCGGTGGATGATGTGCTCACGGGGGAAGGCGCGGCCAACGTGGTGCTGCCCACCTTTGTCACCCCTGCGCTGCCTGCGGGCGTCACCGCGGTGCCGCCCGGCGTGCTCACGCGCATCTTTGCCCTGATCGCGAAGATGAAGCTCAGCTCGAACTACACCGACGCCATCGGCACCGACCTGGGCATCATCGGCAGCGAAGCGACCGAGAAGGCGCTGCCGAAATTCAGCGCGGACCTCGTGCAAGGCGCGGGCTGCCAGTGCGTGAAGCTGACCTTCTCCAAATACGGCCACATGGGCGTGTACATCGAAGGCAAGCGCGGCACCGGCATCTGGGAGCTGCTGGGCATCGACACCGAAAGCCCCTACATGGACGAGCGCCCGCTTCTCGTCGCAGGACAACCCGAGGTGCGCGAATACCGCATGCGCTTCTGGGACAAAGGCACGCCGAATGGCGACTGGACCGATGTGGTGAAGGTGACGGTGAGCCCGTGACCAAGCCAGACAAGGAGATGGGGAGACGATGAGACAAGGAGACTGGCTCATCGCTCCCGCATCGGCCTTTGGCACCGTCTCCTCCTTTCCAAGTCTCCGAGTCTCATTGTCTTTTGAACCGCCATGCCCTTCGATCCCACCAAACCCGCGAACAACTCGCCGAACTCATCGGCAGAGATGCGCAGCCAACTGACCTCGCTCAATGCTGACATCCAGCAGCGGGCGACGATCAACGACCTCAACAACGCCATCGCGAACGCCTTGGCCCAAACGAGCGCCAACAGCAACGGCGTCGGCACCATGGGCCAGAGTGCCGATGGCAGCTACCAGCAGTGGCAGATGCAGATGCTCTTCGACAAGCTGGATGAGCTGATCAACGCGCTGCGGCGGTAGAAGGCATCTGGATTCGCGTGTCTTCAGTAGAGCAGGCCGAAGGAGACAGCCCCGAGCATCACCGCGTTCGCGCCGAGATGTATGCCAACTCACGCGGCTGAAAGGTGATGGAAATCGATGACCTCGCCGGTGTCAGCGGAAAAAGTGTCGCCGAGCATCCCGAAGCCAAGCGCATGATGGCCGACGTGAAGCGCGGGCACATCCAGGCGCTTGTTTTCTCGAAACTTGCCCGCCTGACCCGCAATGCGAAAGAGCTGATGGAGTTCAGCGACTTCTTCCAAGTTCATCAGGCAGACTTGGTTTCTCTGAGCGAGAGCATCGACACCAGTTCCCCAGCCGGTCGGCTCTTTTTCAACCTCGTCGGCTGTATGGCTCAATGGGAGCGCGAAGAGATCACCGACCGGATCAAAAGCTCGGTCCTCGTCCGGGCCAAGATGGGCAAGCCCCTCAGTGGCAAGGCTCCCTACGGCTATATGTGGAAGGACAAAAAGCTCGTCGTGAACTCGGAGGAAGCCCCCATTCGTCGGCTGATCTACGAGCTGTTTGACGAGCACAAGCGCATCAAAGCGGTGGCCCGAATGCTCAACCAGCGCGGATACCGCACCCGGAACCAGAAGAAATGGTCGGACACCGCCGTCCGCTTCCAGCTTCGCGATCCTACGCCCAAGGGAATCCACCGCCGGAACTACACCACCAACAACGGCGGGAAGAAGCTCGTCAACAAACCGGAGAGCGAGCACATCTTCAACGAAGTGGAGGCCATCGTCTCCGCCGAGCTATGGGAACGCTGCAATGCCCATTTGGATGCCCGCTACATGAAGCGCGAGCGCAGGCCATCCAAACTGCCAGCGCACATTTTCAGCGGCTTCGTGACCTGCCACTGCGGAGCCAAGATGTATGTCCCGATGCGCACCCCAAAATACACCTGCCAGAAGTGCCGCAACAACATCGCCTGCCAGGACTTGGAGGAGATTTTTATGGAGGAGGTCAAAGGCTACCTCGTAAAACCCGAGAACGTCCAAGCCTACCTCAAGAAGGCGGGAAATGCCCTTTCGGAAAAGCAGACTCTCCTCGCCCAACGGCAAAAGGAAGCCGAGAAGCTGACTCAGGACACCGAGCGCATGCTCCGACTCTACCTGGACGGCAACATCGGAGCTGAGGACTTCAAGAAGTTCAACCAGCCCCTCAGCGACCAACGCAGCCAGCTCGATGAAGAACTGGCCCGGCTTCAATCCGAGGTCGATGTTCTCAAGGTCGACAACCTCTCAAGTGAACAGATGGTAGCCGAAGCCCTCGACCTGCACTCCCGCTGGCCTGAAATGACCTTGGAGGAAAAGCGACGTGTAGCTGAACTGATGGTCAGAACCATTGTTGTCGGGGACGGCGAGATCGAGTTCAACCTCGTGCAGCTTCCCAGCTATCAAGAATTCACAAATTGGCAAAATACGTATCTTCGTGCGAATACGGCGGGGCGCAGCAGCAGAGGAATCGAAGGGTCTGCGCGGCGGTGATTTGATGCCAGGCTCCGGGTGGAATGAGGATGGCGTCGCCGGAAGCCACAGGACGCTCTTCGCCGTCGATCTCCATGGTCCCCTGCCCTTCGAGGATGAAGTAAAACTCCTCACTGAGCTTGTGATAGTGGCGTTCGGTCGGTTGGCCAACGGGGACGGTGGCTTCAGCGAGGCTTTGGTTCTGCACTGGGGCGTTCGTGCGGTCGAGGATGCTGCGGATGGTGCTGCCGTCTTTCGTGGTGAAGGGCGTTTGCGCGGAAAGCGGGTTGATGGTCATGCGCGGACTGTGTTACTGCTGGCCTCACTTATGGCGAATGGATTTCCTCTCGAAAACTGCCGCGCGGTCATCACCGGAGCCTCTTCCGGGCTTGGCGCGGAGTTTGCTCGGCAACTGGCTCCGCATGCGGACTTGCTCGTGCTGGTTGCGCGGCGTGCTGATGCACTGGAGGAGGTTAAAAAGGGGCTGGCGGGGCAAAAAACGCGGATTTTTTGCTGCGCGGCTGATCTAGCGACGGATTCGGGCCGTGTCGCAGTGCTGGAGTTTCTCGATGCGAACGGTTTGAAGCCGAACCTCCTTGTCAACAACGCGGGGATGGGTGATTACGGCTGCTTTGCGAGCTCTAGCACGGACAAGACGCGGGCGCAGATCGAGTTGAACATCACGACGCTGACGATGCTGACGCATGCGATGCTGCCGCGTCTGGAAAAGCCGGCGGGTGTGCTGAACGTGAGCTCGCTGGCAGGCACGCTGCCGATGCCGAACCTCGCGGTGTATGGGGCATCGAAGGCATATGTGACGAGCTTTTCCGAGGCGCTGACGGTGGAGTTGGCACCGCAAAGCATCACGGTGTCCTGCGTGTGCCCAGGACCTACGCCGACTAACTTCAGCAAGACTGCGCGGAGGCCTGACGGCACGGATACGAACCGCGAGGGCCAGGAGCTGCTGCGCATCCCGCCCTCCAGGGTGGTGAGCGAGGCACTGCATGCGCTGAGGACGGCGAGAAGCTGTGTTTATCCCGGCACCGGCGTTTCCATCGCCTCGCGCGTCTTTCGTCTGATGCCGCGCTCGCTCATGCGCATGATATTGCGCCGACGGCATGCAAAGGAATCATGATTGCGCGATCACGGCGGAAGGATTTAGAGTCCGCGCGTGCGCTGTCCTGCCTGCCGAGCCCCCGCGATGGAAAATGACGCTGCCTGCCGGCAGTGTGGCTTTTCGCTGGAGGCGGCGGACCGGGCATTTGGCATCGCTCCGGCGTTGCAGGGCCCTGTGGCGGATGTCGCCGGAGTGCTGGGATCTTTTGCCCGGCAGCGCGTGATGCGTGTGATCGCGCAGGTGGAGCGGCGGTTCCCTCAACTCGCCATCGCGGCGGTGCTGATGGATGTGCCGCAGCAGGCGCCGCTGGTGCCTTACGCGTTCTGGATCTTCAACCGCAGCCAACTTTCCAGCGCGGTCGAAAAAGGCGGGGAGAACAGGCTGGTGATGCTGCTGATCGACACGAACACGGACCGTGCGATCGCAATGGTCGGCTACGGACTGGAACCATTCATCCAGGAGGTGCCGCTGCAATCCTGCCTGCAGGCGGCGTTGCAACCGCTGCAACGCGGACGCCACGCGCAGGCCATCGAGTCTTTCACGCGGGAGCTGGACCGGCAGCTGTGTGAACTGTGCCGCCAGGTGCCGAAACAATTCGGCCTGGCAGAGGATTCACAATGGCTGGATGCCAGCGCGCCGGAAGAAGAGGCCGTCGGCCTCGCGGAGAGCTTTTACTGACCCACATCATGATGAAACGCCGGCATATTCTTCACCTTGGCCTGTTGAGCACGGGTTCCGCGCTGCTGCCCGCCGCTGAATTTTTGCCGCAAAGCACGACTTTCATCGGAGCCGACAGGTTTCAACAGATCGTGGCCCGCGCTCTGGCGGAAAACTGGGCCGGGCTGCCGATGGGCGAACGCGTGGCTCGCTTCGGGCTGGCGATGCGGGGGACGAAGTATGTCGCATGGACGCTGGAGATCGATGATCGTGTGGAATCCCCCTCTGCAAACTTCAACGGGCTGGATTGCTGGACGTTTTTCGAGACCGCGCTCGGTCTGGCGCGCATGATCGCGAAAAGGCAGCGCAGCTACACGCCCTCCGACCTGCTGCAGCAGATTGAGTGGACGCGATATCGCGGCGGGGTCTGCAACGGAAACTATCTGGACCGCATTCACTATCTGGATGAGTGGTTCACGGACAACGCGGCGCGCGGAAACATCCGCAATGTGACCGGCAGCGTCGGACCGTTGGTGCGGCTGACAGGCCGGGCGAATGACGAGATGTCGTTGAATCCAAGGCTCTATCGTTACCTGCAGGCGAACCCCGCTCTGGTGCCCGCCCTGAGCCGGATCGAGAAGCAATTGGAACGCGTGCCGTTTGATTTCATACCGAAGGCGCAGGTGGCGGGCTGCGAGCCGCGCATCCGGAGCGGCGACATTCTCGGCATTGTGACAAACCGCCCGCATGTGTTCTGCTCACATGTCGGCCTGGCCGTGCGCATGGAGGATGGCGTGTGCCGATTCATGCATGCGTCAGCCACTCAGAAAAGAGTTATCGTGGACAAGTCCGTCCACGAATACCTGAATGCATTCAAAAGCCACGCGGGGATCGTCGTGGGCAGGCCGGTTTGACACCGCCCGCCCATCACCGGCCCCTTACTTGTCGAAGAACGAGTCCTCTTCGCGGTCACCGACCTTTAGATAGCGGTAGAACACCTCGAGTTGCAGAGTGCAGAGGCACTGGCGGTAGATTTCATCCGCGGCGTCTCCAGCGGGCCAGTTGGGTCGGCCGCGTTTGAAGGAGCCATCGGGCTGCTGGGCGCTGAGGATCTGCGGGAGGAACTGCTGGTTGTAGAACTTCCAATCGTCGCCGCCCTGCTGGAAGAACGCCTGGGTGTAGTAGTACCAGCAGTACAGATTGCAGTTCTTGTTCCAGTCGAGCGGTTCGGCGGTGATGAAGTCGCGCAGGAACTTGATGCCTTTCTTGATGGGTGTGGTCTTGCCCTTGGCCATCGTCTGCAGGCCGAGGATGCCGACACCGGAGAGAGACCACTGGTTGTAGTGGGCGTCACGGTTGGCATTACCAAAGCCACCGTCCTTGGTCTGTTTGTCCTCGAGATATTTGGTCATCTTGGTGATGGCACCGTGAAGACCATCAATCTTGAGGCTGGTGTTCTTGGCGGCCTTAAGCGCCTGGAACTGCCAGCCGGCCACGGAAAGGTCCTCACGGCTTTTTTTGCCGGCATAGAAACCTGTCTCAGTATCATAGACCCAGCTTCCGCTGTCCTGCTGGTTGTCGATGATGATCTTCACGCCTTGCTCAAAGGCTTCACGCATGCCGGGAAGGGACTTGGAGCCAAGACGGGCCAGCGTGTACATCTCTCCGAGCGCATAAGTCGCGATGCCATGCTCGTACACCGGCGCGTTGCCTTTGGTTCCCTGGCTGAAGAGCTTGTTCTTGTTCGCCTTCTGCGTTTCGATGAGGAACATGATGCCCTTCATCACATTGTCGCCAAAGAACGGAGACTCCGGCGTCTCGCAGCGGCCCAGGTAGCACAGCAGCGCGAGACCGGTCATGGCACACTTGTTGGTGCGGCCCCAGGAGCCGTCGGCGTTCTGCTTGCCCTTCAGCCACTCCAGCGACGCGCTCACCGCCGCCTCACACTCCGGCGTGCCGCCATTCTGACGCAGCTTCTCCAGGCGCTCCTGCGTCGAGCAGCGGCTCCTCATCGACGGTGGCAAAGTCACAAAACCCGCCGCTCCGCCCATCC
>NZ_JBIIHA010000011.1:0-146916 GCF_044236155.1 Prosthecobacter sp.
TCCAATTTCGGCTGCGGCAGCTCCCGTGAGCATGCCCCGCAGGCGCTCTACCGCTTCGGCATCCGTGCCGTGATCGCCGAAAGCTTCGCGGAGATCTTCTTTGGCAACTGCACCACGCTCGGCATCCCCTGCGTCGTGGCGGCTGGCTCTGACATCCGTGTGCTTGCCGCCGAGATCGAGCGCAACCCGCAGCTTGAGGTCACGATCGACGTCGCCGCGGGCAAAGTGTTCTTTGAGGATCAGGAGTTCGCGATCACACTGCCCTCGACCGCCCACGAGGCGCTCACCACGGGCAAGTGGGACCCCATCGCCGAGCTTCTCGAAAACAAGGACGCCGTGCATGCGCGCATCACCGCGCTTGGCTTCGCCTGATTCAACCGCATCGCGGCCGAAATCACCGACAATCGACGAATGCGCTCCACCGAGAACACCATTCGCATTTCGTCCTCAGCGCGGCAGCTCGCCTCGCCGGACACGATCCATGTCATCGGCCACCGCAATCCCGACACGGACGCGATCTGCTCGGCCATCGGCTACGCCGCCTTCCTGCGCGACGTTCGCAAGATGAAGGCCGAGGCCGCGTGCTGCGGCGAGCTCAGCGTGCGCACGAACTGGGTGCTGCAAACCGCCGGAGTGGCAGCGCCGAAGCTCCTGCTCGATGTGCGTCCCACCGCGGCCACGATCTGCCGGCGCGATGTTTTCACCGCCTCTCAGCACCAGACCTTCCTCTCGGTCTATCGCATGATGATGGACCACAACTTCCGCGCCATCCCGGTCGTGGACGAGACGGGCCGTCTGCTCGGCATGCCGTCGATCCAGGAGCTGGCGCAGTTGTTTCTTCCTGCTCAGACGAATGAGAAGACCGTCGCCGCCAACCGCGAGGTGCGCACGAGCCTGCTGAACATCGTCAACGCGCTCGACGGCATCGTCGGTGGCACCGCGCCTGATCTGGAAGCGATGCAGGACCTTGTGCTCGTCGTCGCCGCGTCGAGCCTCGAAACGACCAGGAAGCGCGCGCAGCAGTTCGCCGCCGATCATCTCGTCGTCATTACCGGCGACCGCCCGGAGATTCATGAGCTCGCCGTTGAGATCGGCGCTCGTTGTTTGATCATCACCGGCAAGTTCAAGGCCTCCACCAGCATCCTCTCACGCGCCGCTGAGAAAGGCGTCGCCATCATCTATTCGCCCTACGACACCGCCAGCACCTCGCAGCTCCTGCGCTTCTCGCGGCCGATCGGCGAGGCCCTGACGCACGAGTTTCTCTCGTTCACCTCACGCACGCCGCTGCTTGAGATCGTCCCCGCAGTCCAGCACGCCCATCAGGCGCTTTTTCCTGTCGTCGATGACGAGACGCACAAGCTGCTCGGAGTTTTCTCAAAGTCCGACCTCATCGACCTGCCGCGCATGAAGCTCGTGCTCGTCGATCACAACGAGTTCGCCCAGGCCGTCACCGGCGCGGACGAGGCGGAAATCCTCGAGGTCATCGACCACCACCGCCTCAGCGGCAACCTGCGCACCAAGGAGCCCATCCGCTTCCTCAACGAGCCCGTCGGCAGCACCTCGACCATCGTCGGCATCATGTACCGCATGCAGAAGGCCGAGCCGGACAAGGGAACCGCCATCTGCCTCTGCGCGGGCATCATTTCCGACACGCTGCATCTCACCAGCCCGACCACCACCGAAACGGACAAGGACATCCTCGCGTGGCTCGCCGGCATCGGCGGCATCGACAGCGCCCAGTTCGTGAAGGACTTCTTCGCCGCCGGCTCCATGCTGCGTGAAAACACCCCTGACCGCGCCTTGGAAAGCGACCGCAAAGTCTTCGAGGAAAACGGGTGGCACATCAGCATCAGTCAGATCGAGGAACTTGGCCTCGAGGAGTTCTGGAAACGCGAAAACGACCTCCAGGCCGCGCTGCAGGCCCTTCTCGCGAAACACAGCCTCCACTTTGCCTGCCTCATGGTCACCGACATCACACGCCATCACAGCGTTCTGCTCGTCGCCGGCGACAAACGCGTGATCAATGCCATCGACTACCCGCTGGCGAAGGAGAACGTCTATGACATGCCCGGCGTCGTGAGTCGGAAGAAACAACTCTTCCCCTACATGAGCCACGTCGTCACGAAGCTGGCAGCACCTTGAGGCGTGTCATGCTTCCTTGAAGCTGCCTGTCTGCAGAAAGCGCCGCACCGCGCGCATCACGACCGGCCTGAAGAGCACCGTGAGATGATTCACCGGCAGCACGATGAAATCCGCCTGCCCTTCCACCTGGCCGCCCTGCGTGGAGACGATGCCATCGTGCTCCTCGCCCAGCACATGGCCGAACAGGCGCAACGTGGCCTTGTTTCCCATCAGCACCCCCGTTTCAGGCGGCAGCGGGCCGAGCGCCTTCGGCGTGTGATGCGGCTCCGTGCCGAGTTCATCCACCACCGGCCCCAGCATCCAGCGCGGCCAGCCCAGCGGCCTCACCAGGTCGATGATCTCGCTGCCCTGGTTCGGCGGCACCAGCAAAACGCTGCGTCCCAGCGGAAACGCCGGATCACGCCGCGCCGCCCACGCGCGAAACACGATGCCACCGAGTGAATGCGTCACGAAATGCACCCGCGCACCCGCTTCCAACTCCAGTTCTGCCAACCCCGGCTCGATGTGCCGCTCCACCGCTTCCGAAATTGAAACGCTGCGCGACGGATAACCGATAAACCGCACACGATACCCCCAGAATTTCAGCCAAGCGCCCACGACCCACATACTGCGTAGCGTGCGCCCAAGTCCGTGGATGAGGACGACGGTGTCGGAAAATTGGAGCGAACTGGCAGGCATGCGGGTTGATACAACTCAAGCAGCATGCCATCGCAAACCAATCAGTGATTAAACAAGAACGCCGGTGAGTTGATCAGCGCCCACGCGAGGTCCTGCGCGGCGGTGAGGCGCTTGTTCGTGAGCTGCTTCGCACTCAGATCGGAGTCGCGGCGGAGTTGGATGAGTTTTGGGTCGAGGGTGATGGGCTTTTGCATTTCCAAATGCTTCGCTTCCAACGCGAGCAACTGCGGATCAGCCGGCAAGGGAGTTCTCGCGGCAGCCAATGCCTTTTTCTGCATCTGGTAGTCGCGGAACTGGTTGAGGAAGTGGGCGGCGAGCTCGGCGTTTTGCTCGGGGGTGCGTTTGGGGGCCTTGAGGGCATCGGCGACGGTTTTGGGGACGCCGAAGCGGATGGTGGGGCTGGTGGTGACCCAGAGGCGGAAGCGGCCGGGGTTGTATTTGCCGTTCTGGAAGTTGCTGTTCATCTGGATGCTGAAGCTGGTGCCGCCTTCGTTGCTGACGGGCTTCTCGAAGCTGAAGATGGCCTCGTGACGGAAGCCGCCTTCGGGGCTGACGGCCCAGCCGCGGTCGCGATTGCCTTTTTTGAGGGCTTCGGTGACGGGGAAGTTGGTCTGTTCGAAGTCGGCTTTCGGATTTTTGAGCGTTTGGGCCACGCCGGAGCCGCGTTTGCGTTTCGCGTCGGCGGCATCGGTGGTGACGACGAGCTCGCCGAGGACGAAATTGCCATCGGGGGCAACGCCGGGGCCGTTGTTGGGCAGGCGGTCATCGGGCAGCATCTCGAGTTTGATGCCGGTGATGCCTTGCAGGTCGCTTTTGCCGAGGAGGAGGTAGTTTCCGGTGCTTTCTTTGCCTGCGGGCATCGGCGTGGCGAGGAAGCTGCCATCGGGGAGCTTGTCGAGCTTCTCGACGCCACCAGCACGCTGCACCTTGAGATCGAGCAGTTGCCATTCGGTGGTCAAATCGAGGTAGTTTTCCCACTTCGGCTGATTGGCAGCGGCGGTGTCATAGGAGGCCTTCACCTTGGCTTCGGCGGCTTTGATGGCGGCTTGGCGTGCAGCCTCTTTTTTCGCGACTTCGGGGGCGATTTTGGCCTGGTAGGCCTTCAATTCGGTTTCAGCGGCTTTGATCGCGGCGAGGCGATCTTGCTCGGCTTTGGCGATGACGGGCTTTTGCTCGACTTCCTTGGCCTGGAGCGTGGCGGCGAGTGTTTTGTGCTCGGCATCGAGTCCGGCCATGCTTTCGAGTGCGGCGGAGATTTCCTTCTCGGTGGCGTGGCGGTTCAGGATGCGCATGAAGACGGCGTCGATGAGCTGTTTGTCGTCGTTGATCTCGGCGGTGAGCTTGGCGATGGCGTTGTTCGAGTCGCTGATGGCATCGCCGACGGTCGGACCGCTCATCAAGGCCATGACGGGGCCGAGGTTGACGTCGTTGCTGCGTTCGCACTCGCACACGCTTTCACGAGCCGGGCGGCCGAAGTTGGTGAGGAAGCCGTCTTGCAGTTTGATCTGCGCATCGGCCAAAGCGGCGGCGCGGGTGCCTTTGGGCACGCCGGGGATATTGGGCATGCTGCCGGTGACGGCGAAGACGCTGTCAAAGAGCACCTCAGCAGGCAGGCGACGCGCCTTGGCGTGGCTGTAGTTGATCTTGTCGTCCTCGTTCCATCTGTTCGTGGCGAGGCTGAGCTGGTAGGTGCGGCTGTTGGCGATGAGTTTCATCAAATGGCGCACGTTGAAGCCACTCTGGATGAATTCGTTCGTCAGATATTGCAGCAGCTCGGGATTGCTCGGCGGATTGCCGGCGCGGATGTCATCGAGCGGTTCGATGACGCCTGTGCCGGTGAGGTAGCCCCAGATGCGGTTCGCATAGCTCATGGCGAAGTAATCATTCTGCGGGCTGGTCATCCAGGTGGCAAAAGCCTCGCGGCGGGAGCTGGCGGTGCTGCTGATGAGCTCGGTGTCGTAGGGCACCTTCGGCGAGACGGGCTTGTTGGTGCGGAGGTGGAGCACATCACCGTCTTTTTTATCGCTCACGATCTCGTAGAGCGGCTTCGCGCCTTCGACAGCGGTGCCGCCGATGGTGGCACCTTTCGCGTTCGGATCGGCGGCGAGGCCGATCTGCGAGAAGTAAGCCGCGGTTTCATAATACTGGTCCATCGTCCAGCGCTCGAAGGGATGGTCGTGGCACTTGTTGCAGTTGAAACGCGTGGCCAAAAACAGGTGCGTGGTGTTTTCGACGAGTTCCTCCGGCGTGCGCACCGTTTTGAAGTAAGCGGCGGCAGGATTCTCTTTGTTTGAGCCGGTGGCGGTGACGATGCGGTAGGCCATGCGGTCGTAGGGCGTGTTGTCGGCGACCTGCTGCTTGATCCACGTGCGCAGTCCGGCCGCGCCCTCGGTGCCGAGGAATTTGGAGTTCACCTGGAGCATGTCGGCCCATTTGTTCGACCAATGCTCGATGAAGTCGGGATTGCCGATGAGCTTGTCGATCACTTCGCCGCGCTTCACACGCACATCGCGCTTGTCGGCGAGGAAAGCGGTGACCTCCTCGGGCTTCGGCGGCAGGCCGGTGAGGTCGAGGTGGATGCGGCGAAGGAAGTCCTCATCGCTGCACAGGCCGCTGGGCTCGATCTTCATGCGCTGCCATTTCTGCGCGACGAGTTCGTCGATCTTGTTCCAAGTCTCGGGCTGCTGCCATGCGAAGCCGGTGCGATCACCCATCACCGTGATCGTGGTGGCGGCATAGGCACCTTCAAAGCGGGCGAGGATGGGTGCCTCACCGCGGCGAATGCTCGTCATGAGGCCTTTTTTGTCAGCTTCGATGACTTCGCCGTTGCCGCTTTCGAGGAAGGCCTCGGCGGTGACGTCTTTGACATAACCATCGGCATAGCGGGCGATCACGCGCATCTGCTGGCGGCTGCCGATCTTTTCCATGACCGGATTTTTCGGGCTGACTTCGATGCTGGTGACCTTCGGCGTGCCGAGATTCACCTTCGCGCCCTGGCTGATCCACGCTTTGAGCGATTCGTAGTAAAGCTCGCCCGGCACGGTGAGCTGGCCGCCTTCATGCGGCACGGCACCGCTGGCCTTAAGCAGCATGAGCGAATGCTCCGGCGAGGCGACATTCGCTCGACGACTGGCGAGTTCGTCCGCGTAGGCGAGCACGTCATACATGGGATCGTAACCACGCAGCGAGAGCTTGAAGCCCGCCTTGCCGTCTTTGGCGCCGTGGCAGGTGCCTTGATTGCAACCGAGCTTCGACGTGATGGGCATGATGTCGCGGACGTAATCCGGCTTCAGCGCCACATTCAGGCCGCTGACATTCGCGGGCACGCTGGCGGTGCGGCCCATGAAGCTGATGTTGATCGCCGTGGCACCGTCTTTGTCCGGACGAATCATGCCGCGTGAGTCGATCTGCACCACGTTGCCCTTTGCGGCGGTGATCTTTGCCATGCGGGTGACATCGGCACGCGTGCCGTCGCTCATCTTCGCGGTGATGAGGAGCTGCGCGTATTCGGTGGGCTTGGCGATTTTGACGTTCGCAGGCTCGACCTCGATGGAAGCCACGGTGGGGCCGGTGTGCAGCGTCTCGACCTTGTCGTCCTTTTTCACGTCCACACGCACGGTGTCGTCCGCGATGACATCGCTCGCGGCGAGCACTTTTTCCTTCACGAGCGGCACGGAGGTGAATTCTTTGGCGATCTTGCCCGTGGCGGCATCGATGAGGCGGATCTGACCATCCTGACCCGCTGCGACAACCGTTTTGCCATCGGGCGAAAAGCTGACGCTGAACACACCCGCCGGCACCGGCGTGCTGCTGAGCTGCTTCACGTCTTTGGTGATCCAGTCGTCGAGCTCCTTGCCTTTGCCGTTCACGGTCTCGACGATCTTTTTCACCTCGGGTGGCATGTCGCTCGAATACTCGCTGCTGTAGATGTTGATCATGCCGCTGCCTTCAAACGACGCGCCGGCGACGATGCGCTTGCCATCCGGTGCAAAGTCCACGCCGAAGATGCGGCCCTGCATCGCGGGGAATTTGCGGATGAGGTTCGCGTTGTCGCCGATGACGCGCTTCGTGATGCGCTCCATGCGGTAGATCGCGGGCACGCCGTCGGTGCCGCCGATGAGCACCTCGTTGCGCTGCGGATGCCGCGCCAGCACCTGCACGCCGCCTTTGAGTGCGCCGGGCGTGATGGAGGTGACGTTATCGACGAAGCGCATCGTGGCGACCTCGGTGAGCTTCACGCTCATGTCGCGACCGCAGGAGACGACGTGTTTGCCATCCACTCCCCACACGGTGTCGAGCACCCAATCGCTGTGGCCGCCCATGAAGAGCGTTTCCTTGCCCGTGGCGATGTCGATGGCCCGCACGGCATTGTCCGCGCAGCCAAACGCGAGCTGCTTGCCGTCCGGCGACCAGCTCGCGCCGTAAATGGTGTCAAACGTGAGCGATTTGGACAGCTCGAGCTTCTTCGCCGCCACGTCCCAAATCTGGATTTCGCCCATGCGAGCCGGGCTGCCGCCCGTGACCGCGATCTTTTTGCCATCCGGCGACCACGCGAGCTTCTGAATGCGCTCCGCGAGTCCCACCAGTCGCGCCACGATGCCGCTGCCATCCGCTTTGTGAATGAGCACCTCATGATAACCCGCCACCGCGATCATCGCGCCATCCGGCGAGTATTCGACCGACGTGACCGCGGGCGCCGTCACATACACCGGCGGATGCGCCATGTCGTATTGCGCCTTCGCTGTGGCCGGCGTGTCATCCTTCGCGCCTTCGGTGATCCATCGCTCGATCAAGGCGATCTGCGTCGCATGCAGCGCATCCGCCTTCTGCGGCATCTCGGCTTTGCCATGCGCATCCGGTTTGATGAGCTTCAGCAGATTCGACTCCGTCGCCTTCCCCGGCACCACCGCCACGCCTTCCTCGCCGCCCTTCAGCAACGCCGCGAACTCCGTCATGATGTAATCGCCCTTCTTCTTCGCCGGCTGATGGCACCCATTGCACTGCGCCTGGAAGATCGGCCGGATGTGTTTGTAAAACGACACCGGCTTGGATGGATCAATGCCTTCATCTTTCTTCGGTGCCTGCGCGAAAGCAGACGAAGACAAAATGAGAGCGGAGGCGATGAGGCGAAGCTTCATGGGCATAGCAAGGGTTTGGGGCCGGAAAAAACGGCCTGGAGAGCGCAATCCTTGCGCAGGCGGCCCGGACGGCGGGATCGTCCATGCCGCGAGGCGGGTATGGACGTGAAAACCGCTCCCTGCTTGCCCCGGCGTCCCCCCTCCGCATGATGCGCGGCTCTGATGCCAGACCTTCTCTCCACTGCCCTCTACCGCGAAGTGCGCGATCCCGCGTTCTTTCGTGTTTTAGCGGGCAAAAATGCGCCGACCTATGTGGATGTGCTCGATGCGCTGGATCGCGAGTGCGCGGAGCAGCCGGATGGCTTGGAGCGCAATGACGCTGTCGAGATCATCGCGGATGTTTTGGCGAAGCATCCCGAGTTTCAACCCGAGGAGGAGGAAATGGCTGGTGGGAGCGAATCACCGCCGGAAGCGCAACCGACTCGTGAGACCGCTCGTCGCGTGCTGGATCATTTGTCGCGCTGCCGTTGGCTGGAGGAGCCGCCGCGCAAGGACTGGCGGCGCAAGCTTTATTTCGATGCGCATGGCTCCACGCTGATCGCGGCGCTGCGCCAGATCGCGCATCCTGAGGCGGCGGTGTTCACGGACAAGCTCACTGCTGTCTGCGCGATGCTGGCGAACGAGCCAGAGCTGACCGAGCGTCCGCTGCAAACGGTGGACGTGTGCTTAGCAAACACGCGTCAGGGACTCGGAGAGCTGCGCACGATGCAAAAGTCCGTGCAGCGCCTCACGCGGCGGCAGCTTGAGGAGGGCACGCTGAAAGGGAACCTCTCGCTCGTGTTTGAGGACTATGCGGAACAGGTCGCTCATGGCGCGTATGCGGAGCTGATCCGAGCCCGTTTGCCCGCGCGTCTGCCGGAGGCGGTGCGGCGCATCGGCGAGAGATTGCAGGATGACTCGACTGCGATGGCGGAGATGCAGACCGAGCTGCTGCGCCGTGAACCGACGCTGAGTGCCGAAACAGCCCGCGCCCGTGTGCGTCAGCGGCTCGATGATCTCGCGCATCTGCTGGAACTGGTGCAACCCATGGCGGACGAGATTGATCGCCGCACAGCGGACTTCACCCGGCGTTCGCTATCGCGTTTCCGCTATCTCCAAGATGTGACGGGCGAACGTCGCACGGAAATTCGTGATTTCTTCATGCGGGCGAACGAGCTGCTGGCCGGAAAGCGCCTTTCCAGCACCTGGGAGCTGCCTGAATTGCCAGCACTTCGCCTTCCTGAAACCCGCCTGCCGGCCGGACTCGACTCCCTTTACGCTCCACCGATCCGCCGCACGGCTGGTGAACAGGCGGCACTGGACGATGAGGTCACGGACGCTGAACGTGAGGAAGGCCTGCGCGGTATGGAGCGTGCGCTGCGTGACTCGCTTTCCGTGCGTCGTGCGAACGAATTTGTGAAGCGGCTGCCCGGTGAGAAAGGCGCACGCATCTCCAGTGCCGACCTGCCAGTCGCCTCCGAGGCGGATTTGACGGAACTCATCGCCCTGCTGCTGCACGCGGAATCCAATGAGGCCGCCTACAAGCTGGAAAGCAGCCGCAGCATCGTCCAAGAAGGTGATATCCCGCTCGACACCCTGCCAGGAGCCCGAGTGGAGCATTTTGACCTGATCAAGAAATGACCGAAGCCGCCCCCAACCTTAACGACACTCCCGCGCCGGAGCCTTTGCTGCGGCTGCAGGAGCAGGATCGTGCTCGGCTGGCCGAGGCGCTGCAGGAACTGCTAGCGCATGGTTCGCTGCTGGGGCTGGAAAGCGGGCAGAGCGCGCTTTACAACTGGTGCAGGCAAAACTTCGAGTGGCTGCGCGAGACAGCCGCGCTCGCCGGACTCGACGTGGCCCTGCTGCATGACGAGCGCATGGTGCAGGCCATCCCGCGTGTCGGCTCGATGGTTTTGCACCTTCGCCAGGATGCCACGCTGGTTTGGCTGGCACTCTGGTATGCGGCGGATGTGCGCTGGAGGGATGAGGGCGAGACACAGGCGTTTCTCACGGTCACGGAGCTGAACGCGCTGCTGAAAGACCAGCTCCTGCCAGATGCTGTGGGCCAGATTGCCCGAGGGCGGCTGCGCGAGATTTTGCGTCAGGCGGCACGGTTCAATCTCATCCGCTTCCAGCCTGCGGAGCCTTTTGAAGACAGCGGGATCGAGGTGCTGCCTGCGATCCGGCGCGTGGTGCCCTTCCGCGAACTCGCGGAATGGAACGAGTCCGCCGGTGCCTTTAAAAAGAATGACGCAACCGCGATCTCCAACACGGATGAGGAGGTGGAAGCATGAGCGCCAGGAGCCGTGCCATCCGTCTCTCCCGCCTGCATGCAATCAATTGGTATGGCTACCAGGACACGCTCGCGGTTCAGGGAAATCTCGTGCTCGCCGGTGTCACGGGTTCGGGCAAATCCATCCTCATGGACATGCTCATGCTCGTCCTCGTGGGACCGGAAAAATCTCGCCAACATTTCAATCGCAGCGCTACTGGTTCCAGGTCCGACCGCACGCTGAAAGGCTATTGCCTGCTCGATACCAAGCAGCAGTCGGAAAGCGGCCAGCCGCAGTTTTACCATGACAAAGGCGTGACCACCTACGTCGCCGCCGAGTTCATCTGGCCAGATGGGAAGCGCGTCGAGACTTGGGGCCTGCGCATCGAGTTCCGCAACACAGCGGAGAACGACGGCCACATCACGCCGTTCTTCTGCCAGGGCAGTTTGGAGAAGGACGACTTCATCCATACCTCCGCCGAGGATGGCAAACGCCGCACGCTGGACATGCACGGCTTCCGCCAGTTGATCGAAAGCCACCAGGGACGCCTCTTCCCCTCCTCCCGCGAATACCTGCGGGACATGAGCAACGGTGCGCACCTCAATTTCAACCGCGAGGTGTTGGATCGCCTGCTGCCCAGTGCGATGTCCTTCACGAACCTCAAGAGCTTCGACGACTTCTGCCGCGAGTTCGTGCTGCCCGGCGAGGCGGTGCCAGTGGATGACGTGGTGGCAAGTTACCGTGACTTTGAATCCTACGAAAACGAGCTGCGCCAGCTTCGCGGACAGCTCACTCGGCTGCAAACCATCCGCCAGCTTTCCGAAACGCGTGTCTCCGCCCAGCGAGACCGTGATGTGGCCCGCTACCTCGCCACGGAGCTGAACCACGAGCACGCTCAAAGCCTCGTCACCAGCATGGAAAAGCGGCTCGCGGACCTGCGCGAGAGCTTTGCAGGCGATGAGCAGCGTCTGCGGGAACTGGAGGAAGGCATCGCACGCTGCCGCGGTGAGCGGGAACGTCTGCTCGGCCTCATGCACGAGTCTTCGGAGGGTCGTCTCTATCACCAGCTCACGGAACAAGGCCGCAAACTCGAAGCCGAGCTGCTGCGCCTGCGCGAACTCGGCACCAAGCTTAGTGATCGTCTGCGCAAGCGGGTGAAGGACGCGAAACAGTGGCAGAAGGATGTGAAACACGCGCCGCTGCCCAAGCCGGTGGACACGCACCGTCTCGATACTGCCATCGAGATGCTGGAGGAGTGCGATGAGGCATCCACCGCGAACGCGCTCAGCCTTCTGCGAGATGCGGCTGATCAGGTCTGCAAAAACCTGCGCCAGGCTTTTGCCGGAGACGCCGAGGAGCTTCGTCGTCTGCGTGGTGAACGCTCGGACCTCGAAGCACAGATCCACACGCTCAAAGCCGGACTGCCGCCCATCGAGCAACCGCTGCTGCACACGCTGAATGATCGGCTGCTATCGTTCCAAGGCCGACCTGCTGCCCGTGCTCTGCGGGAGCTGTGTGAGGTGGCCGATGAAACTTGGCGCGAGGCGATTGAAGTGGCCTTCACGGAAAAATTCGCCGTCATCGTCAGCGAGGAGCACTACCCCGAGGCCGTGCGGCATTTTCATGAGCTGAACGCAGGCTCTCAAGGCCCGAAAGCCGCCGTCGAGTCTCTCATCCATCCTTCGCGGATGCTCGCGCAGAAGCCCAAAGCTGCCAAAGGCTCGCTGGCGGAGAAACTCGAGACGGATGATCCCGTTGCCCGTGCCTGTGTGGACCATTGGTTTGGGCAGGTGAAGTGCGTTTCAAAGCTCGCAGAGTTCGACAAGCATGACGCCGCCATTCTTCCCGATGGGCTCATGCTTCGCGATGGCATCGTTCTGCGTGCTCGGCGATACGATGGTGTGCCTTTCGTCGGCAAACGTGGCTTGCAACGCCAGCAGGAGATCAAGCAGGATAAGCTCACGAGCATCGTCGCCAGCATCCGCCGCCTGGAACCGCTGGAAACGGAGATCAATGCCATCATTGCCGACAAAGACGCCAAGATGCCAGACCATGCCTCGCTGGCCCAGGACCTCGTCCGAGTCGAATCTCTGCCCAAGCTGGAACAGGATCACGAGGAGCTAATGAAGCGTCTTCAAGAGATCGACACCGGTTCACTGCATGAACTGGAGCAGCAGGCGCATGATTTGCAGACGCAGGCGGAGTCGTTTGAGAAGGAACGGCTCGAAATCGCCCGCAAAGGCATCCAGCGCGAAATCGAGCAAACGGAGAAAACACTCGCCAGCCGACGCGAAGATGCCTCCAAGCGTGAAGACGACTTTTTGCGCCTGAAACGCGAGATCGACATCTCCGCGCACCTCGACCGTTACCGGAGCTGGAAGCAGGACTTGCTGGAAAAATACCTCGCTGCGGATGTCGCCGCGCGCGAGTTTGAAAAAGAAGCCAGCAAGGCCGCCGTGAATGCTGCGCAGGCCGAGGGTGACCTCAAAGCCGCGATGGTCGAGTTCAAGAAAACCTTCTCGCCACGGTTCGATGACCTGCCCGAGGATGGCCGCAGCACTAAAGACTACGACAAGCTGCTCAAACGCATCGACGGCCAAGGAATCCCTGAGTTTGAGAAGAAGGCCGAAGCCGAGCGCAAGCGCTGGGAAAGCCTCTTCCGCACGCAGGTGCTCAGCCGCATGCAGAAGGCGCTCAAGGACATCGACAACATCATCTTCTTGCTCAACAAGCAGCTCAAGCGGCAGATCGGGAACGATGTGTATCACATCAAAAAGGAGCCGAATCCCGAGTTCCGCTTTTACCGCGACCTCATTCATCTGAACTCCAACCGGGAACCGGACGACCTCTTCTTCGCCAGCCTCGAAGGCGAGCTACGCACTGCACTGGACCACTTCCTGCAAACGCTCGTGAAGCAGTCGAACAGCCCCGAGGCCGTCAAGCTGCTCGATTACCGCCAGTACTTCGACTACGACCTGCTCGTGACCGATGTGCGCCAGCCGGATGCCAAGCCCGTGAGCGTGGACAAGCAGAGCGGCAAGATGAGCGGCGGTGAAAACCAGAGTCCCTACTTTGTGGCCATCCTCGCCAGCTATCTGCACGCCTACAACCGCCACGAAACGCGCTGGAAAGAGCCCAGCCTGGCGCTGGTGCCTATCGACGAAGCCTTTAGCAAGCTCAGCGGCGAGCGCATCCAGGACTGCCTCGCTGCCATGCAGGAACTCGATCTCCAGGGCGTCTTCAGCATGTCCAGCGGCAACATCCCCTTCGCCTTCAGCTTGTGCGATGAACTCATCGTCGTCACCAAGACCGAGAAGCGTGAGGGCGGCAAAACCCGCATTCGCAACATTCCCGCCGTCCTCTTCCGCGACACACCCGAAGGCAAAGCCTGGATGAACAAGCATGGCTCATGAGCATCCAGAGATCCTGAAGGCATTCGCCGCTCGCTACCGCGAATCCCAAGCGGGTCGCACTGGCATCAGCGCCTCAGATTTCACACTCGACTACAAAAAGCTGCTCAAAGCCGCCCACGCCGACAAAGTCGAGGCTCGCATCCTCGCCGAAGAGCATCTGCGCCGTGCCGCCAGCCAGTCGCTGGGCCATCTGGTGCTCGAAACACACTCTCGGGACGAGAAGATCATCCTGCTCGTCCGCCTCAAACGTGACGGTGGTGAAGCGTGGCTTTTCGATTTCTTGGGTGAAGCCTCTCCGACAGAGGAGCGGGCCACTCTGGCGGAGCTGTTCGACTCCTTTAGTGGCTCCATTTTGCCTGAAAACTGGCTCACCAACCTTTCCCACCAAGCCCGCACCGGTGGATCGATCGAACCCTTCAAACGCGATGACCTGGAAGGAAACCGCGAGCTGCTGACGGTGCTGACCCGCGTGCTAGAATGGAAGGGCGAGTCCCTGATGCGATTCTCGAGCTGTGTGATCTGCCGCGACTCCAAGCGGCTCGAAAAACTGCAAAGCCGCCTCGAATCCGCGCTCGGCCAGATCAACGGACAAACCTTGGAAGACCTCGGTCTGCTCGAAAAGCCACGCCAAGTGCTCCTGCACGGCCCGCTGAAGCTGGACAGCCTCGATTTCGCCTCCCTGCGTGGTTCCATCACGATCTCCGAAACCGACATTCGTGCCGCTGAGGTCATCACCTGCTCCGCCGCGAGGCTTCTGACAGTCGAAAACGAAACGACCTTCCTCGAACTCGTGAAGCTGAACCGAGGCGAGAGCCTGATCATCCAAACCAGCCAGCCAAACCGCGCCCTCGTTCTGCTCCTCTCACGCCTGCCTGCCGAGCTGCCCACCTTTCACTTCGGCGACACCGACCCCGCAGGCTTCGACATCCTACGAACCCTCCGCGAGAAGACCGGGCGTTACTTCCAGCCACTCCACATGCGTTTCCGCCCTCGCGATGACGCCCCTCCACTCACCGCAGACGAAGTCAAAACTCTCACCCGCCTCCTCGCCGATCCATCCATGGCCGATTGCCATGCGGAATTGCATTCGATGCAGCAAACCGGCACCAAAGGCGATTTCGAGCAGGAGTCCCTCGGTCGCCCGAACTTGGAGCGGTGGCCGTTTTATGAGTGACTTCGCAGCATCATCCAGACAGCCATGGCACCGGGAATGAGAAACACCGCCCAGCCGGGCCAGGCCATGCGGCCGGGTGGTTGAGGGCGCGGATAATCGGGTGTGACACCGGCAGCGAGCATGCGGTCGTAGAGATGGGGGTGGACCATGTTGTTCCCGCGCATCACGGCGGGCACTTGGTTGGCCTGGTAGATTTTCTCCAAGGCGCGGGCATACATCACGGTGTCAGCGCTGCCCTGGATGGCGGCGTCATCGGCATGATGCTCCATGCGACGGGCGATGCGGTTGGCGAGCCTTAGCAGCAGCATAATCACGACGGCGAGCCAGAACAATCCCGCCACTCCCATGTGATGCATGAGAGGATGCATCAGGGTGATCAGCATGAGCGCAAGGACCGGAACAAGCCGTGAGAGTCGCACCGCCCAGCCCTCACGCAGGTGGGCCAGCTCATGGAGGATGATGCTGCGCAGTTCGTCGTCGGTGAGGATGTCGAGGACACGGGAGGTGAAGACGAGGCTGCGAAGGTAGATGAGCGCGGCGGCACGGGCGAGGGGCGATTCTCCGTAATACACGCGCCAGGGCTTGATGCCCGTTTGCGCCGCCATTTCATCCACGAGACGTTCGAGGCGCAGATCGGGTGACTTTTTGGCTTTGAGAAAGAGATAGAGCAGCGGCAGCCACACGCCGGTGAGGATGACGATGACCGCCAGCGTGCCGAGGGCAAAGCGCAGCCAGTCGCGGGGCTGCATCACCTGCGGCATCGTGTGCAGCAGCCAGATGACGATGGCGAGCATGCCGAACTGCACGAGCACCTGCCAGAAGGTCTCGTGCAGCCAGGTCAGAAAACGATAGCGCGGCTCGATCTCGCGGGTGGAGAAGAAGCTGGCCAGCAAATACCCTGGGATAACAGGCCAGAAGCTCGCGGATTCATCGCCTGGCAGTCCGAACAGCTTCGGCAGGATGATGGCGGAGATGATGCAGGCAAAGATGACGGCTACGAGAACACGCCGCGCCGGCCACAGCAGCCGGGCACGTTCCGTCCAGTGGGCTCCCTGGCTTTTGCGCCACGGTATCAACGCGAGATGCATCGCGATCACGGTGATCACAGCGGTGCCGAGGCCGGAGGTGAGGGCAAGCTGCCAATGGAAATCCATCCGTTCATCCAAACCGTGAAACCAAGCACGTGTCAATCGCGCTGAAGAGACACCGGTTGACCCGGATGCCTGGAGGAAGGACGATCCGTCACCATGGCCACCCCTACCGACCGCACACACACCATCGCTGTCTTCTGCGACTTTGAAAACCTGGCCATCGGCGTGAAGGATGCGAAGTATGACAAGTTTGACATGAACAAGGTGCTAGACCGCCTGCTGCTGAAAGGCAGCATCGTGGTGAAGAAGGCCTACTGCGACTGGGACCGCTACAAGAGCTTCAAGGCGACGATGCACGAGGCGGCGTTCGAGATGATCGATATCCCGCATGTGAGCCAGAGCGGGAAAAACTCGGCGGACATCCGCATGGTGGTGGATGCGCTCGACCTCTGTTACATGAAGTCGCACGTGGATACCTTCGCCATCGTGAGCGGTGACTCGGACTTCTCGCCGCTGGTGAGCAAGCTGCGAGAAAACAACAAGACGGTGATCGGTGTGGGCGTGAAGCAGTCCTCCAGCGGCCTGTTCATCGACAACTGCGACGAATTCATCTTCTACGACGACCTCGTGCGAGAGGAGGAGAAAACAAAAACGCGCCTCGCACGCGCCAAACCAGCCCCTTCAGTGGCCAAACCGGCGACGCAGGAGAAAAAACCGGGTGGCGACCCTGAAAAGGCGATCCAGCTCGTGGTGGAGACAGTGGAGGCGATGCTCGGCCGCAGCGGCAGCGACACGGTGTGGGCCGGGCCGGTGAAACAAGCCATCCGCCGACGCCAGCCGCAGTTTGACGAGCGTTTCTACGGCTTCAGCACTTTCAGCGCACTGCTGGAGGCCGTGGCGGAGCGCGGGCTGATGAAACTGGAGAAGAACGAGAACGGGTATCGCATCAAGGTGGCGGCTTCGGAGGAATAGACGTCACTGAGCACTCCGCTCGAAGGCTCCGGGTTTGTTTTCGATCAAGGACAGCGCTTCACCGGCGAGATAGAGCGAGCCGGCGATGAGAACCGGCTGATCACTGTTCACGGCATTCAACGCGTCGGCGATGTTGCTGTGGATGGAAACAGGATGTGGTTCCAGATGGAGGCCGTCCCAGATTTTGAGCAGTTCTTCCGGCGGCACTGCGCGCGGTGAATCGATTTGCGCAAAACGCAAGCAGGCGGCGATGGGATTGAGTTCGCGCAAAACAGCGGCGACATCTTTTCCGGCAACAGCACCAAAAATGAGCTGGGCTTTTTCGTGCGGGAACTGCTCGCGCCAGGTTTGGGCGAGAACGCGGGCGGCGTCGAGGTTGTGGGCACCGTCGATGATGATGTTGCCGGCTTTTTGAAAGCGGGCGGGCCATTGAACGTCGCGCAGGCCGCGTGCGACGACGGTTTCATCGAGATCGAAGCCTGCGGCATGAAGCGCGGCGACGGCCATGGCGGCGTTCCATCGCTGATGCGGGCCAGGAAGGCCGGTTTCGACCTGTGACGGCGCTTCGACGATGGTCAGCGATGCTTTACGCTCTCCAGCGGTGTGCTGGATGACTCCGAGCGCCTCGGCGTCCTGCGTCATGGTGATGACAGGCACGCCGGGCTTGATGATCCCGGCTTTTTCGGCGGCGATCTTCGCGAGTGTGTCACCCAGCATGTCCATATGATCCCAGCCGATGGGCGTGATGACGCTGACGGCGGGTGTGATCGCGTTCGTGGCATCGAGACGACCGCCGAGGCCGGTTTCGAGCACGACCCACTCGTTTTGCCGATGAGCGAACCATTCGAGGGCGAGAGCGAGAGTGAGTTCGAAGAAGGTCGGATGCGGATTCCAGCCGACGACACGTCCGCGCAGCCGCGTGATGCCATTGGCTATTTCATCCGGCGTGATCATGCGTTCGGCATCGCGGATGCGTTCGCCGAAGTGGATGAGGTGCGGCGAGGTGAAGAGGCCGGCGTTGATGCCAGATGCCCTCAGGATCGAGTGCATGAAGGCGCAGGTGGAGCCTTTGCCATTCGTGCCGGCGACGTGGATGAATTTTTGGCCTGCCGCAGGAAGATTCAGCTCGCCAAGAAGACGCCGCACGTTTTCGAGGCCCAGCTTGATGCCGAAGAGCTGCGTGCTGTAGAGCCAGTCGATTTCGCGTTGCGCCGTGTCGTTGATCATTCTCGTGGCGCACGGTGCCTGCGACGCAGCAGGGTGCAAGCACCGAGGAGCAGGAGCATGGCGCGTGACGGCTCGGGAACGACGCTGAAGTCGATGCCCTGCGCGGTCATTTGATCAAGATAGACGGCGATGAAGTTGTCGATGGAGTATTCGGTGAGGCCGATGGTGCCGACGACGGAATGTGTCCCGAGCAGGGCGAGAGAGCCGTGCCACGGAACGAAAGTCGGGCTGCTGGAGTCGCCGCTTTCGAACTTCGAGTCGCCCGTGAGGCCGCTGTTGAAAGCGTAGCCGATGCCGTAGCTGTCATTGCCGGTGCCGCCCGGAAAATTGTAGGGCAGGACGACATCGACCGTGTTGGCGCCGAGGCGAGGGCCGTTGGAGCCATGACCGTAGATGAGGACCGGCAGGCCGAGGTAGTCGGTGACAAAGGGGAAATCCAGGACCGGGTAGCTGGTGATGCCGTGGGCGGGGTTCAGGGCCGTGGAGAGCCTGCCGATGGCAAAGTCGCTGGTCTGTCCGTTGAAGGTGAAGTGATGGGTGGCGGCGCTGACGCCGTAGTTGACGACTGATCCCAGCACCTGGCTGAAAAAGCTCATCGTGGAGCCGGGCGCATGGTGGCTGGCATAGACGAAATACCGGTCGCTGATCATCGCGAAGCTCTGCGAGGTGTTTGACGGGTTCCAGCCCACTCCGGAGAGGTCGTAACCGCTGCCAAGAAATGAGAGGGAGGTGTTTTCCACCGGGCTGGTGGCGTAGCCGGAGTCAAACCTGTCGTTCGTGTCGGAGTCGTAGCCAACAATCGTCAGCGCATTGGCCGTTGAGACGGTCAGCAGCATGAGCAGGGCGATGGCCGCGTGGAAATTCACACGTCGAAAATGCAGCGAGCGCCGGCGTTTGCCAAGAAACAAGATCATCACCTTGGATTCCCGGTTTCGCAGCCGCCGGGCACCGCTATGATCGCGGCGCATGTCTTTGACTCCCGATTCCGACTCCTCGACCTGGCTCAAGCGTTTTTGGTGGCTGCTGGCCGCCGTTTTCATCGTGCGCATTGGAGTGACGCTTTTGTTTGTGAGCGGGGCCGATCTGGCGGGAGATGAAGCGTATTACTGGGACTGGGGCCGCCGGCCGGACTGGTGCTACTACAGCAAGCCGCCGATGATCGGCTGGATGATGGGTGTGATCGGCTGGCTCACGGGAAATGCGGAATGGGGCATCCGCTTTGCGGCGCTGTTGCTTGGATCGACGACGCTGTTCATCATCCACCGCATCGCGCTCGTGTTGTTTGACGCGCGGACGGCGTTTCTGGCGGCGCTGCTGGTGCTGCTGACGATCGCGAACGCGGGACTGAACCTGCTGCTCACGATTGATGCGCCGCTGCTGCTGTGCTGGACGCTGGGGCTGCTGCTGTTCTGGTTTGCGGCGCAAAAACCCGCGTGCAACACTCGCTGGCTCGCGCTGGCGCTGGTGATCGGCATCGGCACGCTGAGCAAACAGATGATGCTGGCCTTTCCAGCGCTGATGCTGGTGTTTGCGGCGGTTTCGCGTGAGGACCGCGCACTGCTGCGCAATCCGCGCATGTGGGCCGCCATCGTCGTCGGCATGGCCTTCATCATTCCGGTGCTGAAGTGGAACCAGGAGCATGCGTGGATCACCCTGGAGCACACGAAGCATCACTTCGACGGTGAAACGCGGAGCTTTGGCAAATGGATCAGCCGCACGCTCGAAAACGTGGGCCTGCAGGCACTCATCTACACCCCGGTGACGTTTGCAGCGCTGGTGGCGGCGATGCTGGCGGCGATCAAACAGCGCAGCCAGCTCACGCGGCCGGTTTTGTTCCTCGTGGTGGCCTCGGTGCCCGCACTGGCCTGTTTTGCCCTGCTGTCACTGCGTCAGCGGATCAATCCCAACTGGCCGGCGGCATTCTTTGTACCGGCCTTTGTGCTGGCGGCGGCGTGGATGCGTGGTCTGCTGCCCACCAAGGCGAATCCGGTCTGGCAGCGCTGGTCATTGCGCATCGGTGGAGCGCTGGTGCTCATCGTGCATCTGGCTCTCGTGGTGATCTTTGCCACTGATCTGAAAAGCATCAACAAACTGGCGAGCATTCGCGGCTGGCGTGAGGCGGGCATCGAGGCGCAGAAGTTCATCGATAAGGCGCCGAAGAAGGCCTTCGTGATGACGCTCGGTCATCGCTACAACGCGGCGTTGATGGCTTTTTACCTACCATCGCATCCGCGCATGTACCGCTGGGAGAACAGCGGCACGGTGCAGTCGCAGTATGAGATCTGGCCGGGGCCTGAGGAGAAGATCGGCGAGGACGCGATCATCTTTGATCCCAATCCAGGCACTGGTTTGCTGAAGAATCCCGTCTTCACCGAGGGTTTTGAAACGCTGGAGCGCCTGGGCGACATATCCATTCCGCTCGGCCAGGAAAAACGTGAATTCAGCGTGTATCTGGGCCGGAACCTGAAATCCTGGAAGACTGTGAAACCGGAATGAGCTCCTGGGATCTCAGCTTGCTGCATCAGATCAACACAGCCTGGTCGCATCCCGCGCTGGACTGGATCATGCCGGCCATCTCCGCCATCGAAGCGTGGGTGCCTTTGATCGTGACCGCCGTGCTGCTGGCGGCGTGGCGTGGCGGCAAACGGGCGCGGGTGATGCTGCTCTGCCTCGGAATCGCCGTGGGAATCGGCGATGGTGTCATTTCCAACACGCTGAAGAAAACCATCGGCCGAGTCAGGCCGCGTGACGCCCTCAAGACTGTCACCGTGCGTGATCTGGGCCCCGCTTCACCCGCGTTCATGCGTTTGTTTGAGCCTGTGGTAATCAAACCGAGCGAACCGAATGGCGAAGTCCGCGGAAAGTCGTTCCCATCCAGCCACACGGTGAACATGTTCGCCGCAGCGACGGTCATCGCGAGTTTTTACCGTCGTGCCGGGCTGCTGATGTATGTGCTGGCGGCGGCAGTCGCGTATTCACGTGTGTATTGCGGCGCTCACTGGCCGAGCGACATCCCGCCGTCGATGGCGTTGGGCGTTTTGGTGGGGTTGGGGATCGTGGCAGCCGCAAAACGCGTCACAGCGGCCAGTGGATCTCCGTTTCGCCGTGCATGATCTCGCCGAGGACGGGCACGTCGAGGAAGTGCTCCAGGACCATGCGGTTGGAGATGCTGGCGGCGTCGCGTTCGTCGTTGACGTAGTTGAGCAAAACACCGGCGCAGGTGAGACCGCGGGCCTGGATATTGCGAACGGTCAGAATCGTGTGGTTGAGGCAGCCGAGCTTGTTGTTCACGACGACGATCACCGGCAGCGCGAGGCGTTGGGCGAAGTCCGCGAGCGTGGAAAACTCATTCAGCGGCACCTCCCAACCACCCGCGCCCTCGACGAGCACATGATCGTGCGTTTGGGCGAGCTCGTGAAACTTCGCGATGACGTCGTTGAGCTCAAAACGGCGGTTTTCCATCATCGCGGCGGCGTAGGGCGCGGCCGGGACCTTGAACCAAACCGGATTGACCTCTTCGACGGTCAATCCGTCGCGGCTGGCATTGGCGAGATGAATCGCGTCGTCACGCTGGCCGCAGACAAAGGGCTTGAAGCCGGCGGCGCGCTTTCCTTCGCGCTTCAAAGCCTCCAGCAGCAAGCAAGTCACATAGGTCTTGCCTGCGTCGGTGTCGGTGCCGGTGATGAAGTAGTGCATTTGAAAAATGACGAATCAATGTCGAAGGCAGAAACCCGAACGCTCCTTGGCATTCAAATGGACTCGGAGATGATGACCAATCACTGGAGCTTAAATCGTCATTCGCCATTCTGGTTTCGTCATTGCACCGGCGCTATCCAATCTGCGCGAGCACAGCCGACGCAATCTTGTCCGCCTGGGCTTCGAGGTACTCGACATCACGGCCTTCGACGAGGAGGCGGATGAGGGATTCGGTGCCCGAATAGCGGAGGAGAACGCGGCCGTAGTCGCCGAGCTTCTTCTCGGTCTCCTTGATGATCTTCTGCGCCTCGACGAGCTGGTCGATCGGCGGTTTGGTGCGGACGCGGAGGTTGCGGGCGCACTGGGGGAACTTTTTCAGGCACTTGCGGAGCTGGCTGAGCGTCTCGCAGGTTTCCTTCATGATGCGGAGCACTTGCAGGCCGGCGATAAGGCCGTCGCCGGTGGTGGCCCAGTCGCCGAAGATGATGTGGCCGCTCTGCTCGCCGCCGAAGTTGAGGCCGCGCGAACGCATTTCTTCGAGAACATAGCGATCACCGACGCCGGTGCGGATGACACGGCCGCCGAGTCGGGAGACGAGGTCGTCGAGGCCGTAGTTGCTCATGATCGTGACAGCGAGGGTGTTTTGCTTCAGCGTGCCTTTGCGCAGCATGGCCTCGGCAGCGATGGCCATGAGCTCGTCCCCATCAAGGGCGATCGCTTCCTCATCGCAGAGCGCGATGCGGTCGGCGTCGCCGTCGTGCGCGATGCCGGCCTGTGCCTGGCATTGACGAACGATGCGTTCGATCTCCTCTGAGTGCGTGCAGCCGCATTCCTCGTTGATGTTGAAGCCGTCCGGCTCGGAGTGGAAGACCTGCACGTCCGCGCCGAGCTGCTCTAGGGCGAGCGCACTGGTGTAGGAGGCGGCACCGTGCGCGTTGTCGAGCGCGACGCGCATGCCGTCGAGGCGGACGCCTTCCATCGAGGCAACAGCGTGCGTCACGTAGCGGTCCACGCCGTCGGCGAGCTTCGTGATTCGGCCGATGCCACGGCCTTCGGGACGAGGCGTGTCGTCGGTGCCGAGCACGAGCTTCTCGATGGCGATCTCGGTCTTGTCGTTGAGCTTATGGCCATCGCCGTGGACGAATTTGATGCCGTTGTCCTTAAAAGGGTTGTGCGAGGCGGAGACGATGACACCCATCTGCGCTCCGAGCTGCGCGCTGAGCATCGCGATGGCAGGCGTGGGCAGTTGTCCGGCCAGAATGACATCGACGCCGGCCGAATTCAGCCCCGCGGCAAGCGCGCACTCCAGCATTTCCCCCGAAGCACGTGTGTCACGGCCGATGACGGCCTTGGGGCGTTCACCACCGTCCGTTTTGCCGCCGAGAACGACGGCGGCCGCCTGCGCTAGGCGCATGACGAACTCAGGGGTCATGGGATGGCGGTTGGCCACGGCACGAACGCCGTCGGTGCCGAAGAACTGGCGCTTTTCAGACATAGGCCGCCGGTTCTAGCGCATTACGTCCGGAGTGTCAAAGCCCCGTGGGCTTCGCGGCGTTGGCCTCAGGCTTGGGTTTGACGGGCAGAGTCTGCACGGCAGGGGCCGATGGCATCACGGGCGCGAGCTTTGCCGGGACCTCGGGGGAGGGCTGGACCGTCGGAGCGAGCTGCGAAGGCGGGGCAAAGCCCTGCGGCATCATCTTCGCCGCCTGGGAGGGCGCATAAGAGGCCGGCTGGCGCGCGTCCTGCGCCTTGATCATGAACCAGAACAGGAATGCGAGCACGAGAGAGATGATTTTCTCGCGCCAGTTGCGTGTGACGAGCTCGTTAAGCCGGTGTCCCCAGTTCATGACCGTCCTCCGTGTTGGTTGCGGCGCTGGCACCAGCGCCCTCGTTCAGGATTTCATTGATGCGCCGGCGCAGTTCGTCCGGCTCCAGATCGTGCTCTAGGCGGCCCTGATAGCAAAGCGAGAGCGCCCCGGTCTCCTCGGACACGACGAGCGCGATGGCGTCCGTTTCCTCGGTGACGCCCATGCCGGCGCGGTGACGCAGGCCGATGGCCCGGTCCTGCACATCCTTCTGGCTCACGGGGAAGACACAACCGGCGGCGGCGATGCGGCCCTGGTCGATGATGACGCCGCCATCGTGCAGCGAGGTCTTGGGGTGGAAGATGGTCGTGATCATCTCGACGGAGATCACCGCATCGAGTTCCACTCCGGATTCGGCGAAGGGTTTGAGGTCAATGCCGCGCTTCAGGGCGAAGAGAGCGCCGCAGCGGCGCGATGAGAGCTGCTGCATGGCCTCCATGAGCACATCCAGTGCCTCAGGGTCGGGCCGGTTGAAGGAAAACAGGCGGCTGCTGCCGAGCTCCGCCAGCACGCGGCGCAGCTCGGGCTGGAAGATGATGACGAGCGCGATCGCCAGGAAGACCGAGAAGCGCTGCAGCAGGCTGCTGATGACGGACAGCTCCAGCAGCAGCGAGATGAGCGCGAGGCCGAGCAACAGGATGAGAAGCCCGGTGAGGATGCGCGCACCACGCGTCGCACGGAAGAAGAGATATCCATGATACGCCAGCGCGGCGAGGATGATGATCTCCACGCCGTCGCGCCAGTGATTTGTCAGAAAGTCCCACATGCCGTTTCGCGCCGTGCTGCTGCGTGGGAACGATGGCACGGGCGGATTCGTTTCTCAAAAGAAGAATCGTTTGGGCGGTGGAATCACGGCGGCTAGGATGAACGCATGCCGTCGGCCGAAAAGAGCACCGAGAAAGCACCGAAACAGAGTGATCTGTTCGGCGCAGCCGACGTGGAGGCGGCTCCTGGCGACGCGAAACGCATCGCCCGCGTGCAGCTCGAGGGCGCGGCGGCGATGGAGCTGGATTATGCGATTCCCGAAGAGCTGGCGGCCAAAGTGGTCGTCGGATCACGCGTGATGGTGCCGCTGCAGAACCGCCGGGTGAACGCGGTGGTGCTAGAACTGCCTGGGGAGTCGGCACATCGCGGCCGTTTGAAGGAAATCGCCTCGATCATCGGCCAGCGGCCGATGTTCACACCGGCGCTGCTGAAACTGGCGCGGTGGATCGCGGAATACTATCTCGTTTCCCCGCACACGGTGCTGCGCACGATGCTGCCGCAGGCGGTGCGTGAGAAACCGGGCAGTTTCGTGATGGACAGCCATCTGAAACTCGTGAAGGAGCCGCCGCCGGACATCTTTGAGAAACTGCGGAACAAAGCGCCGATGCAGGCACGCGTGCTGGACATCCTGCGCAGCTTCAAAGGCGAGGCGACCCTGAGCCAGATCCGCCAGGATGTCCCGCGTGCGGCCACCATCCTCAAACCGCTGCTCAAGTCCGGCTGGATCACGCGCTGCGAGGTGCGCGTGGAGCGCGATCCTTTTCACGACGAGGAGTTTTTGCCCAGCCAGGCGCTCACGCTGACGGAGGAGCAGCAGGCAGCCTACGCGCGAATCGTGGCGGCGATCGAATCGGAGGAGAAAGCGAGGCCGATTTTGCTCCACGGCATCACCGGGAGCGGGAAAACGGAGGTTTATTTGCAGGCCATCGCCCGTGTGCTGGAGCGCGGCGGCACGGCGCTGGTGCTGGTGCCGGAGATCAGCCTCACGCCGCAGACGATCGAGCGCTTCAAAGCGCGTTTCGCGGAGCGGCGGGATCGGATCGCCGTGCTGCACAGCCATTTGAGTGATGGCGAGCGCCATGACGAGTGGTTCAAGATTCACGAGGACCGCGCGGACATCGTGATCGGCGCGCGCAGCGCGATCTTCGCGCCGCTCGAGCGTCTGGGCATCATCATCGTCGATGAGGAGCACGAGCCGTCGTTCAAGCAGGACGAGACGCCGCGCTATCATGCGCGTGATCTGGCCGTGGTGCGCGGGAGTCTCGAAAAGTGCGTCGTTCTGCTCGGCAGCGCGACGCCGAGCCTCGAATCCTTCGAAAACGCGGCGGGCGGCAAATACGAACTGCTCAAGCTCACTCAACGGACTGACGGACGGACGCTGCCGCTAATCCGCATCATCGACATGCGCCTCGAACGACGCAAAGGTACCGGCGTGACGGTCGCGGACGCAGGAATTCTCTCGGAAAAGCTGCGGGCGGCGATCACGGCGCGGCTGGAGAAAAAGGAGCAGACGATCCTGTTTTTGAACCGTCGCGGCTTCAACACCTCGCTGAGCTGTATTTCGTGCGGCGAGGTGGTGCAGTGCCAGGATTGCAGCATTCCGATGACGCTGCACAAGCACGAGAACCGCCTCGTGTGCCATGTGTGCGGATCACGGCGGATTCCGCCGTCGAAATGCCCGTCATGCCAGGAACCGGGGCTGAAATTCGCTGGTTTCGGCACCGAGCGAGTCGAGGCGGTGGTGAAAAATGTGTTTCCGCAGGCAAGGATCGCCCGGGTGGACACGGACACGATCCAGCGCAAAAACCAGCTCCGCGACCTGCTGCGGGATTTCCGGGCGCAGAAGCTCGATCTGCTGATCGGCACGCAGATGATCGCAAAAGGGCTCGATTTTCCGAATGTGACCCTGGTGGGCGTGCTGAAAGCGGATCTGGCGCTGAACCTGCCGGATTTTCGTGCGGCGGAGCGCACGTTGCAGCTTTTGGTCCAGGTGGCCGGCCGTGCGGGCCGCGGGGAGGTGAAGGGGGAGGTGATGGTGCAGACTTACGCGCCACACAGCCCGGCGGTGCAGTTTTCCCGGCACAACGACTTCGAGGGCTTCGCCCAGCAGGAGCTGGAGCAGCGGCGGGCGTTTCACTACCCGCCTTACACACACGTGGTCATCCTCGCCAGCCGGGGGAAGCATCAGGCTCTGGCGGAGTTGGCATTGCAGACGCTGCACCGGCGTTTGTTGGTCGATTTACCGGAAGACGTGATCATAGGCGAGCCAGCACCGTGCGCGCTGGCGAAGTCGCACGGGCAGTTCCGCTTCCAGCTCCTCCTCCGTACGCCCAAAATCCGGCCGCTGTGCCGCCGCATTCATCAAGTGATGCAATCAACGACACTGCCGGAGGAGGTGATCGTGACCTGGGATGTCGATCCAGTCTCACTTTTGTGAATTTCACTTGGGGAATGTGAAGAATCGAAGGGGACGTTGACATCATGCGTCCTGATTCCAATATTCGCCTCTCCATGACGACTGAGTCACGCTTTCCCTGTCTCCGCCTCGGATGCCTTGCCATCCTGGCTTTTATTCTCTCCGCGTGCTCCAGCGCCGTGGACGGCCCGGGGGGACGGATCAGCAAGGTGAACTATTACCATTTGATGCCGAACTATGCGCCGCGCAGCCTGAATCCGGCCGTTCTCTTCGAGCAGCAGCACCACCTCCATGGCGCGGTGACCAAATCAGAGATCATGGACCGCTTCGGCCACTACTACACGGTGTTCTGGAAGGCGGATGACCGCACAGGACCGCTGACCGTGCGTTTTGAATATCAGCAGGCTCAATCCGGCCTGACCAAACGCGTGCAGGAACAGATCGTGGAGAACATCCGCCGGAACAACATCTCCAAATTCCAAGTCACCGGCCCGGAATACCTTAAAAGCGGACGCGTCATTGCCTGGCGTGTGAGTGTTTTGCGAGGCAAGGAGGAGCTGGTCAGCCAGCAGTCCGCGCTTTGGAATTAACCCCTGCAAGCATGACTCCTCCCACCCACATTCTAGTCGGCACCATCGGACGTGTGTTCTGGATGCGTGTGGACGGACGGGGCACCTTTCAGAACAGCCTGCAGGCCAAGAAGGCGATGCAGCGCATGATCGCCCAGGGCACCAAGAATCTCGTCGTGGATCTTGAACGCTGTCCGATGATGGACTCCACCTTTCTGGGCATGCTCACCGGGACGGCGCTGAACCTCCGGGAAGCAGGTGGCGGCACTCTGAGCGTCCTGAACGCCAACCAGCGTAATCTGCAGCTCCTCACCAGCCTGGGACTGGACCACATCCTCGAGCTGGACCGTGAGGGCAAGCTTTGGTCCGATGAACGCAAACAAGCCTGCAACGCCCTGCAGCACTGCGGCGAGTCAACTGCTGAGTGCAAAGACACGCAGACACGCCATGTCCTCTCAGCCCATCAGGCGCTGGCGGACATCAGCCCGGCCAACGAGTGCCGGTTTCATGATGTGATCGAGTTTTTAGAAAAAGAGCTGGAGGCTGGCACGGCCGCTGTTTCCGCCTGAGGCGCCGCCCGGATAAGCCGGGACGCCGTATTCAACCATGACGCCCGTTTTCATCTCCCTGCTCGTGATCCTTCTGCTGATGATGGCAGCAGGCATCCTGATGCTCGCCAGGCTCGCCTTCCAGCAAAAGCATGCCCTCGTGGCACTGCGGGCCGAGGAGGAGGCCATCGTGGCCGAGGAGCGGCGCATGTTCCACTATTTGCACGACCTGGGGGAGGCCATCTGGCGGGACGACCAGCAGGCCTCGATGCACAGGCTCATCGTCGAGGGAGCGATCCGTGTGACCCAAAGCAGCGGCGGCGCGCTTTATCTCTTCGACGAGGCCACTCAGCGCCTCGTGCCACGCCATCACTCGGAGTTTTGCGCCCCTCTCATCGAAATCCCGCAACGCGTGCGCCAGCAGATGAAGGACAATCCCTCCGCGCTGTTAAATCTCCTGCGCATGCACGCCGTGGGAGTGGATGAAGGACTTCTCGGCGGCGTCTTCGTGCAGCAAAAGGCCGAGCTGGTGGCCAACCTGTCCGCAGACACCCGGCTTGGCGCGGACGCCGTGGACGCGCAGCAGGACATTACCACAATGATCGGCCCGCTGAGCTTCGGCACGCGCCGACTCGGCGTGCTGGCCGTCACCTCGCCCAAGTCGGGCCGCAGCTACAACGCGAACGACTTTGAGGTCTTCAACTCGCTTATCGAGCAGTCCGCCTTTGCGTTGGCGAACGCGATGTCGCACCAGGAGGCGGCCAAAAGCCGCATGGACCAGCAGGAGTTGCTCAATGCCAGCCAGATCCAGCAGGTGCTGCTCCCGGAGCACGATCCCGAATGGCCGGGCTTCGTCGTCGCCGGGAAAAACATACCGGCACGAACGCTCAGCGGCGATTATTTTGACTACCTGAAGCTGCCCGGGGGAAAATTCGGCGCTGTGATCGCCGACGTCTCCGGCAAAGGCATCGGCGCCGCCATGATCACCGTCATGTGCCGCACGCTCATGCGTGCGAAGTCTTCCTCAGCCTCCTCCCCCAGCGCCGTGCTGGCCGCGCTGAACCGCCAGATCGCTCCCGACATGCGCGAGGACATGTTCATCACCATGTCCTACGTCGTGGTGGAAAAGGACAGCACGAAACTCACCCTCTCACGCGCCGGCCACAACGCGGCGCTGCTGTGGCGCAAGGCCACGGGCAATGTCGAGGCCATCCACCCGCCCGGGCTCGGCGTCGGCATCGACAAGGGGGATGTCTTTGAACGCGTCACCAAGGATGAGAGCTTCGAGATGCACCCGGGAGACTGCCTCCTGCTCTACACGGACGGCGTGAACGAGGCCATGGACCCCAAAGGCGTCGAGTTCGGCGAGGAACGCGTGCAGGACAAGCTGGCCAAATACGCCCCGCAAGGCCCCAAGGCCGTCATCGGCGGCATCATCGCCGATCTGGAGCACTTTTTGAAGGGTCGGCGCTCGCACGATGACATCACCTTGATTGCCTTGCAGAAGACGGCATAGTCGCGGCCCCCCAAACCCCGCGAAACCCCTTCCTATGACCGAGCCGAGTCCCGAAACGACCCAGCCAGACCCCGTTGACGCCGTTCCGTCGCCCGAATCCGCCACTCCTGCCGAGGAAGCGCCTCCCGCCGATCCCGTGACCCTGCTGACGCAGGAAGTCGATCGCTGGAAGGATCTCGCCTACCGCAGCCAGGCGGAGCTGGACAACTTCCGCAAGCGCTCCGCCCGTGAGGCGCAGGAAACCCGCGCCTACGCGAACGCCGACCTGCTGCGCGCCCTCTTCCCCATCCTCGACAACTTCGACATGGGCCTCGAGGCCGCCCGCGCCGAATCGGAGAAGTCCATGATCTTCATGGGCATGAGCATGGTGAACCGTCAGATCCAGGACTTCCTGCGGGAAAGTGGCGTGCAGGAGATCGAGGCCCAGGGCAAAACCTTCGACCCCAATCTCCACGAGGCCGTGTCCCAGGAAGCCTGCGCCGACATCGCCGAGGGCACCATCATCCGGGTGACCCGCAAGGGCTACAAGCTCAAGGACCGCCTGCTGCGCGCCGCCAGCGTCATTGTTTCCAGCGGGCCCGCCGCCGCGTAACCAAGAATCCCCCCTTTTCAAATCATCCGCATGGCCGAAAAACGCGACTACTACGAAGTGCTGGGCGTCTCCCGCGACGTCTCCGCCGAGGATTTGAAAAAGGCCTACCGAAAACTCGCGGTGAAGTATCACCCGGACAAAAATCCGGGTGACAAGACCGCTGAGGACAAGTTCAAGGAGATCGGCGAGGCCTACGACGTCCTCAGCGACGATCAAAAACGCGCCGCCTACGACCGCTACGGCCACGCCGCCTTCGCAGGCGGCATGGGCGGCCCCTCCGGCGGCGGTGGCGGCTTCCACGACCCGTTCGACATCTTCCGTGAAGTCTTTGGCGGCGGCGGTGGCGGCATCTTCGAGCAATTTTTCGGCGGTGGAGGAGGCGGCGGTGGTGGTCGTCGTCGCGACGGTCCGCAGCGCGGCAATGATCTCCGCTACGGCATGGAGATCACGCTTGAGGAAGCCGCGCACGGCTGCGAGCGCGAGATCGAATACGAGCGCAGCGCCTCGTGCAAAACCTGCTCCGGCTCCGGCTCCGCCAGCGGCGGCGGTGGCAAAAAAACCTGCCGCACCTGCGGCGGTGTCGGTCAGGTCATCAGTTCACGCGGCTTTTTCCAGATTCAACAGACCTGCCCGGACTGCAGCGGCTCCGGCGAGACGATCAGCGATCCCTGCCGCTCCTGCCACGGCACCGGACGCGCCAAAGAGCGCACCAAAGTCCGCGTCAAAGTGCCTGCGGGCATCGAAGACGGTTCCCGTCTGCGCTCCACCGGCAACGGCGACCTTGGCGTCAAAAATGGCCCGCCTGGAGACCTCTACATCGTCATCCAGGTGAAGCAGCACGAGATCTTCGAGCGTGAAGGAGATGACCTGCACTGCGACATGCCGCTTTCGTTCGCCACCGCGGCGCTCGGGGGTGAGATCACCGTGCCGACGATGGAGGCCAAGGCCACGGTCAAGATTCCTGCCGGTACGCAGAATGGCACCACCTTCCGCCTGCGCGGCAAGGGCATGAAAACCGTCGGCTCCGACCACCACGGCGACCTTTACGTCCACGTCCAGATCGCCGTGCCAACGAAGCTCAATGCCGAGCAGCGCGAAAAACTCGACGAATTCGCCAAATCCCTCGGCGAACAAACTTCTCCGATGGAGGAGAGCTTCTTCGAAAAGGCGAAGAAGTTTTTCCGCTGACGCATCATGACGACCCGCGACCTGCTGACCCTGACGAAGTTCCGCCTCAGCGCGCTCGTCATCGTCACCACGTTCGTGGGTTTCTGGCTGCGCGCACCGAAGGGTTTCGACTTCTGGCTGCTTTTTCACACCATCGTCGGCAGCACGCTCGCCGCATTCGGTGCCGCCGTGTTCAACCAGCTCATGGAGATCGAGCCGGACTCGCGCATGCAGCGTACGGCGGACCGTCCCCTGCCCTCCGGCCGCGTGAGTCCCTCCGCCGCCTTCGGCATCGGCTGGTTGCTCAGTGCCTGGGCGCTGATTCATCTCACCATTCGCGTGAACATGGAGGCCGCGGCGCTCACGGCGGCCACGCTCGCGGTGTATTTGTTCATCTACACGCCGCTGAAGCGCCAAAGCGCCACCAACACGCTCGTCGGCGCGGTTTCCGGGGCTCTGCCGCCGCTCATCGGCTGGGCAGGCGCGGCAGGACCGCTGCCTGCGAACACCACGCCGCATTTCCGCTGGGATCTGATGATCGAACCCGGTGCGATCTACCTCTTCCTGCTGCTCTTCCTCTGGCAGCTCCCGCATTTCCTGGCCATCAACTGGATGTACCGTGACGAATATCGCAAAGGCGGCTTCGTCATGCTCGCGAATGACGATGAGGAGGGCGCGCGCACTTCGCGCCATGCGCTCGCCTACTCCATCAGCACCGTACTGCTCATGTTTTACCCGGTTTATGCCGGTGTGGCGCATGCGTGGTGGTTTTTGCCGCCTGCGCTGCTGCTCAGCGGCTGGCTGTGTCAGCTCGCCGTTCGTTTCAACCGCCAGCCGGAGCGTTCTTCAGCACGCAAGCTCTTCTTTTGCACGCTGATGTACCTCCCGGCCATCCTGATCGTATCCATCCTCGCCTGGAAACGCGCGTAACACGCCAACGCCATGAACGAACCTCCCGCCAAAACACCGCTGCACCCCCTTTCCATCTGGGCGCCGATCATCATCGCCGTGCTCGGCATCGTCGTGTTTTACAACTACCTCATCTACCGCTCCCGCATCGACAAGCAGGACCGCCCGCCCGTGCTCGGCCGTCTCGAAAAAGACCTCGAGCTCACCGAGCGCAGCGGCAAAAAAGTCCATCTCGAAGAGCTGAAGGGCAAGGTGCTCGTCATCTCGTGGGTCTTCACACGCTGCCCGCGTGGTTGCGCCGCCGTGATCGCAAAACTGAAGAAACTGCACGAGGAATTCGCCAACGAACCTAACCTGCACTTCCTCAGCTTCACGCTGGATGCCGATGACACGCCCGAGATGATGAAAAAATTCGCCAGCGGCCTCGGCATCGCCGACGGCGCCAACTGGTGGTTCCTCAACGGGGATAAAGACGCCGTGCGCAAGTTCATGACCAGCCAGGTGCAGTTCCGGCCCGTGCAGGACATGCCGGAGAAGGACCGCCTCTCGCCCGATGACAAATACATCCACGACCTCCGCGTCGCCGTCATCGACCACCTCGGCCATGTGCGTGGTCTTGAGGACATTTTGAACCCTGACCCCGAATTCGCAAAGTTCTGGGACGAAAGGATTCGAAAAGACCTGCGCCACCTACTCGACGAACAGAAAAAGAACCCTTACAAAGCCCCAGCCGCGAAATAGACCATGACCGTCTTCGAACTCCCGAAGCTCTACACGCTTTTCAACGCAGCAGCGCTGCTGCACATCATTCTTGGCCTCGCGATGATCAAGATCGGCCAGAGGAAGCCGCACATCGTCAGCATGGTCATCGCGCTGCTGTTCTCCACCGCGTTCCTCGGCTGCTACCTTTACTATCACTATCATGCAGGCCATGTGAAGTTCGCCGGCACCGGTCTCACGCGTCCGATCTATTTCACGATCCTCTTCACCCACATCCCGCTCGCCATCCTGAACCTGCCGATGATCATCATGACGGTCGTTCCGGCGCTGCGGCAGCGTTTTGACAAGCACAAGCGGATGGCGAAGTGGACCGTCCCCATCTGGCTCTACGTCTCAGTCACCGGCATTATCGTGTACTTGATGTGCTATGTCTGGTATGGGCCGCCCATTCGCGGATGACCGAGGTCACTCCTCAAAGTTCCACGACTTCCGCTTCGCCGGTTTGAGGTCCGTGCGGCCGTTGCGCTTCCGAAACACGTCAAACACGACATCGGAGCCATCCGCCTTCATCTGGTGCACCATGCGCAGCAGCACACCGAGGCGTCCTTTCGGAAATCCGGCCTTGTTGGCGAACCAGCCGAGGTATTCCGCCGGGATGTCGTAAATCGGCACCCCGTTCGGCGGAAAATGCTGGGGTCCGTATTTGCCGAACGGCATGAACGTGCGCCCGATCTCCTCAAGATCGGCGCGCATGCGTTCAGCGAGGTCGTTCATGATGGAAGGATACGCGAACGTGGTGCGGTGGCAAAGAATGACGAAACCAGAATGAGGAATGACGAATCAATGACGAAGTCCGAATCGCGTCGTTTGAGGCATTCGGGCTTCATTCCTCATTCGTCATTCTGGTTTCCTCATTTGAACGCCGCATGCGCCTCACGCAGCAGGCTCTCCGTCGTCTCCCAATCGATGCAGGCATCTGTGATCGACTGGCCGCGCACGAGTTGATCGAGCGGTTGCGGGAATTTCTGGCTGCCGCCAACGAGATTGCTTTCGAGCATCGCGCCGATGATGGCTTTTTGACCCGCGGCACGCTGGCGCACGATTTCGCGGAAGACATCCGGCATGCGGCGATGGTCCTTGGCGCAGTTGCCGTGGCTGGCGTCGATCATGATCGCGGGCTTCAGCTTCGCGGCTTCGAGGCCGTCGATGGTCTCCATGACGTTGTCCGCGCCGAAGTTGGGGCCGTTTTCACCGCCGCGCAGGATGATGTGGCAGTCGGGATTGCCGCTCGTCGTCACCGCGGAGGCCACACCGTCCTCGCTCACGCCGAGGAAGGTCTGCGGCTGCATCGCGGCTTTGATCGCATTGATGGCGGGCGCTATGTGCCCGAATGTGCCGTTTTTGAAGCCAAGCGGCATCGACAGGCCGGAGGCCATCTGGCGATGTGTTTGCGATTCTGTCGTGCGGGCACCGATGGCGCTCCAGGAGATCAAATCGGCGATGTACTGCGGCGTGATGGGATCGAGCAGCTCCGTGGCCGTCGGCAGGCCGAGATCGAGCACATCACGCAAGATGCGCCGGGCAAGGCGCAGGCCATCGGGGATGTTGCAGGTGCCATCGAGGTCCGGGTCCATGATGAGGCCCTTCCAGCCGACGGTGGTGCGTGGCTTCTCGAAATACACCCGCATTACGATGCAGAGCCGGTCTTTGAGCTCCTGCGCGAGTGCGGCGAGCTTTCGCCCATACTCCAAACCGGCCTCAGGATCATGAATCGAGCACGGACCGAGCACGACAAGGAATCGCGCGTCTTTGCCAAACAAGATCTCGCGGATCTCGCGACGTGATTCGGCGATGAAAGCCGTCTGCGCTTCCGTGGGTGCGATTTCAGCCACCATGGAGCGCGGCGATGGCAACGCGATGTTGGAGGCGATGTGGAGATTGGCGGTCTGGCTCATGGAAACTCGTCCATAGCATCACGACGGCGGCGACTCATCTGGATTTCACCACGAGATACTGTTTCGACGCACCTGCTCTCCATCCAATAGAGGATGTTTGCGATTCTTTGCTGAAACAGATCGAATATCTCGATCAATCATCAAACGTATCTTTGCGGGGCGCGGCGCTCCCACAGCAATGAAGTGCCAAGCGCTTCTACAATTCAAGAGACGTGGCGGAATTGGCTCTAACTCTGCCAAGTCGAGTAGCAAATCTAGAGAGGCACCTTTGGGAAGGTGGTAGTGCCCAGGGCGTTTAAAACCCTGAAGCGCCATCACATGAATCGTTCCAGGAAGACGATCACCAAAACTTGGCAGCTTTTCGATGTCTATTGAAGATGAACATGAAGTGCATCCCACCAGACACAACGCAGCAATTGTGAAAACGAGCATCTTCATTTTGGTCACCTCACTCCTCGACCACCACCGGGTTCTTCGGCTTGAGCGCAAAATAGAGCACCACGCTGATGAGCAGGATGGCTCCGGCGATAAGTGGGGCGGGCCGTTGAGCGTGGTCGGCGCTGGTGATGGCGCTCTGCACACGGACGATGATGAGCATGGCACACACGAGCGCTCCGAAGATGGGGACGAGCAGCGGTGGCTCAAAGCCGCCGCGTGGTTCACCGGGGCGGCGTTTGAGGACGACGAGGGAGATGTTCACCGCCGTGAAAACGATGAGCAGCAGCAGCACGGTGGACTCCGCGAGCTGCTTCACGCTGCCGCTGAGGATGAGGAGCGAGACGATTCCAAAAAGCACCACGACGGCGATGTGCGGGCTTTTGCGCACGGGATGCACGCTGCCGAGCACGGCGGGCAACAGGCCCTGGCGGCTCATGCCGTAGAGCAGGCGTGAGCCCATGAGGTAGTTTAAGAGCGCAGTGTTGCCGATGGCGAAGATGGTGATGGCTCCATACACCGGTTTGATGCCGGTGAACCACGGTGCAGCTCTGCGGGCCACTTCCATGAGCGGCGCATCGCTTTTCGCCAGTTCTTGCCAGGGCACGACGGACACGGCGGTGATGGCGACGGCCATGTAAATGCACGTCGCGAGGATCATGGCACCGATGAGGCCAAAGGGGACGTTCTTGGCGGGATTTTTGACCTCTTCGCTCACGTTCAGGATGTCCTCGAAACCGATGAAGGAGTAAAACGTGAGCACCGCGCCCTGCATGATGAGCGCAAAGGTGATGCCGGAGCCGACGCCGCCCGCCGCAGTGTCGCCGGGTGATTGGAAATAATCCACGCTGCCCCAGTAGCGCACGCCGATGGCGATGATGAAGAGCAACCCGCTCGCCTCAACGACCGTGCAGAGGATGTTCAGCCACATGCTCTCGCGAATGCCGCGATAGATCACGCATCCGACGAGAAACACCACGCCGATGGACGCGAGTTTGATGACGGTGTCATCGAGCGTGAGCGCGAACAGTTCGCGAACCTGCCCGATGATCGCCTGCGAGCCGGTAGCCATGCTGGTGAGCCCGCTCATCATCACGGCGATGCCGATGACGTAACTGAGCAGCGGTTTGCGCAGCCCGCGCTGCGTCACATACGCCGCGCCGCCCGCCTTCGCGTAGCGACCACCCACGCAGGCATACGAGAGGCCGGTGAGCATCGCGCCGATCATCGCCATGAGGAAAGCGAGCCACACTGCATTGCCCAAACCGGCCGCCGCTTTGCCGATCAGCGCATAAATGCCCGCGCCGAGCATCGAGCCGAGGCCGTAAAACATGATCTGCCATCCACCGATGGTCTGGGCGAGGGCGGGCTGCGGCTGCGGGGTGTTGTTGTCGGTCATGAGCGGCTACTAGCCGAGATCATGCCGGGCTGGAAGGCAAAAAAGGCCGCCCGCATCACCGAAATAGATGATGCGGGCGGTGAAGTGTCTGGCGGACTCGATCACTGAATCTGGATCTGACGCGGCTTCGCAGTCTGCTTGAGCGGCAGCGAGATGGTGAGCACGCCGTCATCGAGCTTCGCGGTCATCTTGTCCTCGTCCACCGGCGTGTTGAGGCGCAGGCGGAGGAGATAGTTGAGCGGGGAGAGCTCACGGTGGAGCGCCTTCATGCCTTCCGGCACGGTGGTGTTGCGTTCGCCGCGGACGGTGAGGATGTTGTCCTCAAGATCGAGCTTCACGCCGTTCTTTGGCACGCCGGGCAGTTCGACGCGGACTTCGTAGGCGTCTGCATTGCCGTTGACGTTGTAGAGCGGCTTGCGGAGCGACTCGGTGACACCGGAGGTGGCAGGAGCGCTAGTGGATGGGGAGCAGGTGGCGTTCATGGTATTGTAAGATGGAGTGGTGGAGTTTTGGAATGGTGGAGTGATGGGCGGGAGCAGTGCTCCAGCTCTCCATCACTCCAGGGCTGTTCAGTTCAGAGCGATGGTGCGGGGCTTGCGGTGCTCGGCCTTTGGCAGGGTGACACGCAGGATGCCGTCCTCGATCTTCGCGCTGATGGCGTCGGCGTTCACGCCGTCCGGCACGGAGACGGAGCGGCTGAGACTGTAGCTGCTTTCGTTGTCGCCGTTTTTCTCGCGCTTCTCGGCGCTGACAGTGAGCATGCCGTTGTTGAGCTCGATTTTGACATCTTCCTTCTTCACGCCGGGCACTTCAAAGCTGGCGTGGTAGGCGTCCTTGTCCTCGTGGACATCGACGGCCAGTTTGTCTCCGGTGACGCCGGGAAACACCTCGCTGAGATTATTGAAGAAGTGGCTCAGGGATGGCAGGCCGGCGAACGGATGGCGGAACCACTCGTCAAAGTCGGAGACACGGGCGAGGGCGGAGGGGGTGGAGCGGATGAGTTTCATGGCTGGGTTGGGTAGTTTGAGTTTTTGGAGTTGGATTGAGTTCCACCCCCATACCTCTGCATCAGCCGTGCCAGCCGCCAGGTCACGAACATGGAAGTCCTGATTTACAAGGCTTTCCGACGCCTGGCATGATCATGCCACCGCTGTCATGCGGGGTGTCTTTGTGCCAGAAATGGCCCTCTCGCGGCACAACGGCGTGCCATTTTTGCCAAAGCCTCAGGCGGCTTTTTTGACGACCGCCTTTTTCGTCATGCGGATGTTCATCGTCTCGACGAAGACCGAGAACGCCATCGCGAAATAGACGTAGTTCTTCGAGAAGTGAACGTGGAAGCCCTCCGCGACGAGCGTGGTGCCGATCAGCAGCAGGAAGGACAGCGCGAGCATTTTCACCGTGGGATGCGCGCTGATGAAATCACTCACCGAGCCGGCAAAGACCATCATGAAGCCGACGGAGATGAGCACCGCGGCCACCATGACGGTGACGTGCTCGACCATGCCCACCGCCGTGATGACCGAGTCGAGCGAGAAGACGATGTCGAGAATGGCGATCTGCACGAGGATGGCACCCAGCGCGGCCTTCGCGCTGGATTTTTTTTCCTCCTCGGCATGCCCCTCGACCTTGTGATGAATTTCGACCGTAGCCTTGTAGAGCAGGAACAGTCCGCCGAGGATGAGGACAAGATCCTTGCCCGAAATTTCATGTCCGAAGAGCGCGAAGAGCGGATCCTTGAGCTGGATGACCCATGAGATGCACAGTAGCAGCAGGATGCGTGTGAGCATCGCGAACCCGAGGCCGAGGAATCGCGCCCGAGGACGCTCCGGTGCCGGCAGCTTGTCCACGAGGATGGAGATGAAGACGATGTTGTCGATGCCGAGCACGATTTCCATCACGGTGAGCGTCAGCATGGCCACCCAGGCCTCCGGACTGCTAATCCAGGAAAAGTCGAACAAATTGACGGCGGCGAGAGGCAGATTGAAGGCGGGATTCATGAGCGCGCGGAGGGTAGCGGAGAATGCAGCGTCGGCAAATGCCGGCGAAATGTTCCCGGTGGCCGGCGTACAGCCTTCATCACGATGAACCGCCGCCAGTTTCTCCAAACCGCCTCCGCCAGCGCCCTCGCCTCCTGCACGAGCCTCCAGGCACCCGATGCGCTGATCATCGACACGCACCAGCACCTCTGGGACAGGCGCGCTTTGAACCTGCCCTGGCTCAAAGGCGCCCCGGAAGTGCTTCGGCATGACTTTCTCACCCCGGACTACCAGCAGGCCTTCGCCGGATTGAATGTGAAGGCCGTTTACATGGAGGTCGATGTCGCCACCACCGACCACGTCAAGGAAGCCGATGGCATTGTCGCCCAGTGCCGCGCCGGAAACACACCGACCATCGCCGCCACCATCGGCGGACGGCCCGCATCGTCCGATTTCGAGAACTATGCGAAGCGCTACGCCCGCAACGGCATCGTCAAAGGCCTGCGCCAGGTGCTGCACGGCCCGTCCACGCCTCCAGGCTTCTGTTTGAGCAAAGATTTCGTGCGCGGCGTGCAGACGCTCGGCAAACACGGCCTCAATTTCGAGCTCACCATGCGCCCCACCGAGCTGCAGGACGGCGCGAAACTCATCAGGCAATGCCCGGACACTCGCTTCGTGCTCGACCACTGCGGGAACGGCGACCCGAAGGCCTTCAATCCCAAGCTCGGCCCCGGATTGCAGCGCAGTTGCACCGCTGACGAATGGAAACGCGGCATCGACAGCGTCGCGGCCATCTCCGGCGTGATGTGCAAGATCAGCGGCATCGTCGCCTTCGTCCCGCCCGGAAAATGGCACGCGGAAGACCTCGCGCCCGTCGTCAACCACTGCCTCGACGCTTTCGGACCCGAGCGCGTTTTCTTCGGCGGCGACTGGCCCGTCTGCCTCCTCGGCAGCCCGGTGCGCGACTGGGTGGACGCGCTGAGGCAGATCATCTCGTCACGCCCCGCCAGCGAACAGCGGAAGCTGTGGAGCGCGAATGCCATGCGGTTTTATGGATTGAAGGTTTAGTTTGCGGCGATTTACCGGCGCTTGACCGAGCCCTAGCGAGCCTAAGGCTGTCGCGGATCCTTTGGAGGAAGCAGTGGCAGAAGTATGCCTGTGAAGCGTCCGATTCGCCCCAGTTTTCGACCTTGAAACCGCCCCCTGCGCCAGTAAGGAACACGCCCCGCGCCTGGCCGCATCTGGCGCATTCTTCAACCTCCACGCTCTCAGCTCTTCGCCCTCAGCCCATGAACAAAGCCCTCCTCGCCCAAGCCGCCAATGAAGCCCGTGGTCTCGCCATGGATGCCGTCCACAAGTGCTCCTCCGGCCATCTCGGCCTCCCGCTCGGCTCGGCGGAAATCGGTGCCGTTCTCTTCGGCCAGGCACTCCAGTGCGATCCCGCCGATCCGAAGTGGCTCAATCGCGACCGCTTCATCCTCAGCGCCGGCCATGGCTCGATGTTCATCTACGGCTGGCTGCACCTCAGCGGCTACGATGTGCCGCTGGAGCAGGTGAAAAACTTCCGCGTGCTGCATTCCATCACGCCGGGACATCCTGAGTTCCATGAAACGCCTGGCGTCGAGTCCACCACCGGCCCGCTGGGCCAGGGCGTGGGCAATGCGGTGGGCTACGCGCTGTCCGGCAAGATGGCGGCGGCGAAATACAACACCGCGCAGCACACGATCATCGACAACCATGTCATCGCCCTCGCCGGTGACGGCTGCCTTCAGGAAGGTGTGGCGCGTGAGGCCGTGGCTTTCGCCGCGCACAACAAACTCGACAACCTCATCCTCATTTTCGACAGCAACGACGTCACGCTCGACGCGATGGCCAAGGTCACCCAGAGCGAGGACACGCAGGCGCTTTACACCGCGCTGGGCTGGGACGCCGTGACCATCGACGGCCACGACCTCGACGCCATCCTCTCCGCCATCGAAACCGCGAAGAAAAACGACAACGGCAAGCCGAAGATCATCATTGCCAAGACGATCATCGGCAAAGGCATCCCCGAAGTCGCCGGCACGGCCAAAGGCCACGGCGAAGGCGGCGCGAAGTTCGTCGATGCGGCGAAAAAGGGCCTCGGCATCCCCGAAGGCACGCATTTCTACGTCAGCGATGAAGTGAAGGCCTACTTCGCCGATTTGAAGGCCAAGCGCGCCGCCATCCACGGCGAATGGAACAAGGTTTACCTTGCCTGGAGCGCCGCGAATCCCGAACTCGCCAAGCAGCTCGACGCCGCTCGCAACGGCACGCTCAAGGCCGAGGATCTGCTCAAAGTGGTGCCTGAGTATCCCGCCGAAGGCAAGGCCGCGACGCGCAACAGCGGCGGTGAGATCCTGAACCACATCGCCAAGGCCGTACCGCATCTCGTCACGGGCAGCGCGGACCTCTTCGGCTCCACCAAGAACTACCTCACAGGCATGGGCGACTTCAGCTCCGCGAATCCGACCGGACGCAACATCTGGTTCGGCATTCGCGAGCACGCCATGGGCGCGATCTGCAACGGCATCGCCTACGACGGCCTGTTCCTTGCCAGTGGCGCGACATTCCTCGTCTTCGCCGACTATTGCCGTCCCAGCATCCGCATCGCCGCGCTGGCGAAACTGCCCGTCACTTACATCTTCACGCACGATTCAGTCGGCGTGGGTGAGGACGGCCCGACGCACCAGCCTGTGGAAACCGTCAGCGGCCTGCGCGTGATCCCAAATCTCGACGTTTTCCGCCCGGCCGATGCCGAGGAAGCCGCCGCCGCCTTCGCCGCAGCCTTCAGCCGCGTCGACGGCCCCACGCTGCTCGCCTTGAGCCGCCAGGACCTGCCGCATCAGGGCCAAGCCAGCGCTGCCACGCGCCGCGAAGGCACGCTGAAAGGCGGTTACGTTCTCGTGAAGGAAACTGCGCCGCTGGAAGCCATCGTCATCGCCACCGGTTCTGAAGTGCAGCACGCTGTCGAAGGAGCGAAAGGCAAGCCCGGTGTCCGCGTCGTGAGTCTGCCCTGCTTCGAGCGCTTCGACCGCCAGAGCGCCGAGTATCGCGAAAGCGTGCTCCCTGCGAGCTGCACCAAGCGCATCGCCATTGAGGCCGGTGTGAGCGGCCTGTGGTGGAAATATGTCGGCACAAACGGCAAGATCATCGCCATCGACCGCTTCGGCATGAGCGCCCCCGGCAACACCGTCTTCAAAGAGCTCGGCATCACTGCCGGAGCCGTGGCTCAGGCGCTGGCTTGATCGAAACCACATCAAACACTCGCGAAGGGAGGCTGGCGGCAGCCTCCCTTCTCTTTCCACGCTCAGCCGAGGCTCTTCAATGTCGTTCGACCTCGTTGTTTGGTCTCAGCATCATCTTTTTCGCGATCAGGCATCGCCAAGCCGCGATTGATCCAGTTTCGGGCCTCATCTTCACGCCCCATGAGCGCGTAGGTGCGGCCCAGTTCGACCACATGGAGCAGGCGGCCCGGATTCAGCGAGATCGCCTTCTGAAAACACCTCACCGCCTCGTCATACGAGGCCGAGGGAAGCCCGCCATACACAATCAAAGCCACCGCACGCGTGACACCACCGATCTGGGCCAGTTCCTGGTGCCAGCGGCCGAGCAGATGCCAGGCATAGTCGTTTTTGGGATTGAGCTTCACCGCTGTCTCGGCGGCCGTTTTGATCCGACGTGAGGCCTCAATCCCTTCCTTGTTGCTCATCAACGGCGTGAGCTTGCCAAGGCAGATCGCCAGCGCGAGATGCGAATCACATTCATCCGGCGCCAGCTTCACTGCGCGCTCCGCATAGCCGAGTGCCGTGCGTCCTGACCTCAACTGGTCGGCTTTTGAGTAGGTGTCCGACATACGGTAAACATACTGCCGCGCGATCTTCACCAGCAGCGCGGAATCGTCCGGCTTCAGCTTTTCGGCGGGCAGGTAATACTGCAGCGCAGCCTCAGGCTTGAACTGGGCGTCGTATTCGTCGCCTTGCTTCATCAGCTCGGCAAAGTTTCCAAAGGCCTGCCCGAAGCAGGCAAGGCTGATTGCGATGATAAGCGCGAATCTCATGGCTTCACGAATCGATAGTGCGAAACGATCCACTCCTCGCCGCCGCGGTAGCCCCACAGCTCGGCGCAGGCGAGGAAGAACAGACGCCACCACACCCACCAGCGCGTGACGTTCTCTTTGCCGTAGGTTTCGGCGAAGAGCGGCAGGATTTCGGCTTTGTGGGCGTCCATGTTCGCCAGCCAGGCCTCGCTCGTGCGCGAGTAATGCTGACCACTCACGCACCAGTGGTCTTCGATCTTCAAATCGTCCTGAAAGTAGAGCAGCAGGTCGTCGCTGGGCATCTGGCCGCCGGTGAAGAAATACTTCGCCATCCAGTCGTCATCGCTGCGCACCTCGTAGTGGTAGGCGTATTCGCGGTGCGTGAAGATGTGCACGAAGAGCTTCCCGCCCGGCTTTAGCCAGCTGGAGATGCGGCGCAGCAGCTCCTGGTAGTTCTTCATGTGCTCTAACATCTCCACCGACACGCAGCGGTCGAAGACGCTCTCGCCCACGCCTTCAAAGTGGATCATGTTTGCCGTGATGATCGTGAGGTTCTTCAGGCCGCGCTTTGCCGCCTCGGCGTCGATGAACTGCTTCTGCGTCCGCGAATTCGAGACGCTGGTGATCTGCGCGTTCGGGTAATGCTCCGCCATCCACAACGACAGCGAGCCCCAGCCGCAACCGAGCTCGAGAATGCGCTGCCCGTCCTGCAATTCGGCACGCTCGCAGGTCAGTTTCAGCATCGTCGCCTCGGATTCATCAAATGTGGTCGATTCATCCGGCCAGTAGCCGCTGCTGTACTTCAGGTGCTTGCCGAGCACGAGCTGGTAGAAGCGCGTCGGCACCTCGTAATGCTGCTGATTGGCCTCGTCGGTGGCGATGGCCACGGGCATCTTCTTCAACTCCTGCACGTAGCGCAGCAAAGCCGCACGCTGGGCCTCGACGGTGGGCTGTTTGTTCTCCCGCAGCGTCTCGGCGAGGCGCTGGCGGATGCCGAGCCGGATCATGACATCAGGGAGGATGTTCTTGGCGAGGATGGCGTTGATCGTGCTCATGTTTGTTCCGTTGATTCGATGGCGGGCGGGCGATGGATTCAGCTTTTCGGGAACCAAGGCACAAAAGCGCTAGTGGTGCGTTGGTACTCGCGGTAGGCGTCGCCCTTCGACTGCACCGCGCATTCCTCCGTGAGAGGGATGCCCGTGACGCGGAGCAGGAAATACAAAATCATCGCGGGTGCGTAGATCGTCACCCAGCCCCACGGCGAACCGCAGGCGAAGAGCCAAAAGCCCCACCACACGACCGACTCGAAGAAGTAGTTCGGATGCCGCGAATAGCGCCACAGGCCGACCTGGCAGACTTTGCCCTTGCTGGCCGGATCGGCTTTGAAACGCTTCATCTGCGCATCGCTGAGCGCCTCGCCGCTCAAACCGATGAGCCATACGCCAAAGCCAAACCATTCGATGATCCCGATCTCCGCCGCTGGATTCACGCAGGCCAGCAGCACTGGCACGGACAGCAGCACGATCAGCACGGCCTGCGCCTGGAAGAAAAAGAAGAAACTACGCGCCAGGCTGCCCTTCCACTTTTCCCGCAGCACCTCGTAGCGCACGTCCTCGTGCGGATGATGCTTTTTTACGCGGAAGAAGAGGTAGGTGCCCAAACGCAAGCTCCAGAGCAACGCCATCGTCAGCGCGAGCAGCTTTCGCGACGTGAAGCCACCTCCGAGCCACGCATACACCGGCGCGATCACCGCGAGCGCGTAGGACCACGTCACATCGACGAAGCTGAAGTTGTTAAGCCGCAGGCTGAGCAGCCAGGTGAGGCCAAACAGCACGAAGGCGACGAGCGTGCCGATGCCGGTCAAAAACCAGAAGTCAGGTGGCATGGCGGGCTCTTGGAAGATGTTGCGCAAGCCGCTCGATGAGCGGCCGGCTGATGAAAAAGATCGCGCCGAACAAAACGGGCGAGATGAGCAGCCAGACCACCACGGCGTAGAGGCCGAGCATGCCGAATTCGGCGAGAAATTGGCCCGGCGCGGCGAAAAACCGCTCCATGAGCATCGTGATCGACAAAGGCACATGCTCAGCGCCGAACAGCGTTTCTCCTGCGCGCATGAAGAGCAGCACGGTGGCGAGTTGCAGCGGATAACTCAACTCGCGAAACACCTGCAGCACCGGTTGGTTCAGCTTCAGCGGCACACCAATCGCCAGCGAGAGCAAGGTCGGCGTGCCGAGCAGCGGGAACACACCGATCGTCACGCCGAAGGCGATCGCCTGCGCGATCTTGGCAGGCGTGATGCCCTGGGTGAGCTGCGTGAGCACGGGGTTCAGCACCCAGCGTCGCCAGAGGGATTCATGCTGGACGGCTTCGATCATGCTTTGCGGAGAAGGATGTCCTCTATGCGCCCATCAGCAGGCACGCGGAAGAGCTGGATGAGCATGTAGGCGGCCATGGCGATGTTTCCGAGCAGCAGGATGCCCAGCAGCCAGCCGACGCGTGCCAGCCACGTGCGCTCCTTGTACGCGACCCAGCAGTAAAAGGTCAAAAACGCCCAGTAGGTGTCGAACAACGTGGCGATGAACCACGGATGGCCACCCACGCTGCCCGGAATCTCCCACAAGGCGCAATTCACCGAGGCCCAGCTCGTGACCGCGAGCATGGAGACCAGTACGACGATGAAAAAGCAGCGCAGGAACCAGATCATGGCGTTTAGAAGGCTTGATGAAGCGTGGCGTTATTCGGTCGGGTGTACACCGCCTGCACGACGCTGATGTTCCGCGTGGCGAAGGCCGCCTCGCAGTATTGCAGGTAGTAGTTCCACTTGCGGATGAAGCGGTCGTCAAAGCCTTGCGACTTCACTTCCGCGAGCTTTGCGTGGAAGCGCTCAAACCACAGCCGCAGCGTTTTGGCATACGAGGCGCCGAGATCTTCGAGGCCGTGCATGAAGAGATCGCTCGTGCGGTTGATGGCCTGGTTCACGCGACCGACGCTGAGCAGCAGCGAGCCGGGGAAGATGTGTTTTTGAATCCAGTCCACGCCTTTGCGCAGGTCTTTGTGCTGGCAGTCGGCCACGGTGATCATCTGGAAGGCCAGCAGGCCCTCCGGCTTCAACACCTCGGCGCATTTCGCGAAGTAGGTCTCCAGGAATTTGTCGCCAACAGCCTCCAGCATCTCGATGGAGGCGATCTTGTCGAACTTCCCGGTGATGTGGCGGTAATCCTGCAGCCGGATCTCGATTTGATCCGACAAACCTTCGCGCGCGACGCGCTCGGTGGCGAATTTGTGCTGCTCCTGCGAGATGGTGACGGCGGTGACACGCACGCCGTGGTGTTTCGCCGCGTGGCAGGAGAATCCGCCCCAGCCGCAGCCGATTTCGAGCACGTGATCGCCCGGCTTGAGCTGGAGCTTCTGGCACAGCGCCTCGTATTTCGACGCCTGCGCCTCCGCGAGCGGTTGCCCGGCATATTCAAAGCGTGCGGCGGAGTAGGTCATCGTCTCGTCGAGCCAGAGCGAGTAGAAATCGTTCCCGAGATCGTAGTGCTCCGCGATGTTCCGACGGCTGGTCGTGACGCTGTTCGGTCGCAGCAGGTGCTGGAGGCGGTTCACGACGTTGAGGAAGTTCACAAATGCCACCTTGCCCGACGAGGTGCGCGAGCCCTGGGTCTTCGACAGATTCAGAATGAACCACGAAATCACGTCCGCGATGCTGTCGGTGTCCCAGTCGCCATCAACGTAAGCCTCGCCAAAACCGACATTGCCGAAGAGAGCGCAGCGCTTGAAGAAATCCATGCTGCGAATGCGCATCTCCGCTGTGATGTCAGCACCAGGAGCGCCAAACACGCGCGTGCGCCCGTCCGGCCAGATCATGCGCATGCCGCCATGCACGAAGGGCTTGAAGCTCTGCAGCACGAGCCATTCATAGAAACCGGTTTTGGCAGTGCCGGCCTGCGAAATGGCGGAACTTGGGTCGAGGGTCAGGGTGGTGTTCATGATTTGGCGGGAAGGATGGAATGATGCGGACGCAGAACTGCCTGCTGGAGTTCGCGGTTCGCGCTTTTGGCGAACCAAGGCACGCGCTTGAGCCAAAGCAGCAATGCATGCCAATGGATGAGGAACATGACTTTCAGCGTCAGCAGCGGGTATTTCACCGCGCAGGCCAGCAGCGCGGTGTTGGTGAGCTCACGCCGTGTTCCAGTGAGCGCGCTGACGAGCGTTTTGCCCTCGTTGTCGGCGTCATCGACGGTGATGTGCAGCTTTTCGGCCGGCACACGCAGGTGGAAATCAAACTTGAGGTCCAAGGCCGAAAAGGGCGAGACGTAGAACAACTTCGGCGTGACGAGCGTGAAGCCGTCAGCGCCCGGCTCGGGCATCAGGTAGAATTTTTGCTCGTGGAAGGTGTTTGTGACCTGCGCCAGCGCGCACAGCGGCGTGCCATCGGCCGCGAACGCATAGAAAAACGTGACCGGATTGAAGACGTAGCCAAGCACGCGCGGAAAGGCGAGTATCTTGATCGAAGCGATGCGGCTGGTGTCGATGCCGCGTGCCGCCAACTCCGCCAGCAGGCCGGTTTTGACGTTTTCACGCCCGCCGCCGAGATGGTCGCGGTCATGGAACGAGAAGAGATTGAAGCGGTTGCGGCTGAACAAGGCCAGATCGGCATCCAGCGCGTCGATTTCATCGAGATCGAGCCACAAATAGAACACGCGGTAGGAGAAGCCGTGGCGCTTGGGGCGCAGGCGCTGGTGCATCACCGTGCATTCGTAGATGTGCGATGAAGCGGGCATCACCAGGGCTCCTTTCCAAGCAAATCGCGGCACAAGGCCACTGCGGAGCCGAAGGCGTCCTCGTGGAAGCCGTAGCGGAAGTAGCTGCCGCAAAAGTAGGTCGTCTGATCGCGCGAAAGGCGGTTCAGCTCCGGCAGGCGCTTTTGTGCGTCGATGGCGGCCATGTCGAAAAGTGGATGCTCGTAGGCGATGCGTTTGATCACCTTATCCTCGGCGATCTCATCGGCCGCGTTGATCGAAACGAAGTAGTTCGTGTTGTCGGAGACGCCCTGGAGGCTGTTCATCCAGTAATGCGTGCTCGGCTCCACACCGCCGTTATTTGTCGGCTTGATGCGATAATTCCAAGAGGCCCAGCAGCGCTTCGTTTTCGGCATAAAGCGTTCGTCGGTGTGCAGCGTAGCCGTGTTGGGCTGGTAGTGGAAGCAGCCGAGCAGTTCGCTTTCGAGATCAGTCGGATCGGCGATCATGCGCAGCGTCTGGTCGGCATGGCTGGCGAAGATGACCTTGTCGAAGGTGTCCGACGTGCCCTGACGCGTGATCACCTTCACACCTGCGTCGCTCCGTTCGACACGCACGATCGGCGAACCGAGGCGGATGCGCTCTTTGAAGGGCGCGGTGAGTTTTTTCACATACGACTTCGCGCCGTTCGTCACGGTCCACCACGGATGCTGCGTGTGCAGGCCGAGAAAGCCATGATTGTGCCAGAAGCGCAGCAGTGTGAGCGCCGGAAAGGACAGCATGAGCTCGGGCGGCGTGGACCACACGGCGGAGGACATCGGCACGATGTAGAGATTGAGGAAATCCTCGCCGTAGTCGCGGGCGACGACGTACTCGCCCAGCGTCATGCGCGCATACGCCGGATCTTCGAGCGCAGCGATAGCCTCGGCGTTGAAGCGATTGATGCGAGACAGGAACTTCCAGAAGCGCGGTCGCAGCAAGTTGCGCCGCTGGCCGAAGAGATGACCGAGCGAGGTGCCGTTGTATTCGATGCCGCTTTCGAGGTGCGAGACGCTGAAGGACATCGACGTCGGCTTCGTCTCCACGTCGAGTTCCTTGAACAAGCGCGTGAGCAGCGGGTAGGTCACGTGATTGAAGACCATGAAACCGGTGTCCACCGGCAGTTCGCGACCGCGTTCGACGACGTTCACCGTGTTCGTGTGCCCGCCGGCGTAGTCGTTTTGCTCGAAGAGCGTCAGATCGAACTCACGATGCAGAAAGTGAGCGCAGCCGAGCCCGGCGACGCCAGTGCCGATGATGGCGAGACGCGGGCGGTTCATGCGGCGGTCGATTTGGAGGTTTCGAGCTCACGTGCCTCGCGATACACACTGGCAGGCACCGCCTTTAGGTCCCATATCAGCCCGGCCCAGGACATCATCTTCAGCAGGTAGTAGGACACATCGATCTCCCACCAGTAAAAGCCCTGCCGCGCCGAGGCCGCGTAGCGATGGTGGTTGTTATGCCAGCCTTCGCCGAGCGTGAGAAGCGCAAGAAACAGGCTGTTGCGGCTGTCGTCGGAGGTCTTGAAGCGACGGCTGCCAAACACGTGTGCGAGCGAATTGATGAAGAAGGTGGCGTGCAACAGCAGCACGGTGCTGAGGAAGAACCCCCACACGAACATTTGGGCTCCATTCGTCCCGAGGCCGGGTGCGTAACGCTCAAGCAGCGCTCCGGTGATCCAAAGGGCAACGCCGTAAAGGATCGGCACGATCTGGTCATGCCGGTTGAGGAAAACAAGCTCCGGATACTGCTGGAGATCGCGCACGCGGCTGTAGTCCGTCGGAAAATTCTTCGCGCTCGTAAGCCAGCCGATGTGCGACCACATGAAGCCTCGTTTCACCGGCGAATGCACATCCGGTTCGTCATCGGAGTGCTGGTGATGATGCCGATGAACGGACGCCCACCACAACGGGCCGCGCTGGCAGGAAGTGTTTCCCATCACGGCGAAGAGAAACTGCATCGCACGCGAGGTGCGGTAGCTGCGATGCGAAAAGTAGCGGTGGTAGAACGCGGTGATCGCAAACATGCGCACCGCGTACAGCAGCAGCGCCGCGGCGAGCGCCGTCCAACTGAAACCCACCCACAGCACGGCGAAGCAGCCGAGATGCAGCACGATGAACGGGATGCAGCGCTTCCAATCGACGCCTTCCTTCAGGTCAGTGGCAGGATCCCAGCCTGGCGGACGAAAGTCAGAGTCGAACCACTGCCGGAGCATGAGAAAAATCTGGGCGGATGCCCGGCTCCAAAAATTTGGCGACGTTGTTCCAGAGCGTATCACGGGTTCTTATGCGTTTGGGGCGTTAGGGCGGATTCAAAAATCTGGCACCAAACACCCCTTAGCCGGTAAAAGCGTCCAGCACCATGAGAAGCCGTGCCTTTGACACAAAAAAGCCGCGCAGGGTCGCTGCGCGGCTTTCGTGAGCTTTTTGAAGACGAATTACTTCGCAGCCTTCTTGAGGGCCTCGGCCTTGGTGGTGGCTTCCCAAGTGAGGTCGGCATCGGATTTGCCGAAGTGGCCGTAGTTGGTGCTCTTGCCGTAGATCGGGCGGAGCAGGTTGAGCTGCTTGACGATGTCAGCTGGCTTGAAGGAGAACACTTTGAGGACGGCGTCGAGGATCTTGTCGTCGCTGATCGCGCCGGTGCCGAAGGTGTCAATGTGCACGCTGACCGGCTTCGGATGACCGATGGCGTAGGCGAACTGCACTTCGCAGCGGGCGGCGAGGCCGGCGGCGACGACGTTCTTGGCGACCCAGCGGCCCATGTAGGCGGCGCTGCGGTCCACTTTGGACGGGTCCTTGCCGGAGAAGGCACCACCCCCGTGACGGCCCATGCCGCCGTAGGTGTCCACGATGATCTTGCGGCCGGTGAGGCCGCTGTCGCCCTGCGGGCCGCCGACGACGAACTTGCCGGTCGGGTTGATGAGATACTCGGTGTCCTTCGTGAGCATGTTCTTCGGCAGCACCTTCTTGATGACCTGCTCGATGCAGAACTTCTCGATCTCGGCGTGCGTGGCGCTTTCGGCGTGCTGGGTGGAGATGACGACGTTCACGATGCGGGTGGGCTTGCCATCGACGTATTCGACAGAGACCTGGCTCTTCGCATCCGGACGCAGCCACTTGGCGAGCTTGCCGGCCTTGCGGATGCGGGTCAGCTCACGGCCGAGGCGGTGCGCGAACATGATCGGCGCGGGCATGAGCTCCGGCGTTTCATCGCAGGCGTAACCAAACATGATGCCTTGGTCGCCGGCGCCCTGCTCGGCGTGCTTCTTGCCTTCGGCAGCGGCGGCGTCCACGCCCTGCGCGATGTCGGGGCTCTGGATGGTGAGGTAGTTGTTGATGAAGAGCTTGTCGGCGTGGAAAACGTCGTCGTCGTTGGTGTAACCGATGCCGCGCACGGCCTCACGGATCACTTTGCCGATGTTGATGACCTCGTCGATGGGCTTTGTGGTGCCGAGCTTCTTGTTCTGGAGCTTCGGGATGGTGATCTCACCGCCGACAACGACGATGTTGCTCTTCGCGAAGGTTTCGCAGGCCACACGGCTGGTCTTGTCCACGGCCAGGCAGGCGTCGAGGATGGCGTCGGAAATGGTGTCGCAAACTTTGTCAGGATGGCCTTCGCCGACGGACTCGGACGAGAAGATGAAACTACGGGACATGGTGGTGGTCGTGTGGGTTATATGGACGAATCATGATTTGTTGATGCGTCCGGACGACTGGGAGAGTATTCCCCAATGTGGAGGCGTCAACCGTGGTTTTTGTGCTTATGACACGGATTGAAGTCGCTTCTCCGTCAATGCAGCAGACACATCCCCTGAGAGGCTCATGCGACTTGCCCCGAAATTCCCCTCGCCAGCCTGAAAAATGCCGCTAGGATGCGCGCCCTTTTCCCCCGACCCATGCCCGAACCGAAGAACATCCTCCGCCTTGGACTGCCCAAAGGCAGCCTGCAGGAGCCGACGCTTGAACTGTTCAAGCGCGCCGGGTTCAACATCGTGGTCTCGTCCCGTTCCTACCGTCCGGCGGTCGATGACGATGAGCTGGAGATCCGCCTTCTGCGCGCCCAGGAGATTGGTCGCTATGTCGATCATGGGTTCCTCGACTGCGGCATCACCGGACGCGACTGGATCGTGGAAAACGGCGCGGATGTCGAGGTCATCACCGACATGCGCTACAGCAAGGCCACCTCCAAGCCCACACGCTGGGTGCTGGTGGTTCCCGAGGACTCGCCTGTGCGCAGCGTGAAGGATTTGGAAGGCAAGCGCATCGCCACGGAGGCCGTGGGATTGACGCAGCGCTACCTCGACAAGCACGGCGTGAAGGCCGAGGTCGAGTTCAGCTGGGGGGCCACGGAAGTGAAGGTGCCCGAGCTCGTCGATGCCATCGTGGACATTACCGAGACCGGCTCGTCGCTGCGCGCGAACAAGCTGCGCATCGTGGACACTCTGATGGAAAGCTACCCGCAGTTTGTCTCCAGCAAACCGGCCGCCCGTGATAAATGGAAGCGGCAGAAGATGGAGACGCTCGTGCTGCTGCTCAAAGGCGCGCTTGAGGCCCGGGACAAGGTGGGCCTCAAGATGAACGTGCCCGCCACCAAGCTCGAGGAAGTCGTCGCCACGCTGCCCTCACAGCGCTCGCCGACGGTGTCACAGCTCGCCAGCCCGGAATGGGTGGCCGTGGAAACGGTCATTGACGAGACCACCGTGCGCACCATCATCCCGCGGCTGAAGTCGCTGGGAGCCGAGGGGATCGTGGAATACCCCTTGAACAAAGTCGTCCACTAAGACCAAGCCAACACAACAGGAGAACAGAACCATGGGATCGCTCAAAAAGCGGAGAAAAACGAAGATCAACAAGCACAAGCGCAAGAAGCGCATGCGCGCGAACCGCCACAAGAAGCGTTTGCGCTACAAGGCGTAACGCATAGCCTCACAGGCATGGCTTGTCTCCGCAGGGTGAATCGATGGCATCGAGACGCCGGACGAAGTGTCATGCACTGGCGCGGTCCGGTGTTCGCCAATCTCTTGCTCGCGTTCTTCCTCCCAGGAAACGTGGCACAGGCGGCGGCGAAGGCTGATCTCTCTCCCGGAGCCACGGCGGCGGAAACTTCCGACCTGCGACTCCTTCGCGACGGAGAGGTCACGGCTGAAGTGCTCGCGCATTATAGCGCCGCGCTTCAATTTGAGGCTTCCGGGAAGCTGCGTCAGGCGCTGGAGCACTATCTGGCGGTGTTCAAGGCCGACCCCACGAACGCGGAACTCGCCGCCCACACGGCCGGGATCGCGATGCAGTTTCAAGGACGTGAGTCCGCCATGAAAATCCTCGAGGACGCAGTGCGCGCGAATCCTCGCTCGCCCGCGCCGCTGCTGAACCTGGCCCGCTTCGCCGGCACCTACCCGCCCGAGGACTTGTTTGAGAAGGACACGCGGCCGGCCAAGGCGATCAGCGAGGCTTTGCAGAGGTTCCCGTCACATGCGGAGGTTTATGAGGCGGCGGTGCTGTTCCATCTCACGCAAAACGAGCGCGACAAGGCCGTCGCCATCATGGAACAGGCCGCCAACCAGACGAGCGGCGATCCGCAATTCTGGCTCGATGCCGGGCGTGTCGCGGAGCGCGTCTGGCCGCTCGGCCAGGCCGAATTCAACCAGGAATACCGCCAGCGCGTGGCACCCTTCTTTGAAAACGCGCTCAAAAACGTCACCAAGGCCGACGGCGAACGGATCACGCTCGAAGTCGCGCGACACTACCTGCTGACAAACGATCCTGAGCGCTCCAGACAGCTCTGCGAGAAGCTTTCGGCCGAATACAACAGCCTCGAGGCGCGCAAGCTGCTCTACCGCCTCTACGGCGCCGCCGAGCAGAAGGACAAGGCGCTCGCCACGCTGGAAGAAATCGTCAAACAAGCACCCGACGACTCCGAGCAGCGGCGTCTGCTCGCCAGCGAGTACGACAAGCTGAAACAGCCCGAAAAGGCCATCCCGCACCTTGAGGCCGCGATTCAGAACGGCGGCGGGGAGATCGGTGATTATGTGAAGCTCGGCTGGCAGCTCTACCAGACGCAGAAATTCGAGGACATGGTGCGTGTGGGCCAGCGCAGTGCGCGACTTTTCCCGGATCATCCCCTGGTGCATTACCAGCTCGCCATCGCCCACCGCGCTCGCGAGGAGTGGGCCCAGTCCGTGAAACACTTCGCCGAGGCCGAGCAGCATGCGGCCTCCACGCAGACGGAGCTTCTCGATCATCTGTTTTACTACCAATACGGCATCACGCTCGAGCGCATGGCACGCTACGAAGACGCCTCCCGCATGCTCGAGAAGTCGATCACGCTCACGCCACGCGAGGAATCAAAGGCGGCGGCCAACACGCTCAATTTCCTCGGTTACATGTGGCTGGAGCAGGGCCAGCGCCTCGACAAGGCCGGCGAGTTCATCCTCAAAGCCAACGAACTCTTTCCCGACCAGCCGGCCTACATCGACAGCCTCGGCTGGTTCCGCTACAAAAAGGGTGATTATGCCGCCGCGCTCAAAGATCTACAGCGTGCCGAGTCCTTGCTCGAACCTGTGCAGCCCGAGGACGCCGAGATTCTCGAACACATCGGCCTTACCCACCAGGCGCTCGGTGACAAGGCAAAGGCGCTCGAATACCTCGAACGCGCCAACACCCTGAAAACGCCCGATGCAAAGGCGCGCAAGCGCATCGAAGACGCGCTGCAAAAGCTCAAGAACGGCAAAGCCGACACGGAGAAGAAGTGAAGTGATACGGGCACTTTTGCCCGCATCACCTGATCACTCATGCAGCCGCTGGTCCGAGTCGATGAAGGCCCAGCAAAGCGCGGAGATCAGATAAGTCGATGCCGCGACGTAAAGCACGCCATCCCAGCCGAGGCCCATCGACTTCATCAGCCACGGCACCGCCACGCCACCGAGCGCGCCGCCGAGATTGCCGACCATGTTCATGCTGCCGGAGACGGAGCCCGCGAGCTTCCCGCCGATGTCCATGCACGCGCCCCAGGCCCCGGGCATCGAGAGATCGTTGAAGAAACCGGACACGCCGAGAGCGAGCATCGCATACGTCGCATTTTTCGTCTGCGCAGCGGCCACGATCAGCAATCCGGCTGCCAGCATGCCCAGCACGCCGACCGTGCGCCGTGCCGCACTGATGCGGCCGTTCGCCGCCGCCAGCTTTTTCGCCACCAGGCCGCCCAGAAAGCAGCCGATGCCGCCGAGGAAGAGCGGCAGGCCGTTCAGGATCGAAGTCGAGGTCGCAGTCATGTCCATGCCCAGCCCTTCCTTCGACTCCATGAACTTCGGCATCCAGGTGATGTAAAAGTACCAGACGTAGCTGATGCAGAAGTAATACACCCACAGCAGCAGCACGGATCGTGTGGCGAAAAGACGCGCCCACGGGATCTTCGCATGGCCGCCGCCCAGGTTTTTCTGCGCGTCCTCCAGCAGCGCCAGCTCAGCGGCGTTCACCTTGGGGTTGTCCTTCGGATTATCACGGAACCACAGCGCGAAGAAGACCGCCCAGATCACGCCGAGGAAGGCGAAGATCACAAACGTCATGCGCCAGCTCACCATGCTGAGCACCCAGACGACCAGCAGCGGCGTGAAGGCCCCGCCCCAGCGCGCAAAGAGCCAGGTGATCCCCTGCGCCATGCCATGCTCGCGCTGGGGCAGCCACACGCTGAACATCTTCGCGATGTTCGGGAATCCGCCCGCCTCGCCCGCACCGAACAAAAAACGGCACACCATCATCGACATCTGGTTCCACGCGTAGCCTGTCGCCGCCGTGAAGAAGCTCCAGAACATCACGATGCGCAGCAGCACACGACGCGGCCCCCATTTGTCCCCCAGCCAGCCGCCGGGGATCTCGAACAACGCATACGCCAGCGTGAAAGCCGAGAACACATAGCCCATCTGCGTGTCATCCAGCTTCAGATCCTCCTGGATGAACGGCCGCGCCTTCGAAATGCACACCCGGTCGATGTAATGAATGATGCCGAGGATCACGGCGAAAACGACCACGCCATAGCGTGTGCGGGAGGGGCGGAGGCTGGAGTCCATGCGGATAAAGCGCGCATGCTGTCACGCGACCAGCGGTGGCGTCAATCGTACAGGCATGCGAACTGGAAAGATCGCCAACTTTAGGGTTCTCCCACCGTCGGGTTGGTCACCACGTGGGCACCGGCTTTGACGGCACGTGTCAGCACTTCCTTCGGCTGCTTGCCGCTGGGCACCTGCTCGTATGCCATGCCCTTGTATCGCATCGGCTTGTAGCCTAGCGCCAGCAGCGCATCCAGCGGTGCCCGCTTAAGCCCGGGCTTCCAGTAGTCGGGCCCGCCGCCAGTTTCATAGTAGTAGATCCAGGTGTGCTGTGGATCATACCACCCCGCACAGAGCACCACATGGCGGTGCGGGATGTTCAGCAGATCCCCCGGCTGAAGATCCTGCGCGCTTGGCAGCTCGCTGCACACGGCAGGCAGCTGGCTGGTGTCATGAGCAGTGGGCAGCTTGAGACAGCGCGAGACGAAGCCCGAGCAGTCCACTCCCGCGGCCTCGCGGCTAACTGCCGCATTGTCAGCACGGCGTTTTTCCGGAGACGACACATCGCCCGCTGCGCTGCCGTTGGCGACAGCGAGATCAAACGAGGCCGGGTCATCATAGCCGCCCCACTTGTAGGGCACGCCTGTATTCACCTCTCCCGGCACCCACCAGCCCTTACGGTCTTTGTCAGGCTCATGCGTCACGTCCGGCGTGTTGACCAGAATGCCCGCGGTGTCCTTCCCATGCAGGATGTTGCGTGCAAACGGCCTCCAAGCGTGACTCGTGTACGCCTGCGCAATCTTCATAGCTTCATCCGACGTGACCTGCGACGGCGCGCTGGGATCTCCTGGTATAAGCTCCGGCGGCTTGGCGGTCTGCTTCAACTTCGACATCGAATCACAGCCCGCGAGGAGCAGCATCAGGACAGGAAAGGCTCGCATCATCGGTGGATGATGCGAGCACCGCAAAACAGGTCAACCAATTGCTCAGGCCGCGCATGCAGTTGACCGTGGCGCGGTCGTTTGCAGACTGTGCGCATGCCCGCCCGCATTTCCCACATCGGCTGCTTTTGCCTTCTGCTCACGGTGCTTTTCCAGCAAGCCTTGGCTGCGTCGAAGCCCGCCGAGCGCACCGCGCTCGTCATCGGCAACGCGAAATACGAAGCCGCTGTGGGTCCTCTACGCAACACGGCCAACGACGCCAAGGAGGTGGCCAAAACCCTGCGCGATCTCGGATTCGCAGTGATCGAAAAGCACGACGTCACGCGCGATCAACTGCTGAAGGCGGTGGTGGAATTCCGCGCAACACTGACCGGCGCAGGGGTGGGCCTGTTTTACTACGCGGGCCATGGCATCTCCGTGGCAGGCTCCAACTACCTGCTGCCAGTGAAGTCCGGCTACTCGCCCGAAGGGGCCGATGATGTAACGCTGCGCCTCCTGGCAGAAACCAAGCTCTTCAATGTGGAGCAGGCCGTGGCGGACATGAAAAGCTCGGGCGCACGCTGCAATCTCGTCATCCTCGACGCCTGCCGCACCACCGCCGTGGCACGCACCGGCCGCGCCCGCGATGCGGCAAGCCCAGGCGGCCTCAGCGAGATGAAGCCTCCAGCAGGATCTCTCATCGCCTTCGCCACCGATGCCGGGCAAACAGCGCTGGATGGCGATGGTACCAACGGCCTCTACACCGAAGAACTGCTCAAGCACCTGCGCACACCCGGCCTCACCGTGGAGCAGGTCTTCAAACGCACCCGTGCCGGAGTGCTGGAGAGATCCAATGGCGGACAGATCCCTGCAGAGTACTCCCGCCTCGTGGGAGATGACATCTACCTCGCCGGTCAGCCCGCTGCCGTGGCCGCGACCATTCCTGCGGTCATGCCACCCGCTGCGCTGCCGGTGCCTGAGTCCACACCACGCACTGCGCCTCCGGCACCACCACCCGCCCCAGTTTTGCCTACCCTGGCCTCCCTCATGAAATTGGCGCATGCCGGCAAGGCGGCCGAGTGCGTCGAAGGCCTGCAGCAGCTCGCGCAAGCCAAAGGCCCGGGAGATTATGCAACAGAGCCCATCGAAGTGCTGCTGGATCGCGTGAAGGACGATCTCAAAGACGCCACACAATCATCTCCCGCCGTGGAATCCAGCGCCGCCACTTGCGAGCTCCTCCTCAAAGCACTACGCGACTGCCTTCCGCCGGATCACGCCCAAAAGATCCCCTTCACCGCCAAGGCCCTAAACCGCCAAGGCGACGCCCTGCTGCTAATGGGTCGTGCAGATGAGGCCCTCGATGCCTACAATGCCGCGCTGCCCCTCACGCCAGAGGATTCCTACATCCGCTACAATCGCGGCCGCGCCCACCTGGCCCTCGGCAACACCACCGAGGCCAAAGCCGATTTCACCGAAGCCGCAAGCCCTCGCTACAAACAGCTCAAAGCCCGCAAGCTCGCCGAGGAAGCACTGGCCAAACTCAGGTAACCACGCACGCGATGCCCAAGTCATGGACCGAAAAATTCGCCCATCCCCCGCAGCCCAATGTCTTGCGGCTGGGAAAGCCTTATGCCGGCCATGGCGAAGGTGAAAAGATGCTGATCCCCACGCCCGCCGTGGTGGCCGCCTATGTCGCTGATATCCCACCAGGAGAATTCCGCACCATGCCACGGATGCGCGAGGACCTGGCCGCCGCTCATCACGCTGACTTCACCTGCCCGCTCACCGCAGGCATCTTCCTGCGCATCGCCGCCGAACACGCCTGGGAGCAGCATCAAAACGGCACGCCTCTGAATAAGATCACGCCCTTCTGGCACGTGGTGGATCTGAAATCTCCTGTGCCAAAAAAAACCTGGCGTGCGAGATCGATTTCATCCTCAAGCAGCGCGAGCGCGAAGGCGTCGCTTAAGCTGCTCTCTACTCATGCCACGTCCGCGCGATCCGCTCGATCTTCAGCGCCTTGCCCGTGGCGGGGTCGATCGTGATGAGAGCGCCGTTCACACGCACCGCTCCGGTGCCGACGCCGAAACGCGTGGGCATCATCGTGTGAAACCGCTCCAGCACGGGCTCGATCTGGCTGCCGATCACGCTGTCCATCGGGCCGCACATGCCGGCGTCGCTTTGAAACGCGGTGCCCTTCGGCAGCACACGTTCATCGGCGGTGGGCACATGCGTGTGCGTGCCGACCACGGCGGAAACTTTGCCGTCGAGATGCCAGCCCATGGCCACTTTCTCGCTCGTGGCCTCGGCGTGGAAGTCCACAAAGATCACCGGCGTCTCCTGGCGCAGTTTTTCCACGCATTCGGCGATGACGGGGAAGGGATTGTCGAGCTGCTGGCCCATGAAGGTGCGGCCCTGAAGGTTCACCACGGCCACCTTGCACTTTTTTGACTCCAGCACGACAAAACCGGCACCCGGCGTGCCCGCAGGATAATTCAAAGGCCGCAGCATGCGCGGCTCCTCGCCAAGAAACGGCACGATCTCCCGCTGGTCCCAGATGTGATCGCCGCTCGTCACCACGGCGGCTCCGGCTCGCATGAGGCCGATCGCAATCTTCGGCGTGATGCCACGCCCTCCGGCGGAGTTTTCACCGTTCACGACAATAAAGTCGATCTTCAACTCGTCCTTCAGCACCGGCAACAAGAGCGAGACCGCCTTGCGTCCCGGCTCGCCCACCACATCGCCCAAAAAAAGGAGGCGGAAGAGTCCGTCCGCGCCATCTGCCGTGTTGTCATTCATGTGCCGCCACTTAGTAGATGATGAAGCCGGGGATCAAGTCTAGGATGCGGTTTATGATGAAACGAATGCTGCGCGGCGCTTCTCCGGCGGCCTTGCTCGTGTGCTGCATGATCGCGCCGGGCATGGCCCAGACGATCGTGCCGGTTCCTGCCACTCCTCCCGTTCCTTCCACCCCCACGGCCGCGCCCGCGCTCACTCCTTCCCAACTCACGCCCGGTGTCGGCGCTCCAACCACCGTTCCGCCCGCTCCTGCTGCACAGCCAGCGGCCCCGCCGGTGGCTCCAGCACCGCCTGCCCCGCAGCGTCTCGACCGCCTCAGTCCGCTCGGCAGCAAGCCGGACTGGTCCAAGCTGCAATCCTTTCACCAGACGCTCACACGCGCCGAATTTGAAGCCGTCGTCCGTGACGTTTACTCCGACAGCTCCGTTTTTTCGCCACCGTGGAAGCTGGAAAATGACGGCGTCGTGATCATGACGGGGGATCCGACGAAACCCGAGGTCCGCGTCGGCTTCGCCAACCGTTCCGAATCCCCCCTGCCCGGCACGCGCACTTGGCGGCGCGCCTCCGAAATGCCCCCGCTCAAAGGCCGCCCGCCGTTGAGTGATGTCCACATCGCCATCGACCCCGGTCACATCGGCGGATCATTCGCGGTCATGGAAGAGCGCCACCTCAGCTTCGCTCCCGGCGAGGGCATTCAGGAGGGCGACCTCACGCTCATCACCGCCCAGGTGCTCGCCGAGCGCCTCAAATCCCTCGGCGCCTACGTCTCCCTCGTGCGTGAGAACAACAATCCGGTCACGGACCGCCGTCCCGCCGATCTGCTGGATGCCGCCCGTCAAATCCTCGCCGAGGCCGGTTTCCCGAAGCCCGAGGAGAACTACAACCACCTCACCGGCGACGCGAAGATACTCACCGTCCAGTGGCAGAGCGAAAAACTCTTCTACCGCGTCAGCGAGATCCATGCCCGCGCCAAAAAGGTCAATGAGACCATCAAGCCTGATGTCGTCCTCTGCCTCCACTACAACGCCGAGGCCTGGGGCGACGCCACCAAGCCGCAGTTCTCGCCCGCGAACCACATGCATGTCCTCATCAACGGCTGCTACTCGCCCCTGGAGCTGGAGCAGCAGGACGTGCGCTTCGAGTTGTTCCACCGGCTTTTCTCCCGCATCCACTCCGAGGAGCTGCCGCTCGCTGAAGCAATCGCGAACGGCATGCGCCTCTCCACAGGTCTCCCCGCCTATCTTTACACCACGCCCAACGCCCGCCACGTCGGCACCAACGCCTACGTCTATGCGCGCAACCTACTCGCCAACCGCATCTTTCAGTGCCCGGTTGTTTACCTCGAGCCATTCGTCATGAACAACGAGGAAACCTACCGCCGCCTGCTCAACGGCCACTTCATCGGCCGCACGCTCATCGCCGGACGGCTGCAAACGAGCACCATCGAGGATTATGTGCGCGGCGTCGTGAACGGCGTGCTCGCCTACTACCAAAAAAATCGACCTCAATGAAGGTGCTCCTCGCAGGTTGTGGGTTCGTCGGAGAACGGGCCGCGGACCAGCTTCATGCCGCCGGGCATGAGGTCATCGGTCTCACGCACTCGCCTGAATCCTCCGCACGTCTCGCAGCGGCCAAGCCGTGGCGGGTGGAGTCCTGCGACATCTCGAATCGCGATTCTGTCGCCGCTCTCGCCGCCAGATTGGAGGCGTCGAGCATCGACGCGTTCATTCACTGCGCCAGCTCCAGCCGTGGCGGTGCGGAGATGTATCAAAGCGTTTACGTGAACGGGATGCGTCACCTCGTGGAGGCTTTTCCGCAGGCTTTCGCGCTCTACACCAGCAGCACCAGCGTCTATCCGCAGATCAACGGCGAAACCGTCGATGAAACGAGCTTTGCCGATCCCGACCGCGACACCGGCCGCCTGCTGCGTGAGGCGGAGAACATCGCGCTCGACGCGAAGGGGGCTGTCGCCCGTCTCGCGGGCATCTACGGGCCGGGACGCTCCTTCGTTTTGAAGAACCTGCTCGAAGGCAAGGCAGCCATCGAAGGCAACAACGGCCAGGGACGGATGCTGAACCAGATTCACGCCGATGACGCGGCCTCGGCGCTTGTTCATCTCATCACACATCGTCTCGGCGGCATCTTCAACGTCGTCGATGACGCTCAGATGACGCAGCGCCAGTGCCTGGAGCACCTGTGCATGACTTTCGGCGTCAAACTGCCGCCGGAACGCGAACCAGACCCGAATCGCAAACGCGGCTGGAGCCACAAGCGCGTCTCCAACACCAAGCTGCACGCCAGCGGGTGGAAACTGCGCTACGCGAGCTACTTCGACGCCCTGCGTGATGATCCTGAGCTCGCCTCGTCAATTCTTCGCCTCGTGCAGACCGGAGGCGAGGTCGTTTGTCCCCGTCAGCCGAACATCGTGCTCATCGGACTGATGGGTTCCGGCAAAACCACCGTCGGCCGCATCGTCGCGCAGATGATCGGCTTCCAGTTCGTCGATACCGACGCGATGATCGTCGAGTCCGCCGGCAAGACGATCCCCGAAATCTTCGCCGCGGAAGGCGAGGCGGGATTCCGCCTGCACGAATCCGCCGCGCTGCGTTCGCTGCTCGGAAAACGCGGCTGCGTCATCGCCACCGGCGGCGGCATCGTCACCCAGCCACGCAATCTGCCCATCCTGCGCCACCTCGGCTACATCGTCTGGCTCGATGCCGATCCCGAGCGCCTCGCCCGCCGCACCGCGATGAACACCAACCGCCCGCTGCTCGCTGGAGAGGAAGATCCGAAAGCGAAGCTTGAACGCCTGCTCACCGAGCGCAAACCGCTCTACAAATCCCTCGCCGACCTGCGCATTCAAACCGCCGAGCTCACGCCTCAGGAGACCGCCTACGGCGTCATGGAAAGCGCCCGCGTCTTCTTCGCGAAGATGAAGCGTTAGGTGAGGCCCGCGAGCCTCATCGCATAAGCCAGCGTGTCGATTTCAGAGGGCGATTTGTCCCGGCGGATGGCTTTGATGCGGGGGAAGCGCATGGCGAGGCCGCTGTTGTGGCGGTCGCTCGGCTGGATGCTGTCGAAGGCGATCTCGAGCACGATCTGCGGCTGCACGGTGCGCACGCGGCCTTTCTGGCTGAGCGTGGTTTGCGTGAAGTGCTCGGTGAGTTCCTCGATCTCGGCATCGGTGAGGCCGCTGTAGGCCTTGCCGATGACTTTGAGCGTGTTGCCATCGGCCTCATCACGAACGGCGAAGGTGTAGTCGCTCAGCACATGGCTGCGCTTGCCGTGACCTTGCTCCGCCTTCACGACGACAACATCGAGCGTGGCAAAAGCCTTCTTGAGCTTCAGCCACGACTTGCCGCGACGTCCGGGTGAGTAGGTGCTGGCGGCATCTTTGGCGATGAGACCTTCGTTTCCACGTCGGCGAGCGGCGAGGAAGGCGGCTTCGATCTCTTCGGCGTTTTCGGCCTGGATGACGGTGATCATTTCCAGGCCCGCTGGCATCGAAATGGAACCCAATTCAGCCCTGCGGACCTCCAGCGGCTGCTCGAGCAGCGAAACGCCATTTTTCCACAACACATCGAAGACGACGTATTTCACGCTCACCTCGCTCGGCAGGAACAAATCGGCCTGATCGCGTCGGCCGAGCCGTTTTTGCAGATCGAAGAAGGTCAGCTTTTTGCCCTCGGCATGCGCGATGATCTCGCCATCGAAAATGACCTCGTCGCTCAAAAGCCGCATCGAGGCGACAACCTCCGGAAACTGACTGGAGATGGGCTTGAGGTCGCGAGTGAAGATTTCCACGCGATCCGCGCTGCGATGCACCTGGGCGCGAATGCCATCGAATTTGTCTTCCAGCCACACGTAGAACGAATCTCCAGATTCGTTCACCGAAGACTCCCGAATCTGGAGATTCGGGCTACGATCCGCCTGCAAACGATCCCAAATGGCCTGCGCGGTTTCTTCCGGCGAGGCGAGCATGACTTTGATGGGCACAAACAGCCTCGGCGCAGCTTCGTGGAGCTTGCCGGCCTTGGCGAGCAAGGCGGCGGCACTCAAATCACCACAAAGCATCGCCGCCTCGCGCACGTCATCGGCCTTCGCACCGAACGCAGCGGCCACCGCCTCCTCGATGAGGCCTTCCTTCGATCCCATGCGCAGTTCGCCGGTGAGCAAACGCACCAGCCATGAGCCTGCGGAGGCGCTGAGGCCTTGCAGCCGGGCTTTGAGCAAATTCACGCGTGCCACCTGGCTGCTCGCGTGCCTCAATTGATCGAAAAGCGCCGCCACCTGCTCCAGATCACATGTCTCTGGCGTGAGCGTCGCACGCTGCAAAACGAGAAACGCCGTGCGCCCCGCATCCGCCTGCGAACGCGAGATGGCGCGATACTCGGCCTCATTCAGCCCACTGAGCTCCATCAAGGCTCGTTTGATCAAGGCCCAGCCCGTGTTCAACGCTCCCTCGCCCGTGCTGCCACTCGAAAACAGCGCCGCGAGCTTCAATTCGCCCTCATCAAGCCCACGCAAAAAACCCGCGAGCAATTCCACCTTCTTCAATCGCGATGAAACCTCCGCCGTCGCCGCACAAACCCGCGCCCACTCGACAAAACTGCCATCTCCCCACGACTCATCCTCCAACTTGGAACCTGAAACCTGAAACTTGGAACCCTCGATCGACAGCTCGAGCTGATCACTTCCCTCCAACGTCCACGCCTCCACGCCTCGCGTCCGCAATTCCGCCGCAAACTCCCGCGTGTAACCATGCACGAGCCACACGCGACGCGGCTTCACGAGCTCCACTGTTTCAAGCAACTCCGGATGATCGGCATGATCGCTAAGCGGAAAGACCTCATCGACTTGATAACGAAACTTCGCGCCGGGTGTGAGCGCCCAGCCGCTGAGCATCGCGGTGCGGCAGACCTTCAGTTTTTTCAGCGCGAGCGACTTGCCGTTGCTCGGCGGGAAGATGAGCGCATGGCCGTGGGCCTCCGCGGCATCGAAAAGCCGGAACTGCGGCAGTTTGCCAAGCAGCGGCGCGACGGCGCGGGTCATGTCCCACACGGATTTGTGCAGCATGACCGGATGACCGGCCTCGGCGAGGGCGCAGAGGATTTCCTGCGCCTTGCCGAGTGAGTAGCCGAGCAGCACCGGGATGCCCCCATCTTCGAGCGCCTCTTGGACCCACTTCAGCACCTGCGCGACGATTTGTGGCACCGGCGGAAAGGCAAACTGCGGCAGCCCAAACGTGCACTCCATGATGAGCGTGTCCGCGTGCAGCAGCTCGCAGCGTTCGGAGCTGAGGCCCTGGCGCAGTTTGTAGTCGCCGGTGTAGAGCAGCGTGGCGCCGTCCGCCTTGCGCGTGAGGTGCAGCATGGCGGAGCCGATGATGTGACCCGCGGGCAGAAGCCGCAGTTCCCAGCCCTCCCATTCGATGATCTCGCGCAGCGGCAGCGCCCGCACCTCGCCCTCGTTTTTGAAGCCGTAGCGCGTCTTCATGAGGTCGCGGGTCACCTCGGAGCAAAACGTCATCTCATGCCGCGCCACGTGGTCCGCATGCGCATGCGAGATGAAGGCGCGCTTCACGCCAAAGTGCGGATCGAGCCACAGATCCGCCTCCGGGAGGTAGATCCCGTGTCGGTGGACGACTTGGATGAGCTCGCTTGGCATGGTGTTTCGCATTCTACGCGTTGCACGGACGCGGCGGATGGCCAAGTCTCCATGAATGGCTTCCCTCGCCGATCAACTTCTCTCTCTTCTCGGTCCCGACCGCGTTTCGACCACCGCGGCGGACATCGCCATGCATAGCACGGACAAGTGGTTCGCGTCGAACCCGCCCGAGGTCGTCGTGCATGCGCAAAACGTGGACGATGTGTCCAAAACGCTGCGCTTTGCGAACGAACACAAAATCCCCGTCACGCCGCAAGGTGCCCGCGTCGGCTATGTTGGCGGCGCGGTGCCTGCGAAAGGCGGGATCGCTCTTTCCGTGGCCCGCATGAACAAGATCAAGGAGATCGCCATCGAGGATGGCGTCGCCGTGGTCGAACCCGGCGTGATCACCGGCGACTTGCAGGCCGCCGTGCGAAAACTCGGCTGGTTTTACCCGCCGGACCCGGCATCGCTCAAGGAATGCAGTCTCGGTGGCAACATCGCCACCAACGCCGGTGGCCCACGCTGTCTGAAATACGGCGTCACTCGTCATTACGTGCTCGGCTTGGAAGCCGTGCTTGCCGATGGTTCCATCGTGAAGGCGGGCGGGCGTTGTCACAAAAACAAGACGGGTTTTGATCTCGTTGGCCTCATGGTCGGCAGCGAAGGCATGCTCGGTGTCGTCACCGAAGCCACGCTGCGTTTGATTCCGCATCCGCCGATGCGCGCGATGCTTTCGGCGGGCTTCAATTCCTTCGCCGAAGTTGCCAACGCGGTGCAGCGCATCCTCGGCAGCGGATTCCTGCCTTCTGCGCTCGAAATCGCCGACAAGTTCACGCTGCGTGCTGCCCGCGAGTATCTTGGCGAATCCGTCACGCCTCAGGGCGATGCGCATCTGCTCGTCGAGATCGACGGCCATGCCGATTCGGTCAAAGGCGAGCTTCAGCAACTCGTGAAGCTCGTGCGTGATCTCGGCTGCATCTGTTTGAACGAGGCGGTGGGCGACGAAGCTTGCGAGGCGTTCTGGAAGCTGCGTCGTGAGTTCAGCTACAGCCTGCGCAACACCGGCTTGATCAAATTGAACGAGGACATCGTCGTTCCTCGCGGCAAACTCGTCGAGCTGGTCGATTTCGCCGAGCAGTTGCAGGCCGAGTTTGGCTTCCCCGTCGCCAGTTTCGGCCATGCCGGCGATGGCAATATCCACGTGAACATCATGGTGCCGACCATGGACGATCCGGCGATCCGCGAACGCGCCGAGGCTGCACTTGATCGTTTGTTCCATCAAATCATCGCCTGGAACGGTGCCATCACCGGCGAGCACGGCATCGGTGTCGCCAAAAAGCGCTGGTGGCGCGATGCCATCCCGCCCACCGCGCATGAAACGCACCTTCGTTTGAAGCAGGCGCTCGATCCGAATGGCATCTTGAATCCTGGAAAGTTTTTGGGGTGAGGTCGTCGCTGCAAGATCACTCCTTTTCGTCCTGTTCCCTGCCAACCACCATGACCAAACTGCTCATCCCAACCTTGCTTCTCGCGCTGCCGTTGTGCGCTGCTGATGTGAAATTCAAGAAGCTCACGCTCTCCAACGAATTCTGGTGCGAAGGCGCGCACTTTGCCGACTTCGACCAGGATGGAAACAACGACATCTGCGCGGGACCGTTTGTGTGGTGGGGGCCGGAATTCAAGGAGCGTAGCGCTTACAACGCGCCGAAGCCAGAGCGCAACAAGCCGTTGACCGACGAGGACTATGTGCCGAACCACGCGAAGTTCATCGAGTCCGCGCCTGAGTTCAAAGGCAAGGCGGTCGATCCGCTCGGCTATTCGGATTACTTCCTCACCAACACCTACGATTTTAACAGCGATGGCAAGATGGACATCCTGGTCTTCTCCTGGCCGGGCGACATCACCGCGTGGTATGAGAATCCTGGCAAGCGCACGAAGGAAGCCTGGAAACGCCACATCGTCTTCGACGTGACCGACAACGAGTCACCGCAGCTCGGCGACATGGATGGCGACGGCAAGCCGGAACTGATCTGCCACACGGGCGGACGCCTCGGTTATGCGTCGCTCGATTGGGCCAATCCGAGAGCGAAGGCGACATATCACGCCATCGCCAAGCCGGATGTGAAGCGCTACTTCCGCTACACGCACGGCTACGGTTTCGGCGACATCAACGGCGACAAGCGCCCCGACATCCTCGACAAGGACGGCTGGCGTGAGCAACCGTCCACGCCTTCGGAAGAGTGGGTGTTTCATCCGGTACCATTTGCTCCTGAAGGCGCTCGCGGTGGCTCCCAAATGCAGGTCTATGATGTGAACGGCGACGGTAAGAACGATGTGCTCACCAGTTGGGACGCACACGGCTACGGCTTCGCTTACTATGAGCAAAAGCCGGACGGCAGCTTCGCAACACATCAGATTCTCGGCGAGAAGCCGGAGGACAGCCCGCATGGCGTGAAGTTCACCCAAACCCACGCCACAACGATGGCGGATGTCGATGGTGACGGCGTGCTCGACCTCATCACCGGCAAGCGCTACTGGGCTCACGGCCCGAACAAGGACGCCGAACCCGGTGCTCCGGCGGTTCTTTATTGGTTCCAGATCAAACGTGACGGCAAAGGCGGCGCTGATTTGATCCCACATCAAATCGACGACGACAGCGGCGTCGGCACACAAGTGTCCGCCGGTGACGTGAACAAGGACGGCAAGACCGACGTGATCGTCGGCAACAAAAAGGGCGTGTTCCTGTTTTTGCAGGAGTAATCCGGACTAAAACAGCACATCGCCCGCTTCAAGCGGGTGCCCGCGCAGGAAGTCGGCGGCAGACAAGCGTCTGCCTCCTTCGATTTGGACTTCGAGCAGGTTCAGCAGACCATCACCACAACTGACGACGATGCCGTTGGCGTTGGTGCTGACGATGGTGCCGGGGGATGGGCAGGCATTCGCCTCGGGAATGGCCTGGGCGCGGTGAATCTTCATCTGCGTGTCCTTCAGCATGCAGAATGTGCCGGGCCACGGAGTGAAGGCGCGGATGAGGCGGTCGAGCTCGATGGCGGGGCATGTCCAGTCGATGCGACCGTCCTGGCGGGTGAGTTTGCGGACGTGCGTGGCCTTCGCGTCGTCTTGTTTCTCACGCGGCGGATGCCCTGTGGCGAGAAGATCGAGCGCTTCTTCGAGCGCGGCGGGGGCTTGGAGCGCGAGTTTGTCATGCAAACTGCCGCCAGTGTCTTCAGCGGCGATGCGCAGCCGTTTCATCAAAAGAATGTCACCGGTGTCCAGCCCCTCATCCATGAACATGATGGTGACGCCGGTCTCGGCATCGCCATCACGTATCGCGGCCTGGATCGGCGCGGCACCGCGATGACGCGGCAAGAGCGATGCGTGAATGTTCAGGCAGCCGAATTTCGGCACGTCGAGCACGGCGCGGGACAAAATCTGGCCGTAGGCGACGACAATCGCGACATTGGCATTGAAAGCCTTCAGTTCCTCGACGGCGTGACGAATTTTCGGAGGCTGGATCACCGGAATGCCAGCGGCCTGCGCACGCACCTTGATCTGCGGCGGTGTGAGCACCTGTTTGCGGCCCACGGGCTTGTCCGGCTGCGTGACGACGCCGACGACTTCGTGTTTCGGCGTGCTGAGCAGCCACTCCAGCGAAGGAAGGCCGATGTCGCCTGTGCCGATGAAAAGAACGCGCATCGTGCGGGCTAGACCTTCATCTTCTCCAGCTCTTTCCAGGCATCGAGCTGCATGACGCCGCCAATGATGTCGTAGAGCACCTTCGCGGGCGGCTGGCTGGCGTCGATGTCGAGAATGCGGTCGCCCGCATAGTGTTCGAGGATCGGCTTCGTCTCCGCCTCGTAGGTGGCGAAGCGGTTTTGGATGACGGTTTCATTCGCGTCATCGAAGCGGTTGTCCTTCAAGGCGCGTTTGCGCAGACGACGGGCCAGTTCGGTGCGGTCGGGGCAGGAAAGATGGAAGACCTTCAGCACATCAATGTGCGGCTCCATGAACCTGGCCTGCTCCACGTTGCGCGGGATGCCGTCGAGCACGAGGAAGTCGATCTCAGGCTTGAATAGATGAGCGTCGATACGCTGCTTCAGGTTTGCATGCCAGAGCTGCACGGTCACGTCATCCGGCACCAGCTCTCCACGGCTGGAGTATTGGACGAATTTCTGCCCGAGCGGCGTGCGTGTGTCGAGGGAACGAAACACATCGCCGCAGGCGAGATGATGAAAGCGCGGGATGGAGCCGAGCACCTTCCCTTGAGTGCCTTTGCCGCTGCCTGGAGCGCCAAGAATGAGGAAGGCTTTGATACGAGCGGGTGTTTGGGTGTCGGACATGATTTGGAAAGATGCAGACTAGCACGTTACAAATTCGCAACAACTTGCGTGGCTGCCATTTTCACGCGTTCGAACGACAGCGCGGCAAGATCACCGCTTTCCTCCAGCAAAACGTTCACCCATGGCTGCGGCGGCGCCCACACGGCTGGATTCGTCGGGCCAAACAGCAGCAGAGACGGCACACCGCACGCGGCGGCGAGATGCGAAATGCCGCTGTCATGACCCAAAAAGCCGGAACAGGCGCTCAAACGGCCGGCAAGCTCGGTGAGCGGCAACGCGTGCCAGTTTTCATGCGTCGTGATCTTCACACCGCGGGCCTCCTCAGCCTCGCCGGTGATGAAAACAATCTCGTCAGCCGGCCATTCGTCCGCGAGCCGAAGCCAGTGCTCCAGAGGCCAGTTTTTCTTTACCGAACCGCTGCCGGCGTGGATGGCGATGCGTTTGGAGCCATTCTGCCGTCGTTCAAAGTGCGCACGGGCCAGATGCTCCTGCTCAAGGAACATGGCGAGCTTTTCGAGGCCCCTGGCAAGCTGTCTCGAAGCGTGTGGGCCCTCGTTTTGCACGCGTGGTGAGCACTCGATGAGTGTTTTCACGCCGACACGCTCCATGCTGGCGCGGAACAGGCCGTCGGGATCGTAGAGAAAGCTCACGACGAGATTGAAGCCGCGCAGATGCCCGGCGAGCGCCTCGTCGATGGGCGCGTTTTTGGCGAACAACGGAGCCATCGTGCGATGTTCCAGGCTGCGGATTTCATCGGCGAGTCCGGCGGAGCGGGCGAGCTCGGCGATGGAAGGATAACCGATGACTTCGAGATGGCAGCCGGTGATGGTTTCACGCAGCAAACGAATTGCGGGCAGCGTGAGGATGAAGTCGCCAATCGCACCGCCACGAATGACGAGGACGCGGGGCTGCGGCTTCATCAGTAGAACAGGATCGCCGCGAGAAGCAGCACCGCGCCGTAAGCGATGCCGGACCAGACCGCGAGATTCCAGCGCTGCGGTTTGGCGAGCAGCCAGTTCACCCAGTCACGCATGAGAAAAGGCATGCCGATGAAGTACATGCCAACGATGATCCACACATAAGCCAGAATGGGCAGCAGCAGCCGGCTGGTCTGCGGCTGGAGAAAGGCGGCGGTGAGCACCGGACCGGCGGCGAGCAGCATCAACGCGCCGAGGGCGCGAACGGCGAGGAATTCCTTCACATAGACCAGCACGGCGACATAGCCGCCGATGGTGATCATGATGAAGATGCGCCGTTTGTCGAAAAACTCCCCCATGTCCATGTTCGCGAGCGCGAAGACGCTCCAGATCATGTCGATGGTGAGCAGGATGACACCCCACTTGAAGGTGCGCGGAAAGGCTTTGAGAAAGGCCTGGGTCTTCGCGGTGTTTTTCAGCGCCCAGGCATGGGAAAGGATGAGCGCCAGGGCCACGACGATGCCCGTGCCTTTGAGCGGGATGCCGCCTTCGGGCGCCAGATGGTAGAGATAGTCGTAGAGATCGGCAAACATGCGCGTCGGACGGGAAAAAAACGGCCGCACAGGTGGCGCAGACCGCACAGATGCGCAAATGCCATGTTCCACGGCAGGTTTGCGGTTGCCTCGAAGATCACAGGCGGCAGTATGGTGGCGCTCGATGAACAACAAAGACTCCACCCCGGCCTGGTATGTCGTCCACACACGCCCGAAGTGCGAGCACATCGCCGCGGCGCTGATGGTGGGGCTGGAGAACGTGGAGGTGTACTGCCCGCGCATCCGTTTCCAGAAAAGCACGCGGCGCGGGAAGGTGTGGTTCATCGAGGCGCTGTTCCCGAGCTACTTTTTCGCCCGCTTCACGCCGATCGAATCCTTGCGCGCCGTGAAGCACTCCCAGAGTGTGATCAAGGTGGTCGATTTCGGCGGCAATCTCACGCCGGTGCCGGACGAAGTGATCGAGGCTTTGAAAAAGGAGATGCAGGACGAGGAAGTGCGGGAGGTGCTGGTGGATGTGAAGGTGGGCGACATGGTGGAGCTCACCGAAGGACCGATGCGCGGCCTGAAGGGCATCGTGAACGCGATGCTGACCGGCGCGGAGCGCGTGCGCGTGCTGCTGGAGTTCCTCGGCCGCGAGAGCGCGGTGGAGGTGCCAGTCTCCAAAATCCTCACGGAGCACAAGCCGCGGGCGGTGATGGCGCGAAAGGCGGGCTGAGCGATTCCGCCGCCGGAGCCTGCTCGTGGTTGCATGGCACGAGGGATGCACTACCTCATCCGCCCCCATGCTCACCATCCGCAACGTCACCAAGACCTTCAACGCCCGCGTTCTGTTCAGCGGCGCGACCATGACGATCAACCACGGCGAACGCGTGGCGCTGGTGGGGCCGAACGGCGCGGGCAAATCGACCTTGTTCTCGCTCATTTTGAAAAATGACACGCCGGACGCGGGCGAAGTGATCCGCGACGAGTGGACGACGGTCGGCTTTCTCCCGCAGGAGGCCGAGGCGGTGGGCCAGGAGACCGTTCTCGAGGTCGCGACGGGCAAAGCGGGGGAAATTGAGAAACTGGAGAAGGAACTGGCCGCGTTCGAGGCCGCAGGTGATGTCTCCAGCCCGGAATATTTTGAGGCGCATGCCAAACATGACGCGCTGCAGGATCCGCAGGCCGAGGCGCGGGCAAAACGCATCCTGAAGGGCCTGGGTTACCTGGAAGGCGACTTTGACCGGCCCGCGCGCGAATTCAGCGGCGGCTGGGTGATGCGCGCGCACATGGCGCGGCTGCTGGTGATGGAGCCCGATCTGCTGCTGCTCGACGAGCCGACGAACCATCTCGACCTCCTGTCGCTGATGTGGTTCCGCAATTATCTGAAGAACTACCCCGGCGCCATCCTCATGATCTCGCATGACCGCGACTTCATGGACGAGCTCGTGCAGAATGTTTACGAGATCGAGGAGAGCAGGCTCATCGCCTACAAGGGCAACTACAGCGATTATTTGAAGCAGCGGGAGGAAAACTGGGAGCGCGCCATGCAAGCGTACAAAAACCAGCAAAAGGAAATCGAGGCGATGCAGGAGTTCATCGACCGGTTCCGCTCCGTGGCCTCCAAGGCCGCGCAGGCGCAAAGCCGCGAGCGCCAGCTTGAGAAAATGGAGAAGCTCGAAAAGCCGCGCCCGCTGCGCAAAGGCTTCCGTTTCAACTTCCCGCAGCCGCAGCGCAGCGGCCAGCGCCTCATCGCGCTGTCGAACATCGACCAGGCCTACGGCACGAAGCAGGTTTACCAGGGCCTGGACCTCGAAATCGAGCGCGGAGAACGCACCGTGCTCGTGGGGCCGAACGGCGCGGGCAAATCGACGCTGATCAAGATTCTGGCCGGCGAAGTGCCCTTCCAGAAAGGCGAGCGCAAGCTCGGCACGAATGTGAAGCTCGGCTACTTCTCCCAACATCGCGCCGACACCCTCGATCCCGATTGCAGCGTGCTGGAGGAGCTGAAGCGCGTCGCGCCGGAGATCCGCGAGGACGAGGCACGCAGCATTCTCGGTTCATTCCTCTTCAAGCGCGAGGACGTACACAAAAAGTGCAAAGTGCTCAGCGGTGGTGAAAAAAGCCGTCTGAACCTCGTGAAGTTCCTCGTCGATCCGCCGAACCTGCTGCTCATGGACGAGCCGACGACGCACCTCGACATTTGGGCCATCGAAGGTCTGATCATGGCGCTGGAGAAGTTCGAGGGCACGCTCGTCTTCATCTCCCACGACGTGCATTTCATCCGCCGCCTCGCCCAGAAGGTCATCCACATCAATGGAGGCAAGCTGACGACTTACACAGGTGATTACGACTACTACCTGCAAAAGACCGGCGCTGAGGAAAACGCCCGCGCGGCGGTCATCGCGGGATGATTCGAATTGCGATGGTTTATTTCGGCAGCACGAATTTGGCGGCGCGGTCGATCATGTCACGATCCCTCGGACGGTAGCGGAGGTATTCGCGGGCGGCGGCGGGGGAGCCCTGGTCCTTGAGAGACAGGAGGTAGGCGTCGAAGGGCTGCTCGTCGAAGGGTGAAAGAGGACGCGTGGCGGACGGCGCCATGAGCCAGCGGGCCCACAAAACGGCGATCTCCTCTCCCGGCGCGGGTGTTTTCGGGATGGCGGCGGCGCGTTGCTGGAAATCCTCGAGCGTGAGGGATTCAAGACGGCCGTCGGATGTGAGATGACGGCGCCCAAGGCCCTCGGCGAACTGGAGGAACCATTCCGGCAGCACGGTGTCCTTCGGCGGCATGGGCATGTCGAAGAAGGCGTGCTCGGAGACGCGGAAGAGCAGCGTTTTGGCGTCGTCTGAAACACGAGCGACGACGATGCCCTCCTGCTCAAGGCTTTCACGCGGCGTGTCGCGGATGCCGGGGGTGAGGCAGTAGCCGGTGCGGAAGTTCCAGACGCGCATCTCGCCCTCGTCGGTGATGGTGACGAGGCGCTGGTCATCGGGACTGAGCGCGATGACGGACACGAACGAGTCGTGACGCATGCGGACGATGTTTTCGCGCGTCTTGATGTCCCATACACGCACCTCGCGGTCACGGCCTGAGGTGATGAGGTACTTCCCATCCATCGTCAAAGTGACGGCGCCGACGGCGGGCGGATGATAAAACGGCTCGCAGATGGGTTTGAGCGTCTTCGCATCGTAGATGAAGACGGTTCCGTCGGCGTCCGCGGCGGCGTAGAGCGACTTCTGGCGGTTCGCGCCGCCGGCCTCGGAGTCGCGGAGCTGCTGGGGCGAATTGTCGGGGCCTTTGATGCGGGTGATGAGGTTTTTGTCGAGCACATCGACGAAACGGCGGCCTGACATGCGCTCATGGATGTTCCAGACCTGGATGGAGGAGACGCCGCGCGGCGCGAAGGCAAGCAGCGAGCCGTCGAGGCTGGTCCTGGCATCACGCAGGCTGTATTGCAGCGAGACTTTTCTGAGCGCCCCGGTCTTGCTGTCGAAGACGCTGACCATGCCTTCCTTTGAGACGCCGATCACGAGGCTGGTGTCGCGGATAGGGCTGGCGCGCAGCATCTCACTGCTGTGGGCGCGCGAGGGATAGCGCAGTTTGCCGTCCTCCAGCTTCCAGTCGTAGATGTAGCCCGCGCCGTCGCCTACGATGATGGACTTCGCATCCGTGCTGAAGGAGAGCGCGGTGATGGACGAGGGATGAGAGAGCGGCGGAAGCACCTCGCCGCCGTTGCGGAAGCTGCCGACGAAGACGAGGCCGTTGCTCATGCCGAGGGCGATGATCTCCTTCTTCGGCTCGATGGCGACATGCAGGAGGCCTTTGTCCACCTCAATGGGCTCGCCGAGGGCCATGCCGGTGCGCAAATCCCAGGTGGTGGCGGCGCCGTCGTCTCCCGCGGGATTGATGAAGTCACCGCTGTAAATGGACGCGGCGAAGACACCCTCATGATCGACGGCGATCTCGGTGACGCCGCCTTTCTGCTTCATGACGCGGGCGGGATCCTGCGGCTGTGAAAGATTCCATGCCTGGATGGTGCCTTTTCCTTCGCCATCGATCTCGCAACCGGCGAGTAGTTTCTCCCCGTTGCCGGAGAAGGCGAGGCAGGTGACCATGATCGGCATGCGCGGCTGGAGGTTCCGCCGTTTGCCGTCCTTAAGCGACCACAGCTCGACGCCGCCATCATCGCGGCCGATGACGGCGCTGAGACCATCAGGCGTGATTTCCAGACACTGGATCATGACACCTGGCTGCACGGGATGATCGGTGCGTTCGCCGGTTTTCAGGTTCCAGATGGAAATGACCTCACGCTCGGGCGGCGGCTCGTTCACCGGCGCGGGACCTGCCTTCGGCTGAATGCCCGAAACGGCCAGCGCCACGCCCGCCTCCGGGCTGACGACGACTTTTTTGGCATCAGGAGCGCCATCCGGCAGCTTCAGCGCCGGAAAATCGGAGCGGATGAGATGCACGTTGGCCAGCAGCGAGAGCAGATTGGTGGTGGCGAGATCGTTGGCCGGGTCGGTGCGCAACGAACGGGCCAGATAGGCGACCGCGTCGCCATGCAGGCTGTCCTCGATGTGCTGGCGGGCCATCTGCTCGTCGGAACGGCTGTAGGACTTGCGCAGATTTTCGCGTCCGCGCTCGGCTTCGAGGCGGTTGCGCTCCGCTTTGAAATACATCGCGGTGCTGGTGATGCCGCCGATCAAAACGGCGAGCGAGATCGCGATGGCAGCAGCGACTCCGACGCGGTGACGGCGCACAAACCTCTGAATGAGATAACCCCGGCTCGGCGGACGGGCGGTGATCGGCTCGAAGCTCAGGTAGCGCGTGATGTCGTCCGCCAGATCGTCCGCGCTGCCGTAACGGCGGTTCGGATCACGCTCCAGCGCCTTGAGGGCGATCCAGTCGAGATCGCCCTGCACCGAAGGCTCGATGGAGGAGGGCTTCGGCGGATCTTTCTCCGCCAGATCACGCAGCAGGACATGAATCGGTTTTGCGGCGATGTCGGAAGGTGTGATGAGCGCGCGGCCGCAAAGCAGCTCGAAGAAGACGCCGCCGAGCGCATACACGTCCGAGCGCGTATCGACATGCGAGCTGCCGTTTTCGATCTGCTCCGGGCTGATGTAGCCCGGCGTGCCGACGAGTTGATCGACACCGGTGGCGATGGTGTGGCCGGAGCCCTCGCCTTCGAGCACCTTCGCGATGCCGAAGTCGATGACCTTGGGCACCGCCTTGCCCGCCTCGTCCATCACCATGATGTTGCCGGGCTTGATGTCGCGGTGGATGATCCCCTTCTGATGCGCGTGGTTCACCGCGCGGCAGACGGGAATGAAAAGCGAGAGGCGCTCGCGCAAATTGAGGTCGTTTTGCTTGCAGTAGCTGGTGATGGAGCGGCCCTTCACCATCTCCATCACGAAGTAGGGCGCGCCGATGTCCGTCTCGCCCGCGTCGAGAATGCGGGCGATGTTTGGATGCTCCATGATGGCCAGCGTGCGCTGCTCGATGGCGAAACGGCCCAGAATGTCCGCAGAGGTCACGCCCGCCTTCACGATCTTGATCGCCACGATGCGATGGATGGGCTTCACCTGCTCGGCACGGTAAACGACGCCGAAACCGCCCTCGCCCAGCTTGTCAAGCAGACGGTAGCGGTCGCCGATCCAGCCGTCATTGCCGGTGAGCGACTCCATGTGCGAGCGCGGCTTGCTGGCTCCTGTGCCCGTCACCGGACCACGTGTGGCCGCAGGCAGTCCGCCGTGGCTCGGCAGCGTGGCAGCACCGGGCAGCGTCGGCTGGATGGTCGGGGCCTTGTTTGTCGGGATCGCGATGGTGCGGTCATCCGGGCCAAGGGTGATGTTTCCCGTGTCTCCGAGTGAAGGCGGCTGCTTCATGCCCATCGTGGCCGCCGGCAGGCTGCGGCTGGGATTCGGCACCGCGATGGTCACATCCTCGGGGCCGAGCGTGACCATGCCGGTCGGAGTGTCCTCCGGAGGTTGCCGCGGGGCACCCATCGTGGGCGGCGGCTGGCCTTTTTTGAGGTTTGGCACAGCGATGGTCACATCCTCCGGCCCGAGCGTGACATTCCCTGTGTCGAACGACGGTTGTTCCTTGGGGTCGGCGGGAGGTTGAGAGTCCGGGGCTGGTTTCACGGTGGAAAAAGGAAATACGGCCGCACTGTTTCAGAGAACAGCCTTCCGGGCAAGCCTGGTGAGGAGGTGCGGGTATAAAAGCAGGATCATGCCAATGACACTTCAATAAACTGGCGTGGCCCTACCGTCTCCATCGCGGTCTGGATGGCTGGGACATGTAAACGCAACGTCGGCCAGTGCGTGGTGGGCAGCAGCACGACAGCGATCTGCCGGGTGTCGAGATTTTGCTGATAGCGGAGATTTTTGTCGCCGGTGAGGAAGACCTCAAAGTCTTTCTCGGCAAGCAGCAGTAATTGCCCATTCTTCACACCTTCCCAGCCCATTTCCTGAACAGTACGGTAGTCGTGTCCGAAGAGACGTGATTTGAGAGGGCGGGGCAGACACTCGTCGATGAGCACTTTCATGACTGCACGAGCCTGCGATGTGCCTCCATCAGCACCTCGACTGCCGCCTGCTGGGTGACGGTGGGAAACCAGTCGAGAAACTCATCAAGCGAGCAACCGCTCTCAAGATGCTCAAACAGGCTGGCCACGGGCACGCGGGTGCCGTGAAACACCGGCTCGCCGCCCATGATCTCAGGATCAATGGTGATGGCGGATTTCTTTGGCTCCTCAAGGGCTGCGTTCATGCTACGAGTTTAGTTTCGGAACGGAAGTTATCAAGACCGCGCTCGTCACTTGAACCGCCGCAGCCGCAGGCTGTTCAGGATCACGCAAACGCTGCTCAGGGACATGGCCACGCTGGCGATCATCGGGTTGAGCAGCCAGCCGGTGAAGGGATAGAGCAAACCGGCGGCGAGCGGGATGCCGAGGCCGTTGTAGAGGAAGGCGAAGAGCATGTTCTGCCGGATGATCTTCATCGTGGCGCGGCTGAGGGCGAAGGCCTGATGCAAGGCGAGCAGATCACCCTTCACCAGCGTGATGGAGGCGCTCTCGATGGCCGCCTCGGTGCCGGTGCCCATCGCGATGCCAACATCGGCGGCGGCGAGCGCGGGCGCGTCGTTGATGCCGTCGCCGGCGAAGGCGACGTGGCGGTCTTTTCCTCGCGCCTGGTAAACGTGGAGCAGTTTCTCCTTCGGCGAGACCTCGGCGGCGACCTCGTCGATGCCGAGATCCTTCGCCACGCGCTGCGCGGTGGGCTGCGCGTCTCCGGTGATCATCTGCAGCTTCAAACCGAGCGCATGCAGCGCCTCAATGGCCTGCGGCGTGGTCTCCTTGATCTTGTCCTTGATGGCGATGAGGCCGAGTGGCTTCTCGTTGAGAACGACAACGACCACCGTGCATCCCTCCGCCTGAAGCTGCGCCGAACGCGCAAGGCATTCGGACTCGATAAAGATGCCGTTCTTCTTCAAAAACGACGCCTGGCCGACGAAGACCTCGTTCTCACCGATGTTGCCGAGCACGCCGCCGCCGGTGATGGATTGAAAATCGGTCACGGTGGCCAGCGGAATGTTACGCTCCTTCGCCGCGTTCACGATGGCTGCGGCGATGGGGTGTTCGCTAAACGCCTCCACCGCCGCCGCGCATGCGAGCAAATCGCGCGCGGAAAGGCCGGGCAGCGGCACGATTTCGGTCACGGATGGCTTGCCTTCGGTAAGCGTGCCGGTCTTGTCGAGCATCACGATGTCGATGTCCTGCAGCCGTTCGAGAGTTTCAGCGTTCTTAATGAGCACGCCGAGCTGCGCGCCACGGCCGAGACCGACGGTGACGGCCATCGGCGTCGCCAGACCGAGCGCGCACGGGCAGGCGATGATCAAAACGGCCACGGCGTTCACCACGGCAAAGGCAAGCGAGGGCTGCGGACCAAAACTCCACCACAGCAGGAAGGTCAGCAGCGCGACTCCGACCACCGCGGGCACAAACCATGCGGAAACACGATCCGCGAGGCGTTGGATCGGCGCGCGGCTGGCCTGCGCCTTCGCCGTCATCTCGACGATCTGGCTCAGCAGCGTGTTCGCGCCGACACGTTCGGCGCGCATGAGGAAAGAGCCGGCGCCGTTCACCGTGCCGCCGGTCACACGCGCACCCGCTTCCTTCGTGCGCGGCATCGGCTCGCCGGTGAGCATGGATTCATCCACGCTTGAGCTGCCTTCAGTGACGATGCCATCGACGGGAATGCGCGCGCCGGGCTTGATGCGCAGAACGTCGCCGGTTTGAATCGCTTCGACCGGTGTGTCGATCTCCACGCCGTCGCGCACGAGCAGCGCGGTTTTGGGCGCGAGGTTCATCAGAGCGCGAATCGCCGAGCCGGTGGCCTTGCGCGCGCGCAATTCGAGCAACTGGCCCACCAGCACGAGCACGGTGATGACCGCGGCGCTTTCAAAGTAGAGCGCCATGCCATGCGCGGCCTCGTGCGGCAGCAAGTGCGGGGCGAAGACCGCCACCGTGCTGTAAACCCACGCGGCCAGTACGCCGAGGCCGATGAGCGTGAACATGTTCAGCTTCAGCGTGAGCAAAGAGCGGCCAAAACGCCCCAGCAGCGGCCAGCCGACCCAAAAAACAACCGGCGTGGCCCAGACGAACTGCATCCAGCCGGAGGCTTCGTGCGGAATGCCGCGGATGACAGGCAGATCCATGCCCATCGAGAGCAGCAGCACGGGAATCGTCATCGCCGCGCTCCAGCGCACGCGCCACCAGAGGTCGCGTACTTCCTCATCGCCACCATCACCGCAGCATTCAGGCTCGTTGCGCCTGGCGAGCGGGTTTTTCTCCAAAGCAATGCCGCATTGCGGACACGCGCCCGGCTTGTCGGAGCCGACGCCCGCGCACATCGGACAGATGTAGGCGGCGGGAGCTGCCGGCTTGATGATGGTCTCGACAATCACCGGCTTCTCCTCGCCTGAGGAGCAGTGCGGGCAGGATGTCGGCGCGTTCGGCTGCATGGCTGGCAGAATAGCCGCACAAACAACGCCATCACCAGCCGATTCTTGGCGAATGCGCGCTTAACCTTTCGTGACGCACTCGTCGAGGTTCAAAATGGCGCTGGCGACGGCATACCAGGCGGCGAATTCGGTGACGGGAAGGCTTTTGGGGATTTCAAAACCAGCGACGAGCTCGTTCGCGGCCTTTGCGTCGGCTTTGGCGGATTCAAACTGTGTCTCCCACAGCGTTTTGAGCACGGCGAGCTCCTGCGGGCTCGGTTTGCGGGCCACGGCGATGCGGAAGCCGTGCTGCAAACGCGAATCGAGGTCACTGCTGGTTGATTCGGCGACGATGCGACGCGCGAAGGCCTTCGCGGCCTCGACATAAACGGGATCGTTGAGCAGCGTGAGCGCCTGGAGAGGCGTGTTGCTGCGCGAACGGCGCACGACGCAGGCCATGCGGGCGCCGGCGTCGAAGTTCACGAAGCTGGGATACGGCGAGCCGCGTTTGAGCACGACGTAGAGGCCGCGCCGGTACTTTTCGTCGCCTGGACTGACGACGTAGCTGTAGTTCTGGCCGCCGACTTTCTGCCAGAGACCGTCGGGCTGCGGCGGACGGATGGGCGCGCCGCCCTGCTTCAAATTGACGAGTCCGGCGATGGCGAGCGCGTTGTCGCGAATGGTTTCGGCGTCGAAACGGAAACGCGGGCCGCGCCAGAGGAGATGGTTTTCCGGATCGATTTGAACAGGAGACAACAGAGGTAACGGAGAGTTTTTCCGATCTTTGTTGTCTCTGTTCTCTCCTGCTGAAGAACTCTGCCGATAAGCGGCGCTCATGACGATCTTTTTGAGCACATGCTTCATGTTCCAGCCGCTGTCCATGAACTCGACGGCCAGCCAGTCGAGCAGCTCGGGATGTGAGGGCGGCGCGCCTTTGATGCCGAAGTCTTCGAGGGTGGTGACGATGCCCTGGCCGAAGATTTCCGCCCACCAGCGATTCACGGTGACACGTGCGGCGAGCGGGTTGTCACGGCTGGCAAGCCATCTGGCCAAAGTCAGGCGATTCGGCGGACCGTTGATCTTGGCGTTGAAGATGGCAGGGACGGCGGGTGTGACTTTCTCGGCAGGATCGGTGTAAACGCCGCGCTTGAAGATGGCGGTCATACGCGGCTCGGGAAGCTCACGCATGACTTCGCTGGTGGGACTGGCGAGCGCGGCGATCTGCTTCTGAAGCGTGGCTTTTTGTTTTTCGAGCTTGGCGAGCTGCGGGTTTTTGGATTTCGCGGCTTTGCCGTCATCTTCCCCGACTTCGGGAAGCGCGGCGGCGACATCGCCACGGATGCGGGAGATGCGCAGGCAGCCCATGACGAGGCCGTTGCCGAAATTCTGCTCCATGCGGATGCTGAGCTTGGTTCCGGCGGCGATTTGCAGGGGTTGTTTGAGTTCAAACGCGGCCCAGTGCGGCTCGCCAAAGCGGCGGCCGATGGCCCAGGCTTTTTTGCCGCTTTTGTCGAGGAGATTGGTCACCGCATAGCCATTTTGCGAGTAGTCGGCATGGGCGGCCCTGAATTGCAGCGGCTGGGTTTTGCCATCGGGCAGCGTGAGGGTGCAGTCGAAGGTATGGAGGACGAAATTGGGGCGATTCGCGCCGCCGCGGCCGGGTCCGTCGCCAGGAATGGAGGGATGGGTGAGGGCTTCGAGCATCAATCCGCTCAATTCACCGGCTCCGAGCTCGGTTTCGAAGGTGTAAGTGTCCGTTTCGGGCACGGGGCCGGTGAGGAGGGTGCTGCCATCGGCCTGCAACTCGGACTCGGCATCGCTTTCGGTGATGAATGAGGTGGGTTTGAGCGGCTGGACGGGATTTTCAGAGCCGGTCTGGCGAGAAGGCGCGACAGCCGGGTTTCCGCTTTGCGCGGCGATCTGAGCTTCGAGGGCTTTCATCTGCGCGGCGAGCTGCTGGCGCTGCTCCTCGCGGCTGGTGTCCTTGATTTGATACGCGACGCCTTTGAACTGGATGGAGCCGGGTGTTTTGGGGTTGGTGCGCTCGGCCTCCTTCTCGGTGTTGTTGTAGTAGGCGAGGAGCGAGTAGTAGTCGCGCTGGGTGAAGGGGTCGTATTTGTGGTTGTGGCATTGGGCGCACTCGAGCGTGGTGCCGAGCCAGACGGCGCCGGTGGTGTTGACGCGGTCGATGACCTGATTGATGCGGCTTTCCTCGGGCTCGGTGCCGGCTTCGACGTTCGTCGGCGTGCAACGATGGAAGCCGGTGGCGATGATTTGCTCGGGGGTGGCGTTCGGGAGCAGATCGCCGGCGATTTGCTCAAGCGTGAACTGGTCGAAGGGCATGTTTGCATTCAGCGCGTTCACGACCCAGTCGCGCCAGGCCCAGATTTCGCGCAGGTCGTCGCGCTGAAAGCCGTGCGAGTCGGCGTAGCGTGCGAGATCGAGCCAAGGCCGGGCCCAGCGGACACCGAATTCTTTGGAAGCGAGGAGACGGTCCACCAGGGATTCGTAGGCTTTGTCGGACTGCGACGACGAAGACAATGAGACAGTCGGATGGGGAGACAATGAGACCGTTGCTGAAGCGCCGGCACCCTCTCTCCTTGTCTGATTGTCTCCTTGTCTGATTGTCTTTGCCTGACAATCACGCACGAAGTCCGCCACCTCCTGCGGCGTCGGCGGCAGGCCGGTGAGATCGAGGGAGAGGCGACGGATGAGAGTTTCGGGCGAGGCTTCGGTAGAAGGCGTGAGTTTGCTGGCTTCGAGTTTCGCGAGGATGAAGTGGTCGAGCCCGGTTTTGGGCCACGCTTTGTTCTGGATGGCTGTAAGCGCGGGCCGCTGCGGCGGGATGTAGGACCAGTGCTTGAGCGTTTCGAGCTTGTCGGGCCATTTCGCGCCGGTGCTGATCCAGTCGCGAAGATGATTGATCTCGGCGGCGGTGAGGCGGTCGCCGCGACGTGGCATGGCGTCCTTGTCCTCCTTCGGCAAAGCGACGCGACGGAGCAGCTCGGATCCGGTCTCGGCGTGTTTTTTCGAGGCGATGTCGAGACGCAGGCCGCCTTTTTGATTTTCGGAGCCGTGGCACTCGAAACAGGCGCGCTGGAGGACGGGGAAGACGTCTTTTGCGAAGTCGGCAGCGTGGGAGGCCGTGGCGGCGAGAAGAAGGATGAACGCGAGGCGTGACATGCGGCGTGGAAACGCGGTCAGAACGCCGGACTTGCCTGAACGAGCTTGAAAAGTCGTTCTACAACAACCTGCGGGCGTTGCGAAGGCCGTCGGCGGTGACGACGGCCTGATTGCGGGCGGCAATCATGAAGTCGAGATGATTCTGCCACTGCATGGGGCGCAGGGAGGCGAGGCCTGCACCGCGGCGGCTGAACCCGTAGTCGGCGATCTCCCAGCCGTAGTCAGAGTGGCGATTGCGGTAGTCGGCGCGGTGAATCCACGCGCCGAACTCGTCTTTGCGCCAGACTTCGGGGTCGTTCCCGGGGATGATCTGCGCGAGCGCCCAGACGCGGCGGATGATCTCGGCGTCGTAGCCTTCAACGGTGTCTGAGGCGGCGGGCAGTTCGGACATTGAGGCTTATTTCAGCTCGATGTTGTCGATGAGGCGGGCACTGCCGAAGAAGACGGCGGCGGCGATGACGACTTGCTCGGTGGTGGCGGAGACGGGCTGGAGCGTGACGGTGTCAACAGCGGAGACGTAGTCGATGCGGCCGAGCGGAGCATGCTGCTGGAGATGGCTTTTGATGAGGTTGACGAGGGCGGCGGGATCGCGCTCACCACCGTTTTTCCAGGCTTCACGGGCGAGCTTGAGCGCGGTATACAGCGCAGGAGCCTGGGCGCGCTCGTCGGGGCTGAGGTAGCGGTTGCGGCTGCTCATGGCGAGGCCGTCGGGCTCGCGCACGGTGTCGATGGCATGCAGGACGACATTGAAGTCGAGGTCACGGACGAGGCGGCGGATGATGGCGAGTTGCTGGAAGTCCTTTTTGCCGAACACGGCGTCCTCACACTGGACGAGGTTGAAGAGCTTCGCGACGACGGTGCAGACGCCGTCGAAGTGGCCGGGACGGCTGGCTCCACAGAGCACCTGCGAAAGGCTGGTCTCCTGCAGGACGATGCTGCGGTCGGCGGGATACAGCTCCTCAGACTTCGGGGCGAAAATCATGTCCGCGCCGTTGTCGCGGCAGAGGGCGAGATCCTCGACGAGCGTGCGAGGGTACTTGGAGAAATCCTCGGCGGGGCCGAACTGGAGCGGGTTGACGAAGATACTGACGACGACGTTGCCGTTCGCGCCGGCGATCTCGCGGGCGGCGCGGATCAGCGCGGCATGCCCCTCGTGCAGCGCGCCCATGGTGGGCACGAATACGCAGCGCACGCCGCGGTTCACGGTGTGCCATGCGCGGACCTGGCGGATGTTGTTGATGACATTCATGATTTTAAGTCGCGGGATTCAAACACGGCGTAGCCGAGGGTGAAAAGAGTGATGTTGACGGCAAAGACGACGGCATAGCCGCGCCAGACGAGCGGCCAGTCGATGCTTTCGGCCAGGACGCGGCCCCAGGCGGCCATGTGCTTCGTGATGAGCAAGTGCTGGTAGCTGTCCATAAAACCGCTGGTTCGCAGGATGAAGTCCACCAGGATGTAAGTCAGCGCGCCGATGGTGGCGGCGGCGGGCTTGATGCGGAAGCAGGACAGGAAGAAGGCGATGCTGCTGATGGTCGTCATGCTGAGACCGAGCGCGAGCGAACTCCACGCGTAGCGCTGCAGGCCGGGCCCCCATTCATAAAACGCGACGATGGAGACCTCCGGCACGATGGCGAAGTAGCCGCCGCCCCAGCCACGCAGCACCACGCCGAGCAAAAAGGAGCTCCAGGCGAGGAACTGGATCAAAAACACCGCGTAGCCGGTGCAGGTGAGGTATTTGAGAAGGAGAAGCCGAAAACGGCTGACGGGTCGCGCAAGCAGGAGGCGCATGTGGCCGTCCTCACCCTCCTTGGCCACGATGTCGCCGGCGACGAGGCTCAAAAACAACGCGCCAAGCAGGAAGACGGAAAAACTCATCACGGTGGAGGCCACGGTGATGGCGGAGAAGTAGTGCTCGAAGCTTTGCCCGGAACCGACGATGGCCTTCTGAATGGGCCCCATGCCGAATTTCTTGATGAGCAGAAGGATGGTGATCTCCAGCGCGATGAAAGCGCCAAAGCCGATGTAGGTGCGGCGCCGCGCGAAGAGCTTCAGGAGCTCGCCATACCATTGCTGGAAGAAGAGCGTCATGATTTCGAGGAAAGGCCCATGTAGAGTTGTTCCAGCGTGCGGCGGTGCGGCTGCCACGCGTTGACGTGAACGCCGCCGCGCACGAGCGCGGCGACGAGCTCGTGCGGCTCCATGTTGAGCGGCACTTCGACGACGCCGTGCTTGTCCATCGTGGCTCCGGCACGGTCCATGATCTCGCGGGCGAGGCCGAGATCAGTCGTTTCGAGCTGGAACATGCGGCGCGTCTTTTCCTGCGAGGGAACGGGGCCTTCAAAGACCTTTTTGCCATCCTTGATGATGACGCAGCGATCGCACATCTGCTCGACTTCGGCGAGGAGGTGCGAGTTGAGCATGATGGTGAGCCCTTGATGCTTGCGCAGGTGCAGGATCAACTCGCGGAATTCGCGGATGCCCTCGGGATCGAGACCGTCGGTGGGCTCGTCGAGCAGGAGGATCTTCGGCTGCGGCAGCATGGCCTGCGCGAGAGCGAGGCGCTGGCGCATGCCATGGCTGTAAGTGGACGCCTTGTGATGAATGGCGCGGTTGAGATTCACCATCTGCACAACGCGCTTCACCTCCGCCTCGTCCCACCAGCCGGAGAGAGTGCAGAGAGCACGGAGATTCTGCCAGCCGCTGAGGTAATCGTAAAACACGGCGGCCTCGTAGATCGCACCGATCTGCTGGAGCGCGCCGCCGCGGTCTTTCTGCACGCTGCGACCGCCGATGCGCACCTCGCCCTGGTCCGGCCGCACCATGCCGAGCGTGATGCCCATGATGGTGCTCTTGCCGGCGCCGTTGTGGCCGAGCAATCCGAGAATCTCGCCCTCCTTCACCTCAAAGCTCACATCATCGAGCGCCAGGCGGCCGGTGGGCCAGCGCTTGGTGAGATGTCTGACTTCGAGGAGCGGCATGCGCGTGATACTGGCGTGCGGCGCGTGCTGATGCCACTTTTTCGTCACGTTTTGCCGCTGAAAGCCGCCAAAATCGGGATTGCCAGCGCCGCCGCGAGACTGCATTACTCCGGCCTGTCCCCGCCCACGCCATGCAGTTTTATTTCCCCACGTCCCTCAATCTCGGCAATGAACACAGCGAAGGCTTTCACCAGGAACTGCTGCGCGGACTGACCCACAAGCTGAACAACCTGCTGGCTGTCATCCAGGGCTTCAGCAGCTTGATTTTGATGACCGAAGACCTCGACCCCGGCGTCAGCGAAAACATGCAGCACATCCGCGAGGCATCCGTGGGCGTGACGAACTTGAGCGAGCGCATCCGCGCCGCGGGCGGCTGCGCGAAGCTGAGCCCGCAGGCGCTGAACCTGAACGAGTATCTCGGCGTGATCGAGGGCGCGGTGATGGAGCCGTTTCAAAAGGAAGGCGTGCAGCTCGAGGCGGACGTGCAGGCCGGGCTGCCGCCGATTCTCGTCGATCCGACGAAGTTCAAGGACATCCTCGTCGAGTTGCTGAGAAACGCCGCGGAGGCCGCGGCGAAGGGCGGCGGACGCTGCGCGCTGAAAATCTGCGGCCCTGGCACGATCACACCCGCCGAGCAGCGCCGTGTGGACATCCTGGTGAGCAACACCGGCTCCCAGATCGCCCCGGAGAAGATGCAGGAGGTGTTCCGTCCGTTTCATGGCTCGAAGAACAGCAATCACCTCGGCCTCGGGCTGACGATCGCCGCGATGCTGAGCCATCAGATGAGCATCCAGCTCGGAGTGGCGTCGGAGAACAACACGACGACCTTCTGGCTGAGCTGCCCCGTGGCCTGAGCGCCTGATGCGCGGCTTTTTTGAGTTTCAGCGCTTGAATCCGATGCAACGACGGCCCGCCCGCCGTTGTCATAAGTGCCATTGATTCCCGGAGGTCTTCTCATGAAACGATCCGCTCTGCTCCTCGTCCTGCTGCTGGCCGTGATGCCGGCTTTCGGTGGGCCGAAAAACTACGGCACCATCACCACCAAGGCCGGCAAGTCGTTCTTTGAGTGCAAAATCACGCGCATTTACCCGGATGGCGTCGGCTTCACGCACCGCGAGGGCGCGGCGAAGATCGCCTTCAAGGATCTGCCGGAGAAACTGCGGCAGGAGTTCCGCTACGATCCGCGAAAAGAGGCGGAGTATCAACGCGAGCAGGCGGCACAACGGGAGGAAGAGAGAAAACGCGCCAAGCTGCACGAGATCGCCATGGAGGAGAAGCTGGCCGAGGCACGGATGGCGGAGGCGGGTTATTTCGCGGCAGTGGCTCGCGTAGCCGCCACCACGCCCGCAAGTCCCGCGATGTCGCTGGCTCTTCCTGGCGAGAAGCTGCTGGTTCTGGGTTACCAGACACCCTCGTGGGTGGGGACGGCCATCACGGGGCCTGCGCTGGGTGGCAGCGCTTACCGCCGCGGTTCGTCATGGAGCGGTTATCCCTTCGGCTGCTACGGCGGCGGCTATTCTTATCCGGTGTATGGTTATGGTTACGGCTTCCCTTATTTCGGTTACGGGTATGCGCCGGTGGGGGCGTATGTGAGTCCCACGATTTTTCGTTCGTGGAATGTGGGCGGCGGATTCCGTGTCGGCGTGGGCGTCACGCCTTTCGGCGGCGAGATCAGGCTGTTTCCGTGAGGCATTGCTTCGGTTTTGCGAAGCATAAAAAGCTCGCCAAACAGCAGCTTCCGCGTTCAACTGAGTCCCAGCCGATGAAAACGCTCCTCTCCGCACTCATCCTGCTGACAGCGGCCATGGCCGCAGCCGCACCATCGCTCGAAGTGGCCGTGATCGAAACGATTCACGGGAAGACTTATCAGCGCTGCAAAATCGTGCAGCGGGACGCTGAAGGCGTTGCGTTCACACACCAGAAAGGCACAGCCCGCGTGCTCTTCAGCGATCTGCCGGAGGCCACACGAACCGAACTTGGCTATAGCGCGAAGGCGGCTGCCGATCTGCAAAAGGCGCGGGAGCAGGAACGCGAGGAAAAAGCGAATGAACGCCAACGGAAGGCGGAACGAGCCGCTGAACTGCGTCATGCGGCGCGGCTGGCTGAGATCAAGCGCTTCTCCCAGGCACCGCAGGTGATTGTCGTGCAGCAACCCGCCGGTTACTACACCGGCCCCGTGCCTGCGGTTGGTTTCGCGGCGCCAGGATGGGGAGATCCCTCATGGCACGGCCATGGCAAGGCCCCGGGGATTCGCGGTTGGGACAATGTAGGCATCGCCACCATCGGTGCTGGCAGCGGAGGCATCTATGTGCCGCAAAGCGGCGGTTTTTTCTTCACCGGGCCAGGCATTCATTACAGCCCGACTTTGGGCTACTACAATCCCGGGGGCTTCAGTCATCCAGCCGTTCCGCAACTCGGAGCCTTCGGCGTGGTGCCCGGACTGGCGGCGCCCAATCCACCTCCTGTGGTCCCCGGCGTGGGAATTCGCGGTAGCGTGAGCATCCCGGTGAAATAAGAAAAAGCGGACCCGTTTCCGAGTCCGCCTTGTGAAAAAACTACTTTTGAAGAGCAACGGTCAGATCAGGCCGGCTTTCTTCAGCGTCACATAAGCACCGTTTTTGTTCACGGTCTTGAGGGCACGCGCGGTGAGCTTTACCTCGACGAACTTGCCGAGCTCCGGCACGAAGATGCGCTTCGCACGCAGGTTCGGCAGGATGACGCGCTTCACGCGCTTCGTGATGTGACGGCCGATACCGCCTTCTTTCTTGGCTTTACCGCTACGATGGATGTGGTGGCCGCGGGTGACGCCAACGCCGGTGATTTCGCAAACTTTTGCCATAAGATGAAGAGGGTTCGGGGGAAAGGGGCCGCGATACTAGCCGAGGACCACGGGGCGTCAACCAAAAGTCCGGGTTTCTCAGCGCCGCGGCCTCCCGACCATGAGGCAGGTTGTCTCAGGATTCATGAGGTAGCCGATGCCAAAGTTCAACGGTTTCACCGGATGACGCCCAGATGAATAGGCGGCGGTCAGATCCGGCTGCTGGCAGCCGGAGAAGATGCCCAGCGTGCCGCGATGGTGGCCGTAGAGCCACAAGTCCCAGTTGTGGCGATTGAACTCACGATAAGGCACGCCCGAGGGATCCTGGACGATGGCGCTGCTGTGCCGCAGCAAAAACTCGCGGATGTTTGAGAACCCGCCGTCATGCATGAGGTAGGACGCGCTTTTTGTGAAGGCCGGAATGCGGCCCAGACGCGAGACATAAGCGAGCAGCGGGCCGCTGCCGCCACCGTTCGCGAGGTCCTGGCGGAAGTAAAACACGCGCTTCGGGCTGCCAAATCCGCTGTGGCAGCGGATCATGAGGCCGGTGTTCCCCGATGACCCGGCCAGTGTGACGTTCCCGGCACCGTCCAGACGCACCGTATCGACCGAATCCACCGTGTGTCCCGTGCGGGCCATGAAGGCCAGGATGATGGGCAGCACGCCGCGAAACCGCGTGGCCACGAGATCGTTTTTCATGTCCGTGGTGATGAAATAGCTGCTCGTCATGATGGTGGAGACCGAGTTGTGCAGCCCGTAGAGGCCGCGCTCGATCTCCCCCTGCGAGAGGCTGTCCAGACGCGGCAGCGGCTCGGCAGGCTCGAGGCCACAGAGCACGTAGGTTTCAGCGCCCGGGCAGATCGCGCAGGCAAACAGGAAATCCGGGCCGCTGAACGGGTAAAACAACGCGTTCGCAGCCTGCACATCGCCGATCTCATTCCCCGCCCAGGCGAGCAGCGGCGCACGATGATTGTTCTGATGCGTGGCCCACAGATTGTCCATCCGCAGTTTGTGCGAAGCCCAGGCGGAGGAGCCGCGAATGTTCGAGAGTCCGCCGCCGTCCATGCCGGCGAATAAACGGGCGATGTCGTTGATGGAGGACGACTGCGTCGGCACGTTCATCGAAACCGCGCCATTGTAGAGCGGCCCGCGACCGGCGCTTTCCGCACGCCTCACGCTGCCGCCGCTGATGGCATCCAGCACGTTCGTCCATTGCTGAAGACGGCTGGCTCCGGCGTAGTTTTGAAACGCGGAATCCGGCAGGGCGCAGCCTGAGATCAGACATGCGGCCGCTGCAGCACCCAAAGCCCTGCATTGAATGAAGAAAGCGCGATTGAATAGACCCACCATAGAAGGCCGAGGCTACCTGACGTGGCAACCGCACCAAGTAAGGTTTTAGAAACACCGGCGTGTTTATTTCCAAGCGGATTTACTCAGTCTCAAAATTAGACGGTATTTTTGCAGACCACCTAACTTTCAAGCCCTCCTGGAACTCAACCCGGTCACTTCGGCTGGTGCATCGCGATGCAATGTAGTGCACCGCCTTCGGTGACGAGGTCCTTGGCCATCATGGAGATGATTTCGCGGCCGGGGAAGCACTCGGCGATCTTGTCCTCGGCGGCGGCGTCCTTCTTCTTGTTGCCGAAGAGGGGGACTAGCACGGCGTTGTTCAGGATCAGGAAGTTCGCGTAGCTGGCGGGCAGTCGGTTCAGGCGCCAGTCTTTCATTTCGATGGCCTGGGGCATTTCGATCTCGATGATCTCAAGCTTGCCGCCGTCGGGAGCCTTCACGTCGTCGAGACGCTCGCGGATTTCCTTCAGCACCTTGTGGTTCGGGTCGGAATCACGCGGCTCGATCATGCAGATGACAGCGTCTTCGCGGATGAAGCGCACGATGTCATCAATGTGACCGTCGGTGTCGTCGCCTTCGATGCCTTTCTTGAACCAGACGATGTCTTTGACGCCGAGCATGGCCTTCAGCTCCTTCTCGACCTCAGCCTTGTTGCCGGGTTTGCCGCCATGGCGGTTCGGATTGAGCAAAACGGACTCGGTGGTGAGCAGCGTGCCTTTGCCATTGGTTTCGATGGCACCGCCTTCGAGGATCATCTTCGAGGTAAAGCGCTCCATGTTCAGCACTTTGGCCGCTTTTTCAGGGATGGCGTTGTCGAGGTCCCACGGCGGGAACTTGCCGCCCCAGGCGTTGAATTCCCAGTCGGTGATCGCCACCTTCCCCGTCTCGTTGTGCTTGATGAAGATCGGGCCGTGGTCGCGGCACCACACGTCATTCGTGTTGTGCTCGTAAATGTCCACCTGGCTCAGATCGCCCTCGTTGTCGGCGATGCTGAGGCGGATGTTCATGTGGCTGAGCATCGGGGCGTTGATGCGCACGCGTTCGTAGCGGCTGATGACGCTGGCGATCTCGCCGAACTTGTCCTGCAGCTTGTGGAAGGTCTTCGGGCAGCTCTCCTTGTTGGAGGGCCACGAAAGCCAGATCGCCTCCTGCGGCTCGAATTCGGCGGGGAGACGATAGTTCTGCGGATAATTAGCTTTGCTCATCAAGGTAGCGTTTGGTCAGGGGAGCGTAGGTGTCAATGCGGCGATCACGGAAAAACGGCCAGATGCGGCGAAAATCCTCCACGGCCTGCAAATCACACGGAACGATCAAAATCTCTTCATCGCTCACGGAGGCCTTTGCAACGATTTCTCCATACGGATTCGCCACAAAGCTCTGCCCCCAGAATTCGCTCTGCTGCTCGGTGCCCACGCGGTTCACTGCGGCCAGGAAGCAGCCGTTCGCCACCGCATGACCACGTTGCACGGTCTCCCAGGCGCAATGCTGAGCCTTGCCCAGGGCCGCTTTTTCACTCGGCAGCCAGCCGATGGCCGTCGGGTAGAACAAAATCTCCGCGCCCATGAGCGCTGTCATTCTCGCGGCCTCGGGATACCACTGGTCCCAGCAGATCAGCACGCCGATGCGGCCAAATTTCGTGTCCCACACGCGGTAGCCGAGGTCGCCGGGCGTGAAGTAAAACTTCTCTTCGAAGCCCGGGTCCTGCGGGATGTGCATCTTGCGGTATTTGCCCAAAACGGCGCCATCCGCGTCGATCACGGCCGCGGTGTTGTGGTAGAGCCCGGGGCCGCGCTTTTCGAAGAGCGGCACGATGATCACCACGCCCAGTTCCTTCGCCAGCGGGGCCAAAACGTCCGTCGTGGGTCCTGGCACGGCCTCCGCGAGGTTAAACAGCTCCGTGTCCTGCGTGATGCAGAAGTAGGGCGTGTTGAAAAGCTCCTGCAGGCACACGATTTGCGCGCCACGCGAAGCCGCGTCGCGGATGAGGCGGATGTGCTCGCGGAGACTTTCGTCCTTGCTGGAAAAGGCCCGGCTCTGCACCAGGCCGAGGGTGACTTTCGACATAGGGCGCGGATGGTTCACCGCATGCGCGGGAATGCAAGGAAGCTGTGGGCACAAAAACGCCCGCTCTAAGCAGGCAGGCGCTCTCCCACCTGCTTCAGCTCATGGCTTTCATCATCTCTTCGAGCTTTGCCTTCTTCTCGATCCAGTCGGTCTCGCGTTGCTTGTGCTCATCAAGAACCTTCTGCGGCACCTTGGAGGTGAAGTTGGTGTCGGCCAGCTTGGCGCGGACTTTTTCGAGTTCGCTGTCCACTTTGGCAAGTTCCTTGCCGATGCGCGCACGTTCGGCCTCGACATCGATCAAACCGTCGAGCGGCAGGAAGATCGTTCCGAGCGGCGTCAGAGCCGCTGGAGTGCCTTTTTTCGGCTGGAAGGCCGCATCGACCTCCAGTGGCTCCGCATTGAGAAGGATGCGCAGGACCTCGATTTCGTGCGCAGGCAGCTCGGAGGCTGGTTTGAGCACGAAACGCACCTTCTTGTTGATGTTGAAGGTGCTCTTCAATCCGCGGCCAAGCTCCACAGCCTTGTATTTGTCGTTCGCGGCCTGCTCGTCTTCGGGAAGGATGCCGAAGTGGGCGAGTTCGTCCGCGTCGAGCGGCTTCGGCCAAACGGCGAACATGATGCTCTTGCCGCCTTGGTTGTCGGGAAGGTCGGCGTTGAAGCCCATGCCGTGCCACAGCTCCTCGGTGATGAAGGGCATGAAGGGATGGAACAGGCGCAGCGTGTGACCGAGCACGAAGTCGATGACGGCGAGGGTGTTTGCTTTGCGCTTCTCATCGCTGCCTTGGAGCACGGCTTTGCTGGCCTCGATGTACCAGTCGCAGTACTCGCTCCAGAAGAAGCGGTAGAGCGTCGCGGTAGCGTCGCTGAAGCGGTATTCTTCCAAAGCGGTGCTGACTTCGGCGATGGCGGTGTTGAGGCGCAGGAGGATCCATTTGTCGTCGCTGCTGAGCAGGGCGGCGCTGATCTCGGTCTCGACCTCGCCGCCTTGCATCTGGCGGAAGCGGGCGGCGTTCCAGAGCTTGGTGCAGAAGTTGCGGCCGAGTTCGACGTTCTTTTCGTCGAAGCAGATGTCCTGACCCAGCGGCGCACTGCGCATGATGCCGAAGCGCAACGCATCCGCGCTGTAGCTCGCGATCAGCTCCAGCGGATCGGGCGAATTGCCGAGCGATTTGGACATTTTGCGTCCCTGCTTGTCGCGGATGATGCCGGTGAAATAGACGTTCTTGAACGGCAGCTCGCCCATCCACTCGAAGCCCGCCATGATCATGCGGGCGACCCAGAAGAAGATGATGTCCGGCCCCGTGACGAGATCGGTTGTGGGGTAGAAGGCCTTCAACGTGGAGGTCTTCTCCGGCCATCCCATCGTGGCAAACGGCCACAGCCAGGAGCTGAACCAGGTGTCGAGGACGTCGGGGTCTTGTTCCCAGTTTTCGGGATCGGCCGGAGGTTCGACGCCGCAGTAGATGTCGGACGAGTCAGACGCGTCGGACTTGTCGGACCCTTTGCGATACCACACCGGAATCCGATGCCCCCACCACACCTGGCGGCTGATGCACCAGTCCTGCAGGCCAGTCATCCAGTGGTCATAGACCTTCGCCCAGCGGTCGGGGTGGAATTTCATCTCGCCATTGGCCACGACGGCCTGGCTTTCCTTCACGCTCGGGTATTTGAGGAACCACTGCTCGCTCAAGCGGCTCTCGATGGGCACGTCGGCACGCTCGGAGTAGCCGAGGTTGTTCTGATAGGGCTCCTCTTTGACGAGGCTCCCAATCTCCGCGAGCAGCTCGGCGGCCCGTTTGCGGGCGGCGAAGCGCTCCATGCCAGCGAGGTCCTTGCCAGCGAGTTCGTTGAGCACGCCGTTCGGATGCATGACATCGACGGCAGGCAGGTTGTGACGCTGCGCGATCTCGAAGTCGGCCTTGTCATGCGCGGGCGTGACCTTCAACACGCCGGTGCCGAAAGTGAAATCAACGTGCTCATCGGCGATGATCGGCAGCAGCGCCTGATCTTCGACCGGCAGCGGACGGCGGACGTGTTTGCCGATGAGATGCGCATAGCGTTCATCCTTCGGATTCACGGCGATGGCTTGGTCGCCCGGGATGACTTCGGGACGCGTGGTGGCGATGGTGAGCCAGGTGCCGGGTTCCTCGACAACTTCGACTTTGAAGTGATACATGATGGCGTTTTGCGCCTTCATGACGACCTCCTCATCGCTGAGCGCGGTCAGGGAGGACGGGCACCAGTTCACCATGCGCTTGCCACGGTAGATGAGGCCCTTTTTGTAGAGATCGACAAACACGCGCATGACGCAGGAGTTGTAGTCGTCGTCAAAGGTGAAGCGCTCGCGGCTCCAGTCGCAGGAGGCGCCGAGTTTCTTGAGCTGCTCGATGATGATGCCGCCGTGCTTTTCCTTCCACTCCCAGATCTTCGCCACGAGGCCTTCGCGGCCCAGATCGTCGCGGTGCTTGATGACACCCTGCTTTTTCAGCGTCTTCTCGACGACGTTTTGCGTGGCGATGCCGGCGTGGTCGGTGCCGGGCAGCCAGAGCACTTCTTTCCCCAACATGCGGGCGCGGCGGGCGAGGATGTCCTGGATGGTGTTATTCAGCACATGGCCGAGCGTGAGGATGCCCGTGACGTTCGGCGGCGGGATGACGATGGAGTAAGCCGGGCGCTTCTCGCTCACACGAGCGGGATCGGCTTCAAAGCATTTGTCATCCAGCCAGCGCTGATACCAGCGGGCTTCGACGTCGGCTGGCGTGTAGGTCTTCTCGAGTTCGGGCATAAAAGGGGCGCGAAGATGGGGGAAAGCGGGCGCTTTGCAAACGCTGAGGCGTCTCTAACATGCGGCGCATGAGCAACGTCCCGTCCCATGACACGGCTCCGCGTGGAGGCGGCCTCCGCCACGGCCTGATGCTCGCGGTTTCGCTCGCTTTCCTCTGCACCATGGGCCTCGTGCTTCCGCATGGCGACAGCGGCGACGCTTTCCGCGAGTGGCTCATTCGTCACCCGGGTTTCCGGCCGCTGCTCGGCGGCTTGTGGGGCATCGTGGTCGTGGAGGGTCTGGCCGGGCTTTTTTCCAGCGCGGACACCTGGAAGGGCCGGCTGCGGCGCTTCCTGCTCACGGCGCTCGTGCCGCCGCTGCGGATGGTGACCGCCAGCAGCAAGCCACTCGGCTGGTTCTGGCTGCCAGGAGCCGGGTGGAGGCCCGCAGGCGAGGAGATGTCGGAAAAACTCGAGCAAAAACTCGCGCTGCCGATGGTCATCCTCACGCTGCTCGTGCTGCCCGTGCTCGGCGCGGAACTGACCGGCGGCGAGACGCTGGAAAATCACCCGCACATGGCGCTGGCCACGCACCTGACCACCTGCGTGATCTGGATCGGCTTCACGGTCGAGTTTTTGTGGATGGTGACCGCCGCGCCGAACAAGCTGGCCTACTGCCTCCAGAACTGGATCAACCTCGTCATCATCCTGCTGCCGCTCGCGGCCTTCCTGCGTGTGCTTACCGCGTTCCGCCTCGCGCGCATGATCCGCGCCGGCAAACTGCTGCGCGCCTACCGCCTCCGCGGCCTTTGGTCGCGCCTCTGGCGGCTGGCGCTGCTCTTCAACCTCGTCGAGCGGCTGCATAAACGCGATCCCGCGAAATACTGCGCCGCCTTGGAGCAGAAGATCAACGATCTCGAGGAGCAACTGACCGAAGCACGCGCCAAGCTGGATGCCGCGCGCGAAAAAATCACACAGCCACCCTCCGCATGATCCAACCGGACGCCAGCATTGTCATCCTGACCGGAGCCGGCATGTCCGCCGAATCCGGCGTGCCCACCTTCCGCGGGGTGGACGGCTTGTGGGAGGGCCACCGCATCGAAGACGTGGCATCACCCGGAGGCTTCGCCCGCGATCCCGACCTCGTTCATCGCTTTTACAACCTGCGTCGTGCCGCGTTGAACCACGTGGAGCCAAACGCCGGTCATCTGGCGCTCGCCAGGCTCGAAAGCGAATGGCGCGGCCGTTTCCTGCTCGTCACGCAGAACGTGGATGACCTGCACGAACGTGCGGGCAGCGAAAAGCTCATCCACATGCACGGCGAACTGCGCAAAGCCCGCTGCGAAGGCTGCGGCGCGGTCATGTCATGGACGCAAGACCTCGCCTCCGGCACGCGCTGCCGTGCCTGCGGTGAGATCGGCGGCATGCGTCCGCACATCGTGTGGTTCGGCGAGTTTCCGTTCGAAATGGACGTGATCCTCGCCGCGCTGAAACGGGCAGACCTCTTTCTCTGCATCGGCACCTCCGGCGTCGTCTATCCTGCCGCCGGCTTCGCTCAAATCGCCGCCGAACGGCCGAATTGTCACCTCATCGAGATGAATCTCGAATCCACGGCCATCTCCCGCCAGTTTCACGAGCACATCGTCGGCCCTGCGGCCATCGAACTGCCGAAGCTGGTGGAACGTCTGCTCGCGAAAAGGTAGGGAGCTTGGTCCTCCAAGCGCCGTGGTCTTTCGTTCCCGATGCCCGCATACGGCTCACTGCCCCAGGCTCAAATACTCGCGCACCGTGTGGTTCATCGCCCGCCTTGCCGGCGGGAAGCTCTCCGCCACTTTTTCAAACGTCTCCTCCAGCGCGAATTCCTCCGCCAGCACATGCTTGCGGGCGGAATCGAGGTGGCTCACCACCACCTGCTCGTAGTAATCCACATCCGGCGCGCCTCGACGCTCGGCCCGACGATGCAAGAAGTCGGGATACAGGCAGGTCAGCACGAGGAACTGGTTCGCGCACTGCACATGCAGGAAGAACTTGTGATGCCGGCTCGCATTCTCGATCGCCTCCAGGTAATCGACGCTGTAGAGGCTGTCGATGCTGTGGTTGATCTCCTCCGGCCCCTTGGTCGGCGTGCAGCCGAAGTCCGCGCACACCACCGCCATGTAGTCCGCCACCGCGATCTCCGTGATGCCAAACTCCTTCAGCGAATGCCGCACCACGATGAAGAAAAACAGCTCGGGCGAGAGCAGCGCCGCTTTGCGGGAGATGATGGCGGCATCGAAGAGCTTGTCATTGTCGAGAATGATCGGCACCGCGTCGGGATCGTCGATCATCGCATTGAAGCCTTCTCGTCCGCGCTCGTCGTGGGCCAGTGTGTCGCGGATAAAATTCCAGTCCGTCGGGGTGAAACGGAACCAGCAGCCAGGGCGTGGGAAGCGCGTCATGGTGATCAATTGGGTGCTGTCAGCGGTAACAAGCATATCAAATGCCAGTTAAGTTTGTCATTTGGAAAAGAGCCTGCTCGCGATGTTCAATCACGTTCATCCGGCGCTTTGTAAGCTCCCGCACAAATTTGTTTGGCCCCTCCGCGCTCCGTGCTAAGCACGCCCATGCCCAGAACCGACGGCCGCAACCCCGACCAGCTACGCAAAATCGAATACGTCCTCGACGTCGCCCCGCACGCCGCGGGTTCCGTCCTCATCGCCTTTGGCAACACCCGCGTCATCTGCACTGCGTGCATCAACGAGGAAGTTCCGCGCTGGATGAAGGTTCAAAATGTCAAAGGCGGCTGGCTCACCGCCGAATACTCGATGCTTCCGTATTCCACGCTCGAGCGCAAAGAGCGTGAAAGCTCCCGTGGCAAGCCCGACGGACGCAGCACCGAGATCCAACGCCTCATCGGCCGCAGTCTGCGTGCCGTCGTTGATCTCGAACTCCTCGGCGCCCGCACGCTCTGCGTCGATTGCGACGTGCTTCAGGCCGACGGCGGCACCCGCACCGCCGCGATCACCGGCGCCTGCATCGCTGTCTCCATCGCCTTCAATCGTCTCCTTGAAAAAGGCAAGATCACCCGCCAGCCGCTCGAGAAAAAGATCGCCGCCGTCAGCGTCGGCATCCTCAAAGGCGAAACGCTGCTCGACCTCTGCTACACCGAAGACGCCGCCGCCGATGTGGACAGCAACATCGTGCTCACCGAGCACGGCGAATTCGTCGAAATCCAAGGCAGCGGTGAAGAATCCACCTTCACCGAGGCGCAGCTCCACTCCATGCTCGAATACGGCCGCAAAGGCATCAAAGAGCTCGTCGCCATCCAGGACGAGGCCATCAACAGTGCCATGAAGCCCGCCGAAGGCAACGACCTGAAGAAACTCGCCGACTTCTTCGCGAAACGATGACAAGGGCACAACAGGGCGGCTTACCATGAAGCCAAATTGAATTGGCAAACCAGGCCTCTTTTGAACAGGAGATAACAGAGGAAACGAAGATCAGAAAATCCTCCGTTAACTCCGTTATCTTTTGTTCAAATTCCGGGTTCATGTCATATGACGGCACTTCTTCTCGATCCCATCTACCAGCAGCACGACACCGGCCCCGGACACCCGGAAAGCATCCAGCGTCACGTCGCGATCACGCAGGCGCTCACCGACGCCGGCATTGTCGCCAAAACGCAGCCCATCACGCCGCGTGCGGCCACGCTCGATGAAATCGCGCTCTGCCACGACCGCAAATACATCGAGACCGCGAAACACGATATCGAAGCCGGTTTCGACGACCTCAGCACCGGCGACACTTCGATCTGCCCGAAATCATACGATGTGGCGGTTCAAGCCGTCGGCGGCGTCTTGAACGCGGTCGATGCCGTGTTCGCCGGCAAAGCGAAGAACGCCTTCTGTGCCGTGCGACCGCCCGGACATCATGCGCGACCCGCTCAAGGCATGGGCTTCTGCCTCTTCAACAACATCGCCATCGCCGCCCGTCAGGCACAGAAGCAGCATGGCGTGCAGAAGGTCGCCATCGTCGATTGGGACGTGCATCACGGCAACGGCACGCAGGACATCTTTTATGAGGACGGTAGCGTGCTGTTCTTCAGCAGCCATCAGAGCCCTCTCTACCCCTTCACCGGCCACGCGAACGAAACCGGTGTCGGCAAAGGCAAAAACTGCACCATCAACTGCCCCTTCCCTGCCCGCACCGGCATGCAGAACATCCGCGCCGCCTTCACCGACCGCCTCCTGCCCGCCATCGACGCGTTCAAACCGGATCTGATCCTCATCTCCGCCGGTTTCGACTCCCGCATCGAAGATCCCCTCGGCCAGTTCCGCCTCACCGACGACGATTTCGTCACGCTGACCAAGCTCCTGCTCGAATCCGCCAAAAGCCACTGCCAAGGCCGCCTCGTCTCCGTTTTGGAAGGCGGCTACAACCTTCAGGGCCTCGCCAGTGCCGTCACCGCGCACGTTCAGACGCTCCTTGGATAATCAATCCCAATTTTCCAAGGCGTTGACAGTTAATTTACACAGCGCGCACTTGTCAGAGCCTCGGATTTCTGGTGGCATGCGCGTGCATCTCAAAAAATCACCATGTCCAACTCCCCGCTTCCGAAAGATGACGTCGCCGCCATTGATGAGCTTCGCCAAGTGTATGTGAAACTCAGCACCGAGCTGAAAAAGATTATCGTCGGCCAGGACAAAGTCGTCGAACAGCTCGCCATCTGCCTCTTTGCTCGCGGGCACGCCCTGCTCATGGGCGTGCCCGGCCTCGCCAAGACACTGCTCATCTCCCGCCTCGCCGAAACGATGAGCCTGAGCTTCAGCCGTATCCAGTTCACGCCCGATTTGATGCCCATGGACATCACCGGCACCGATATTTTGCAGGAACTGCCCGGCGGCAAACGCGCCTTCGAATTCGCCAAAGGCCCCGTCTTCGCGAACATCGTCCTCGCCGACGAAATCAACCGCGCCCCCGCCAAAACCCAGGCCGCCATGCTCGAAGCCATGCAAGAGCACAAAGTCACCGTCGCCGGCCGCACCTACACGCTCGACAGCCCGTTCTTCGTGCTCGCTACGCAGAACCCCATCGAGCAAGAAGGCACCTATCCGCTCCCCGAAGCCCAGCTCGACCGTTTCATGTTCATGATCGGTGTCGATTACCCCAGCCGCGACGAGGAAATCGCCATCGCCAAAAGCACCACCGGCCAGCGCCTGCCCCAACTCGAGCACATCATGGATGGGGCCAAAGTTTTGGCGTTTCAGGATCTCGTGCGTCGCGTGCCCGTGCCGGATCACATCTACGAATTCGCCGTCGATCTCGCGAGAAAGACACGTCCCGCGAGCAGTGAGGCTCCTGCGTGGCTGAAGCCACTCGTCAGTTGGGGAGCCGGTCCTCGTGCCGTTCAGTATTTGATCCTCGGTGCCAAAGCGCGGGCCGCCCTCAATGGCAGCTATATGGTGCGGCTTGAGGATGTGATGGAAGTCGCGGAGCCGGTGCTGAGGCATCGCGTGATGACGACATTCACAGCGGAGAGCGATGGTGTGAGCAGCAGGGATGTGGCGAAGAGGCTCGTCGAGGAACTGGCGAAGGCGTAGCCGCATTCGTTCGTCCTCGTCCTCCTACTCGAACTCGTCCTCGATCCATCCGCTCCAATCCTCCTCGCGTTCCGAACCGCCCTTCCTATCCCTTCCCAGACCTCGTTCTTCCTCCCTCGCCATGCCCATCACCCTATTCGACCACGAAAAGCTCGATGTTTACCAACTCGAGCTCTCTGTCATCGCGTGGCTCACGGATCTCTTTGAAGAACTTCGCGACATCAAAGGCGCTCGTCTCGCCGAAACTCTCGATCAACTCGACCGCGCCAGTCTTTCCACCCTTCTCAACACCGCCGAAGGCAATGGCAAACGTGTCAGTCAGCTCCGCGCACGGTTTTTCGACGATGCCCGAGGCTCAGCCACCGAGTGCGCAGCTTGTCTTGATGCGCTCGTTGCGAAACGGGCTTGTTTAGCGAAGCGAGTCGAGGAAGGAAAAGCGAGGCTGGCGAGAATCGTGAGCATGCTGACGAAGCTGGTGGATCGGTTCGATGATGTGCCGGGTGTATCGAGAGCCGCAGAATCGAGGACGAGTTCGAGTAGGAGGACGAGGACGAAACTAGGAGGCTACGAACATGGCTGAGAATTCACGATCCTTTTTAGAGCCTGCGGTCCTCAGCCGCCTCATGGCCCTACCCCTCAACGCCCGTCAAGCCATGCTCGGCAGCGTCTCCGGCAAGCATCGCAGTCCCGTTCGCGGCTCCTCCCTCGAATTCGCTCAATACCGCAAATACGTCCCTGGCGACGACACGCGCCGCCTCGACTGGCGAACCTGGGGCCGCAGCGATCGCTTTTACATCAAAGAATTCGAAGCAGACACCAACCTCCGCCTCTGCCTGCTCATCGACACGAGCGGCAGCATGAGCTTCGGCCCCGCCGGAGCCACACGCTTCGACTACGCCAAAAAACTCGCTGGCACGCTCGGCTACCTCGCCGCGCAGCAGGGCGACGCCGTTGGCCTTTGGTCGCTCGCGGAAAAACCCGTCGAAATCCCCGCGAAACGCGGCGCGAGCCATCTCGGCCTCGTTTTGGACCAAATGGGCTCCATCCAGCCCGTTGGTGATACCACGCTGCTCACCGCCCTGCACGACGCCGCCGAAAAAATCCGCCAGCGAGCCCTCGTCGTCATCTTCAGCGACCTTTTTGTCCCTCCCGCCGAGCTCAAAACGGCCATTCAGCACCTCCGCTTCCGCAAGCACGATGTCGCCGTCTTCCACCTGCTCGATCAGAAGGAACTCGACTTCGATTTCGACCGCCCCGCCCGCTTCATCGACCTCGAAGGCGGCGAAGCCCTCCTAGCCGACCCCAGCCTCATTGCCCGCAACTACCGCGAAGCCGTGAAGCAATACATGCACGAAATCGACGACCTAATCCGCACCACCGCCATCGACTACCACCGCGTGAAGCTGCACGAGAAATACGACGACGTGCTCGTGAAGTTCCTCCTCAGCCGCGTGCAGAAGAAAGGAGGCCGGTGATGAGTTCGCTCGACACCATGTTAAAATGGGGCCTACCACTGGCCGTTTGCTTTGCTGCCCTTTTCTGTTTTTTCCCGTGGATCTCGAAGTCTAAAGTTTTGCGTTGGGTATATGCCTTCACGGCTTCGTTGCTGATTGCGCCAGTTAACATGCCAGGTTGTCCAGGTGGCTTCTCGACAGAACCAGCTTGGTCGATCATCGCCGCGTTCTGGTCGTGGGATTTTGTGGACTTGTGTATGGGACTGACTTTGGCGGCCATGTTTCTATCGCTGCCTGTGCTGGCGGTGACGCTTGCTATTCGAGTGATGCTCGGATGGGGTTGCCGCGCATCGTCAACTTCATCGTCTCACAGCCAGTTGACACCATGACCTTCCTCGTCCCAGCGCTTCTCTTTGCCCTGCCGCTCCGCTATTCGCGTCAGCGTCGTGGAGTGCGGCGGCAGAGATGCCGGGGCCTCCCGGCATCGGCGACGCCGCTGTCGAGCGTCTCCAGGCAGTCGAAAGCTCAACCAGCCAACGACAGCGGTGTCGCCGGGGTAAGACTGGGCCTTGTCCCTCTGCCACAGCACTCCACGACGCTGACGAGAGAGAAAGGAGGCCGGTGATGCTAAAACAAGTTTTACGGCGCAACAGGGAGTTTCGACAATCATCCAAAGGCAGATTTTCCATCCTGGAGTTAGGCATCTGCCTTGGCTACTTCTACCTTGGCTACTTTGAAGTCACAACAGCCTGGGACAACCCTCGCCATGTGGGTTGGATTGAAGGCGGCTCAATTTATATGCTGGGAGCCGTCCTGTGCGCCATAATGGTATGGCACAGAAGAAAAACTTCAGGGAGCGCTCTGCTTTATATTCTTCTTCTACCGCAATTAGCACAAGTAACCCAAGGTGGCTTGGCTTGGGCATCTGGAAACGAAAATGCTCCCTGGCCTACCGCTAATAGCCTTCTTCTGGTTTTCGTTTTGGCGTTGATCGCTTGGGAATGGCGCTCCACACGCAAGTTTACGGCCGAGGAATCGCTAGTTGAGGAAAAACTCTTCGAACCAAACGATTCACTATGACCTTCCTCGTCCCAGCGCTGCTCTTTGCCCTGCCGCTCGCGGCGTTGCCGGTGGTCATTCATTTGATCCACCTGTATCGGCGGCGGCAGGTGAAGTGGGCGGCGATGATGTTTCTGAGGATGGCGCAGCGGATGAACAAGGGATTGTCGCGGCTGCGGCAGGTTTTGATTCTCGCGTTTCGCGTGCTGGCGGTGGCGGCGATCTTGTTTGTGATCACGCGGCCGATGGCGGGCGGTTTGCTCGGGCTGACGGGCGGTGTGCCGGACACGGTGATCGTGCTGCTGGACCGTTCGGCGAGCATGGAGCAGCAAAACCTCTCCACCGGCACCAGTAAGCGCACGGCGGGCCTCGCGAAGCTTTCGCAGGCGCTCCGCGACACCGTGGGCACGCGCTCGAAGCTCGTGCTCATCGAGAACGCGCATCTTCAGCCGCAGGCGCTGGAAAAGCCGGAATCACTGACCGATCTGCCGATCACCGGCCCCACGGACACGAGCGCGGACGTGCCCGCGCTGCTACAAAGCGCCCTCGACTACATCGCCACGAATCAAACCGGCCGCACCGACGTGTGGGTGCTCAGCGACCTGCGTCAAAGCGATTGGGATGCCGGCGGCGGACGCTGGCAGGCCCTGCGCAGCGGCTTCGCCAGCCTCAAAGGCGTGCGCTTTCATCTCTTGACCTACGCACAGTCCGCCGCGCAGAATTTGAGCATCGCCGTCGAGCGCGTCACGCGACGCGAAACGGCCGAAAAAGCCGAACTGCTGCTCGATGTCCGCGTCACGCGGGCGGATTCGGCCAAGGAGCCGCTCGAACTGCCGCTGCGCTTCGTCGTGGGCGATGTCAGCACGACCTTCAAAGCCGAGATGAAGGACTCGCAGTTCGTGTTGCAGGCGCACGCCATCCCCATCGCCAAAACGATGAAGCAGGGCCATGGCCGCGTCGAATTGCCCGCCGATGCCGCGCCGAGCGACAACGTCTTCCACTTCGTCTTCGCCGAGCCGCCCGTGCTGCGCAGCGTGATCGTCAGCGACGACGAGGCCACCTTCACACCGCTGCAGGCCGCGCTCGAAGCCGCCGCTGATCCCACACGCAAATACGCCTGCACCGTGCTGCCGCCCTCGCGTGCCGCCGAGATCGCGTGGGACGACACCGCGCTCATCGTGTGGCACGCGCCGCTGCCGAAGGAGGGCGATCTCATCGCCAAACAGCTCGCGAATGCGCGATGCGTGCTGTTTTTGCCGCCGGAGTCGCCGGACGCAAATGCCTTCGCCGGTCTGCAATGGGGAGCCTGGAGCGGCGACAGCAAACCGGCCGCCGTGAGCTGGTGGCGCAACGACGCCGGCCTGCTCGCGAACACCCGCAGCGGCACCGCGCTGCCACTCGGCGATCTCGAAGTGCAGCGCCGCTGCGACATCCTCGGCGAAGGCACGCCACTCGCACGTCTCGGCGAAAACCAGCTGCTGCTCATGCGCGCAAACACCACCGGCGAAAACCAAATCTGGTTCCTCGGCACCCTTCCCGGCTCTGGAGCGTCCACTTTGGCCCGCGATGGCGTCGTGATGTTCGCGATGCTTCATCGTGCCCTTCAAGACGGCTCCAAAGGCCTCGGCAAAGCTCAACAGCGTGAAGCCGGAGTCAATGCGCTCGGTACCGGTGAATGGAAAAGACGCGGCGAGGCCGTTTTGAGCACCGAAATGCCTCTGCGAGCCGGAATCGCCGAAAGCGGCGAAAAGCTCGTCGCGCTGAATCGGCCACTGCGGGAGGATGCGCCGGATTTCCTCGGCAAAACGGCTCTCGGAGAGCTTTTCGCCGGACTCGATCACCAAATCATCGAAGACCGCGTTGAAGACGAAAGCAGCCTCGCGAGCGAAGTGTGGCGCACCTTCCTGTTCCTGATGGCGATTGCGCTTCTTGGTGAGGCGCTGCTGTGCATGCCGGCGAAGCGTGAAGTTCAAACCGTGAATCCTTGATGCAGCCCACCACCAGCCAACTCGTCTTCAACCCGACTCCGACCGCGTTCGCCGTCGGTGTGGCGTTTGTCGTGGCGGTGGCGGGACTGGCGTTCATGGCCTGGCGTCGAAGCGGGTGGCGACCAATCATGGGATGGCTGGAGTTGCTGCGGGTGATCATCGCGGTCGGCATTGCGATCACGCTGCTGCAGCCGGAGTGGCTGGAGACCTTCAAGCCGCAGACGAGGCCGGTTTTGGCCGTGCTGGCAGACGTTTCGGGCTCGATGAGCACGAAGGATGTGATTCGCGGTCAGGAAGCGATCGCACGCGAGGAACTCGTAAAGCCGCTGATCGACGAAAAACTCTGGTCGAAGCTCAAAGAGCGCATGGATGTGGTCATCGAACCCTTTTCGCCTGCCACCACCGATGGCACGGACATTCACACGGCCCTGCTCGGCGTGCTGGAGAAGCAGCCGAACCTCAAATCGGTCGTTTTGATCAGCGATGGCGATTGGAATCTCGGCCAGCCGCCTTCCCAGGCCGCCACGCGGCTGCGCATGCGTGAGGTGCCGGTGTTTGCGGTGCCCGTCGGCGCGGAGACACGGCTGCCGGATGTCGAATTGAGCAGCTTCGACGTGCCGACCTTCGCCGTGGCGGGGAAACCGCTGCGCATTCCCTTCGTCATCGACAGCTCGTTGCCGCGTGACGAGGTCGTCGTGCTCGAAATGAAATCGACGAGCGGCGAGATCATCACGAAGGAAGTCACACTGCCTGCGATGAGCCGTTATCAGGATGCCATCGCATGGAAACCGGAGAAACCGGGCGACGTGAAGCTCACGCTGACGATCCCGAAGACGCCTAATGAGCGCTATCCCGAAAACAACACGCAGGAAGCGCCGCTCAGCGTGCGCAAGGAGCAGCTCAAGGTGCTCGTGATCGAATCCTTCCCTCGCTGGGAGTATCGTTACCTTCGCAATGCGCTCGAACGCGATCCCGGCGTGGAGGTGAACTGCCTGCTGCTGCATCCCGGTCTCGGCAAAATGGCAGCGGGCCGTGGCTACCTCGACAAGTTCCCGAAGGACGAGGAATTGACGAAGTTCGACGTGATCTTCCTCGGCGATGTCGGCGTGCAGAAAGGACAACTCACCGCGGAACACTGCACCGCGCTGCAAAAGCTCGTGCGTGACCAAGCAGGCGGCCTCGTCTTCATGCCCGGCTTCCACGGCTTCCAGGCGTCACTGCAAGAAACGCCTCTCGCCGATTTGCTGCCGGTGATTTGGGATGCCGCGCAGCCGCGCGGCTGGGGATCGAGCTCGCCGGGCAAGTTCGCGCTCACCGAGGCCGGCATGCGCAGCCTTTTGACCAAGCTCGAAGACACCGACGAGGCAAGCGCCCGTGTGTGGAGCACGCTGCCGGGCTTTCAGTGGTATGCGCCCGCCTTGCGAGCGAAAGCAGGCAGCGAGGTGCTCGCCACGCATGGCAGCGAGTCGAATCAATACGGCCGCCTGCCGTTGATCGTCACGAAGACCTACGGCGCGGGCAAAATCCTCTTCATGGGCACCGATGGCGCGTGGCGCTGGCGCAAAGGCGTGGAGGACAAGTATCACTACCGCTTCTGGGGCCAGGTGGTGCGCTGGATGGCCTACCAGCGCAACATGAGCAGCGGCGACAAGATGCGCCTCTTTTACTCGCCGGATCGCCCCCGCACCGGAGATGTGCTCACGCTGAATGCCAACGTCATGAGCCTCACTGGCGAACCGCTGCGCGAGGGCGCGGTCATCGCGCAAATCGAAGCGCCGAGCGGCAAGGTATCGAGCTTGCGGCTGCTACCGGCTGGAGAAGAAGCCTGGGGCCTGTTCAATGGCACTTTCACGCCCAACGAGCCTGGCGAGCATCGCGTGATGCTGAGCTGCGCGGAAGCGGGATCGAGTTTGGAGACGAAAATCTCAATTCAAGGCACCAGCCGCGAAAAACGCGGCCAGCCAGCACGGATCGACGTGCTGCGTGAGATCGCCCAGTTCACCAAAGGAGAAGTTTTGGACGCGACGAAGCCGCAAAGCATCGTCGATGCCATCGCTGCGATTCCCGAAGCCGCTTTTCAAGAACGCCGCCTGCCGCTGTGGGCGCATCCGGCATGGGCGGGGCTGCTGGTGGTGCTGTTGGGTGTGTTTTGGGTGGGACGGAAAGCGGCTGGCGTGTTTTGATGCTCAAATCACGTCTTGTCAGCACGGGAGGGGGTGAATAGACTTCGTGCATGACTTTGGAACTTCCAGAAATCAGCGCCATCCGGCGCTTCAGCGCGGATGATCTGCGTTTGGAGCTGGCATGCGCGCTGTATGCACGCGGCAGAATCAGCGCGGTTGCAGGCGCGGATTTGGCCGGCACGGACCTCGTGAGCTTCCAGACCGCGCTGCACGAGCGGGAGATTCCGCGCCAATACTCCGCCGCTGATCTTCAGGACGATCTCAACACGCTCGGCCAGTTGTTTCCGGCATGATCGTTGTGGCGGACACGTCGGTAATCCTGAACCTCTGCTGCGTCGGGCAGGCCGACCTGCTGCCGCTATTGTTTCAGCAGGTTTGGATTCCCGAAGAGGTGAAGGTGGAGTTTGAGCGCCTGAGCCGGCACCAGCCACGATTCCAAGGACTGCTCATGCCCGGCTGGGCGTCCATCCGTCCTTCCGCGCCCATCCCTGCAAAACTTGCAGCCATGCCGAACCTGCACACGGGCGAGACGGCAGCGCTGGCCCTTGCCTTGGAAAGCCATGCCGACGCGGTGCTGATGGACGAGACAGCAGGAAGACATGCGGCGCACCTGCTGGGACTGCCGGCTATCGGCGTTCTCGGCGTGCTGATGCAGGCGAGAAAGACCGGTCTGCTGCCCGCCATCAAACCGGTGATCCAACGTCTGGAAGCAGACGCCGGATTCTGGCTTGCACCTCAGCTCGTCACGGAAGCACTGCGGAAATGCGGGGAAACCTGATCCGCGGGAGCGTTTAATGATCCCCAATCAAAAGCTCGTCATGACCGTTCAATCACGATAACATCCACGAATTATGAAAACGGAACTGCCGCCCATTCTGGAAACGAAGCTGGCTGATTTTCGCCAGCGGGTCTGGACTGTGAAATTGATCGAGGGATTGCTGGCAGCGGGGTTCGGGCTGGCGCTGTCGTATCTGCTCGTCTTCGCGCTGGACCGCGTGATGGAGACGCCGGTGTGGCTGCGGGCGTCGCTGCTGATCGCGGGGGCGTTGACTTTGGGGCTGGGATTGCCGCTGAAATGGCATCGCTGGGTGTGGCGGCAGCGGCAGTTGGAGGATGCGGCGCGGTTGTTGAAGCGGACATTTCCACGGCTCGGCGACCAGTTGCTTGGGATCGTGGAGCTGTCACGCCATGAGGACGCGGCGCGCAGCGAGCGGCTGGTGCAGGCGGCGATGGCGCAGGCGGCGGAGGCGGTGAAGGACAAGGATTTCACGCATGCGGTGCCGGAGGCCAAGCATGTGCAGTGGGGCTGGGCGGCGGGACTGACGGCGATGCTCGCGGTGGCTGCGCTCGCGCTGCTGCCGGACGCGGCCTGGAACGCGCTGGCGCGCTGGGTGACGCCGTGGCGCGATGTGGAGCGGTTCACGTTCGCGAAGATTGAAAAGCTGCCGGAGCGGCTCGTGGTGCCGTATGCGGAGCCGTTTGATTTGAAGGTGCAGTTGCAGAAGGACACGCGCTGGTCGCCTGCCTCGGCGAAGGCGCGCATCAGCGACCAGCCGGTGGTGATGAGCGGGTTGAAAGACGGGACGTATCCGCTGGCCTTCCCGCCGCAGAAGTCGGACACGGAGCTGAAGCTGTCTTTGGGCGATGTGCGCAAGACGGTGAGCGTGTTACCGCGCACGCGGCCGGAACTGACGACGCTGTCGGTGCGCACGCGGTTGCCGCAGTATCTTCAATACAAGACGGAGCCAGTGACGGAGGTGCATGGTGGTGCCGTGAGCGTTTTGAAGGGCGCGGAGGCGGCGCTGGAGGCCACGGCATCGCGTGAACTGGCCTCGGCGGAGGTGGACGGCGCGAAGGAGAAGGTTTCTGGCGCGAAGATCGTGACGCCGCTGCGCAAGATCGACGCGGATGTGGAAAAACGCGTGATGTGGCAGGATCAGGATGGTTTGACGCCGCGTGAGCCACTGGTGCTGCGGATCAACGCAATTGAGGACGAAGCGCCAAGGCTGGCGGCGCGGCGCGAGACGCCGGAGCAGGTTGTTTTGGATTCGGAGGTCGTCGCGTTCGATATGAATGTGGAGGACGACTTCGGCATCCGCCGCACGGGCCTGGAATGGCGCAGCGTGAATGATGACAAGACGAAGGGCGAGAAGATCGCGGCCGCAGGCGAGCCGGAGAAGAAGACGCTGGCGGCGAAGGCGACGTTCTGCGCATCACGTGACGGCGTGGAGCCTCAGACGCTCGAAATCCGCGCTTGGGCAGAAGATTATCTGCCGAACCGGAAGCGCGCCTACTCGGCGGCGTTCGTGCTGCATGTGCTGAACAAGACGGATCACGCTCTTTGGCTCACGGAGCAGTTCGGCAAGTGGCTGGAAGCGGCCCGCGAGACGTATGAGCGCGAACAGCAGCTTCACGCGACGAACAAGGAGCTGCGCCAGATGACCGCCGCAGAGCTGGACCGGCCGGAGAACCGCCGCAAGATCGCCCAACAGGCAAGCGCGGAGAATGCGAACGCGACACGCTTGAGCACGCTGAACCAAAGCGGTCGCAATCTGGTGGAGCAGGCGACGCGGAATGACGAGTTTGACGCGGCGAGGCTCGAATCGTGGGCCACGATGCTCAAGTCGCTGCAGGAGATCGCGAAGAAGAAGATGCCGAGCGTGGCAGAGTTGTTGAAGGAGAGCTCGGGGGCCAAAGCGGGCGCGAAGAGCGAAAGCCAGAACGCGGAGAATTCGCCCAGCGGAAGCAACAAGCCTTCCGATGGGCAAAAGCCGCAGGATGGTGAAAGCAAGGCGGGCAAACCTTCCGCCCCGCAGATCGCGAACGGGCCGGATTTGCCGAAGGGATCGCAAGGCGGCAAGGCTTCGACGGAGGAGCAGAAGAAGGCGAACATGCCGAGCATCACGGACAAAGAAGGCTCGATGAGCAAGCCGGAGCCGCAGCCGGCTGATCCGAATGCAACGCCATCGCCGCCGAAACCGAGCACGATGAAACTGCCGACGACGCAGATGGCCGCGGCTCCGTCGAAGAAGAAGGACCGCGAGGAGGAGTCGAAGCCGGCGGAAACGCAGGCGCAGCAGAAGATGGACGAGGCGATTGATGAGCAGAAGCTGCTGCTGGCCGAGTTTGCGAAGGTTTCCGACGAGCTGGCGGCCGTGCTGGCGAGCCTGGAGGCGAGCACGTTTGTGAAGCGGCTGAAGAAGGCGTCGCGTGATCAACTCGTGGCAGCGAAGGACTTGAATACGAAGACGCTGAGTGCCTTCGGCTTGGAAAGACAACCGGTGAAGGACGCGGCGGTCATCGCGGAGCATGAGAAGAAGCAAAGCGAGGTGGTGCGCGTGATTCAGGGCGATCTGGAGGCGTATTACGCGCGGAAGCCGGAGATGCACTTCAAGAACGTCATAGGCCAGATGAAGGAGACGCAGGTGGTGAAGATGCTCGCTTATCTCGGCGACCAGGCGGCTTACAATCTGAGCGGCAGCAGCATGGCGGGCGCGGAATTTTGGGCAGACACGCTGGACCGCTGGGCAGAGGAGATGGTGGCAGCGAGCGAGTGCAAATCGTGCAGCTCATGCAGCAGCGACAGCCTGCCTCCAGAGATCGTGCTGAAGGTGATGAAGGCCACGCGGGATGAGATGAAGCTACGTGATGAAACGCGAGAGCTGGAAAACTCAAAGCCCGCGCTGGCGAACGGTGAGCATGCGAAGAAGTCGGCGGACCTCGCATCCAAGCAGTATGGCATCCAGGCGGCGGTGCGCGGTGCGTTTGATGACATTTTGAAGCTACCGCAGGGCAATGAGAAGTTCGGCCGCGAGTTGAAGCTGCTCAACGCCGTGCAGGGTGTGATGATGGAGGCCGCAGGCATTCTCGACAAGGCGGACACGGGGGACGCGGCGATCGCGGCTGAGACGGAGGCGATCGAGTTGCTGCTGCAGGCCAAGCGCCAGGGCAAAGGCGGTGGTGGCGGCGGCGGTGGCAGTCCCGGGGGCGGTGGCACAGCGGCGTCGGCCTCGGAGGCAGCACTGGCGGATCTGGGTGATGGCTCGGATGTGAACGCGAACGTGGACACGCGTCCTGTCGGCCAATCGACGGGCAAGGCGGGCCGCGAGCTGCCGGAGGAGTTCAAGGCGGGCCTGGATTCGTATTTCAACAAGCTGGAGTCGGGAGGCGCGGTGAAATGACACGGCTGGTGCTCGCAGTGCTGCTCCTGGGTGCCGTTTCAGCACGGGCGCAGACGTATCTTACCCGTGCGGAACTGAAAAAGCCGCTGTCAGAGGCGGTGGAAAAGGCGCTGGCGGAGTTTGTGGACCGCTGCGCGACGGAGAAGCAGAAGCAGCTCGCGGCGCACATGGAAGAGGTCATCAAGGCCGTGGCCGGTGTCGCCAAACTCAGTGATGACGAGAAAAAAGTGCTGCAGGAGCCGGCGAAGGCGGCCGTGGAGACCGCGGTGAAGAATTGGAAGCCGCAGGCGGTGGTGGCGATGCGCACCTATCTCTCACGCACCTCGGAGACCGCCGCCAAACGGCACGTGACCCAGTGGAAGCCGGAGCAGGCCGGGTTGAACGAACCGGTGGAGGACTGGACGCCGCCGCAGGAGGACGCGGCATGGCTGGCAGCCTTGAAGCAGACCCTGGGTGAGGAACGGTTCAAACTCTGGGAGGCGGCGGACGCGAAGGAACGCAAGAAGACGGACGACGAGATCCACCGCTACCTGGAGCGCTGGACGCGTGAGTCCCGCGGACCGATGAACGAGGACCTGCAGGCGAAGATCGAGCAGATGAAGACGAAGCTGACGCTGCCGGAGGAGCGCGTCACCGCGCTGAAGAAAGCGGCGGAGACGCTGCTCGACCAGATCACCGAAGCAGAGCGCAAACGTGCCGCCGGGATGCTGCGGACGCTGACGCCGGAGTCGCGGCAGAACATCACCGGGCGCAGTTATTTTTACGTGCGCTTCGACCGGCCGCGGGGCGAGGCGTGGGAGAAGCGCTGGCAGGACGCCGCGGCGAAGGTGCTGCCGGCGGACATGATCGCGCAATGGACCAAGACCTCGACCGAGGAACGGGGCAAGGTGGAGTCCGAGCTGGCGGACATGATCAAGCCCTCGGAAATCTACATGCGACAGCAGATGGAGATGGCGCTGATCACGGAGATCGACACCATCGTGAGCGAGCTGGGACTGGAGAAGGAACGGCAGGACCGGCTGAAAAAATTGTCCGACGAGGCGGTGGAGGAGTCGCTGAAACTGGGGCGGAAGCAGTGGCTGCAGCAGGCGCGGAATTATTCGGCCACGGAGCGCCAGCGCATGCGCGCAAACACCTACTTTGGCATGAATGACGAGCAGCAGGCGATGAACCTGCCGGTCTGGAAGGATGGCGTGAAGAAAATCCTCACCGACGCCGAGCGCACACGCATGAGCTCGGAGAACGAGCTGCGGGAGAAGCGCGCGCTGACCGCCCTAGCCGCCGCCTGCCTGGCGGAGATGGACCGGACGCTGATGCTCGACGACACGCAGCGCGCGAAGCTGGAGCCGCTGATGGCGGAGCTGATGAAACCGCTCATGGAGCAGCGGCGCGGGCAGTACTGGAGCTACAGCCCGCAGCTGCTTTTCCAGGCCGCGGGCAAGCTGAAGCAGGAGCAGCTCTCCACGCTGCTCGACGAGGTGCAGCAGAAGCGCTGGAAGGAGCTGATCTCCTCCTCCAACGGCAGCTCGTCCCGGATTTCGACGCAGTCCGGCACGCTGCCCGCGGTTCCCGACATGGAGGCGGCGATCTCGGCGCATCTTTACAAGATGTTCGTGGCGGAGCGCAAAAAGGTGCTGGGGACGATGATGCCGCATCTCGAGGAGGCGCAGCGCGTGCTCGCGCTGCCGGACGCCACCGTGGCGAAACTGACCACGGCCGCGAAGGGGGCGGTGGAGCAGAGTCTGCAATACTGGCGGCAGAACACGGAGCGCTATGTGCGGCAGAACGTGCAGACCGCCACTCCGCAGAACATTCTCCAGGCGCTGGCAGGCCCGGAGCCCGTGAGCTTTGGCCGGAACGAGGGCGGACCACAGGACATGGACCTGTGGAAGGACGCGCTGAAGCAGGCGCTGAGCGGGGAGCAGCTCGAAAAACTCGAAAAAACAGCCCAGGCGCGCCGCGATCATCGTCTGAAGGCCATGGCGGCCATGTCTGTCTCCGAACTGGACCGCCGCCGCCGCCTGACCAGCGAGCAATGCGCGAAGCTCGAACCGCTGGTGCGCAAAGTTTTGACCGAGTACCAGCCGGACATCGAACGCTACATGTCCGGCGCGTGGTTCCTGCAATACTACTACGCGCTGGTGCCGGTGGCCGGTGTGCCGGAGAAGGACATCCAGGCCATTCTTCCCGCAGCGCAGTGGAAGCTTTGCAAGGAGCGCGATCTGCCTGACGCGATGCAGTACTGGGAAGGCATCGAGAACAATCACAAGAACCGCCTGAAACAGGGCGCGAACGGCAACCGGGTCTTTTTCAATGGAGGGGTGATCATTGATCAGTGAGACGGCAGCGCGGCGGAGCGGGAAATGACGAAATTCGAAACCAGAATGACGAATGAATGACGAAACCGAAATGACGAATGAGGGAGTCTCGATGCGCGGCTTGGTGCTTTGGGCTTTGGGTATTGATTCGTCATTCGCCATTCGAATTTCGTCATTGATGCGCTGCGCTTCCCTTCGGGCCGCCTTCGGCGGTCTGTCTCGCTCCGCTCGGCTCCTGCGCCTCTGCTGCCTTCTTTGCATCCTCGGCTCCCCGGCGCAGGCCCAGGACCCGGCGCTTCGTTTCGGCGGCGCGGTGCCGCAGGAGGTGGAGACGGTGTATGAGCGCGGGCTGGGCTGGCTGGCCTCGAAGCAGAGCGATCTGGGCGGCTGGCAGGGCGGGAATGACGGCGCGGGCGTCGATGGCATCTGCCTCATGGCGTTTCTAGCCAGTGGCGACGATCCAAACTTCGGCCGTTACGCGGCGAACATACGCCGCGCCGTGCGCGCCATCATCCGCGTGCAGGATGCGAGCACCGGCTACCTGCCGAACAGCATGTATCATCACGGTTTTGCCATGCTCGCGCTGTCCGAGGCCTACGGCGCGGTGGACGAGTCGCTGCTGTGGGAGGGCGAGAAGCCCATCCGCTCCATCGGACAGGCGCTCGATCTCGCGATCCGCTGCGCTGGCACCTCGCAGAAGGCGAACCGCTGGGGGGGCTGGCGCTACATGCCGAACTCGACCGACGCGGACACGTCCGTGACTGGCGCGATGCTGATGGGCCTGCTCGCAGCGCGGAACGCGGGCATGGAGGTGTCTGATGAGGTGATCAACGCCGCGCTGGAATACATGCGCCGCAGCACCGGCCGCGACGGCAGCGTGGCCTACGCGGGCGGCTTCGGCGGCTTCGGTGAGTCGATGAACCGCAGCGCCATCGCCACGCTGGTGTCCGCCGTGTCGAAGCACAAGGACAGCGAGGAATACAAGGCCACGCTGAAGCACATCACCGACCGCCTGGAGCACAACGAGGGCAACTACAAGGAGTACTTCCGCTACTACATGGCGCAGGCTCTCTTCCAGGGCGACTACACCTCCTGGCAGAAGTGGAACGGCGCGACCGTCCGCGTGCTGGCCGAGACACAGGGCGCGGACGGCAGCTTCAACAACGATCCCTACTCCACCGGCATGTCCCTGCTCGCGCTGGGGCTGAACTACCGCTTTTTGCCGATCTATGAGCGGTGACCGCGCGGGCGCGGAATGACGAAATCAGAAACCAGAATGACGAAAAAACCTCAAATGACCAATAACCAAGGCCACCCCATCAGGCTTCGTCATTGGCGTTTCGTCATTCATTCCTCATTCATCATTTGGGTTTCGTCATTTCTCGCCCTCGTCCCATCTTCGCTTCCTGCCGCCGAGCTCCACTGGCGGCACGGCGAGGCTGTCGGCGGTGATTTTCTGGCCGCTGAAAAAGACCGGCTGGCTTGGCGCGCGCCTCAGTTCAGCGAGCCGATCCGCGTGCGGCTGGACGTGCTGAAGCAGGTCGTCCGGCACAAGGAGCCGGAGAACACCGTGGAGCCGTTCAGCATTCGGCTGGCCGACGGCAGCCGTCTTTATGGCAGCATCACCGGCCTGGACGCGAAAACGCTGGAGTTGAAGTCGGCGCGCTCCGGCACGCTGCGCATCGCGCGCGACGCGGTGGTGGATGTCCGGCGGCTGAAGGCGGACGGCATGCTCTTTGCCGCGCCCACGAGCACCAGCGGCTGGATCGAGGGCAATCAAACGGGGCAGGACAGCAAGGTGAAGCTCTGGCGCGTCGTCCCCGGCGCGGCTTTGAAGCAGGTCGGCTGGAATCGCAGCGCCACCCTGCCCTTCGAGGCGCCTGAGCTGGTGGAGATGCAGTTCACGCTCAGCTCTACCGTGCGGCCCGAGTTCAAGGTGGAGCTCAAGGCCAAGGACAACGAGCGCATGCTCGTGGAGACCTGGGTGGACGACGTGGTGCTGCAAGGGCGCGTGTTTCAAAGCGTGAAGACGCTTTCCGAAGACGACCGCCGCGTGACCATGACAGTGTTCTGGAACCGCAAGACCGGCCTGTGCGCGATTTATGACGCGGACGGACGGAAGCTGGCGGAAACCAGCAAGCCGCCGGTGGAGGAGAAAAAGTCGTCCGAAGCCGAGAAGGCGGAAAAGAAACAGCCCGCGGCAAAAGGCGGCGGCGGTGGCGGACTCTTTGGCGCGCTGCTCGGCGTGGTGCAGGGCGCGGCGCAGGCACGCGTGGAGGCGGTGGTCCAGGTGCAGCGCAGCTCCCAGTCGGCGGAGCCCGCGTCACCCGTTGGTTTCACGTTGTTGAACAAAGGCCCTGATCTCACGCTGGAAGGGCTGCGCATCCGCGCCTGGAACGGCACGCTGCCGCAAAAAATCACCAGCGACTCCCCGCGTGTCGAGTTGATGGACGGACGCGTCATCGCCGCCGCTGCCGTGCGCGCCAGCGCGACCACTTTGAGCGTGCGCGATGGCAAGGGCGGTGAGACCACGCTGCCGTGGGAGCAGGTGCTCGCGGTCGAGATGGCGGCCACGCCTTCCCCCTTCTTTGAAAACGCGGCCACCGACGTGGAATTGTGGTTCACCGACGGCGAATGGCTGAAAGGGGTGCTCCAGCACGTCCGCAACGACACCGCGACGCTGACCACCGCGTGGTCGGAGCAGCCGGTGGCCTTCAAAATCACCCGCATGCACCACCTGGAGTTCAAACAGCCCGGCAAGGAGATGACGGAGGCCGACCTCGCCGCGCTGGATGTCCTGACCATCGACAAAAAAGTGCTGCACGGCACGCTCGCGGCAGGCGGGGAGGCCCAGCCGCGCTGGAAGCCCGTCGGCGGACTCCAGCCCGTGGCGCTGGCCAAGGCGGGCGAGATGGGGATCGTGCGCGCTCCCTCCGCGAATCCGGCGGGACTGCGCAGCGAGGCGCTGTTTTATCTCAGCAGCGGCGACATCCTGCCCGGAAAGCTGCGCGCCATCGACTCCCGCCAGGTGGACCTCGACTCCGCGGTGGTTCCCGTGAAGCAACTGCCCGCGGAAAAAATCCACGCCATCCAGTTCGGCGGCGAATCGCTCAATCTCGACGGTTTCGAGGACTCCGGCTGGAAACGCGTGCGCGGCGGCGAGACGACGGTGAAGCGCAACGGCAAGGCGGCGCTCGATTTCCTGCCCGGCGGCTCCTGGGGGCACCCGTCCTTCATGCAGGCGAACGAAATCAGCTTCAACCTGCTCAGCGACGGCTTTACCGCGCTGCGCGTGCGCCTTTTCTGCGACGGCGTGAACCCCGCCGCGCCCAGCACGAACCTGCTCTTCGGCCACATGGGCAGCGAGGTGTGCTTCGGCCTCGAGGCCAGCGGCGACCAGATGGACCGCCAGTTCCGCCTGCGCAGCAGCGGTCCCATGCCCGTGCGCATCGCCATCGGCGACACCAGCGTCGAGGTTTACCTCAACGGCGTCTCCGCGCGGAAGATCACCCTCGATCCGAAGATGCGCTCCGGCAGCGGCATGATCATCGAGCCCTTCAGCCTGTGGGGAAACGGCGAGCGCGACGCGAAGATCAACAGCTTCAGCGCCCGCATCGCCCCCGGACGCGTGGCGGTGCCGAATGTCGAGGCGAAGGCGAAGGAGCACGCGCTCACCGTGCCGCGCTTCCGCAAGGAGGACCCGCCGAAGCACGCGCTGCTCGCCGCGAACGGCGATGTGCTGCGCGGAGTCATCGAGGCCGCCACGGCGGCGCATTTTTCCGTGCGCTCCGGCCTGGAGACCATCCAGGTGCCGCGTGACCGCGTGAAGGCCGCCGTCTGGCTCATCAAACCGGCGGACGATGTGAGCGCCGCCTTTGAAGCGCGTGCCAAAGAAGGGCAGGCGCCGGTCATGACCCACTGGCTGCTGCTCAACAACGGCGGCCGGCTTGGATTGAAGGTGGAGCGCTTCGCCGAGGACGCGGTGACGGGTCAGAACGAGATGCTCGGCGCCTGCCACGTGCCTTTGAACGAGGTGCATCTCATCCGCAGCACCGCGCCGCCGGAAAACGCCGCCATGCTGGCCCTGCGTGACTGGAAGCTCAAATTCGCCCCCGAGCCCGTGCTGCCGGAGGCCGGCGGCGAAAGCTCCCCGCTGCTCAACCAGCCCGCGAAGACCTTCAAGCTTCCCCTGCTGGCCGGTGGTGACTTCGATCTCGCCCAGGAGAAGGGGAAGGTCGTCGTCCTCGACTTCTGGGCCACCTGGTGCGGCCCCTGCGTGAAATCATTGCCCGACATGATCGACCAGATGTCCGCCTTCGACCCGAAAAAGGTGCGCTTCATCGGCGTGAACCAGGCGGAGGCCAAGGAGCAGGTGAAAACCTTCCTCGAAACCCGCGGCTGGAAGATGGAGGTCGCGCTCGACGCCAATCAACGCGTCGGCCAGTCCTTCGGCGTCGAAGGCATCCCGCACACCGTCATCATCGGCCCCGATGGCAAGGTGGCCTTCGTCAAAACCGGCTACGAGCCCGATGGCGCGAAGAAGATCGCCGAGACGGTGAGGAAGCTGCTGGAGAAGTGACGGTCCTGGTGGCCTGAGCGCTACTCAGCGTCACCACGATTGGGATTCCTGCGCGACTGGAGTGATGGAGTGATGGAATGTGGGAGTTTTGCTTTCCCAGCACTCCGTCACTCCATCACTCCACCGATGAATTTCCCACAAAGCCAGATGACGTAAGGTTGCCAAGACACTGATTGGCAGGGAGAAAGGCGGGTGCCGGGGCTCGATTGCGGAGTCTTCCGGCGTGTCAGGAGGCTCCCGAGGCCCGATCGCGGAGCCGTCCCGCTTGTCAGGAGGCTCTGGCAGGCCGATTGCGGAGTCGTCCTGCTTGTTGGAGCTCTCCCTCCTTTCGATTACGGAGTCCTCCGGCGTGTTGGGAGTGTCCGCCACCTCGATTGCGGAGTCTTCCGTCGGGTTGGCAGTCTCCTGAACCCCGATTGCGGAGCCGTCCCGCGTGTTGGGAGTCTCCCAAGCCTCAGTCGCGGAGTCCTCCGGCTTGTCCGGAGCTTCATGTGGGGTGATGGCTTGCCTGCGGCTTTGCCGCCCGGAGAATCCGCGTGGAGGAAGGGCTCGCATGCCGCATGCGATGGGGAAGCCATTGCTTGCCAAAGAGCGGGCGGCTGGCTAGCCTCGGACCGGTTCGTCCACAATAAACTGTGGGCGAATCTGATTCGCCCACAGTTTATTGTGACTAAACAACGTTAGGCATAAACCATGAATTTCCATTTTAGATACATCAGTCGGTTTATCGCTAAACTACGCTCACCGCCGCCGAAACCATCTCTAACGGGCCTAGTTGTGATTATACTAATTTTTACAGGCTCGATATTTCTTGGTGCAAACACGGCATCCACAATCACAGATCCCCAATGGAGATTTGCAAGATTCCTTCCGATAAGAATTAGCCATCTTAGAGACTACCAAGGGACTGAGATTCCCGTAAGAAATCTGGATTTAAAAGCTCGCCATAAATTGTTTTATAGCTATTATGTTCATAACGGAAAATCCACATTATTATTCTTATTTTTAGGACTTCTTCTTTTTTTTATTCCATATATACATGTTGGGATCTTGGGGTTTTATATAGGTATTGGTTGCTGGATTTTTGGATTAGAGCAGGCACTCTTTAAGGGCCTTCTTCCCCATGGTTTAATTGAGCTTCCTGTGATTATTTATTCATCAGTAATCGCACAGGATGGAGGGTGGAGGATCATGTTTAAATTAAACGCTCCAAGGCAGTGTTGGGGGCAGTTTATGATTGAGATTAAGAATTGCGCTCATGCGTTCCTGTGGGTGGCGCCTTTGATTATAGTTGCTGCTGCACTTGAAGCATATATTCACTAGCCCTATATTTACTAAGACCCACTAGGATATCTAACGACCATCAACCAAATAAAATGAGCCTAACCAGGCGCTACAGCGAACGCAATGGCTTGTCACGGATCGTGCTCCGAGCAGCACGCTCCGCGCCAAGCCACTCCGTCGCTGAGCTTTAACGTCAGGCATCACCAATCCCCCCTCGCTCATGATGTGGACACAGTCTCCCCCATGGAAGCATGCTCTCGTCTGGCCGGCGCTGATCCTCGCAGGGGTGTTTTTGCACGACCGCGAACTGTCTCCCGTGTGGTTTGCCGGGCTCGGAATCGCCCTATTCCTGGCACTGGCCTATCTCGCCAGGGAGATGGTCTGGATGACCCGGCGGCAAGGACGGCCCTGCGGTCATTGCGGGCAGAATGTCCCGATGAAGTCTTTCCATGTGCAGGCGAACTGCCCTCACTGCGGCCTGGAACTCGAATAGCAGCGTTCAGGGTCATGGTTCAGGCGCTCGCTGCAACATGAGGCCAAAGGCTGGCAGCACGTTCATCCAAGTACGGAAGCAGGCGCGGCCCCCATGAAAAGACCGCGCCTGCCAGGTGATGTCCAAGTGATCCGAAGGGCTCCCTGATGCCCGGGCCGGTGCCTGGCGGGGCGCCGGACCGTGACACCAGGGAGAGTTCGAGACCGCTTAGAAGTTGATGCGAATGCCCGCTTTGAGGAAGTGGGCCGTTTGGCTGCCGTAGTGGCCTTCGTAACCGGCGTAGGCGGTGACCGCCTTGGCGAGGGCGTAGCTGGCGTTCAACCGGGCGACGGCCTGGGTGTCGCCATTGCTGGCGAAGTTCACCGGGTAGCTGGCCGTCGGCACGTTGACGAGGTTCACCGTGGCGCTGCCCTTGTCATTCACCAGGGCCTGCTGGGCGGAGACGGCGAGTTCCACGCTCAGCGGGCGGCCCGCCAGCTCCGTGCTCCATAGCGCCGAGAGACCCGCCTCCGCGAGGAAGCGGCGGTCGCTGTACCCCCCGACGTTCAGCGCGTCGATGGCCCCGGATTCGCTGAACCCGCCGACCTGGGTGTCCGAGTAGGTCAGCGACACACGCGGAGCGATGGAGACATTGCCGACGCGCCAGCCTTTGTACTGCACGCCAAGGAAGCCGACGTAGCTGCTGACGTCCGTGGAGCCGGTGACGCTGCCGTTCACCGTCTGGCGCCGGAGGTCGAAGTCCTGCTGGTTGTAGCCGAAGCTGCCGAAGAAGGTGAAGCTCTCCGCCACCGTGACGCGGCCGAAGAGCATGGCTCCGAAGCCTTCGGACTCCGCGCTGCCGAGCGGGGCGCTGATGCTGCCCTCGCTCATGCTGCCGGCGATGCCGACGGTGTAGTCCTCGGAGGCGAGGAGATTGACGCCGGCGTAGTAATCGTTGCGGTTGGTGTCCGCGTTGTCCGCCGTGCTCATGCTGGAGTGGGTGTAGCCGACGAACACGGACATGTGCTCCGGCACGTCGGTGAGGCTGTCCTCGCCGGGCTGAGCGGGCATGTAGTTCATCGGTGAAACCCGGTCCTGGATGGCCTGGACGAGCACCTGGTTGCCCATGAAGGCGTAGTCGGCGATCGAGCCGTAGTAGTCAGGGACGTACTTGGCGAGGTCGGCGGCAGAACCACCGATGGCGTCGGTGATCTGCTGGGCCAGGAAGCCTGCCGTCGTCGAAGTCCTGATCTGGCTCGGGCCGACACCAGCGGTGGCGGCATTGAAGATCGAGGCCGCCGCAGCGCTCTGGTTGGCGTTGGAACCCAACTGCGCATAAGTGTCCGTGGGGTTGTTGAGGCCCGTGGTCGTCAGCAGGCCGGTGTCCAGGTCGAGCACGAAGGCCGCCGTGGGGGTCGTGGACGGGTTGGGGCCGCCTGATGGGGGGGGACCAACGACAATAAAGCCGTCATTGTCAAAGGTGACCGTGGTGAAAGCGCCAGTGACCACACCTGGGGCCAGAGCTGCGCCAGCCCCGGTGGAGAGAACCTGGAACGAGTTGCCTTGGGCGGCGGTGAACCCGCCAAAGTGCGCCACGTTGAGGGTGCCGTTTGCAGTGAGAGTGCCGCCGAGTTGCAACTGATCAAAGCCATTGATGGCACCCGCAGCGCCAAAGCCGGCCAGTTCCAGCTTGGTGGTGGCGCCAGCACCTAGAACAGTGCCACCTGCAATCGCCGTAAGACCAGGCGAGAAACCGGGTGAAATGGTGCCATTGTTGATGACTCTGCCGGTGCCGACGAAGGTGATGTTGCCGGAGATGGTGGAACCGACGGGAATGATGAAGTCATTGCTGCCGATGTTGATGATCCCGGTGGTGCCAGGTGCGCTGTTCAGCGTGGTGAAGTTGATGGTGCCACCACCGCTGAGGTCCAGCGTGCTGCCGTTCGCAATAGTGATGGTGGTGCTGTTGAGCGTGGCGCCGCTGCCGATGATGAGTCCGTTTTCGATCGTGGTGCTCTGCGTGGTGGTGGTGCCCCCGCCTAGGTTGAGGGGGCCGCTGCCGCCCACCGTGCCGGTGGTCAGACTGGAGTTCGGGGCATCCAGGATGCCGGTGAAACTGCCGCCGTCGCTGATGATGAACTGGTTGCCATTGGTCTTCACGGTGCCGGAACCGAGCAGTGTCTTGAAGGTCTCGACTCCATTGGTGTAGTCGAGGTTCAGCGTGCCGTTCACAGTAACTGCGGCGGTGTTGAGGATCAGTTCGGAAGCCTTCAGGTTCAGCACGCTGCCACTGCCGATGGTGATGCTGGATGCGCCGGTGGTGCCGCTGAGGTCCACGGTGCCCGTCGTGATGATGGTGCCGGTGCCGAGGTTCGCGTTGAGGATGGAGCCGTCGTTGAGGTTGTAGGTCGTCGCGGTGAGCGTGCCCGTGCCGTTGACGGTGCCGGTGTTCGTCAGGGAGGCAATGGTGTCGTTCACCGAGCCGAGATCCAGCGTGCCGTTGTTTGTGACCGCCGTGGTGGCGTCCAGGCCGCCGTTCTTGCTCTCCAGAGTAGCGTCCGCGGCGATGCTGACGGCGCTGCTCTTCACACTGCCGGTGATTTCGACCGTGCCGTTGTTGATGGTGGTGCTGCCAGTGTAGGTGTTTTCGCCAGCTAGCACCACTTTGCCGTCATGCCCCGCGTCGTTGATGGTCAGCGAGCCATTGGAGATGACGCCGTTGAACACGGCCCAGTCCACGTTTTCGTCCACATTGTTGTCCGGGTCGGCCTCGTTGGCCGTCACCAGGATGGTGCGGTTGCCGCCGTTGAGGTTGATGTTGTTCTCAAAGTTGACCTTGTCCGTGGCATAGGTGGAGCCGAATATGAGAGCATCCCCAGCATTGACGAAGCTACCACTGGGATTACCCCAGATCATCGTCTGTCCATTGCTGAGTTTCACATTGAGTTCGCCATCGACGGCTGCGAAACCGCCGCTGCCGGTCCACTGCACTCGGTTGCTCTGCGGACCGACATAGCGGGTGAAGTCCCCGTTGCCCATCAAAACGGCGTTCGAAGCCGCCGTCCCGGCAAAATTGATGTTGCTGTCCCAGTAGATGCCATCCCCGTCCTGCGCCTGAAGCGTGCCGCCGGCGATAATGGTCTGGCCGGAATAGAGATTGCCACCGTTGAATACCACCAGGCCGCTGGCGATGCGCAGGTCCGCTCCGGATCCCGATTTTACTGGTGCAAAGCCACCAGAAGGGATGATCGAAGCCGCGCTGTCATCCGAAATACCGGTGCCATAAGCGTCGCTATTGAACGTGATGGTGTTACCTTCACCCGGATCAAGAATCACGGTGGAGCCCTTCATCATGAAGATATTGGAACCCACGCCGATGCCGCTGGCACCCGCGATGTGCGTGGCATCCGCCGCTTGCCCGTCGCCGCCGCGAACGCCGTTGCCGTCAAAAAGAGCGTTTCCAGTGATGCGCAGAGTGGCGCCGGACCGCACAAAGATGGCACCGCCATAGCCGTTGCCGCCACTGCCACCACCCGCCAAGGTGCTATAAGCACCAGTCCCTGTCTCTCCAGCACCGCCGCCAAAGCCGCCATTCCCCCCCGCTCCGCCGCTTCCATCAAGTCCATCAGGACGCTTGCCCGAGAGAGCCCCACCCCAGCCATCGAATCCGGCGACGGGCTCGACCACCGTCGTTACCGGCGGATGATAGGTCGTGTTCACCATCCGGGTTGTGTAATAGGAAGGGGTCGGATCGTAATTTGGCGCAAGTGGGTCGAGACGCTGCACGGGTTGATTAGCATCATTGAAACCCGGCAAACGTTGTTCCTGGTCATAATACCCCGGGGTCGTGGAGACGGAACCTTCCACACTCGTAACGGGAGCAGGTGCAAAAGGAATGCCCCAGCTTGCACCACTGCCGCCTGTTCCACCATCTCCTCCTTTGCCGCCACCGGCACCAAAGCCACCCATACCGCCCATCCCGCCGGAACCGGCATCACCACCGGGGGCACCACCAATGAACGCAAGAAGGGAGGGGGTTGCTGGCTGCCCACCATCGCCGCCATTGCCACCGTTACCGCCAGGCGCACCGCCGAAGCCAAAGCCGCTGTTCCCACCATCGCCACCGTTGCCACCGCTGCCACCCACGCCAATCTGGCCGTCGGCAAGCGCCACATCGAAGCTGATGACATCCGCGAGAGCAGTGCCCAGAGCAATCACCTTGATTGCAACATCAAAGGATTTACCGGCCGCCACATTAGCAGTCACCGGATTGGATCCATCCGCCGAAGCCTCGGCAAGACCTGCGGCAAGATCCATGCCCGCCGCTACCGCCGTCGCGAGCAACAATGGATTGCTGCTACCCCCGCTGGTGCCGTTGCTGCCGTTACCACCACTGCCGCCAAACACGGTGGAACTACTGCCGCCGTTGCTACCCTTGGTGCCGCTCGCTCCGTTGACATCAGCGAGCATGTTGTGGCTGGATGTGCGTCCGTTAAGGCCTGCGGGTGCCGCTCCACCGGAGGTGAACAACCCGTTTAGAGAACCGCCGTAGTTCCCGACTCCTCCATCACCCCCTCGCGCGTTGTTGGAAAGGAAGTTCACGTTGTCCAGTGTGACCGTCGTGCCCGAATTGATGAATAGCGCGCCGCCAAACCCGCCGCCGCCACCACTGCCGTCCCCGCCTTTGACTGCGAAGTTTTGCAGCGTGAGATTGCTCAGCGTCATGCTGCCGCTTTTCAGGAAGTAGCCATTGGCGCTGTTGCCATTAATGATACTTCCTCCGCCATCGAGGGAGAAATTGCCGTCAAGCACGCCTCCGGTGGTTGGTTCGACCGCCCAGGAGGGCAATGTCAGGTGAAGCGACAGGATCGCCGTGAGCGCCGCGTGGGGCAGCCGGTTGAGGAAGGACGGCTTGCGCCGCGACTTTCGGGTGTGTGTGGTATTTGTTTTCATGGGTATGCACGAGGTCGTGCATCCCTCATCCACACCGTTCTTATGCTTGTGTTACCTCATGCACAAAAAATTAGCGGCCCTCGCCCTCGCCACGCTCAAGCGCCCGTTGGGCGGCATCCAGCCGCTGACGGGCCAGAGCCACTTGTGCTTTGGGAATCTCTTCCTTGGTGGTCAGTCCCTCCATGCCCTTGATTGTCTCCTGCAATAACCTCACCGCTTCCGGGTGCCTGGCACTCTCGCAGAGCACCGCTGCCAGTTCGCTCTGATCGGTCAGACGCAAGGCGGTCTCCTCCACCCCGGTTTCAATGGACAGCAAGCGGTGCCAAAGCGCGATCGCCTGCTCAGGACGACCGATCCGGCGTTCACAACGGGCCTGGGCGCGCAGCAGTGCCGCCGCATGTGTCGGGGGCTTGGCATCATTCAATCGACCCAACCAAAATCTCCCCAAATCCGCAGCCTCAGGCAGGCGGCCGAGTTCGACCAGCAGATCAACGCAGCGGGCCGCCTGCAAAAGGGTGAGGGCATGATCCGCCCCGCACCATTCATCTGCCCTACGCAGCGAGGCGCGCACCAGCGCCAGCGCAGATTCCGCTCCCTCGTGCTCATGCAAGAGATCTTCCAGCATGAGCACGCAGTTCCAAGCCTCATGGTAATCGGGGCCGACAACGGTTTCGAATACATCCATGGCCTGACGGGCTGTCACAATCGCCTCCTCGGCCAAGCCTGCCTCGCGGCAGTGGTGCGCATGCACATACAGGATCTCCCCCGTGAGAGCATGCTCTTTGCCCAACAGCTTCATGGCCTCCCTGATGAATCCGCGCCCAAGCTCTAGCGCGTAACGTTTTTTTCCCGCTTCGTGCAAGGCTGCCAGATAAAAACGGCGGAAATTCATGAGATTGAAAGCCTTGTAGCCCTTGAGAACAGCATGGCGGCAGACTTTCTCCAGCAACTCCGCCGCCTCCCCGGCCTGTTGATCAAAATACAGGCACTTTCCCAGGGAAAAGCGGGTGTAGATTGTTTGATAATGCCCGGACGGCAAATGAGCCTCCTGCCACGCCAACACAGTACGCAGGCCCCTGATGCCCTCTTTTCTTCTCCCGTCCATGTGACCCATCTGTGCCGCCACATTGTAACGCATCGACCAGAGACGTGGAGAGTCGTTTTCCAGCACGGTTTCGGCCAACAAAACCGCCTCCTGATAGGCGGCCAAGGTCTTTTCCCCGTTTAGGATGCCCGCAACTTGGCTCAGCATTCCTGCCTTGCGAAGCGGATCACCCTTGAAGGCCTGGATGCGCGTGAGCAGGTCATCGGCCACTTCCTCCTTGTTCAGGGAGCGGCCCTTCTGCCGGGCGCTCAGGTTGCGAATGGTCCCCAATGCCATCGTGGTGATCTCCTGCGCATCCTTCTCATTTGCCTCTGCCTCAACTCGCGCACGGCTCGCCTCAACCGCCTGCCAAGTTGAGACTATAGTACCTGCGACCAATGACAGCACCGCGGAACCGATCGCGAGCGTGGCTGCCTTGTGCCTTACGACCAGTTTCCACAGCCGTTCCCCGGTCCCAACCGCACGCGAAAGAACCGGCTCGCCGTTGAGGAAGCGGTCCAGCTCGTCCGCAAGGAATCCGGCGCTCGGCAGCCGCCGGGTGGGCTGTTTTTCCAGGCAACGGAGGATCAATGTCGCCAGATCACGCTGAATTTGAGAGATCGGGCCCATCGAGGCGCCCACCGGCCTTGTTTGGGGCGCTTTAGAGGCGGAGCGCGAGATCAGCTTCCCGGTGGAACTGATTTCTGGATCATCCTCGGTGATCCGGCGCATGACCTCCACGGCGCTGCCGCCTGGGAAGGGCAGCTTGCCCGTAAGCATCTGGTAAAGCATCACTCCCATCGCCCACACATCACTCGCCGTAGTGACCTCCTTCGCCTTCCCAGCCGCCTGCTCCGGGCTCATGTAATGCGGCGTGCCCACATGCGCATGCGTCCGCGTGAGCTGAAACTCCGCATCCAGCAGCTTCGCCAGGCCAAAATCGGACAGCATCGGCTTGCCGGCCACATCCAGCAGGATGTTCGCCGGCTTGAGATCACGATGCAGCACGCCGTGATCGTGCGCATGCTGCACGGCACGGGCGATGCGGCTCATGAGCGTGGCCGCCTCACGGTCCGGCAGCACGCCGCGCTTTTTGATGCGTTCCGCCAGCGACCCGCCCTCTGCCAGCCGCATCGTGTAAAACGGCATCCCATCCTCCTCTCCGCTCTCGTAAATCGGCACGATGTCGGGGTGGTCGAGCTGCGCGATGGCCTGCGTCTCCGCCCGGAACCGTGCCGCCTCCTCCCGGGTGGCAAAGTGGGCGTTGCGGATCACTTTCATGGCCACCACGCGGCGCAATTTCAAATCCTCCGCCTCGTAAACAATACCCATGCCCCCGCTGGCGATCTCCCGCACCAACCGGTAGCCCGCGAAATCACAGGGCAGCTCCCCCAGCCGGCGCGCGGGCGCCTCAGGAGCCGCGGCCGCCGCAATCCCCTCATTGAACAAGCATGCAAGGCACATGCCGTCCTGCTCCAGCGGGCTGGAGCAGACGGCGCATGATCTGAGGGGCGGATCGCTCATGCAGCCGAAATCAAACTCAACAGATAACGCAGCTCATCATCCACCTCCGCGTCCGTGGCCACCACCTGGCGCACCTCCTCCCGCAGCAGCACGCCAAAGCGCCTCCTCATGTCCGCCGCCGCCTTTCGCACCGCGCCATGGGACATGCCATGCAGCGCCGCCATTTCCTCCCAGTCCGGCACAGCCCCGTCCGACGCGAACACGCGTCGGCGCACCTCGCTCAAGAACGCCCCGCGCTCGCGTTCCGCATGCTCTGCGTCGAGCCGGCGCATCACTTGATCCACCAGCGCCCGCGCCCAGCGCCGGTCATAGGCCAGATCCGGCGACAACCCGTCCACCAACACCGCATTCCCCTCCACTTCGCTGATTTGCTCCAAGCTGGCCACCGGCTGACCGCCCCCGCGCTTTTGCCTGTTGGCATCGCGTTGCTGGTTGGCCAGCCAGTTGGTGAAGCAGCGCAGCAAAAAGCTGCGGAAACGCACCTCGCCGCGCTGTACGTCCGCCAGCATCTCCTGCGAGATCAAGTGCTCAAAAAAACCCTGGGCCTGATCCATTGCCGCCTCATGCTCCGCACCCCGCTGCCGCGCAAAAACATACAAGGGCCGCCAATAAGCCCGCGCCAGCCGCTCCAGGCCTGCCAGCGCGGCTGTCTCTGAGTTCGCCGCCTGGATCATCGACCACATCGTCGCCGGAAACAGCCCGCTGTTGGCGGCCTGCGGCATGACTGCGGGAGCGACGGTTTCTTCGTGCATGGCAAGAGGTGAAATTTACCCCATGGGCTGGGGCGTGAGAAAACAAGATTTGTAAATTGAACGCAAGGAGCTAATCCCCTGCCATTCAGGCGACTAGATTCTTCGGCTCTTGCATCCATCATGAATGGCAAAAACACCAGTTCATGCACGAATGCCCCGGTGCGGGCTTCATCGCCGCATAGCCAATCTCGTCGGCGCCTCCTTTGGGACACCCCAATGCAGGAAATCCCGTGGCAATGGCAGGCTCTGGGGTTCCTTGTCGGTGCCCTGATCGTTTGCACCGTTATCAACGAGTCTGCCGTGGCACACCGTCATCCTTCCGAGCATGCGGATGCCTCCCGGATCGACATCAACCACGCCACGCAGGAAGACCTGGAATCTTTGCCCGGCATCGGTCCGGCGCTGGCCCGGTCCATCATCGCGGCGCGCCCGTTCTCATCCGCTGAGGAAGTCGCTCGCGTGCGCGGCATCGGCCCCGCGCTCGGCGCGAAACTCCGCCCGCTCATCAAAGCCTCTCCAGGCCGCCGCACGGCTGACCTTCGTTGATGCTTCAAGTGGCGTTGAAGTGTGCGTGAGCCTTCGCTCCTCGTGGAGTGTCCGCGCCCGAACGAAGAGATCAAATCGCCACCTCAGCGTCCTCGTCACCGGCGTCGGCCAGCGGTTTGAGGATCATGCCAGCGGCGACGGTGTTATTCGTTTGCTCATCGACGAGCACGAAGCTGCCGGTGGTGCGGTTCTTCGTGTAGGAGTCGAAGAAAATCGGCGCGGCGCAGCGGATGCGGACGCAGCCGATGTCGTTGAGGGCGAATTCCTTGCTCTCGGCGCTCTTTTCCAGCGTGCTGATGTTCACCTTGTAATGCACCTCGGTGACGATGGCGCGGACATCGTTCGTGGTGTGGCGCAAGTGGAAGCGGCCGCGGGGCTTGAGCGTCTTTTTGTCGGCGAACCAGCAGATCATGGCGTCGAACTCCTGCGCGGTCTGCACAGGCTCGTTGGCTTTCACGATCATGCCGCCACGGGAGGTATCGATCTCGTCGGCGACGGTGATGCTGTAGCTGAGCTGCGGGATGGCTTCCTGCTGCGGGCCTTCGAAGGTGTGGATGCCGGTGATCTTCGTCTTCATCTCGGACGGATAGACGAGCACGTCATCGCCCACGCGGAAGGTGCCGCTGGCCATGCGGCCGGCGAAGCCACGGTAGTCGTGGAGATTGCCGAGCTTGGCGTCGTTGCGATCAGAAATGGGGCGGATGACCCACTGCACAGGGAAACGGGCCGCGTCGGCGGCGGTTTCGGTATGCACCTGCACGCTTTCGAGGTGCTGGAGCAAGGACGGGCCGGTGTACCAAGGTGTGGCGTCGGATTTCTCGACGACGTTGTCGCCGTTCAAGGCGCTCATCGGGATCGGCGTGACGTTCGGGAGGTTTTCGAGGCCGCTGGCGAATTTCATGTAGTCGGCCACGATCTTGTCATAGACGGCCTGGTCGAAATTCACGAGGTCCATTTTGTTCACCGCGAGCACGATGTGCCCGATGCGCAGCAAGCTGGCGAGGTAAGTGTGACGCATGGTCTGCTCGATCACGCCGAGACGGGCGTCGATCAAGATGATCGCCAAATCGGCCGTGGAGGCACCGGTGACCATGTTGCGCGTGTATTGAATGTGCCCCGGCGTGTCGGCGATGATGAATTTCCGCTTCGGCGTGGCGAAGTAGCGATACGCCACGTCAATCGTGATGCCCTGCTCGCGTTCGGCACGAAGGCCGTCGGTGAGCAATGCGAGATTCACATGCGCGTCGCCGCGGCGCTTGGAGCTTTCTTCGACAGCGAGAAGCTGGTCTTCGAAGATGGATTTGGAATCATACAGCAAGCGTCCGATGAGCGTGCTTTTGCCATCATCGACGGAGCCGGCGGTCGTGAAACGGAGGAGACTGGATTCGGTGGGATTGACGAGAACGTCCATGGTTTGAAGGTGAGTGAGAAGAGTTACGAGAGATAAAGAAGCACAGGCTCCTGCGCGTGTGCGGCGTCGCGAAAGAACGCCTTCAGATTTTTGAAATGGTTGAGCACATAGGTGCGGTCAGACTCCGAGCCATTCCATCCTTCAGGATAGATCTCGGCTTTTCGAATGGCTTGTGGGTCGAATCGACTCCAAAGAGCATCCTCAGTCATCGAAGATAATGCAGCGTCTACCTCACCGACCTGATCGGGTAAGAGAAAGCGGGCAGGGCCATAAACCACTTCAACGTCGCCAATCTCCTGGCCTCCCATGACCACGTTGCACCAAGGCTCATCTCCGCCTGATGCATCTCCCGTGAGCAGGAAGTGAATCAGTTGCCATGACTTGTCGATGTCGAGGTAGCGTCCCGCTTCGAATTCGCTGTCATCGTCCGGGAACAGCAAATCGAGAACTGACTCAGGTTCGTTGAGAACCTGGTCGAGCTGGTCATGCGTGACCCGAAGATAGCTGCCACACATCGACATAAATCAGAAGTACCCTTCCTTCTTGCGGTCCTCCATGGCCGTTTCGCTGCGTTTGTCGTCGGCGCGGGTGCCGCGTTCGGTCTGGCGGGCGGCGGCGACCTCGGCGACGATGTCGTCGATGGTGCTGGCGGTGGATTCGACAGCGCCGGTGCAGGAGGCATCGCCGACGGTGCGGAAGCGGATGACCATCTCCTTCACGCGGGGTTTTTCCTCGTCGAGCAGGGGGATGATCGGATTGCCACGCTCATCATTGAGGCCGACGGCGAGGAGCTGGCCGTGACGCTCGATGATCTGGCGTTTGTGGCTGAAGTAGAGGCTGGGGAGCGGGATGTTTTCCTGACGGATGTACTGCCAGATGTCCATCTCGGTCCAATTCGAGAGCGGGAAGACGCGGAAGTGCTCGCCGAAGTGTTTGCGGCCGTTGAAGATGTTCCAGAGCTCGGGGCGCTGGTTCTTCGGGTCCCACTGGCCGAACTCGTTGCGATGCGAAAAGAAGCGCTCTTTCGCGCGGGCCTTCTCCTCATCGCGACGACCACCGCCGAGGCAGGCGTCGAATTGATGCTCCTCGATGGTGTCGAGCAGCGTGACGGTTTGCAGCTTGTTGCGCGAGGCGTTGTGACCCTTTTCTTCCTGCACGCGGCCGTCGTCGATGGACTTCTGCACACTGCCGACGACGAGTTCCGCGCCGATTTCCTGCACGAACCAGTCGCGGTAGGTCATGGCCTCGGGGAAGTTGTGGCCAGTGTCCACGTGGAGGAGCTTGAAGGGCAAACGAGAAGGATAAAACGCCTTCCGCGCGAGCCAGGCCATGACGATCGAGTCTTTGCCGCCGGAGAATAGCAACGCGGGCTTTTCAAACTGCGCGGCGGTTTCGCGGAGGATGTAGATGGCCTCGCTTTCGAGGAATTGAAGATGCGTGATGGATGACATGACGAATTAAATGAGGGCGAAGGCTTTGAGGAGGTTGCGGGCGCTCACGACGGTGACGAGGACGCCGACGAGAATCATGAAGGGCTTGTGCGGGATGCGTTTGGCAGCCCAGGCGCCGAGCGGCGCGGCGATGACACCGCCGAGAGCGAGGCCGAGGATGATGCTCCAATGCGTGAGGCCGATGGTGAGCAGGAAGGTGATGCTGGCGGCGAGCGTGACGAAGAACTCGACCGCATTCACGCTGCCGACGGTGATGCGGACGTCATTGCCACGCACGATGAGGTTGGAGGCCACGATGGGTCCCCAGCCGCCACCGCCCATGGCATCGACGAGAGCGCCGAAGAAACCGAGCGGTGTGAGGTGCGTGGTCACGTTCTTCGGCGGCACGCGGAAGAAGGCCTTCGCGATGATGACGAGGCCCATGATGATCAAATAGCCGCTGACATACGGCTTCAGCACATCGCCATCGAAGGCGGAAAGCGCATACGCACCGATGATGGCACCCAAAACGGCCGGAATGAGCAGCCGACGAAACAAGAAGCGATCCACATTGCCAAACGCGTGATGCGAAATGGCCGAGGCACCCGTCGTGAAGCACTCCGCGGCATGCACCGTAGCGCTCGTGGCCGCCGGCGGCACACCGAAGGCCATGAGCAGCGACGAAGCGCTGACGCCGTAGGCCATGCCCAGCGCTCCATCGATCAACTGAGCGATGAAACCGGCGGCGACGTAAAGACCGAACTCTGGAGTGAAGAAATCCATGAGTGCTTACGCTTTGTCGGTGACGAGCTTCGCGTGCAGGCCGCACTCGTGTTTTTCATCGCCCTTGGCGGGATCGTAGTAGGTGCGCTCGTTCGGCAGCGCGTGCTCCAGGAGGTAGGCGTCCATCTCGACGGGCGTCCAGTCGAGGATGGGGTTCACTTTGAGACAGTTGAACTTCGCATCCCACATGAAGGGGGCCAGCGTGGCGGCACGCTGCGGGTTCTGTTCGCGACGCAGCGCGGTGATCCACACTTTGGGGGCCAGTTCACGCATGCCTCGCTCGAAGGGCTCCAGCTTCATGATGCGGCTGAAGGACTCCACGCGCTCAACCTCGTCCGGCATCGGCACCTGGCCGCCATTCAGCGCCAGCCAGTGGGCGGCGGTCATGAGCGGCAGGTAGGGCTTCAAATTGAGCGTGAGCTGAGCGCGGCACTTTTCGGCAAAACGGTAGGTTTCCGGCAGGTTCGTGCCGTGATCGATCCAGAGCACGGGAACGTCAGCCGAGGCCTTCGTGACCAAATGCAGGATCACAGCCTCGTAAGGGCGGAAATTCGTCGTCACCAGCGCCTGGCCATCGGCATGAGCGAGGGCGATTTCGATGATTTCCGAGGGCGATTTGCCTTTGGCTTCATCATTGAGGGCGGCGATTTGTTCGGGATTCATGGCGGGGCGCGATTTATTCACCCAATTCTCGATGTGTAAAGTAGGAAATAGACACAGGGACAAAAAAGGCGCGGTGGTTAACCGCGCCCCTAAGTTCGATTTGCGAGCAGGTTATGCCTGTAGAGCCGGTGCTGCGTCGATGTTCACGCGACGACCTTCTTTGTCGAAGCGGACATTGCCGTCCACGAGGGCGAAAATAGTGTGATCCTTGCCGAGACCGACATTGCGGCCGGGGATCCACTTCGTGCCACGCTGGCGGAGGATGATGTTGCCTGCGATGACGGCTTCACCGCCGAATTTCTTGACACCGAGGCGCTTGCTCTGGCTGTCGCGACCGTTTTTGACGGAACCTTGTCCTTTTTTATGGGCCATAAGGGTGGAGAGGGTAAGGGATTAGGCGTTGATGGCGGTGATCTGCACAAGGGTCAGCGGCTGGCGATGACCACGGGTTTTGTGGAAGCCCTTGCGCTTGCGGAATTTGAAGGTGGTGGCCTTGTCGGCCTTGTGCTGCTTGAGCACTTTGGCGGAAACGCTGGCACCAGCGACCGTGGGAGCTCCCACTTTGATGCTGCTGCCTTCACCAGCGACAAGCACTTGGTCGAAGGTGGCGGTGTCGCCCTCGGCAGCAGGGAGCTTCTCGACGTCGAGCTTGTCGCCCACGGAGACTTTGTATTGTTTGCCGCCAGTTTTGATGATTGCGTATGCCATAACCTGAAAAAGTGAGAGTTTTCCCCTAGTCCGGGACGAGGGGCGCGGAGATTTCCACAGACACCCCGACTCGGCAAGGGAAACTTCTGCGAAATCAAGCAGCCGGGGCGGTAGAACCGCCAAAATAGTGCGTCAGCGCCTCCATCATGCCCTCGCTGGCCAAGCGGGAGGCGATGAATCCGCCACGGGAATGCACGATTTGCTTCACGGGGTCGAGCGCGTTGCCTGGACAGGCGATCATGCGTGCATGGCGCTGATCGAGCATGCTGAGATCGTTGTAATTATCCCCGGCCGCGAAGCACGAGGCGGAGTCGAGACCGAGCAATCGCGCCAGTTCGCTCAACGCGGTGCCTTTGCTGTACCCGCTGTGGGAAAAGCGCAGGTAGATGCCGTTGCGATGGTAACCGATGTCCGGGAACTGCCGTGCATGCGCGTCAATGTGAGCACAGATGCCGTCGAGTTCTTCGTTGCTGGTGGCGATGATTCCCATCTCGCCGAAATCCCCCTGGATGAAGGATGCCTTCGTCTGCGTCTCCACCAACTGGCGTATCGCCTGCAGTGATGGTTGATGCTCTTTGACGAAACGTTCGTGCGCACGACGCGCCTGACGGTTCCATGACCCGAAATCGGTCCAGCGGCTGAAGAAGCCCGGCTTATAGATATCGCACTCCTGCGCGATGATAAAATCTGGTTCCCGGTAGATGCCATGCTGCGCCAGTCCTTCGATGGTTTGATTGAGACTGCGCCCCGTGTTGATCACCCACGCGGCGCCCTGGCCGCGCAGCGTCTGAATCATCTGCCCCAGGGCCGGATGAAAAACCGGATCACTCTGCGGATGCACGAGCGTGCCGTCGAAGTCGAAGCAAAGGATGAAACGGTGTTTGGGGGCGGCCATGAAGCGGGCGCGCATTCATGCCGTGGAAGACGCCGGCTGCAAGAACACGATCAACCACCAAAATGCTGCGGCACAAAGCAACCACAGAACGACCTGGTAGAGGAAAAAGACCGGCAGTCGCATCTGTCGGCGGCGCACGCGCTGCACCAGCGCCTCGCATGCCCAGAGCAGGCTGAGCACCATCGGTGCATAAAGCGCCAGCACCCGGCCGCCGAAATCCAAAACCTTCATGTCCCAGCCAAAATCGGCCACGCACACGCCGAGGGCGAGAAATGTGAACAGCACAATCGGCGCGGTCTCCGGATGCAACGCCTGCCCGGCATGATGCGCACGTGGGGCCACAAAGGCGACCAGAATGCCCAGCAGGAGCAGCAACCCTGCGAACACAGCGACGAAACCACCGCGCGGGCAGGTGGACGCCCATTCAAGAGGCAGCAGATCCTTCAGCAGTGCGACGGCGCCCCCCTGGAGACGGCCGCGGATTTCCTCCGTGGTGTGCGCGGAACGATAGTTTTCAAACGATGGCATCCGGTCCTCAGGAACGGCGCGCAGCGTCTCGAGCGTTTGATGCCCGGCCGTCCATGTGCGCATCTCCTCCGCGTCCTCAAACCAGCGCCAATGAAACGGCGTGGCGTCGCCGAGTTTTTGGTAAGCATGCGAGAGCATCGGCCCGATAGTCACGAGATGGCAGACAACCAGCAGAATCACACCCAGCCAGTGATTCCGCCGCACCCAGAGCGTGGTGCCGCCCTCTGCGGCGAAATGCTCCATGATCCAGCCCCACAACCAGCGCAGGGAACTGACGCACACGAACACCAGCATCAGCGGCGTGGCCGTGGGAGCCGTCAAATTGGACAGGGCGGCAAAAAAACCGATTATGCCGTAAAGCCAGAGCGAATTCCGCTTCAGCGCGGCGATGCAGCACACCCAGGTCATCAGAAACAGCACGCTGAAGAGCAGGTCCGGCAGATAAAAACGTCCCGAGGGCAGGAAAACGCCGAAGCCGGCGAGAAACACCGTCAGCAGCGCCGCTGGCACCGAAAACGCCCGTGCGCAGGCCAGGCCGAGCAGGATCAAAACAGCCAGTGAGAACGACAGCTTCGCCAGATGCGCCTGTCTGGCGAACTGAGACGGGATCGACTCCGTATCCGACGCTGGTGCCTCCAGCAACCAGGCCGCCATCCATGGCCACAAAGGGCGCACCAGACCGTCGGTGCGGTGCGGCAGCCAGTTGTTCAGCGGTTCAGACACTCCCTGGCTGAAGTCGAGCTGCAAATCCCGCGCCGCCTCCAGCGTCATCGCCAGATGGCGCTGCTCCATCGGATGCGGCTGGCGCGTTTCGAGAGAAGACGGGGACTCCCGCAGAAAACTCCACGCATAAGCCCAGCTCAAAACACCCAGCAGCCCCAGCATCACCACCCAGCGGCCACCACTCAGCCAAACTCTGGTCAGATGCAGAAACACGGACTTCACCGGCATGCGTGAGGCGGGGTTGGGCGTTGCGGCGGTTTATTTTTTCGGACGCACCTTGATTTCGACGCGCCGGTTCAGGCCCTGCTGCTCCACCGTTCCGGTGACCGGCACGATCGGCTTCGCCTTGCCCATGCCCACGGCCTGGATGCGGTCGCTGCCGAGGCCGAGAGAGTCACGCAACCAGCCCACGACCGCGTTCGCACGGCGGATGCTGAGCTCAAGATTGAAATCTTCGCCGCCAAAGCTGTCGGTGTGGCCCTCGATGATGAACAGCGAATCCGGATTCTTTTGAATGAGGAAACCGAGCTTCATCAAGCTCAGGCGTGCCGCCTCGGCGAGTTGATCGCTGCCATACTCGAAGAGCAAGTCTGTCGGCATCAGGATCGGCGCGGTGCTGCCGCCCATCTTGCCGCCGCCGCCAAGCAGATCGTCGAGATTGCTGAATCCCTTTACACGCGCACCTGCGGCCGTCGCCGTGCCCTGGCTTTTCACCGCATCAAGCAGGCCGGTGTCGAGCTTCCCGCCTTCACCGGGATCAAGCGCGCCTGCGTCCAGCAGCATTTGTTTTTCGGAGACGGGCTTCGAGAGCACGTCGCGACGCACGCTGGCCATCTCGGCCGCGATGTCCGGCGCGGCGATGCTGTCCGGCGCGAGCAGCTTCGCCATGTCGTTGGCCTTGGGCGTGCCTGGAGCACCGTCGCCAGGGTCGTTGGCGCGGATGAAGTTTGTGATCTCCTTCACGTTCGGCGTGAGGTCGATTTCCTGGTTCTTCGGCAGCTCCTGCAGCTTGTCGAAATCATCCAGCTTCGGCTCGAAGGCCTTCATGTCCGGTAGATTGCCGGGCGCGACGGTTTCCGGGATCTGTTTGATCGCCTGTTGATCTTTGAGCACTTGCTCGCTGATGCGGATGCGCTCCGGCACCGGACGCGGTTTGACGGGCGTCACGGCGGAGATGCCCAGCGAGTTGAAGCCGACCACCAGCAGCATGTGAAACACCATCGACAGGATCAGCGCGAACATCACCCACCACTTCAGGCTCCAGTCGTCGCGGGAACGGAAGGCAGCACGTGTGTTCGTGCTCCATTCGGGAGGAAGTGTGACGGCGGCCATGACAGGAGGAGGCTAGCACGCGAGAGAATGGTTTGCACGCAGCACTTTAGCCGTGACATCACACCCACCGCCTACGTATTCTCGTGCCTCATCTAAAACCCCACTCAAACATGAACCGCCGCGCCTTCCTCACCACCAGCACCGCCGCCCTGGCGGGTTCCCTCCTCGTCCCGGCCCGCAGCCAGGCTCTCGATCTCACCCAGGCCCCCCTGCTCTACGCGCCGGAGGCCTTGGAGCCGCACATCGACGCCATGACGATGAACATCCACTTCGGCAAGCACCACGCCGCCTACATCAAGAATCTCGGCGATGCCCTCAAGGCCGCCAGCATCGACAAAACCGACCCCGTCGCCCTCGTTTCCGACCTCAAAGCCGTCCCCGAGGCCCAGCGCATGCTCGTCCGCAACAACGGCGGCGGCCACGTCAACCACACCTGGTTCTGGAAATGGATGACCCCTGCCGGCAGCGGTCCCAAAGGCCCCGAAGGCAAGCTGGGCGCTGCCATCCAGAGCACCTTCACCAGCATCGACGACTTCAAGAAAGTCTTCAGCGAGGCCGGCACGAAGCGCTTCGGCTCCGGCTGGGCCTGGCTCATCGTCACCAAGGACGGCAAATTGAAAGTCACCTCCACACCGAACCAGGACAACCCGCTCATGGCCGGCATCATCGAGGAAGAAAACCTCGGCACGCCCATCCTCGGCCTCGATGTCTGGGAGCACGCCTACTACCTCAAATATCAAAACAAGCGCCCTGACTACATCGCCGCGTGGTGGAATGTCGTGAACTGGGCCGAGGTGGCGAAGGGCTACGAAGCCGCAAAGAAGGCGTAGGCCAGGAACTGACCAAACCAGAATGACGAATGCCGAAGCAATGACGAAAACTGAAGTCCCAACCGGTTCGGGCATTCATTCGCCATTCCTCATTCGGACTTCGTCATTCGATTGTCCAAATCGCCCGTCATGACCGGTCTCATCGAGGTCAAGCTCACGGAGTTGAACCAATTGTTCAACTCCATGGACCCCTCACCCTTCCATGAGCGCGATCTGGATCATGATGCGGAGGAATTCATCGTCAGTTGGGCGCAGGAGCATCCGAAACAGCACGATTTGAGGCTGCTCGTGCATCTCGCGAAGCGTCCTTCGGATGTCGCTGACGCGCAAAAGCTCGTCGCCGACTCCGTCGCGCACTACTTCGAGTATCGCGCCGAGATGAAGCTGCACGATCTGAAGCGCCTCATGCGCGAAGGCCGCGCCTCCTTGATCATCGGCCTGCTGTTCCTCGGCGTCTGTCAGCTCACCGCCACGCTGCTCACGCCGGCCGCCGCCAATTGGCAGACCGTCGCCCGCGAAGGCCTCACCATCATCGGCTGGGTCGCCATGTGGAAGCCGCTCGAAATCTACCTCTACCGCTGGTGGCCCGTGCTAGCTCTGCGCAAACTCTACCTGCGCCTCTCCCGCATGCCCGTCGAAGTCCATTGCGCTCCCTCAACTTAGAACTTTAAACCTTAAACTTGAAACTCTGCCGATGAAACACCTGCTCACCACCCTCCTCCTGCTCATGCCCGCCTTCGTTTTCGCCGAAGACCCAGCCAAACACGTCAAAGCCGACGAAGCCGCTAAAATCATCGCCGAAGGGAAAGTCGCCATCATCGACGTGCGCACCGCTGAAGAGTTCAAAGACGGCCACATCACAGGCGCGCAGAACATCGACATCATGGCCGCCGACTTCGAGACCCAGCTGACCAAACTCGACAAAACCCAGCCCACGCTCGTCCACTGCCAGGCCGGCGGCCGCAGCATGCGCGCCCTCAAAGTCTTCGAAAAACTCGGCTTCACCAACCTCATCCACCTCGACGAAGGCTTCGGCGGCTGGGAAGCGGCAGGCAAGCCGGTGGAGAAGTGATCACTTCGTTGTCGTCAGCTGTCTCACCACTTCCGCCGCGAGCATGAAGCCAAACGCACCGGTCACAAACGTCGCCGCACCGAAGCCAGCGGCGCAGTCGAGGCGGAGGCCGGTTTCGGCACCCTTTTCGGGTTCGAGGGAGCAGGAGCCGTCGGCCCAGGGGTAAACCGGTCGCTCGGTGGAGAAGACGCAAGGGATGTCCATCGTCACGGGACGGCCCTGCTCGCTTTTGGCGAAGCCGTGATCGCGGCGCAGGCTCTGGCGGACACCTCGGAGCAGCGGATCGGCTCCGGCGTGGCCGAGATCGGCGATTTTGATGACGGTGGGATCGCGCCGGCCTCCTGCGGAGCCGGAGGTGATGACACGCAGGCCGCGAGCATGGCATTTGGCGATGATGAGCGCCTTGATCGAGGTGCGATCGACGGCATCGACGACAAAATCGAAGTTCGGTGCGAGCAGGCGGTCCACATTCGACTCGGTGAGGAATTCGATGACGCGGTTCACACGGCAGGCGGGATTGATTTCGGCCACTCGGGCGGCCAGCACATCGACCTTCGACACACCAACGGTGTGCGCGAGCGCGGGAAGCTGGCGGTTGGTGTTGGTGATGCAGACGTCGTCCATGTCGATCAACGTCAGTTCGCCGATGCCACTGCGGGCGAGCGCCTCGACCACCCACGAACCCACACCACCGACGCCAACGATGGCGACGTGCGCCTCCTCCAAGCGTGGCAAGGCCGCGGCTCCGTAAAGCCGCCCGATGCCGCCGAAGCGCTGGGTGTAGGATTCATCCATGCGCTCGTTTAGCGCCTGCGGAGCCCGGGATCAACCGCGTCAGCAGTGATGTGCGCCGCGTGTGTTCACATACACTGAATATAGGCTCTGTGAGGCGGTGATGAACAGGCGGTTCCGCTTCTGGCCGCCGAAGCAGACGTTGCTGGCGGTTTCGGGGAGTTTGATGAAGCCGATGAGCTTGCCTTCGGGGTTGAAGACATGGACGCCGTCGTAGCCGTCGCCGATCCAGCCGGCGCTGGCCCAGAGATTGCCCTCCACATCGCAGCGGATGCCGTCGGAGTTGCCCTTGGCCTTCGGATCGGCGAGCTGGCCTTTGTTGGTGGCGAAGACCTTGCCGTTTTTCACGGTCTTGCCGTCCACGTCATAGACGCGGATGTTCTTCGGGCTGCCGGTATCGACGATGTACACCTTCTTGTAATCGGGTGAGAAGCAGAGGCCGTTCGGCTTTTCGAGGTCCTCGGTGATCTTGGTGATCTCGCCGCTCGGGTCGATGCGATAGACGGATTCTTTGAGGAAGAGTTCCCCTTTGTTGCCCTCGTAGTCCATCATGCTGCCGTAGCCGGGATCAGTGAACCAGATGGAGCCATCGGGATGCACCGCGCCGTCGTTGGGAGCGTTGAAGGGTTTGCCGTCGAATTTTTCGGCCAGCACGGTGATTTTGCCGTCGAGCTCGTAGCGGACGACGCGGCGCGTGGCGTGCTCGAAGCTGATCTGGCGGCCTTGCAGGTCAAAGGTGTTGCCATTGCTGTTGTTGGCGTTGTTGCGCATGACGCTGACGTGGCCGTCCTCGGGCAGCCAGCGCATCTGGGCGTTGTTCGGGATGTCGCTGAAGACGAGGTAATTGCCGGTGCCGTTCCAAGCGGGGCCTTCGGCCCAGAGCATGCCGGTGTGCAAGCGGCGGATGGGCGCGTTGCCTTGCACGAGTTTTTCGAAGGCGGGATCGAGCGCGATGACGTCGGGATCAGGGTAACGTTCCGGGGTGTTTCCGCTCCAATCGCGGGAGAAAAGTGTCGTGGCGACGGTGGAGGTGGCGAAGCTGGTGAGGAAGGTGCGACGGCTGGAGTTCATGGTGCTGTGGTTGTAGCGGGATGAACGCGGGATTGGCAAGGCTTTTGGCGACGCGATGATGATTTGAATGACGAAAACAGAATGAGTAATGACGAATGAAATCCGAATGATTCAAGACGGGGTGATCAAGGGTGCTTCGACATTGATTCGTCATTCGCCATTCTGGTTTTGATTCACTTCGTTCACCCCTTCGGGGCTGCCTTCGGCAGTCTGTCTCGCTTCGCTCGGCTGTCATTTTTCGGCCACCGCATTTCATTCCCCCCAAACAAAAACCCCGGCCGCATCGCTGCGAGCCGGGGCTGATGAGGAGTTTTCTCGAATTAGACGACGGGCGCGCCTTCGATGTTCTTGCCGGGGATGGCGATGGGATACCAGCCTTCGGCGTTGGGTTTGACGGGCGGCTCGGATTCCTGGGTGATGATGGCGGGCATGTGCTGGACCTTGGAGTTCAGCGCGTCCTCCCATTTGATCTCTTTGCCGGAGTAGGTGGCCATGCGGCCAAGGATGGCGGTCATCGTGCTCTCGGCGCCGTAGTAGGCGTTGTTGAGCGGTTTGTTCTCGCGGATGGCGGCCTGGAGGGTGTCGTGCTCGGTCTGATACGGATCAGGATCGAGGCGCTTGGCGGCGCCTTTCCCCTTGCCTTCGACGTCTTTCCCGCCAGGGCGGTATTTCCAGATCGTGTTGCCCTTGTGATCGTTGGCATAGCAGCGGCCGCTGTTGTCGAGGTAGAGCTTGCCCTTGGTGCCGGTGAACTCCTCGCGCACGGCGTTGCTGACGCCGGACTGATGACGGCACTGGCTGTTGATGCGGACACCGTTTTCATAGGTGTACTCGACGTAGTGATGGTCGTAGATCTGGCCGAACTTTGCCTCGACGCGCTGCATGCGGCCGCCCATGCCCTGGGCGCTGACGGGATGGCCGCCGATGAACCAGTTGGCGACGTCAATGTTGTGGATGTGCTGCTCGTTGATGTGGTCGCCGCAGAGCCAGGTGAAGAAGTACCAGTTGTTGATCTGGTACATGAGCTCGGACTGGTCGGGACGCTTGTCACGGAACCAGATGCCGCCACCGTTCCAGTAAACCTGGCCACCGACGATGTCGCCGATGATGCCCTGCTCCTTGACCTGGGTGAGGGCTTCCTTGTAGCAGTTCTGATAACGACGCTGGAGGCCGACGACGACTTTGAGGTTCCTTTCGTCGGCGACCTTGGCCATTTCGAGAACCTTGCGCACGCCGGGGGAATCGACGGCGACGGGTTTTTCCATGAAGATGTGTTTGCCGGCCTGAACGGCGGCTTCGAAGTGATAAGGGCGGAAGCCGGGAGGCGTGGTGAGGATGACCAAGTCGCAGGAATCGATGACTTTTTTGTAGGCATCGGGACCGGCGAAGACGCGAGAGTCATCGACCTTCACCTTGTCGGGTGATTTGTTGCGCAAATTGCTAAGGGCGCCGTCGGCCTTTTCTTTGAAGGCGTCGGCGACGGCGTGCAAAGTGACGCCCTGCTGGCTGGTGCTGAGGGCCTGGCCCGCGGCACCAGTGCCACGGCCACCGCAGCCGATGAGGCCGACTTTGATTTCATCGCTGCCTGCGGCCCAGGCGGATTGTGCGACGGTGAGGGCGCTGGCGGCGGCGGTGGTGCCGATAAACTGGCGGCGGGACGTGGCCGCTGCCGGGGTGGTGGTCGGTGTGTTCATGAGTTGATTGGGTTGGGTGTTGCTAAATGATCGTGGTTTAAGCCAAGGCGTTCTTGATGAGCGCAAAGCCTTCCGTGTACACTTGCTCGGTGCTGGGGAAGAAATCGCGCCAGACGCGGGTGGCGGCGGCAAGGTCCGGCAGGGCGCTGCCGAAGGCTTCGATGGTCATCCAACCGTCGTAGCCGATCTTTTTGAGATGCTTGATCTGCTCGACGATATTGATGTGGCCACGGCCAGGCGTGCCGCGATCGTTTTCGGAGATGTGGACGTGGTTGAGCTTGCCTGACGCGAAGACGGTGTCGATGGCGGCCAGCGGGTTCTTTTCCTCGATGTTGGCGTGGAAGGTGTCATACATCGTACCGAAGTTCGGATGATCGACGCGCTTCACATAGGCGGCGGCTTGCTCCATCGTGTTGAGGAGATGGGACTCGAAGCGGTTCAGGGCCTCAATGGCGCATTTCACACCAGCGGCCTGAGCAACAGGCGCGATGGCGCGATGCACTTCCGCAGCGTTGTTGAGTTCGGTTTCCGTGGGGAAAGCGCCGGTGAACTGACCCAGCACCTGATAATAAGGGCCACAAAGTGTCTGCACGCCGGCATTGTGCGCGCATTCGATGACACGCTTCAGGTGGTCGATGGCTCCTTGACGGTTCGAGGCAACAGGGCTGATGGCGTTGTGCGCTTCGTCGGGCAGCACGGTGACAGCGGTGCATTGCAGGCCGTTGTCCTTGAGCACTTGGCCGATGCCTTTGAAGTGCGCCGGATTGCTGACATCGAAGATCGGCAGCTCGACGCCGTCATAGCCTGTGGCCTTGAGTTTTTCGATGACTGGGTAGTTCGCCTCGGTGACGTGGCCGGTGTAGAGCAGGAGATTGAAGCCGATTTTCATGGGGTGGGACGAGAAGCTAGGGAAGTCAGGGCAAAATGGCAAGGTTTGTGTCGGGAGATTTGCGGGCATCGCAAACGGCGGGTGCATCTTTGGTGTTTCATCCGTCTCTGGAATCGCAAAGCATGCTTCGGGGTGGCAAAATTGGCATTGAAAAGAGTGCATGCGATCTCATTAGTGAGGCGGCCGCTTCCCGACGCCGGTTGGCAGGCCGGAATTTCTTCCGAACCATGACTGTCATCCGACTCATTGCCCTGTCCGTCTCTTTTGCCGTCCTGGCTTCCTGCGAGAACATGAAAAGTTCAGGCAGCAATGATCCCTATGCCTCGAACTACGGCAACGACGGCCATTACAACCCGTATCCCGGGCAGACGGGCTACGCGCAAAAGACGGCACCGTCCTACCAGAAGCCGCCGATGCCTCAGGAGCCTGAACCGCCCGCAGATCCCTATGCGTTCAGCGCCTCGAAAAAGACCGCCCCGAGCACTTCTTCGAGCAACCCAAAGAAGAGCGTCGCCTCCAGCAACTCTGCGAAGAAGAAGCCCACAGCATCGAAATCGACCACCAAGAAGACATCGTCCGGCTCACGCTACAATGTTGTCAAAGGGGACACGCTTTACGGCATCGCGAAGAAGAAAGGCACTACGGTGGCCAAAATCAAAGCCGCGAACGGCATCAGCGGCGACCTGATCCGCCCTGGTCAGAGCTTGAAGATCCCCTGATTCAACACACGGGCACTTTTTCTGCTCCAATCTTGCCACGGACTCGAATTTTCCTCCTCTCTGGTCCGTCAATCCTCCGCCATTCCCATCCATGCCTGCCTCAGCCGCGACTGATCTTGGCGAAGTCTCTGACATCGACTTGGTCAAACGCAGCCAAGCAGGTGACACGCGGGCCTTTGACACGCTGGTGACAAGGTATCGCGGGAGGATCTACGCCATGACCTATCATCTGATCCAGAACGAAACCGAAGCCTGGGACCTCGCACAGGAGGCCTTCATCAAGGCATGGCGCGCGCTCCCGAACTTCAAGCTGGACGCTGCCTTTTACACCTGGCTGTACCGAATCGCCCACAACGTCACCTACGACTGGCTACGGAAGAAGAAAATCCAAGGCGATGGAGAGTTTGACGACGAGCGGACGGAACATCGTGCCGCAGCCGGTGCCGAAGCGACCCCAAAGGGAGACACCACGCCTGATATGGCCATGCGCAATGCCGAGCTAGGCCAGCGCATCCAGGCTGCGATTGCGAAACTTTCACCCGAGCACCGGCAGGTCATCATTCTGCGTGAAGTCGAAGGACTGGCGTACGAGGAAATCGCTGCGATGGTTCCCTGCTCGCTGGGCACCGTGATGTCCCGGCTGTTTTACGCCCGGAAGAAACTTCAGGAACAACTCAAAGACGTTTATGAAACCACCCTCTGAAAACCATGAACTTATCCGCTGGCTCGACGGCGAGATGGCGGAGGCCGAGCGCGCTTCGTTTGAAGAGCAACTCAAGCAGGATCCCTTGCTTGCCAAGGATGCCGGGGAACTCCGCGCGCTGAGCGCCAGCCTCCGCGCTCACCTGCCGGCTGAAATGAGGGTGCCGCACGAGGACTTCTTCAATTCGCAAATCCAGGTACGCATTGCACAGATGGAAAATGAGGCTTCCCGCTCAGGCCAGGTTTCCTCTGCGTCATGGCTCACATGGTTCCGCCAGCCATGGTTTGCTGTGGCTGGTGCCGCTGCGGTGGTCGCGTTTGGATTTTTGGCACTGAGAAACACGGAAAACACAACTGACAGTCTCATACTCAGCTCTTACACCCCGAACACCGCTGTTATGGCCCGCACGTATCATGACGTCTCGGCTCAGGCCACCGTTTTGATGCTCGATGGACTCGAAGAAGTTCCCTCTGACCGCAAGGTTTCCGGACTCAATGTTCATCACAGCGAATCAGAACCCGAGATAGCCTCTACCACGCTGTATGATACCTCGGGTGCGCTGTTGCTGATGATTTCCCGCGATTCCACCGGCAATCCATACTTCCGTACAGTCCCGCCCCGCAGCTGATGCGCATTCTCCTGACAGTCCTGATGATGCTGATGTGCTCCCTGGAAGTCTCCACTGCACAAACCAGCGCCCCACCCAAGCCCACACAATTTCCAAAACCTGAAACTGAGGGCAAGGTCTGGGGCGCCCTCATCTTTGCCTGCGACGATGCCGCCCAATTGACTGGGTCGCCGGAAAAGCCGCCTGCAAGCCTTCCGCGACTCAACGATCGACTGTCAAAAGTGTTCCCTTTTCGGCACTTCGAGATTCTCGGGCAGCATCACCAGGACATTTTCCGTGAGTACGAATCCTGGGTGGTTCCTTCACGCGATCTATTTCTCAAAATCGACTCCAAAGGGCCGGCTGATAAAGGCGGACTCAACCTGCACCTTCAGGTTTGGCGTGAGCAGCAGGTGCTCGTGAAAAGCGACGCGGTGCTGCGTCCAAGCAGCCCGCTTTTCATTGGGGGGCCCAAGTGGAAGGGGGGCAGGCTGATTTTTGTTCTCTCGTTGGAGCGCAGATGAGGCGCGAAGAGTCCGAGAGAGGAATTGCGCCAACTCGAAAGCACGCAATAAGCGCATTAAGTGTTCAAACGAAGAGGATGGTCCAGAGGATTGGCGCTGTGTATTTGCGTTAACATCACAACAAATTCCGCTGCGTAATCCAAACAAAACACCCCGCATTTCTTTCGAAATGCGGGGTGTTGTTTAATCTGGCAACGTCCTACTTTCACATGGCCTGTCGCCATACTATCATCGGCGCAACAGCGTTTCACTTCCGTGTTCGGAATGGGAACGGGTGGTACCACTGTGCCATGGTCACCAGACTGCGATTCACGAGACCTTTATAGGCCTGTGCACCGTGGTCTGACGACACTTCTTCAGAGAAACGTTCTCTGACAACTGCATATAGGGAGAATCAAAATTCGAATTGAGCCTTTGGAACCAGGCTTTATTTGAGATGGAGCAATGCAAGACAAACGGATGATTAGTACCACTAAGCTGAACACATTACTGCGCTTGCACCCGTGGCCTATCAACGTGGTAGTCTTCCACGATCCTTCAGGGAAAGCTTATCTTGGGATGGGCTTGGCGCTTAGATGCTTTCAGCGCTTATCCCTTCCGCACATAGCTGCCCAGCGATGCTCTTGACAGAACAACTGGAACACCAGAGGTGCGTCAATTCCGGTCCTCTCGTACTAGGAATTGAACCCCTCAACTTTCCTGCGCCCACAGAGGATAGAGGACCGAACTGTCTCGCGACGTTCTGAACCCAGCTCGCGTGCCGCT
>NZ_JBIIHA010000033.1:0-46963 GCF_044236155.1 Prosthecobacter sp.
TGAAAAGATCAAACGCATGCAACGCGTGGCCACCCGGTATGACAAAACCGATGTTTCATTCATGGCTTTTGTCCTTCTTGCCATCTGCACTTTATCCCTCAGAAACCAATTTTAAAACACGCCCTAAGAGTTAAGAGTTAAGAGTTAAGCGTTACGGGTTATGACTTATTACATCTCATAACTTCTAACTCATAACCTCCACCCCTCAGCCTCCCTTCACCCAACGCTCCATCCACTTCAGCGTCTTCTCCCACATCTCCGGCAGATACACGTGACCGACGCCGGGGTAGATGCTGTTCTCGAAGCTCGGCTTCGCTTCATCGCCGTGCAGCGCATAGATTTGCTCCACGATCTGCCCGAGGTGCTTCACCCCGTCGATGGGTGAGCCACCATCTTGATCGCCGGTCATGAAGAGCATCGGGCGTGGCGCGGCAAGGGCGATCACGGCCTCGGTGTCGAAGTGTTTGAGCATGCCGGGCACGAAGTAGTAAATGCCGTGCGCTTTGAGCATCCCGGCGCGGATGAGCTCCTCATAGTGCGTCATGCACGCGACGCACACGGCGGCACGCGGACGATCATCCAGCGCCATGATCCACCAGCTCCGCGTGGAGCCCATGCTGATGCCGGTGACGCCGATGCGCTGCGCATCCACCTCCGGACGCGAGCAGAGGTAATCGAGCGCGGTGAGGTCATCCCGAATGATCATGCCCCAGAGCGTGCGGCCGGCCCAGAGGTGGAACTTCGCGGCCGTCATCTCCCCTGCCCCGCCTTTTTGTTGCGGACCATCCGGCCCCTTGCCGTTGCGCTCGCCAAAACACGACGCGTCGATGCCGAGCACAACGTAACCCGCCTCCGCCAGCGCCGGACCTGCGGCCACCGGCGTCGCGTTTGTCTGCAACAGCTCGCTTTTGCCGATGTCATACTGCCCGCCATGCCAGTGACAGTAGAGGATCGCCGGTGCCTTGCTCTGCGGTGTCGCTGACTTCGGCAGAAACAGGTAGCCCTTCACGATTTCGCCCGCGCCATTGTCGAACTGCAGGGTTTCCTGCGTGTAAGAGCCTTTGTCCTCCTTGGCGATGATTTGAAAAGCCGAAACCGGCGGACGCGGCGGCAGATCGCCGAGCAGTTCGTTCAGTTGCGTGCGAATTGCAGCGCGCTGCTTTTGCCACGCGGCCAGATCGGTGGGAACCTTCAGCGGCGGGGCGATTTTGAGATGGGAGAGCCAGTTTTCGGCCTGGGGTTCGGCGGCGTGCATGGAAGTGAGCAGGAGGGTGAGCCCAAGTGCGGTCGTGCGCATGCGCCGGTTTTACCAGAACGCGAATTTGGACGCAACATGGATGCTGGCGCGCCGTTCTCACCGCCCCATGAAACACTCTAGCCTTTTTCTTCTCGCCTTCGGTCTCGCAGTCGCCGTTCAGGCTGATGACAAGCCGCTCCTGGCCATCCCCGGCAAGGTCATTTATGAAAACAACCTCGGCGACGGTGCCACGGCTCCGTGGAAGGCTGCCAAAGGTGAATGGAAGGCCGCTGATGGCGTCTTGCGCGGCTCCGAACTCGAAGCAGACAAGCACGGCGCGGTGCTGCGCCTGCCGAACAAGCTGAAGGATTTCGTCATCGAGTATGAGTTCAAGTTTGCCGGCGCACGAAGCACGAGCCTTTCCATCAACGCCATCAAAGACCACATGGCGCGGATCATGATCACGCCAAAATCCGTCGCCATCCAGAAGGACGACAACGATCATGAAGGCCCGGACAAGGCTGTCGTCTTCGCCCGTTTCCCCACCGAACTTTCGGATGGCTGGCACAAGGTGCGCATCGAGATGGTCGGCGACAATATGCTCGGAAAGGTTGATGACCTCGTCGCCTGGGGGGCGGATGCTTTGTTCCTGCAAGACAAGGCATCCCCCGGCTTCACCGTCGGCGGCCAGTCGGTCGAGTTTCGCAATTTTGCCATGCACGAAGCCACACTGAATCCCGCCTGGGATGAGGTGAAGGCCACCCTGCCGAAGCCGGGCGAGAAAGTCGCTCCCGCCGCCACACCGAAGGGGAAAGGCGCGGCGAAGAAGAAGGCGGCGACGGCGAAATGAGGAATGAAAAGTCCGCAGGCTTCAGACTTGGACATTGATTCGTCATTCGGAATTCTGATTTCGTCATTCTTTGACTCCTTCGTATCACTTCGCTAAAAGAAGCCATGTCCTTCCCCATTCGTTCCCCCCGTGACATGGTCGGTGGCGTTTACGTCTTCGGCCGCATCCTCGACAAGATCCGTGTTTTCGCCAAGGAAGGCAAGCTGCCGGATGGCTACCACCTCGGCTACCTCGCCGGGAGCCGCACCTTCGACGAACGGGTGTGCAAATTCCTCGGCGTGGACTTTAACGCGCTGACGAAACGCACGCTCGAAGGCGGCACGGACGAGGAAATCTTCGAGTGGTGCTGTCAGAACGGTCACCGGCCATCTCCCGAGCAGATTGAAATCTGGAACGGCTTCATGTCGAAACGCGGCTGGCGCGACGCAGCCTCGAAAGGTCTCGTGGAACAGCGTGCGGAAGCCGGTCTGGGGCATCGCGAAGACATCTTGACCTTCTTCGACCTGATGGATGCCGAAGAAGGCCGCGCAGCCTGATCAAAAGCCGCGCGGGGCCATCGAGTAGAGGCCCATCGTGACATCGTAGGCATCCAGCAAGGCCATGCGTTTCAGTTCATGGCCCGCGCCCCAGGAGTCGGTGAATAGAACTTGGTTTTTGGCGAGGTTGTAGCCGATGATCATGCGCATGTGGCCGCCGCGGGTCTGGCGTGAGAGCGGCGGGTCCTCCGGTTTTTCGCCGAGGATGAGGCCCCAGAGCAGCGGGACGCCTTTTTCGACGTTTTCTTTGATGAGGGAAAGGAACTCCTTGTCGGAAACACGGCGCTTGCCGTTGCCGGAGTAATACAGCTCAGGATTGATCAGCGGCTTGAAGGTGACTTTGAACGCGCCGTCGATCTTCGCGAGGCTCTTCTGCATCGTCATCATGTTCGCGCCGCTTTCGGCATCGACGTTGACGAGCTTGGCCATCTCATGCTGGTCGCAGGGAATGCGCATGTATTCGAAAAGGCGCTGGCAGCTCGCCGCCACACAGTAACCCTTCTGGCCCTGATCCACCATCGGCACGCCGGAGATGTAGACATCACCCTCGGGAGTTTTCGTGACGCGCTTGAGCAATTCCATGCGCTGCACGCCCACGGCGAGCTTCCCCATGCTCCAGTCAGCCTGGTTCGGAGCGGCGAGTTTCAAGCGCAGGAACTCGGGCTTCGTCGCCCTGCCAGGCGTGTTGTACTCGTTGTGCTCGAGCAGCGCGATACCCGTGGGGGAGTTCCACATCCAGCTCGTCACCGGCAGCGCGGCATTGGCCGACATGATCTGCCGCTTCGGCGCCACCTTCATCACCTGGCCGAGGTTTTGGCCGATCGTTTTGAACATGCGGTCAAATTCCGCGACCTCGATGTCGCCCGAGTCACCACGATTGTAGAACGAGATCGTGGCACGCGCCGCCTTGCCATTCACAAACTCCAAAACAGCCTCTTCGACCTTCACCGAGCCGCCAAACATCGTCAAATTCGTCTCAACGTTACTGAACATGTGGCGCGAGAACCGGGCGCGATCCTTCGTGCTGCTCACCCACTCAAACTGCGGTGCCTTCTGCTGCTTTTCCTGGTCTTCGAGCTTCAGCACATAGTTTTTCTCAAAGTCCTCCGAAGACCACTTCCACAGCTCGCCGAAGTTCAGCAGCGCGTCGAGATTGGCGGATAGCTCGGGAAGCCTCCGCTCCTGGGCGATGATGGTAGAAACAGCAAGCAGGGCGGCCAAAGGCAAAACAATGTGACGCATGGTAGCTTTTTAACTGGACGCGACCATTGAAGTCAAACCTTTCACCGTGAAAGCCCATGCTCTCATTTTGCTCGTGATTTTCACAAAACAGGCATTCAAAGCAATGATTCCAAGAATGGATGGGATGATTGGCGGCGGTTCCAATTTGGCCTCAACGCTCAACACTGAGTCCGGTCCAACACACCTGCCCTCCGTATTTCGCGCTCACCTAACCCCATTATTCTCATGAGAACCTGCGCCTCCTGCCATCACGCCTCTCCTGACCAAGCATCGTTCTGTCCCGCATGCGGCACGGTTTTCGCGAAACCAGCCGGACCCAAACAGGAGTCCACTTTCCTGAAATGGCTGCGCAAGCTCGGCATCTATCGTTCCGGCGCGACCGCCGCCGTCTATCACAATGCCATCGAGCGTCCGGCAGAGTTCCAGATGGAGGGAGTCTTTGATGCTTCGAAAGACTTGGTGACCAAGGAGGACTTTCAAAAGTCACCACCGCCTTTGCCGGACAAGAGACCGTGAATGCAACCCGCTTGGGCAGCACCTGAACGATCACTTCGTCGCTACCGCCGCAGGAGCGGGAGCCAGAACCTTTTGCAGCGGCTTGGGATACACACCCAGGACAATGATGATGACCGCAAGGACTCCGGCGACAGCTTTAGTGGCGGCTGAGAAGGTCAGCGCGGGAGTGTCGGCACCTTCGGTGGTGTACATCGCGAGGATGGTCTTGAAGTAGTAGTAGAAGCCGGCGGCAGCGGCGATGACTGCGCAGGTCAGGGCACCCCAGTAGCCGTGGTCGGCGAGGCCGAGGAAGACGAAGAGCTTACCGATGAATCCGGCGGTGAGCGGCAGACCAGCGAGCGAGGCGAAGGAGATGGTCATCAACAGCGCAAGCAGCGGATTGCGTTTGGCGAGGCCAGTGAAGTCCTTGATGTCCTCGCCAAGGCCGTTCGCGCGCATGAGACCGAGCCCGAGGAAGCCGAGGACGGTCATGGGCAGGTAGGTGGCAAGGTAGAAGGCGACGATGCCGCCGGAGGAGAGATCAAAACGGGCGCTTTCACGGCAGGCGAGCGCGAGAATGAGATAACCCGCGTGCGAAATGCTCGAATAGGCGAGCAGGCGCTTCACGCTGGTTTGGAACATGGCGGGCAGACTGCCTAGCAGCACAGTAAGAGCACCGGTGACGAGGAGAAGTGTCTGAACTTCCGTGGCGATGATGGAGCCATCTGACAGGAAGGCATCGAGAGTTCGCGTGAGGACAATAAAGCCGGCGGCTTTCGATCCGACGGAGAGGAAGGCGGTGACGGGAGTTGGCGCGCCTTGATAAACATCAGGCACCCACATGTGAAAAGGAGCGGCGGCGACTTTGAAGCCGAGGCCGGCGAGAATCATCGCCGCGCCGAACAAGGCGGCGGTTTTGCTGGTGGCGGGGTTGGCAAGCGCCTTGGCGATGGCATCGAAGCTCATCGAGCCTGTGGCTCCGTAAACCCATGCGATGCCATAGACGAGCACACCGGTGGAGAGAGCGCCGAGGATGAGGTATTTGACGCCTGCTTCGAGGCTGAAGGCGCTTTTGCGGGCAAAGGCGACGAGCACGTAGAAGCTGACGGTGACGAGCTCGAGCGCAACGAAGACGGTGACAAGGTCGCGGGCGGAGGCCATCCACATCATGCCGGCGCAGACGATGAGCGGCAGGCTGAACATCTCGGCGAGTTTTCCATCGAGCGTGAAGCGCGTGAGGTAGGGCGAGCAGACGAGAGTAAGCCAGAGGACAAGCAGCGTGATGACAAGCGCAAAGCCCTTGTAGAAAAACGCGAGCGTGTCGAGCTGATGCCAGGGCTGCATGAAGCCGGGCAGGGTCATCCCGCAGAAAGGCAGAAGCACGAGCGCGAGCGCGGTGCCGGCGATGGCGGTCATGCCTAACGTGGTGCGGGAGATGTCGGGCTTGAAGGCCTCGATCATCAGCAGAACGAGTCCAAGGAGTGCGAGACCGGCTTCGAGAGTGAAAACGCTCATGGCAGTGGGCTTACAGCGCGGATTTCATGAGGTTGAGCAGCAGCCAGGGGCAGCAGCCGGTGACGAGCAGCGTGGTGGCGAGCAGGATGAACGGCACGCGCTGCGAGAAGGCGGGGTCGATCATGAACAGACCGGTGTTGGTGCCGCCATGGAAGATGCCACGGTATGCACGCAACATGTAAACAGCGCTCATCACCACGCCCCAGAGCGCGAGGATGACCGTCCAGTGCAGGTTAGTAAGCGTGCCTTTGAATCCAGCGAAGCTGCCCGCGAAAATCATGAGTTCACCGGCGAAGTTGGTCAGGCCCGGCAGGCCGATGCTAGCGAAGGTGCCAAAGGCGAAGAGGACGGTGAAGGCCGGCGCATGCGAGGCGAGGCCGCCGAGCTTGGCGTATTCGAGCGTGCCGAGCTGGTTGCGCATGCGGCCGCAGAGGCCGAAAAGCAGGGCGATGGACACACCGTGCGCGAACATGAGCAGCACCGCGCCTTTGAGAGCGATCTCGCTTCCTGCGGCGAACGCCAGGAAGATGTAGCCCATGTGCATGACGCTGGAGTTTGCCAGGGTTTCATCGAGACGGCTCGCATGGATGGTGACAAGCCCCATGACGAGGATGTTGCCGAGCAGCATGAGCAGGAGCGCGTTCTGCACCCACACGACCTGCGACCCTTGCGGCAACAGCGGCATGGCGATGCGCAAAAGGCCGTAGAGCCCAAATTTTTTCAGCACACCGGAATGTAGCATCGCCACCGGCGTTGGTGCCGTTGCATAAGCGGGCGCGGCCCAGCTATGAAACGGGAAAAGACTGACGAGCGTTCCGAAACCAAGCAGCAGGACGAAGAAGATCTGCCCCTGCTTTTCGACCGGCAGCGGGGTCAGCTTCGCCTGATTGCGCAGGGCCTCGAGGTCGAAGGTGAGTTTCGCGCCGCCGCTGAACTCGAGCACTGCCCAGGCAAGACCGGCCAGCAACACAAGACTGCCGGCGCCGAGATAAATCGTTGTCTTCCACGCCACGGCTTTTTTCTGCGCCGCATCGGCACGTCCGTGGAGCGCGATCATGAGGAAGGTCGGGATCAGCGCGAGCTCATGGAACGCGTAGATGAAGAAGACATCCGTGGTGAGGAAGGCACCGAGCGCTCCACTGCCGATGAGCAGCGAGGCGATGTAGAAGATGTTCGGCCTGTCCTCGATCTGCCACACAGCAGCCAGCATGACCAGCGCGGTAAGCAACGCGAGGATCAGCGAGACGCCATCCGCGCCGACGGCGAAGCTCATCGCGGGGTTTTCGAGAATAGGACGCGAGTTCGTGAAGGCGAGGCCGCTTTTGCCCGCGTAACGCGTCAACGCGACAAGAACGAGCACGAGATTGATGAACGTCGCCCCGAGGGAGGCGGCACGAGCAGGCGCACCGAACCAGACCGCCAGCGCGGCGATCAACGGGATTGCGATGATGATTTCAAGGATGCTCATTCAGTTGCTCCATCAATGACCCAGGCGGGGCAGCACAAAAACGACGAGATAGACCACGGCAATGACGCCGCCTCCCAGCAGGAAGGTGTAGCCTTGCAGGTGGCCGCCTTGCAGCATTCGGGTCGCGGCTCCGAGGCGAGCGATGATCGCCGCAGGCAGGCGTGCGATGATGCCATCGACAAAAATACGCTCCAAGGCAGTGACGACCCAAGCCAAGCGGTCCTGGCAGACACGGACGATGACTGCGTAGATCTCGTCGAAGTAGAACTTGTTGGCGAAGAGCTTGATGCTGACGGGATCGCTGTCCTTACCGCGGTAAAGACGGATCGCTGCTCCAGCGCCCAGGAGAAGGGCGATGATCGAAGCCACCAGCACTGTGTCATGGCCTTCGACATGCGGCGGCTTCATGGCCTGGAGCGGCGTGGAAAGGATGTCGAAGGCGGAGAAGATCGAAAAGACCGCCAGAACGGCGAGCGGCAGGATCATGACCATCGGCGCCTCGGTGGCATGATGCGCGGAGTCCGAGCGCGGCTTGCCGAGGAAGGCCACAATGAGCAGACGCGTCATGTAAAACGCGGTGAGCGCGGCGGTGGCGGCCCCGGCGTAGAAAAGCACCCTGCAGCCGCTGTCAAAGGCCGCGCCGAGAACGGCTTCCTTGCTCCAAAAGCCGCTCGTGATCCATGGAAAACCCATCAAGGCAGCGGTGCCGATGGCAAAAGTGTAGAAAGTGACGGGCATGTGCTTGCGCAGGCCGCCCATCTTCCAGATGTCCTGCTCGTGATGGCAGGCATAGATCACGGCGCCGGAGCCGAGGAAGAGCATCGCCTTGAAGAAGGCGTGTGTGTAGAGGTGGAACATCGCGGGATGGCCGGGGTCGGCGGCGTGCGCACCTTGGTGCCCGTGCTGCGCGGCCATCGCGACGGCACCTACGGCCATGACCATGTATCCTAGCTGCGAGAGCGTGGAGTAAGCGAGCACGCGCTTGATGTCGTTCTGCTGCGTGGCCATCAGCGCGGCCATCAGCGCGGTGAAACAGCCGATGCCGGCGATGATCTCAGCGGCCAGCGGCGACGCTGTGACGATGAAACTCATGCGCACCATCATGTACACACCGGCGGCGACCATCGTGGCAGCGTGGATGAGGGCGGAAACAGGCGTGGGGCCCTCCATCGCGTCCGGCAGCCACACATGCAGCGGGAACTGGGCGGATTTACCAACAGCGCCCATGAAGATGCACAGCGCCGCGGCGGTGATGAGGCCGGGATGCGCTTTTTGCGCGTCGAAGAGCGCGCCGCCCTGCACAAAGGCGGTTTCGAGATTGTCGAAGGCGACATCTCCATTGTTCAGGCCGAACAGGATCAAAATCCCGATCATGAAACCGAAGTCGCCGATGCGGTTCGTCAGAAACGCCTTCTTGCAGGCCTCGGCGGCGCTGGCCTTCTCATACCAGTGGCCGATGAGCAGGTAGGAGCTTAGACCGACGAGCTCCCAGAAGATGAACATCATGAAAAGGTTCCCGGCAAGCACGATGCCGGTCATCGAGAACATGAACAGCGACAGCGCGCCGAAAAAGCGCGGGCGGGCCTCGTCGTGCTTCATGTAGCCGAGCGAGAAGATGTGCACCAGCATGCCGATGAAGGTGACGATAAACATCATCCCCTGGCTCTGCTTGTCGCTCACGATGTCGATGCCGGCGCGAAGTCCTTCGACATCGATGAACGGCAGGAACATCTTTGTGCCCTCGTTATCCTCCGCCGCCAAAAAGGCGAGGCTGGCGAGGAAGGCGATGATGGAGGAGCCGACGGAGATCAGGACGGCCGCCCCTTTGAGCTGGCGGTGGCCCAGAAGGATGAGGAGCGCCGAGAAAAAGGGCAGCAGGAGCAGGATGCTGGCGTTCATGGCGGCGCGTTATCCTTGGAGTTTGGTGACGGACCCGGCATCGACACTCTGCTTTGAGCGGAAGAGCGCCACGATGATGGCGAGGCCCACGGCCACCTCGGCGGCGGCCACGGTGATGGTGAAGAACACGAGCGACTGCGCGGTGTAGTCCGGAAGTCCGTTGACGAGATGGAAACGCGAGAAGCCGACCAGCGCAAGGTTCGCGGCGCTAAGCATCATTTCCAGGCACATGTAAACAATGAGGATGTTGCGGCGGGCGATCACGCCAGCGAGGCCGAGCGCGAAGAGCATGCCGCTGACGATGAGGTAATGGCTCAGTGAGATCACGACGCGCCTCCTTTCTCACGCTTGCTCAGCACAACGACGCCGATGGTGCCGACGAGCAGCAGCAGGCCGACGACTTGGAGATGGAAACCGTATTGGTCGAAGAGTGTGAAGCCGATGAGCTTCACATCCGGCAGGGTGCCCTCCTGCAGATCCTTCGTGATGGTTGGCAGCGCGGCCTTGCCGAGCTTCGCGGAGGCGTCCGCAAGCGCGAGCGGTGTGTTTTGCGCGTTTTTCGACGCAATCCCTGTGCTGGTGACCACGGCAGCGATCTGGATAGCCAGCAAGACCGCCACCAGAACACCGGAGACAATGGGGGCGATGTTCAGCGACTTGCCTTCCTCCGCCTTGATGTCCAAAAGCATGATGATGAAGAGGAAGAGCACCATCACCGCGCCGGCATAGACAAGAATCTGGATGATGCCGATGAAATAGGCGTCGAGGCTCAGGAACAAGGCCGCGAGGCCGGTGAAGCTGGCCGCGAGGGACAGCGCGCAGGTCACCGGGTTGCGGCCCGTGACCACCAGGAAGCCAAAGCCCAAGGTGATCAATGCGAGCAAGTAAAACAGCAGCGGGGGCATCACTTCAATTCATTCCACTTGTTCACCAGCCCCACGCGCTGGCCGCCGATTTCATAAAGGCGCTTCTTGTTGTGGACCATCTCCTGGCGTGAGAGACCGGTGATGGCGTAGTCTTTGCGCAGGTAGATGGCCTGCTCGGGGCACACTTCCTCGCACATGCCGCAGTAAATGCAGCGGATCATGTCGATGTCGAACTCCTTGGGCCGCTTCTCGACCTTGGCCCACGGATCATCGCTGGGAATTTCTCCGGGGATGATCTTGATGGCCTTCGGCGGGCAGATGAACTCGCAGAGCTGGCAGCTCACACAACGCTCACGGCCATGCTCGTCGGTCACAAGGGCCGGGGCGCCGCGATAGTAATCCGGCAACTGCTCGTCCCACTTCTGCTCCGGGTATTCCATCGTGACCTTTGGCTTTTTACCGGCGATTTGCAGGAAGGTCCGGATGCCGTGACCGACTGTGATTTTGAGCCCTTTTATGAGCGTGGAAATGAACCAGCGTTCATGCCAGGCGAGCTTGGGGCGTTGTACGATGATGGTGGCCATTGCGCGGGAGCCGCAGAGAAAGGGGTGCCGCGATTATTCCGGGGGTCCCGCAGAGCGGCAACCGCTATTTGTGAAAAATTTCACAAGGCGAGGTCCGCCGCCCCCCAAAACCGCTGCAAAAATCTTCACGGCTCGACAGCCCCCTGCCAGAAATCACATTTCGCCTGTTATTTCGCGTCCTTGCTCTCTTTTTTCTTTGGAGCCGCCTTCTTCTTGGCTGGAGCCTTCTTCTTCTCGGTTTCCCCCTCGGGTTTTGCCTCCTCTTTCTTGTCCGGGAAGCCGGCTTTCGCATGCGCGACCATCTCGGCAAAGGTGGTATCGCCGACGCCCTCGACTTTCATCACACCGGTCACATCGGCGAAAGGGCGCGCCTTTTTGATCGCCGCCGCACGCGTCTCGCCGATGCCAGGGATGGCCAGCAGCGCCTTTTCGTCGCCTTCGTTCAGCAGATTGAGAAGTTTCGTGCGCTGGGCGGCGGTGAGCGTTTTGGCGATGGCCTCGACCTTGGCGGAGGCTTTGGTCTCCTCAGCGACAGGTGCCTTCTTGGGAGCGGCTTTCTTTTTGGCGGGCGCGTCAGCAGCATTCACAGCGAAGGCCAGCGCGAGGACGGACAGAAGTGTGATGAATGGTTTCATGGGTTAAGATTAATCAAAAGACGCGGCAAGGGTATTGCGGCGATGCGGGCAAAGGCGAGCACAAAGTGCGCGGGATTCAAACTTTTCTGAAAATGACCGCGCAAAGTCATCGACAAAGCTGCTCGTTCCCTGACAGACTTCACGTTTCGCCAACCATGAAATCCTTTTTTCTCATCGGCGTCCTGCTTGGGCACCTCGTCACTTTCACGTCCGCGCAAACCGCCCCGGCCACGCGCATCTGGACGAGCACGGACGGTCGCAAGATCGAGGCCGCGTTTGTGGCGCTGGAAGGCGACACGGTGAAAATCCGCATGGCGAATGGCAGCAACTTCGATGTGCCGCTTTCACGGCTTTCACTCGAAGACCAAGCCTTTGCCAAAAGCCAGACATCAACACCCGCCACAGCCCCTTCCGGCGCTGCCACCAACTCGCCAGGCACACCGGCCGCCAGCAAGACCTGGCCGCGCACGTTTTCCCTGCCGGACAGGCCGGAAGTGACGGTCGTGAAGGAGGATTCGGCCACGAACGAGTACGTTTACCGCTCGCCGCATTACGAGTTTCAGTGTGATTCCAAACTCGGCGCGAATGTGGTGCGCGAGTTCGGGCGCATCTTTGAATCCACCTGGATGCTGAACTGCATGCTGCCGCACGATTTGAAGCCACAGCCTGAAAAGCTCCGCGAGATTTTCCTGGCCCGCCTGTTCACCAACAAGGACGACTACATGAAGGAAGGCGGCATTGAGGGCTCCGCTGGCATTTACATGAGCGGCAAAAAAGCGCTCATGGTGCCGCTGCAAAGCCTCGGCGTGAAGATGGTCGGGAGCCGTGTTTCACTGGAAAACAACAGTGATGACGACATGGCGACGCTGATCCACGAGATCACCCATCAGATGATGAACCATTGGCTGGGCAAGCTACCGACGTGGTACATCGAAGGCGCCGCCGAATACGTCGAGATGCTGGAATACAAGCGAAACGGCGGCTTCAGCCTCATCGGCCTCCAGCGGCAGTTGAAAGGCTATGCCCAGCGCATGAACTGGGAAGGCGGCGGCAAAAGCTTCACCATGATCGACCTGGAGGAGCTCATGAACATCGACGGCCGGCGCTGGGCCGCGGCTTTGGGCAAAGGCGGCTCCGCCACCGAGAATTATGGGTCCGCCGGTCTGTTGACCTATTACTTCTACCACCTCGACGGCAACGGTGACGCGGCCAACATCATCGCCTACCTGCGTCAGGTCGAAAACGCGAAGACCAACGAGGAGGAGCAGGCCGCCGTCAAAGCCCACCTCCTGCGCGAACGCACCTATGCGCAGCTCGCGGATGAGGTGAAAAAGGCGCTGCGGAAGGAAGGGGTCGACATTTCCTACTTCCCGCCTGGCAAGAACGGCGCTGCCTCCTCCTCAAACTGACCGACCCTCCGCTTCCATTTGCCGCCTGGCCCATGGCTGAACGGATGAGAAATCAAGCCAGCATGAATTCTTATGGCGTTTCTAATTCATCTCGGCTAGAATAATTTCCTCATCAGGAAATGACCAGTTCAGATCGCATCCGCATCTTGATCGTCGAAAACGAGGGCCTCGTCGGCTGCGACATGGCCACGTCTCTCGGCAAGCTAGGTCATTTGGTCGTGGGCATCTGCGCCTCCGGGGAGGAAGCGTTGGAACGCTTTGATGAGCTGCGTCCTGACCTCGTGCTTCTGGATGTTCACCTCGCCGGCCAGCTTGATGGCATCGACACGGCCCGCGAACTCCAACGCCGCAGCCGCGTGGCGATCGTTTATGTCACCGGATGTGCCGACCTGGAGACCGTGGCTCGTGCGCGCCAGACGCATCCGCATGGCTATCTTTTGAAGCCCTTCAATCACGACGAGCTTCGTCTTGCCGTGGAAGTCGCAGCGCAGCGGCATCTGGAGGAAAATGAGCGCCAGCGCCGCGAGCACAGCTACTTCGAAGCCTTCCAAAGCCTCGCGGACGGCGTCATCGCGGCGGATCTCTCCGGTGGAATCGTGTTCATGAATCCCTCCGCCGCCCGTGCCACCGGCTGGAGCGCGCAGGATGCCGTGGGGCGCTCCTTGAACGAAATTTTCCGCATCTACCAAAGCACTGGTGAACCCGCCGAGATGCTCCCGGCCGAAGGTGCCGCCACCACAGAGCGCACTGTCTATCTCACCACCCGCTCCGGCGAACGCGTGCCAGTCCAAGACCGCGCCGCTCCTCTGCGGGACGCGCAGGGACAGCTCAGCGGCGTTATCATCCTTTTCCGCGCCGTTTCCGCCACTCCAGCACCCGCTGTGGATGCAAATCGCAGCTCGGCGCCGCTCGTCGATGTCGTCGAAAGCATCTCCGACCCGCTGCTGGCCCTCGACGCCCGCTGGCGTGTCACCTATGCGAACGCGAGCGCTCTGAAGCTCTTTGACCGCAACTCGCAGGGCATGCTCGGCCTCTCGCTGTGGGACATCCTGCCCGCCGCCACGCGGGAGCAGCACCACGAGGCCTTCGCGCGCGCCATGCTGCACCGTGAGACGGTGAACCGGGAGCTTTACCTCGACGAAAAGCAAATCTGGCTCGAACTGCGCGGCTATCCCTTCGCTGAAGGGCTTCTCCTGCTCGTGCAGGATGTCACCGCGCGCCGCGAGGAGGCTGAGCGCCGGAACCGCATCGACCGCCTCGAATCCCTCGGCCTGCTCGCCCGTGGATTCGCGCACGACTTCAACAACCTGCTCACCGTCCTGCTCGGCAACATCTCCCTCGCTGAGATGCGCCTGCGCAACGCCATCACGCTGCCGGAGCTGCACACCGCGAAGCAGGCCACCCTCCAGGCACAGAATCTCGTCCAGCAGCTCCTCACCTTCGCCCGCGGCGGCGCGCCGATCAAAACACCCGTCCGCCTCGGCGAACTTATTGACGTCTTCTTCACTCATCACACCCGAGCTAACCGTATCGAGTACCGCATCGAAGTGCAGCCCGGGCTGCCGCAGATCGCCATCGACACGGCCCAGGTCCGCCGCCTGCTGAGCAATCTCATCCGCAATGCCGAGCAGGCCCAGCCCGAGGGCGGCGAAATCATCATCCGCTGCTTCGCGCCCGACCATGCCGAGATGTTCCCCGGTGAAATGGTCACGGACACGAACTTCCAGCCCTCCGGCCTCGCCATTGAAGTCGAAGACAAAGGTGAAGGCATTGCCCCGGAGCACCTGCCGCACATCTTCGAGCCGTATTTCAGCACCCGGAAAGCCGACAACGCCACCGGCCTCGGCCTCACCGTCTGCGAATCCATTGCGAAGGCCCACGGCGGCTCCCTCACTGTGCGTTCGGAGCCGGGACGCGGCACCACCGTCCGCTTTTATCTCCCGCTCGACTCCGACGCCGAAGAGGCCGACGCCTTCGGCCTCAGCAAAGTGTTCGATGCCCCGCCAGACGCGGCGGCGGCCACGCCGCGCATCCTCGTCCTCGAAGACGACCCGCTCGTGCGCTCCCTCATCGTGCGCAATCTCACCAGCAACGGCTTTGAAGTCGCCGAGAGTGCCGAGGGCGGTGAAACCGTGCGTCTTTACCAGGACAGCCTGAACCAGGGCCGCTCCTTCGACCTCGTCATCCTCGACCTGAGCATCCCGAACGGCATGGGCGGCGTGCGCACCATGGAAAAACTCCGCGCCATCGACCCCGAGGTCTTCGCCATCGTCTCCAGCGGCTACTCGGACGATCCTGTGATGGCCAATCCCGCGTCCTACGGCTTCGCCGCCGTTTTGCCAAAGCCCTACGAGCCCGCCGACATGCTCCGCCTCGTGCGCAGCATCCTCGCCACCCGCGGCATCCGCCGCGCCTCCTGAACTCGCATGCGCGAACAGGACCTCCTCGACAAGCTGGGTAAAATCGAGCGCCTCTACGCCGGCGCCACCACTCCTGGCGAGAAAGAAGCCGCCGCCGATGCCATCGCTCGCATCAAACGCCGCATTGGTGAAACCGCGAAGGTGGACCGGCCCGTCGAATACAAGTTCACCCTCGTCGATGGCTGGTCGCGGAAGCTCTTCATCGCCCTGCTGCGACGTTATTCGCTCAAACCGTATCGCCGTGCCCGTCAGCGCCGCAACACCGTCATGGTCAAAGTGCCGCGCAGCTTTGTGGAGACGACACTCTGGCCGGAGTTTCTGGAGCTCAGCGAAGTTTTGCAGTCCTACCTCGACGAAGTCACCGAACGCGTCATTGCCCGCGCCATCCACGCGGATGAAGGCGACGAGGAAATTCTCGACGACGACCGGCTGGAGTAGCACCACCCCTGCCTAGTCCACCACCAGCTCCACCGGGCAATGATCGCTGCCATGCACGTCATCGCGGATGGTGCATGATTTCAGCGCGGGACGCAGTTTTTCAGACGCGAGCCAGTAGTCGAGACGCCAGCCGATGTTCTTCGCCCGCGCGTCCGGTGTGCGCTGCGTCCACCAAGTGTAACGGCCTGGATTCGGGTCAAACTGGCGGAAAACATCGAGAAAGCCCGCGTCGAGGTGTTTTGTGAAGCTCGCACGCTCCTCGTCGCTAAAGCCGGGATTCATGCGGTTCGACTTCGGATTCGCCAGATCGATCTCTTGATGCGCGCAATTCAGATCCCCGCACGCGATGACCGGTTTTTTCTTCTCCAGCTTCTTCAAATGCGCGCGGTAGGCGTCGTCCCAGCGCAGCCGGTAGTCCAGACGCGCGAGCTCCGCCTGCGAGTTCGGCGTGTAAACATTCACCACGAAGAAATCCGGGAACTCCGCCGTGATGAGACGGCCCTCGCGGTCATGCTCGTCCACACCGAGGCCAAGCGTTGTCGTTTTGAACGGCACGCGGCTGAGGATCAGCGTGCCCGAGTAGCCTTTCTTCTCAGCGCTGTTCCAGACAGAGCTGTAACCGCCGAACCACGCCAGGTCCACCTGCTCCTGCTGCGCCTTCGTTTCCTGAAGGCAGATCACGTCGGCATCGCACGACGTCATGTATTCGCGCAGGCCTTTGTTCAGTGATGCGCGGATGCCGTTGACGTTCCAGGAGGTGAGCTTCATGCGGGGCGAGTGTTACGCGGAAAGCAGTTTTGATTCAACTGCGCAGAACTTGTGCATCAGACGCCAAGATGCGTGGATCAATGCCCGCGTGTGTGTGCTTTAAATCACGCATGGACCAAAAACCACACTCCCCGAAACGGTGGTTGCTCGCGCTGGGCGTCAGCGCGCTCGCAACCGTGTCATTTTCCACGGCAAACGCAGGAACCGCCGCAGCGCCGAAAAATCCGGTCGTCGATGCCGCCGACTGGAAGGCGAACACCATCGCGCCGGTCACCAATCCGATCTTTTTTGAGGATCCGGTGATCCGCTCCGAAATCCGCCCGATTTTTGTCTATCACACGATCGACAACAATTTCATCACCGGCGGCGGACATGCCACGCTTTACGCGCTCCAGCTCCGCTACGCCCTTACGGACCGCTTCGCTCTCATTGCCACGCAGGACGGTCACTTTGACATCGATTCTCCTGGACTCGATGTGGACGGCTGGATGGACCTCGCCGCGGGTTTCAAATACGCGCTCATCGACGACGCGGCGCACCAGTTCATCCTCACACCGGGCCTCACCTTCCACATCCCCACCGGCGACCGTGAGGTCTTCCAGGGCCGTGGCGGCGGCGAGTTCAATCCGTTCGTCTCCTTCTCGAAAGGCTACGGTGATTTCCACATCACCGGAAATCTCGGCCTGCGCATCCCCGTCACCAGCAACGAGCAGAACCTCATGGCTCATTACAGCCTCATGCTCGACTACTACACCTGCCGCTGGTTCATCCCGTTCGTCAGCGCGAACTTCTGGACCAATCTCAACGACGGTAACAACATCGGTCTGCGCAGCAATGGCTACGATGTCATCAACTTCGGCGCCAACAACGTCAACGGCGTCACACAGGGCACCTTGGGCTTCGGTTTCCGCAGCCGTGTGGTAAGCAATGTCGATCTCGGCTTCGCTTATGAGATCGCCGTCGCCCGCCCCTACGGTCTGACAAACAACCGCCTGACCGTGGACATGTGCATCCGCTTCTGATTTTGGGTTATTGTTGAGTCGGGTGTGAAACGCACGGGGGCGAAAGTCTCCGTGCGTTTCTGTTGCCGGGAAAGCCGGGCACCTTCATCATGGCAGCCCTGACCAACATGAAACGCACCGCCCCCTTCCACGCCGCCGGCGCACTCGCGCTCCTCCTCGCCTTGAGCTCCTGCGGCAAGCAGGAACAGCCTGCGGCGTCAAAGCCTGCCGAAACCGCGCCCGTGGCGGAAAAACCCGCCGCGCCTGCTCCCGCGCCGGCACCGGCGGCCCCCGCAAAAATGGAGGAGCCAAAAATCGCCGCCGAACCTGTCGATCTGAACGGCTTTGGCAGCGACGAGCCGGCAGAGCGCGCCGATGAGCCGACACGCGGCGTCATCATCGTGGAGCCGAAGGACATCAAACACTCCAACCAGCAGCATTGGGACCAGTACGACTGCACCAGCTTCACCGCCAAGCGCTGGGGCCGCTACGAGGTGCGTGTCACCTACACGCTGCGCAACGCGACCATGGGCACGCAGTTCCGCTTCGCCCAGCAGCCGCTGAAAAAGACCCTCATCGCCACCAGCCAGCCGAAACGCGCCGTCTATGGCACGGTTTATATGGAAAAAAACACCATTTATCCCTTCTCGCTTTTCGCCGCGGCCACCGGGACTGAGCCGGGCTTCCAAATCCATCAGGTGGCCTTCGTTCCCGCCCCTGAAGGCCCTGCTCCAGAGCAGGCCGCCGACGGCAGCATCACCCTCGAAGCAGGAAGCGCCACCACCTGGTCTGAAAACATGCGCTACGAGCCGAAACCTGAGAAAAACTGCCTCGGCTTCTGGACCAGCGAAGATGACTTCGCTGAATGGCACTTCGATGTCGTGAAACCCGGCCGCTACAAGGTTACTGTCGTCCACGGCTGCGGTACCGGCAACGAAGGCAGCGAGGTCGCCGTCAAAGTCGCCGGCCAGGAGCTGAAGTTCACCGTGAAGGACACCGGCGGTTTCCAGAAATGGTCGGACGCGCAGGTCGGCGAGATCGAGATCAAGGCCGCCGGCAAGCAGCAGCTTGTCATCGACCCCGTGACGAAGGCCAAGAGCGCCGTGCTTGATGTCCACAAAGTTCTGCTCACGCCCGTGAGTTGAGTTTGCGCAGCGATTCAGAGCTGGAAGCCAGAACCGCGTGGTCGAAACCCTCCGCGCCCTCGTAGAGGGCAAAAATGAGCGCTTCGGAAAGAAGTGTGACGATCACGGCAGGTATTCCAGCCGGTCGGGCACGCTGTTGTTGTTGCTGTCAAATGGCAGCGGGTCGTCGAGGTCGTTTCGTCCGTCCTCGTCGTGATCATTGTCGGCTTGCAGCCAGGAATCGTCCTCATTGAGCCACTCACCCCGTTCACGCAGCATCTTCCAGAGCTGGATGACCGCGTCGGCACGCGTCAGAGGACGATTCGCGACATCCTTGGCATTCAGACCCGGATTTGCCGGCAGTTTCAGCGCCGATGCCCAGCGGTGCAGCGTGCCCCAGTTCGCAGTGTTTTCGGGATTAAAGGTTTTTTCCGACGTCGCGATGCCCCAGTCGCAAATCGACTCGATGGCGGCGCGATCCGCGTCATCCGGGCCGACATCGGTGAAGCGCGGCATCAGGTTCATCGTCCACTGAAGCGCGTTCGCCTGCGCGCGGACGAGGCGTGCGAGCACGCGTGCCAGTTCGCGGCTTCAAAGTGCGGCGCGTCGGCGGGAAGATCCTGCCACGGCCACAACAGCACGCCCGGACCGCCGCAACCGCGCACGAGCTTGAGTTGAATCTCGCGCCAGTGCTTCTGCGAAGCAGCCGCCGCACGCGGCTGAAGGCCATCGCGCAGGCAGACCCACGCCAGCGTGGCGCTCGCCTGGCCGACATGCATCATCTGGCCGTGCAATCGCAGCGCGCTCTGCACCACGCTGCTGACGCCGATGTTCTTCGAGCAGCCGAGCAGTCCGTTGATTTGCACGGGAACGAGGCCGCGCAGCGGAAACATCGCGCGATCGGTATCGGTGTGCCAGCCGCGCGATGGCGTTTGCACATACAGCCACGGACCATTGCGATCTTCGGTGATGAACCGACGGCGCGTGGGATGGAAGTCGATGTTGAACTGAAAACCGAACACGCCATCCGTCACCATAACCTTCGCCCACTTCGGTTCGCGGGTTTCGGCACGAATGTCCTGCTCCCGGAGCATGTAGAGTGCCTCCAGGCGCAGGCCTTCGCGCACATACGGCTTCGGCGGCAGCAGATCCGGGGTGCCAAACTCCGTCGTGAGCTTCATGTAGCGGAACGTCTGCGGAAAATCACCCACACGATCATGCACCGCCGTTTGCAGATGATAAAGCATGCCCAGCGTGTGCTGCTTCGCGTCGTCGAAGATGATCTGCCTCTGCGCCGGCGTGAGATCGACGATGTTTTTCTTCGAAGCGCCCGCTTCCGTCTTCTCCAGCGCATCCACGACGCGCTGTGGCAACTGGCACAGCGGATAATCCTGCACCGGCCAATTCAAAAACGTCGCTTCCGTGCCGGGATCTAGGTTGTTGTGCCAGCGATCCACCAGACGACGATGTGTGTAAACACTCCAGCCCGACATGCTGTAGATCCCCGCGCTCATGTCGCTGTCCACCCACGGTGGTGTTTTGTCGAGCTGGGCAAACGAGCGTGGATCGTAGCTGGCGGGCTTTGGAATGATGCTGCTCTTTCCGGCCTCACGCAGCACGACACACCACGACAGCGGATTCATCTCCTGCTGCCCGGCATCGTCATAAGCCTCCGGTGCGCTCGCCTCGCCGAAGCGCGATTTCAAATCGGCGCCCGCGCCATACTTTGCCCCGCTGAACCGGATCACATCACCCCAGTCGGAGGAATCGAGCGTGAGCTTCGCGCGCACGGTGAGATCAGGCTTGGAGGCCTTTTGAAAAATGACCGCCGACACCGCACCTTTTTCCACCTGCACCTTCACCGGCTGCCAGCCTCGCTCGATGCGCAGCACGCCCGAATCGACATGCGGCCTCACAAGATCCTCGAAAATCCGTGCCGCAGCCGCCGGTTCGATCGTCTCCGTGCCGCAAAACGCATTTCCCGGCGTCGCCATGCCATAGATCTGCGAATTGTGCGCGCGAATGCGTTCGATCACCTCGCTGTAGAGCCCGCTGCGCGGAAAATTCACACGCCGACCATTCACCGAGGTCCATTCATCCGGACAACCGACCCCTTCCGCGCTGAACTGCCCGCCTAGCCACTCGATGTCATTCACCAGCACGATCTTCCTCACTCCAAGCCGCGCCGCCTGAACCGCCGCCGCACAGCCGGATTCATTACCGCCGACAATGAGGAGATCGGCGTCGATGACTTCGCCGCTCGCAGGCACGATGAAGACTGCGAATAGAATGAGGACGATCCGCTTCATGAAGATGATGCTACGATAGCGTCCACCGCTCTTTTGCGGCCATCACACCCCAGCCACCCGCACCGTCGCGTAGCTCTTCTTGCCTTTGCGCAGGATGCAGAGCTTGCCGTCGAGGAAGTTTTCGGCGGTGAGCGTGGGAGCGACACCAGCGGCGACCTGGACGTTGTTGATGTAGAAGCCGCCGCCTTTGAGAAGACGGCCTGCATCACCTTTCGAGGTGGCAAGGCCGAGCGTGACGAGGAGATCGGGCACGGATGGAATGTTCGCGAGATCGACTTCGGTTGTCGGTGCAGACGCTGTGGCTTCGATGAGCGTGTTCACATCTGCGGTGGCGAGATCAGCGCCGCCGAAGAGGGCGTTGGAGGCATCGATGACTTTTTGCAGCTCTTCTTCGCCGTGAACCAGACGCGTGACCTCGGCGGCGAGGCGTTTGTGGCCACTGCGCTGTCCGGGATTGGAGTTGTGCTCGGCCTCGATGGCTTCGATCTCTTCGTGGGACAGCAACGTGAACTGGCGCAGGAAGCGCGGCACGTCGGGGTCTTCGGAGTTCACCCAAAACTGGTAGAAGGCATACGGGCTGGTCTTTTTCGGGTCCATCCAGATGGCACCGGCCTCGGACTTGCCGAATTTTTTACCGGAACTCGTCGTGATCAGCGGGAAGGTGACAACATGCGTGTGCTGGCCGCGCAGTTTGCGCACGAGGTCGATGCCGGCGGTCATGTTTCCCCACTGGTCGCTGCCGCCGATCTGCACGGTGCAGCCGTGGCGCTCGTTGAGCACAACAAAGTCATACGACTGCAGGATCATGTAAGTGAACTCGGTGAACGAGATGCCGCTCTCCAGACGCGCGGCCACGGATTCCTTCGCGATCATCCACGCGATGGTGAAGTGCTTGCCCACGTCTCGCAGCAGCTCGACGGCGCTGAGCTTGCAGATCCAGTCAGCGTTGTTCTCGATGATGGTCTTGTCGGGAATGAGGATGTTCCTGATCTGCACCTCGATGCGCTTCACGAATTCTGCGACGGTCTCGGGTGTGTTCAGTGTGCGCTCGTTGGCCTTGCCGCTCGGGTCGCCGATCAAGCCGGTGCCGCCGCCGACGATAGCGATGGCCTTGTGCCCATGCTCCTGCACACGGCGGAGCGCCATGAGGGGAAGCAGGTTGCCGATGTGCAGGCTGTCCGCGGTCGGGTCAAAGCCGCAATAGAAGGTTTGTTGCGTCTTGAGGGCTTCTTTGAGAGCTTCAAGGTCGCTGCACTGCTTCAGCAGTCCGCGCCATTCGAGGTCGGCGATCAGGTCGGTGGGCATGATGGGGAAAAATGACGAATTCAGAATGAGGAATGACGAATGAAGCCCGAATGAGGAATGAGCGATTGTTTTGATTCGTCCTTCGCCATTCTGGTTTCGTCATTACGCCTTTATGGCGTTGATCCGGCTTCACCGCGCAGGAGCTGCGAGCCGTTGAAGCGCTCGTTGGGTTTGAAGAGCCAGCCCGGACTTTCGTTGTGGATCTCCCAGCGGCGCAGTTCGAACTCAGGCAGCACCATGTTGCTGTTCGGATCAAACACCTTGCGGCCGGTGTAGCGGCCCCAGATGCGGTATTCGGTGTTGTGGTCGTCGCCGTAGGCGTAGCCGCCGTCGCCAGGCTGCTCCGGCAGGCGGTTCGGGATTTTTTGATAGCGCTCGTTCATGATGACGAGCCGAGCCGACTCCCAAGGCTGCCCGGGACTGCGCAAGTAGCCCCAGAAGTGCGTGTGATCGATGAAGAAGCGGCGGCCGATGTAGTAGTCGCCATGCGGTTCCATCGCGATCTGCCGCCGGCGGGCCTCCACCGCCAGGGATTGCTGCGGGGTGAGGCCGGTGGTTTCACAGCCGGTCAAGAACAGGCTGATGAGGCAGGACAGGACGGAAATGACGAGTCGGGCGGACATGGCGGCGCGCATTGTGCCCCGTGGGGACGCAGCCGCAATGGGAAAGGCGCAACTGCCTGAAAGTCACGCGTGCCCGCCTTCGTGAACGAGGCATGAAACACCTCCTCCTGCTCCTCATCGCCCTCTGCACGGTGCTCCACGCGGCCGAACGTCCGAATGTCGTCGTGATCCTGAGCGATGACTACGGCTGGGGCAGCGTCGGCTGCTACGGCGCGAACCCGGAGCTGGTGAGCACGCCGAACCTCGACCGCCTCGCGAAAGAGGGCCGTCGCTTCACGGATGCGAACACAACGTCATCGGTGTGCTCGCCCACGCGTTACTCGATGATGACGGGGCGCTACTGCTGGCGCACCTCGCTCATCAGCGAGGTTTTGAGCACCGTGGCGCCGCTGCACATCGAGACAACTCGGCTGACGATGGCCTCGATGCTCAAATCGCAGGGCTACAACTGCGCGGCGGTCGGCAAGTGGCATCTCGGCTACGGCACCGCAGAGCGTTGCGATTACACGAAAGAGTTGAAGCCTGGACCGCTCGAAATCGGCTTCGATTACCACTTTGGCGTGCCGAGCAATCATGGCGACATGGCCGGTGTGTATGTCGAAAACCACTGGGTGCTCGGTTTGAACAAGGAAAGCCCGTCACAGCCGAGTCCGCCGTATGTCACGATGGGTCAGCAGAAGGGCAAACCGACCAAAACGCTCGATTTGAACGCGCCGAAGCGTGTCGATGAAAACGTGATGGAGACGCTCACGGACAAGATCGTGAACTGGATCGGCCAGCAGAGCGCCGAGAAGCCTTTCTTCGTCTATTTCACGCCCGTGGCCGTGCACAACCCAATCACTCCGTCGAAGGCGACGGCGGGCAAAAGCAAAGGCGGGCCGTTTTGCGACTTCATCAGCGATCTCGACCTCAGCGTGGGCCGCGTGCTCGATGTGCTGGAGCAAAAAGGCTTCGCCAAGGACACGCTGGTCATCTTCACGAGCGACAACGGCGGCGTGAACAAGCCGGAGAATGCCAACCTCGTGCAAACCGATGCGCAGAAGGCCGGCTTGAAGCCCGTCGGCCCCTTCCGCGGTGGCAAACACGATGTGTGGGAAGGCGGCTTCCGTGTGCCTTACCTCGTGCGCTGGCCCGGTCATGTGCCTGCGGGCACGGTGTGCGATGAAACGATCAGCATCGTCGATACGCTGGCGAGCGTGGCCAAAATCACCGGCTATGACTTGCCCAAGGTCAGCGAAGGCGCGGAGGACAGCCACGACATCTCGAAAGCGTGGCTAGGCGAAAAGTATGAAGGCTCGCTGCGGCCGGATGTCATCGTCCACAGCGCCGATGGGGTGTTTGCGATCCGCAAAGCCGGCCAGAAATGGATCGAGGGCGTTCCGGCGGATGACGTGAAGCCTGCGGCGAAGAAAGCGCATGCCTCACAGCATCAGCGCATGCTCTATGACCTGAAAAACGACCTCGCGGAGGAGAAGGAAATCTCCGCGGCGCATCCGGAGGTGGTCAAAGAACTCGAAGCGCTGCTCAATCGCTATCGCGATGGTGGCTACAGCCGCGAACTGCCTCCCGCAGGCTTGAAGCCGAAGGCCGAGTTTGAGCCGCTGCCGCCGCTGAAGAATGCGGAGGCGGTCGATTTGAAAACATTCAAATCCTCCCAAGGTAAGGAAGCATGGACAGCCCGTGATGACGCCATGTTTGGCAGGGCAGGCGCGAAGGGCAGCGCGCTTACCGGACCGTTCACGATACAGGACGGTGTTCTGGAGTTCGAAATCCGTCTAGGCGAGGCGGATCGTCACTCGCTGCGGATTCACACGGCCGACAATGCGCACAGCTTCCGCGTCGTGCTTTCCAAGGCCTTCATCGACATCGCCAAAAACCCTGGGAAAGGCGAATCCTCTGACCAGACGGTGCCCTTGGGCAAAAGCCGCGTGAAATTCAAATCCGGCGAGTGGCAGACGCTACGCCTGACCTTCCAGGGAGACGAACTCACGGCCCAGTTCGCCGGAACGACCACCAAGTCGAAGCACGCGGTTTTTGCCGAAACAAAGACCCAGCTAAACTTCATCGCCTTCGATGGCGAGGTGGGCGTGCGGAAGGTCATCACGGGCAACCGGCCGTAAAAACGGTCAATAAAGCAGGAAGCCGATCTCGCTGTCGGTGAACTGCGAGGAGTCCTCCACCGCGAGAAGTGCCTCGGTCTGGTAGGCGGTCTCCCACGGTGTCTCGGCGGCGGGCAGCAACGGCAGTTCCTCCACCGGCACGACCGCTTTCCCCACGATCTGCGACGTGGTTTCCGGCTGCGTTTGCAGCACGGCCACGGTCAGGGCGATGGCGGCGGTCACACCGGCGGCAAAGGCCCACTTTCCAGCGGGATTCATCGCTTCCGTCCACCAGGCGCGGACAGCAGCCAGCCAGCCATGATCCTGCGGAGTCTGACGGGCGGCGCGGACGACGTTTTGCGTGAAATTGGAACGCACCTCAATCTTGCGGGCCTGGGCCAGCAGCTTCGTGAGAGGATCTTGGGGCGAGAACGGTTCCATGATGTCAAAAAAACCGCCTCAGCGGCCTGAAGTTGCAAAATTTCTCAGCCTGGCGGCCATTCGAGGCTGCGCCCGGCCAGGAGGTGAACATGCAAGTGCGGCACGGACTCGCCCGCGTCCCTGCCGTGGTTGATCACGAGCCGGAAACCCTTGCTGCGGTCCGTGACGCCGAGCTTTTCGGCGATTTTGCCCGCCGCGAGCAGCAATGCGCCCAGCGTCGCCTGATCTTCAGCCCCCGCCTCGCCCACACGCGGGATGAGCTTCTTGGGAACGATCAAAACATGCGTTGGCGCCTGCGGATTGATGTCGTTGAACGCAGCCACCAGATCGTCCTCGTAAACAAGCGGAGCCGGGATTTCGCGATCGATGATTTTTTGGAAAATGGTCTTCTCAGACATGGCGGATTAACGGAAAAGCTCGGGCTGACGCCCGTCGCGTGGACGACGTTCGCCGAGACTCTTGATCTCGTCGATGAACTCGCCCACGTCCTCAAACTGGCGATAAACGGAGGCGTAGCGCACATAGGCCACATGGTCGATGGCCTCCAGGCGGCGCATGACTTTCGCGCCGATCACGGTGGAGGGGATTTCGCGGTAGCCTTCCTCTTCCAGCTCATTGGCGATGTCATCCACGAGCTGTTCGAGCTGCTCCATCTTCACCGGGCGCTTCTCGCAGGACTTGCGCACACCTCCCAGGAGCTTGTCGCGGTTGAAGTTCTCGCGGGCACCGTTGCGCTTCACCACCCGCAGCTCCTCGCGCTCGACGATCTCATAGGTGGTGAAACGAAAGTCGCACTTCATGCACTCCCGGCGGCGTCGGATGGCATGACCTTCCCTCGCCTCGCGGGAGTCGATCACTTTGTCCTGGGAACTGCCGCATTTGGGGCAACGCATGGTCTTTGGGGAGCGGAATGTGCTTTCTCGCAGGCGCTTAGGCAAGTTCCTTCGTCGTTCGGCTCGTCCTTCGCAGCACTGGCAAAGAAGGAGCTTTGCGCGCCCATTTTCGCGTTTATCGTTACAACGCATGTCCCGCATCATCCTCGGCGTCACCGGTTCCATCGCAGCCTACAAGGCGGCGGACCTCGCCAGCCAGCTCACCAAGGCCGGCCATCGCGTGACATGCGTGCTGACGAAGTCCGCGCTCGAATTCGTCACGCCGCTCACTTTGAGCACGTTGTCGAAGAGTCCTGTCATCACCGATCTCTTCGCGGAAAAAGAAGGCTGGCAGCCCGGTCACATCCAGCTCGCCGACGAGGCCGACCTGCTCCTCATCGCTCCCGCCAGCGCGAACGTGCTCGCCTCCATGGCCCACGGCTTCGCCAACGACGCCCTCACGGCCATCGCGCTCGCCACCCGTGCGCCCATCTTGATTGCTCCGGCCATGAACGGCAAAATGTGGCAGCATCCTGCCACGCTGAAGAACGTCGAGACCCTGCGCGGCTACGGTGCCCGATTCGTCGAGCCCGCCGAAGGCCTGCTCGCCTGCGGCTACGAAGGAGTGGGACGACTGGCGGAGCTTGAGACGATCTTAATGGCCGTCGAGACCGTGCTCAGCGCGAAGAAGTGACGCGCTTCAGCCATTCTCGCGCCTTTTCACGCGCCGGGCTTGGCCGCAACGTCCAGGCGTCGTTGTGATTGCGGAAGCCGGTACTTAGGAAGGTAAGATCGGCATTCGGGAGCAGTGGGCGGAGGTATTGCTCGGTTTGTTGGGCGTTCGAACCCTCGCCGCAGATGAATTGCGGGCGGTTGCCGAGGCGTTGAAGGCGGGTGAGTGCGGATTCACGATCGGAGTCGGGGTAGGGCCACTTGTGCACGCCGTCGTAATGACTGTAGGCAAAGAAGGCGCACCAGAGCTTCGCGGTTTCGTCGTCGTGGAGGCCGAGGTAGTTGCACGCGATGGCACCACGCGAAAAGCCGGCGAGCACGAGCTTGGATTCATCGCCGCTGAAGTCGTGGCAGATGTTCTTCACGGTCTCGCGGAGGTGTTTGAGAGTAGGCTGAGGATCGTAAGCGGGTTTGTCTCCCCACCATGTGATGGCGATTTGATCGCCTTTGGCATTTAAATAGGGCACGCAGAGCCAAATGAAGCCTTTTCCGCCGGAGAGGCCGTAGCCGAGGTTGCTGCCTTCGGGCAAGCCGGTGCTCACATCGCCGAACTTGTTCGTGTAGCGGCCGTTTCCGGCGAGTTCGACGATCACTGGCCATTTGGTGTTGGCTTTCCAATCCGTGGGCAGGTAGAGCACATTGATGCCGAGGCGGACGCGTTTGCCTGCGGCGGGCTTGTCCTCGCTCAAGGCGGGCACTTCGAGATCGGGCGGCACGCTGCGGATGTCCGGAAGCTCGTCGGCGATCAGCAGCGAGGGAAGGAGGAGGGCGACGAGCAGTGTTTTCATTTCAAAGGCACGCTCCAAAGATGGCCGCCGGAGGTGATGAAGAGTGTTTTGCCGTCTTTGCCGCCAAAAGCGCAGTTGCAGCACTCGTCGGGCGCGGTGGGGATGAAGTCGATGAGCCTGCCGGAGGACGAAAGAATGTAGCAGCCGGCCTTGAAGTGGTTCGTTTCGTATTCCGTGGCCTTGTTCGTGCCTGCGGCGATGTAGATGCGTCCTGCGGCATCCATCTTCATGCCATCGGGGCCTCGGCCATCCTTCCAGTCGAAGATGACTTTCCGTGTGCCGGGCTTCACATCGCCATTCTTATCCAGTGCGTAGCGCAGCAGCTTTCGTGAGCCGCCGTGGGTGTTGTTATTGTTGTCGGCGATGTATAGAAAACTGTCGTCTGGTGAGATGAGGATGCCGTTGGGACGCTCCGCACCTTCACAGAGGATGCGGGTGACTTGGCCCGGCGATTCAATGCGATAGACGCCTTCGACTGGAGTGAACTTCCGCTGAACTATTTCACCTTTGTCATAATACTCGCTCAACTCATTGTCTGTCGGACGAAGCTCCACAATCTCCATGCCCTCCCTCGATCCATAGCGCGGATCGGTGAAGTAGATGCGACCCTTGGAGTCCATGCTGAGATCGTTGGGCGTGTTGAAGCGCTTCCCACGGAAGCGATCTGCCAGCACGGTGATGCTGCCGTCTTTTTCCGTGCGGGTGACGCGGCGCAGGCCGGACTCGCAGGCGACGAGGCGGCCTTCGCGATCAAAGAGCAGGCCGTTGGAGGCGTTGTGGCGGAAGACGGTCGTTTTGCCATCCGGGCCCAGACGGTTGATGTGCTTGCCATCGGTGAAGTAGAGCGAGCCATCTTTCCAAGCCGGTCCTTCGCCCGCGCCGATGGGTCCGTGGTCTTTCGGCACCGCACCGGGCACGATGGGTGAGCGCAGAGACGAGCAGGAGGCCAAAACGAGAATGACGGCGATGCCGGAGAGTGAGCGGAGGTGCATGAAGCGCATGAATACGACGTGGGATGGAAAATTTCAGCGACACATCGAACCCGCCGCGTTTTCTTGCCGCACATGCGCCTGAAACTCCTGTTTTCGATCTCCTGGCTTTGTGCCGTCACGCTGCACGCTCAAACGAGCGTGCCACCCCCAGCGCGGGAGCTGCGCGGGTCGTGGATCGCAACAGTGCGGAACATCAACTGGCCTTCGGAGCCAGGGCTGCCGGTGGTGAAGCAGAAGCAGCAGTTACTCACGCTGATCGAATCCGCAGCGAATGTGGGACTGAACGCGCTCATCTTCCAAGTCCGCCCGGCGGGCGATGCGATGTATGCCTCGGAGATTGAGCCGTGGTCGCCGTTTTTGACCGGGGAGATGGGCAAATCGCCGGGCTGGGACCCGCTAGAGTTCGTGGTGACGGAGGCGCATAAGCGCGGGATGGAGCTGCATGCGTGGTTCAACCCCTACCGGGCGCTGGCGGGTGAAAAGCACGCGCCGAGCGCCACGCACATGCGCCGGGCGCACCCGGAGTGGACGATGAAATACAGCATCGACTGGTGGATGAACCCCGGCGTGCCGGAAGTGAGGCAGCAGGCCGTGGCGGTGATGCTGGACGTGACGCGGCGCTACGACGTGGATGGCATTCACATCGACGATTACTTTTATCCGTATCCGATCACCGACTCAGCGAAGAAGAAGATCGAGTTTCCCGACAGCGGCACTTATGCGCGCTACAAGACCGCCGGTGGCACGCTGGAACTCACGGCTTGGCGCAGGCAAAACGTGGATCAGACCGTGCAGGCCACCTACGAGGGCATCAAGGCGATCAAACGGCATGTGAAGTTCGGCATCAGCCCGTTTGGTCTGTGGCGGCCGAATCATCCCGAAGGCACGGGCGGCGGACTCGATCCGTATGAGGATCTGGGCGCGGACTCGAAGAAGTGGCTGCAGCAGGGCTGGGTGGATTACTTCACGCCGCAGCTCTACTGGACGATCGACCGTCCGAAGCTCGGCTTCATCACCTACTACGACTGGTGGCTGGAGCAGAACACGCAGGGCCGCCACATCTGGCCGGGGATGTACACCTCGAAAATCGGCGATGACCGCAATGCGGGCGAGATTCTGCGTCAGATGAGTGTTTTGCGCGAGCGCGGCCTGAAAATGACGCCGGGGCACTTCCATTGGAATTTCGACTCGCTGCACAAAAACCTCGGCAAGATCGGGACTTACACGAAGGAGCGTGCTTACACGACGCATGCGATCCCGCCCGCATCGCCATGGCTGAGTCAATCGACGCTGCCGGCCCCCGTCGTTGGCAAAATCACGCCGGGAGGCAAGCTGACCGTGGCCTGGCAGCACAGCGATGTGCGCTGGATGTCGCAGACACGCTGGTGGGTGATGCAGGCGCAGATCAACGGCAAGTGGATCACAGTGGAGACTTATTTCAAAGACCAGCTCAGCGACGAATGGCCTGACAACGCCACCGCCGTCGCGATTCGGGCCGCAGGGTTCAGCTGGGAGGTCGGCGAGGCGGGTGTGGTGGTGAGGTAATCACCTTCTTGTCACAGCTCACAAAGGACCGCATGTTGCCGCCATGAGACCGAGGACGTTTGAAATCCGTGGATGGCCCGCCGTGCTGATGCTGGGCGTGTTTGCGGTCGTGGCCGTCGGGATCATCGCGCTGCTGGTCATGGTCGGCGCGGCGGTGGCTGTCGCAGGACTGGCGATTTCGGCCGTCGCGGCGTTGTATTACGCGGTGAGGCGCAAACTGACGCAAAGCACCAAGAGGGGGGACTGGAGCGTCGAGAACCCGGCTTCAGAGCAGACTTCGCTGGTCGTGCGGGAGATTGAAGTCGAGGTGCTGCCGCAGAAGGAGCGCTGATGCCGCCTCACGCGCAATACTCGCGAAACAAACCGCCCATCATGCAGCCGAGCTGGTTTCCTGGCGCGAAGTGGCCGCGGGTGTAGAGGACGATCGCGTAGGGTGTGCCGCGGTGGTAGAAGAACAGCGATTCATGGTCCCACTCGCCGTAGTTGCCGGTCTTGCCGCCGATGTAGGTGATGCTGGCGGGCATGACCCAGCGGCCTAGGCCGTATTGATCACGACGCATCGCCTCGAGCAGCAGCTCGCAGCCGTAGTCGAGCCGGTAGTTCACGCAGCGCTCGTAAAATTCGGCGTAGAAGCGCGGTGACTGCCAGTTGTTGATGATCTCGACATTGGGGAGGTTGTATTTCCATTCGAAGGCGCGCTCATCCGCCTGATTCACGCGGGCGAGGAGCTGGAACCATGAGGCGTTGATGCTCTGGTCACAGGCATGGACGATGTGCTGGAATTCATCGCGCGTGAGATTGCCGCGACGTTTTTCGAGCAGGACGGCGGCGACGGCGGGTTTCGGCATGGAGCCGCCGACGAAGAGCTTGTCGGCCTGGAATTCGGCGAGGTAGCGGCCGGTGGCGAGGTTTTTCACGGCGTAACCGATGCGGGGATCACGTTTGTGCGTGCGATAGACGTATTCCATGCCGGAGGTGAAAGGTCTGCCGTGCGCGGAATGAGAGCGGAAGCGCAAACGTGCCCCGGAGGCAAGGAAGCGGTTGTGATATTCCCACTGCGCGCGCGTTTTGCGCGCGGACCAGCCGAGCGCCGCCGTGGGCGATGCCACACAGCTGGCGAGCAGCGCGGGCAATGCCGCCAAACCCCGTCGCAACCAGGCGCGGCGCGTCTCCGCAGGCGATGTGGGAACTTGTTCGGGCATCGGCGGAAAAATTGTCCGCCCTGGTCTGCCGCCGCCAGAGGGAATGTGTGAGAAGTTTGTGCCACCGGGTCAAAAAAGAAGGGACGCCTCGCGGCGTCCCTTCGTGGGTGATCGTGATGTGTGGCAGATCGCGGAATTACTGGCCGCCGGGGCGCCATTCTTCGGTGGCGAACTTGAAAGCCTGCTCCAGGCCGACGAGGTCGGTGCTGGGGCGCAGGGCTTCGAACGCGGCGCTTTCCTTCTGGATGTCGGCCTCACTGTAGTTCATGGCCTTGATGGAGAGGCCGATGCGGCGCTCCACCTTGTCCACCTTGATGACACGGGCTTCGACTTCGTCGCCCACGTTGAGCTTGTCCTTGACCTTCTCGATGCGGTCCTCGCTGATCTGCGAGATGTGCACGAGACCGTCGATGTCGTCTTCGAGCTCCACGAAGGCACCAAAGCTGGCGATCTTCGCGACGCGGCCCTTGACGATGTCGCCCACCTTGAAGCGGGTGTCGATGATGGACCACGGGTCGGTGTCGAGCTGCTTCATGCCGAGGCTGATGCGCTGGTTGGCCTTGTCGATGCCGAGAACGACGGCGTCCACTTCCTGGCCCTTCTTGAGCAGTTCGGACGGATGGTTGATCTTGCGTGTCCAGCTGAGGTCGGAGACGTGGATCATGCCGTCGATGCCTTCCTCCAGCTCCACGAAAGCGCCGTAAGCGGTGAGGTTGCGGACCGGACGCTTGAGCTGCGTGCCGATCGGATAACGGGTGTCGATATCGTCCCAAGGATTGGCTTCGAGCTGGCGGACGCCAAGGCTGATCTTGCGCTCCTCCTTGTTGATGCCAAGAACGACGGCGTTGATCTCCTGACCGACAGAGAGAACATCCGACGGACGGGCGATGCGCTTCGTCCAGGACAGTTCGGAGACGTGGATGAGGCCTTCGACGCCTTCCTCCACTTCCACGAAGGCACCATAAGCGACGAGCTTGGTGACCTTGCCGCGGACATTCTGGCCCACGGGGTAGCGACCTTCGATGTTTTCCCACGGGTTGTTCTGAAGCTGCTTGAGGCCGAGGGAGACACGCTCCTTCTCGCGATTGACCTCGAGGATCTGGACTTCGATCTTCTGACCGATGCCAAGCATCTCGGAAGGATGGTTGAGGCGGCCCCAGGACATGTCTGTGATGTGAAGGAGACCGTCCATGCCGTTGAGATCGACGAACGCACCGAAGTCGGTGATGTTCTTGACGATACCGATGACCTTGTCGCCCGGCGTGACGCCGTCGAGGAACTTCTGGCGCTGCTCGGCGCGCTCGGCCTCGATGACCTCGCGGCGGGAGAGGACGATGTTTTTGCGCTCGTCGTTGATCTTGACGATCTTGAACTCGAACACCTTGCCGACGTACTCGTTGAGATCCTTCGGCGGGATGATGTCGATCTGGCTGCCGGGAAGGAAGGCTTCGACGCCGACATTGACCATGAGGCCGCCTTTGACGACGCTCTTGACCTTGCCCTTGACGAGGCCGCCGTCCTTGAACACGGCGTAAATTTTCTCCCAGTTCTGACGATGGGCGGCCTTCTCCTTGGAGAGCACGACCATGCCTTCGTCGTTTTCGAGGCGTTCGAGGAGGACTTCGACCTCATCGCCGACCTGGATGTCTTCATCTTCGAACTCGTTGGCGGGGATGGCCCCTTCGGACTTGTAGCCGATATCGACGAGGATGACCTGCGGTTTGATTTCGAGGATCTTGCCTTTGACAATGGATCCTTCGGAGAGCTCGCGGAAAGAACCTGCGATCAGGTCGGCGAGCGTAGCGGTTGCGTTCATTTAACTTAACGGGTTGGGAGCGTTGGGTGGGAACCACTCATGCATCTCCGCTCCGGAGGCGCACGGTGGGCTTTCGTCCCGCAGCACCAAAGGGCGCCCGGACAAGAGGGCCGGGATAGTCGGGGAAGATCGGGGTTTGGCAAGGAAGAAGACGGGGAAAATGCCCCCCGGCAGCCCTTCCTCGGGGCGGCTGGAAGTTCCTACTTTGCAAAGCGTGATCCCGGCCTCCATTCACCCGCATGCCTTCCTCTCCCATCCGTGTCACCATTTGGAACGAGTTCGTCCACGAGCGCCAAAACCCGGTGGTGGCCTCGATTTACCCAAAGGGCATCCACGGGCTGCTGGCGGAGGTTTTGGGGAAACACGACGATTTCACCATCCGCACGGCGACGCTCGATGAGCCGGAGCAGGGCGTGTCGCAGGCCGTTCTCGATGAAACGGACGTTTTGCTGTGGTGGGGGCATGCGGCGCACGATCAGGTGCTGGATGCAACGGTGACTCGCGTGCAGCAGCGTGTGCTGGCGGGCATGGGGCTGATCGTTTTGCACTCCGGGCACTGGTCGAAGCTCTTCAAGCGGCTCATGGGCACGAGCTGCGCGCTGTGCTGGCGTGAGGCGGGCGAGCGCGAGCGTGTGTGGGTGGTGAATCCGGGCCATCCCATCGCGGCTGGGCTGGGTGACTGCATCGAAATCGAGCAATCGGAGATGTATGGCGAGCCTTTCGGCATCCCGGAGCCGGACGAGCTGATCTTTGTGTCCTGGTTCCAAGGCGGCGAGGTCTTCCGCAGCGGCGCGACGTGGACACGCGGCAGCGGCCGCATCTTCTACTTCAGCCCAGGGCATGAGGTGTATCCCATCTACCATCATCCCGAAGTGCAGCGCGTGATCGCCAATGGCATCCGCTGGGCGCGGCCGCTGGGCCGGCCGGCGAACACGCCACGCCCCGTGCCGGTGGAGCAGGCGCGCGAGAAGATCAGCGTCCGCGGCGGGACGGTGCACGATGCGGAGGGGAAACTGGCCGGCCAGTGAGCTGGAGCGCGAAGCAAAGTGGCCGTCACGCTCCGCGTGACGAGCTGGGCGTGTCGCCGGCGAGGTAAACTCGGCGTTATGCGAGGCTTTGTTCTGCTGGCGAGGGCGCTGTGCTCATCTCGCGGAGCGAGATGGCTACTGTCTGGTGATGTTTGCCCGTCCTCCACGCAGGACGTATTTTTGAATCTTCCCGGTCGCTGTCTTCGGCAGTTCGGTGATGAACTCGAAACCGTGCGGCACCTTGAAGTGGGCAAGGTGCTCACGGCAGAAAAGCCGCAGCGCTTCCGGCGTGGACTCGGCACCGGGCTTCAGGACGACGAAGGCCTGCGGCGTTTCGCCCCATTTTTCGTGCGGCAGGCCGACGACGGCGGCTTCCTGCACGGCGGGGTGGCGCAGCAGCACGCCTTCGACCTCGACGGAGGAGATGTTTTCGCCGCCACTGATGATGATGTCCTTCCAACGGTCACGGATCTCGATGTAGCCGTCCGGATGCACCACGGCGGCGTCGCCGCTGTGGAACCAGCCATCGCGGATGGCCTTCGCCGTGGCGGCGGGGTCGTTGTAGTAGCCTTTCATCACCGCATTCCCACGGATGACGATCTCTCCCATCGTCGCGCCGTCCTGCGCGACCTCGCGGCCCTCATCATCGACGACGCGCACCTCGGCGTTCCCGAGATATTCGACGCCCTGGCGTGCTTTGATCACGGCACGCACCGCAGGATTCAAGGACGCATGCTCAGGTCGCACCTCGCTGATGGTCACGATGGGTGAAACCTCCGTCAGGCCGTAAACATGCGTGATTTCCCAGCCGAGCTCGCCTTCCACGCGCTCGATCGTGGCCGCGGCGGGCGGGGCGCCGGCGGTGAAGACACGCACGCCGCGCGGGGTGCCCTGGCGCACATCTGCAGGCGCGTTGGCGATGCTGATGAGCACGGTGGGCGCGGCGCAGAGTAGCGAGACGCCTTCGCGCTTGATGGTGTCAAAGATGAGCCGGGGATCGGCCTTCGGAATGCAGACGTGGCGGCCGCCGACGGCGGTGATCGTCCAAACGAAGCACCAGCCGTTCGCGTGAAACATGGGCAGCACCCACAGATAACGATCCGCCGCCGTGATGCGCGTGTGCATGAGATGGCCCATGATGTTCAGCGCGGTGTTGCGATGCGTGACCATCACGCCCTTCGGGTTCGCCGTGGTGCCGCTGGTGTAGTTCAGCGCGATCATTTCCGTCTCGACGACCTCCGCCGGAGTGAATTCGGTCGTCGCAGCCGCCAGCAGGGCCTCGTAGCCGCTCCAACCGGCCTTTTCGCCCGACAAGGCGATGAAATGCTCCACGCCCGGCACCTGGTCGCGGATCGAATCCACCGCATCGAGGTAATCCGCATGCACGCACACGACCTTCGCGCCGCTGTGCTTCAGGATGTAGGCAAAGTCGGCCGCAGTGAGGCGAAAATTGATCGGCACGATCACCGCCCCGATCTGCGGCACCGCGTAAAACGCCTCCAGATGCGCATGCGTGTTCGGCGCGATGGTCGCGACACGTTCACCGGCCTTCACGCCGAGTTTTTGCAACGCCGACGACCAGCGGTCGCAGCGCTCGAAGAACTCGCGATACGTCAGCCGCACACGGCCATCCACCACAGCCTCGCGGTCGGCATAAAGTCGGCGGGCACGGCGGGCGAAGTCGAGAGGCGAAAGCGGCGTTTCCATGGCAGGGAGACGCGGAGGCTAGCCGATGGGCGTGGTGAAAAGCGAGAGAAAAGCTGCGGAACAGGCCAGTGTGCTTTGGCTTAACTTCAAAGCTGAAGCAACCGCTGGAATTTGCAGCGATGGTCATTTACTGTGGGACGAACATCGCCGAAGAGATAGTCATTCGCAAACTTCAGAATGGAATGTCGTCATCCTCTGAAATGGTTTTGCGTCTCCGCTTTGGTTTCGGTTCAGGTGGAGAAGCGTTGATGACACCTGAAAAGTCGATAGCGAGCGGGCCCCTCACTCGAGCAATAAATGTTGCTAAAAGTTCGGCTGCCTGACGAAGTTCAACTGCAATATCCAAGAGGTCATCCAGAGAGGTGTCCTCCCACTGATAGACGAGGCCTTTCTTTAGTTTCGCTGAGATCTTGTAACGAATTTGGACGGCAGTGAGGTCATCGCTGGTCTGGAGGTAAGCAGAGTGGATTGCGCGGTTTCGGCGTTGTTCGGCAGCGGCTGCCTGAGCTATAATTTCGTTCAGTCCTTCGAGGAGGCTGGGCTTCCGTGTGCGTTGTCTGAACAACGCGTCAACCAGTGTCAGGAGCTTTGAGAACGATAGATGCGCCGTGACAGCCTGGCCAATTCGCTGATCCTTCCCCATCAGGCCCCAGGCGAATACCGACATGTAGAACTCCAGGCGCTGGAAATGGCGGGTGATTAGCCCCAGCGCATAATCGGAGTTCATTGTTATTGCCGACATATCACGGGAATTGGCCTAACTAGTTGATGAGAGACAAATCAGGCGAGTAAGTAAACCGCGTTATAACCGACAATTTTGTCGATTGCCAACGGGGTTTCGGCTTCATGGATGTCGATTTTGACGCGTAGGTGCATCATATCCAACAGAACTGTCGGTTTGCACTCACATGCGCGTCATCATCGACTGTGGAATATGACCGGGAAAACGTCCCGTGGTTGTCTCCAACCATCCCAACAAAAAGCCACGGAACTGACAAAGCAGTTCCGTGGCTGAACCTGGATTCAGGTTTTGGGGGGAAGGATCAGGCGGCGCGGCCTTCGATGCTGGCCACCATCTTGCGGATGTGCGGGGCCTTGTAGGCGCGTGGCTTCAGGATGGCGAGGCTCTTCTCAAACGAGCCCCAGCAGATGACCTGGATGGTCACGCGGCGGGTGCCCCAGCGGTTCATGGCGCCGAAGGACGGCTTGTAGAGGTCGATCGTCTTCGTGCCAACGAGCGCGGAGCCGTAGTCGTCCACGACGTAGAGCGAGGGATCGCCCTGGATCTGGAAGACGGTGCCGACGGGGTAGATGGACCAGTCGGCGGCGGCGCTGCGGATCTGGCCGTGACGGAGCGGGGTGCCCACGGCGGTGCGGGCTCCGTACTCGATGTGATCGCTCTCGTCGTGGGTGTAGGCGGTGGTTTTGACGCCGACGATGACCTGGCCTGGAGTGCCGGCAGGCGTTGTGGCTTGGGGTTGGGGGTCAGCCGCCGAAGCGGTGATGGCGCACAAGGCTGCGAGGCACAGAAGGATGGATCGGTTCAATCAATGGTTGGGGTTGTTGGGTCGCGCCTCTCCGGATGGGGGGCCCGGGCGAGGGGGCGCGCATCCTGTCGAGTTCGCCGGGGCTGTCAAACCGGGGGTTTGTAGGCCAAACGACCTCAAAAACACGCCTCACTGGGCTCCCAGGGCTGAATTCTGCGCCATCGGGGCACTTTGGCGGCCAAACTCAACGAAGTACGTCCCCCAACCTGACCCCGGCGTCCGCACCCTGGAGTGACACAGGTGGGCCAGAAAAAAGTGCGGTGAATGCCTCGAAACGGAGGTCTTTCAGGCGGCCTGAAGCTGAAAAAAGGCGCCTGCGCTACTGGATCGGCGAGAAATCCGTCGCCTTCATATAAACGCTCTTCACGCCCTCGGCCTGCGGCTGGATGGTCAGGGGACCGCCGTTGGCCTCCTCGCTGGCGGCTTTGGCTTTGATCCATTCTGGATCGGCCCGGAAGGCCGTGAAGGAGGCGAGGCCCGCCTCCTTGCTGGCGTGGGAGAGGATGTAGATGAGCTTCGTGCCCGCTCCCTTGTTCGCATCCACCGGCACCCAGTAGGCGAGGTGGCTCATGCCGTGCTTGCTGAACAACTTCATCGTATGATCGCGAAAACGGGCGTGCAGCGCGTCGAGTTTCCCCTCCGGCGTGGTGTAGGTGCGCATCTCAAACACACGCGGCTTGTCCCCCTTCGCGATGGCGAGCGGCGGGGAGTAATCCGTGGTCGTCATGAAGATGGACTCGATTTTGGCGACGATCTTGCCGTTCGCCTCGCTGGCCTTCGCGGCGGCCTGCCATTCGGGATCAGCGCCGAAGGCCTTGAAGCTCGCCTTCGCGGCGTCGCGGCTTTTGTGTTCGAGGATGTAGATCAGCGTGGTCTTGGAGCCGTTTTCCTCATCCACCGGCACCCAGTACCCGACGTTCTTCATGCCGTGCTTTTCAAACAGCTTGCAGGTGTGGTCGCGGAAGCGGGCCAGCAGCGCGTCGAGCTTCCCCTCTTGGCAGGTGTAGATGCGCAGTTCATACACTGGCGAATCCGCAGCGTGAACCAGGGAGGAGAACAGACCGCAGACGGCAAGGGCGAGAAAAGTGAGGCGCTTCATGGTGGCGTGAACAAACGCCGGCACGATGACGGCTTTTCACCTGGCCTGAGAATTGACTCCACGGTCTGAACCTAGCCCGAAAAATACGATTTTGGCCCTACTCCGGCTTCCTCCGGCATTCGTCATTGATTCCCGTCTTCCTGCGCCCATAGATGGCGGCTCCAAATCCCCCCTTTCCCATGCCCAAATTCATCGAAATGCCCAAACTCAGCGACACCATGACCGAGGGAACCCTCGCCAAATGGACGGTCAAAGAGGGGGACAAGATCGCCGTCGGCAAGGCCATCGCGGACATCGAGACCGACAAGGCCACCATGGAATACGCCAGCCCCTTTGAAGGCGTGCTGCACAAGGTCATCGTCCAGGCTGGCCAAAAAGTGCCCCTGAACGCCCCCCTCGCCGTCATGCTGGATGAGGACGAGGTCGCACCCGAGAACTTGGATGAGTTGATTGCCAATGCCCAGGCTCTTGCAGCTCCCACCCCGGCCGCAGAGAAAAAACCCGCCGCCAGCGCCTCGAAGGCCGCCTCGGCCGGTCCGCGCCTCCCGCAGGCTCCGCAGCACAAAACCCGCGCCGCCGCCGGTGGTGCCGCGCTGCGTGTGAAAGCCTCTCCTTTGGCCAAAAAGATCGCCGCCGAGCGCGGAGTCGATCTGAATGCCCTCATCGGCACCGGCCCTGGCGGACGTGTCGTTCGTGCTGATGTCGAAAACGCCCCTGCGGGCGGTGCTGGAGCCCGTGTGGCCGCTACCCCGGCCATCCGCCCCACCTTTGGCCCCGAGGACGAACGCGTCGCCACCTCCACGATGCGCAACATCATCGCCGAGCGCCTGCTGGCCTCGAAGACGCAGATCCCGCACTTCTACCTCCAGATGGAAGTCGATGCCGGACCGCTCATGGAATTCCGCGCCCATCTGAACGCCACCAGCGAAAAGACCGGCGGCAACAAATACACCGTCAACGACTTCATCCTGAAGTCCGTCATCCGCGCCGCCCAGGCCCAGCCTGCGATCAATGCCGCGTGGGATGGCGATGCCATCGTGAAATTCAAATCCGTCGGCCTCAGTGTCGCCATCGCCATCGATGACGGCCTCGTCACGCCGGTCATCAAGCAGGCGGAAAAGAAAACGCTGCTCGAAATCAGCCAGAGCGTCAAAGACCTCGCCGGCAAGGCCAAGAACAAGAAGCTCAGCCCCGATGACTTCGCCGGCGGCACGATCACCGTCTCGAACCTCGGTGCGTATGGCATCGACCAGTTCGCCGCCATCATCAATCCGCCGCAGGCCGCCATCGTGGCCATCGGCAGTATCCGCAACGTGCCCGTCGTGAACGACAAAGGTCAGATCGTGGCCGGTCAGCGCATGTGGGTCGGCCTCAGCGGCGACCACCGCGTCGTCGATGGTGCCGTCGCCGCCACCTTCCTCGCGGAAATGCGCAAGCTGCTCGAGAATCCGGCGCTAATGCTGGTGTGACTACCGGTTCGGCCCCTCAGGCAACACCAGAACCACCGCGAGCCCGCCACCTTCTCGATTCCGTACCGTCACGGTACCGCCGCAAGCTTCGATGCAGCGTTTGGTGATGGCGAGGCCGAGGCCGCTGCCGCCGGTGGTGCGGCCGCGGGCGGCTTCGGGACGGTAGAAGGGTTCAAAGAGACGTGAAAGGGCTTCTTCGGGCACTCCGGGGCCGCGGTCGGCGATTTCGATGATGACGCGGCCATTTTCGGCTTTGGCGGTGATTTCGAGGTCTTTGGCGTAGCGGATGGCGTTGCGCACGACGTTGCCGATGCCGCGATCGAGGGCGTTTCGGAGGCTGTGGAGCTTGATGTCGCCGATTTCGAGTTTGATGCCGTTTTCGGGGGCTTCGCGGGCGAGGATGTTTTGGAGCAATTCGCGCAAATCGATGTCTTCGGGCGTTTCGCGGTCGGGGATGGTTTCGGCCTTCGAGAAGGCGAGAACCTCTTCGACGAGTTTGGCCATGTGCTGGAGTTCGCGGTCGAGTTTTTGCAGGTAGGTGGTTTGATCGGGCGTGCTGCGCTGCTCCACCACGCCGAGGGCCATCTGCATTCTCGCGATGGGGCTGCAAAGCTCGTGCGCGACATCGGCGGTGATGCGTTTTTGCTCGCGCATGTAGTCGCCGAGCTGCGCGGCCATGGTGTTCACGGAGGTGGAGAGCTCGCCAAGCTCATCGCTGCGTTGTTTTTCGATGCGCTCGTCGAATTTGCCATGCGCGATGCGGCCGGCGGCATGGTTGAGCGTGCCGATGAAGCCGGTGATGCCGCGCACGAAGGGCATCCAGAGCAGCGCCGAAAGCACGAGCGCCGCGGCGGCGAGTGCGAGCCAGGGCCAGAGATCCAAGAAGAGGCCGCCGCCGCTGATGGTGTCTGAAACCATGACCAGCGTGAGCGCCGTGCCGCCTTGCGGAACGAGGTCGAGATGCACGCCGGCCCAGTAACGAGCAGGTTGACCAGCACGCAGCATGAAGCGCGGCTTCGGCGGTGCATCGGCGGGGCGTTTGGAGACGGGGCCGGGCTGGCGGCGGTTGAGTTGCTCGCCCGGCGGACGGCGGTCGATGAGCCTGGGCATGACCTCGGCGGGCGGGGTGATGTTTTTGCCAAAGACCTGCTGACCCTGGTTGTTGAAGAGGCCGAAGGTGACGCCGTGTTTTTGATCATAGTCGCTCAAACGCGCGGGCCATTCGCTTTCAGCGAGACGAGAAAATTCGAAGGTGATGGTCTCGCCGATGGCGGAGATGCGATCACCTGGTTCGCCGGAGAGCATCCAGTCGAGACCGAGGCGGAACTGTGCTTTGAGGAAGAAAAAGAAGAGCAACGCCAGCACGGCGAGGTTCAGGGCGAACCACGATAGGATCTTGCCGTAAAGCGGTAGGCGCACGCGGCTCATCGGGAGGGAGTCACGAGTTGATAGCCATAACCACGCACGGTTTTGATGAAGCGCGGCTCCTTCGGATCATCGCCGAGTTTTTTGCGGAGCGTGGAGATGTGCATGTCGATGGCGCGGTCAAAGACATCCCACTCGCGGTCGGCGACCTCTTCGATGAGCTGCTCGCGAGTTTTGACTCGGCCATGGGCCTTCGCGAGGGACAAAAGAAGACCGAACTCCGCTGGCGTGAGCTGCACGGGCTGGTCGCCGAGGATGACATCGTGCGTTTCGGGATTGATGCGCAGCTCGCCGATGACGAGTTCTTTGACGGGGGCTTGCGGAGCTGTCTCAGCGATCCAGCCGGTGCGGCGAAGCAAGGCGCGGAGGCGGGCGAGCAACTCGCGAGAGGAAAACGTCTTCGGCAGGTAGTCGTCGGCACCGAGTTCGAGGCCGACGATGCGGTCCACCTCCTCGCCGCGGCCGGTGAGCATCATGACGGGCACCTTCGATTTTGCACGGATGCGGCGGAGCACCTCAAAGCCATCGCAGCCGGGCATCATCACATCGAGGATGATCGCGGCCCAGGCCTCGGAGGTGGCGCGTTCGGCTCCGCGCTCACCATCGTGCTCCATTTCGACCTCGAAACCCATGGGCTTCAAGTAATCGGCCACGAGCTGGCAGAGCTCGGTGTCGTCGTCGATGATGAGGAGTCGCATGGCGGAGTGTGATGCAGACCGTCCTGTCTGCACGGCTCTTTACACAATCCCGACAAAAACGCCGATCAAAATCGCGCCGCTTCGCGCCGTAGTGTGCGCATGTTTCGATTTGGCCTTTTCCTGCTTCCCATCATCGTCTCCGCCGCCGAGCTCATGGTGGGGCCTGCTGGCTTCAAGACGATTGGCGAGGGAGTCGCGGCACTCAAACCAGGCGACACGCTCACGATCATGCCCGGCGAATATCAAGAGCATGTCGCGGCAACGCTCGCGGGCACGGCGGAGGCGCCGATCACGATTCGGGCGTGGCGGGCGGGGAGTGTGGTGTTGCGTGGGGATGTGGATTTGAGCGGATTCAAGCCTGCGCCGGGGCTGCGGCATGTTTTTGTGACTGAAATGAAGCAGAAGGCGGAGTCGGTGTTTGAGCGCAGCACGCTTCGCACGCTGGAGCCGAAGATGAACGCGGCGGAGGTGGAGACTTCGTTGATGAGCTGCTTTCAGGATGAGGAGCGCGGCCTGCTGTATGTTCACACGTCCGATTCGCTGCCGCCGGAGTGTCATGCGATGGGGGCGTCGGTCACGAATGCGAATGGACTGCTGCTCACGAGTGCAAAGCATGTGATCATCGACGGGCTGGCCTTCACGGGCTTCAGCCATCGCGATTACGATGCGCAGCATGGATCGCGCACGCGCTGGGGGCTGATGTTGAAGGACGCGGAGCACTGCACAGTGCGGCGCTGCGTGTCGTATCTGAACAGCGGCGGCCTACACCTGCTCGGCGGCGGCAGCGGATGCGTGGTGGAGGACTGCGAGGCCTTCGGCAACTGGTCGCGGCATGTCGATATCGGCAACAACATCGTCGGCTGGGGCGTGGCGGGCTGCACTTTTCGTCGTAATCAAGTCGAGGGACACATGCCGGATGCCAGCACGAGCCGGAATGACATCACGTTTTACAGCGGCGGCCTCGGATGTGTGATGGAGGACAATCTCGCGATCAACGCGAGTGTGATGATCAAAGGCGAGCTGAAGGATGCCGTGCAGCGCGGCAATGTGGGCATCGGGCGGAAGTTTTACCGTCCGCCGGGCGCGGAGAACATCGAACTGCCCGCAGGCCCCACCGCGGCGGACGCGGCGAAGTATGCGGACGTGCTGAACCATGACTACCGCACGGAGAATGTCTCATTTGTGTCGCCCAATGGCGATGACGCGAATCCAGGCACGAAAGCGAAGCCGTGGAAGACGCTTCAGCGGGCCGCGCAGGCCACAGGCACGGTTTATCTCATGGGCGGCGAGTATGACGAAGTGCTCGCTCCGGCTGCGAAGGCGGATTTTCGTCGTCACGGGCATGATCGCGTCGTGCTGCGTCGAGTCGAGTTGAGCGGCAAAAGCGAGGTGAAGCTGCATGGACTGCAAATTCGTGAACCGATGGTCGTTTCGGGCTGCGAGAGGCTCAAATTGGAGTTTTGCGTGCTCGGCGGCCTGCGTGTCGAAAACTCGCCCGCGCTGCATTTTGCACACAACTGGCTTCGCGGCCCGCTGGAGGTCGAAAGGTCGCCTGGAGGCAGTTTTGTGTCGAACGTCCTTCAGCAGCGCCGCATGGATGCGATGTCGCAAACCGGCCTGTGGACGCATTCAAACGTCGAAACGGCACCGGAAAGCGATGTGCTGGCCGATGATTCGCCTTTGATCGGTCGTGGACTGCACGGCTCGACCATCGGGCCGTTTTTGCGGCTCCAAGTGACGCGACCGCTGCCCATCGATCCGGTCGTGGTGCATGATGTGACCGACACGACGGCCACGATCGAGTGGAGCACGCCCACGCAGGCCGCGGAGACGATGCTGGAGTGGGGCGGGGCAAAAATCGAGACACCTCGCGGCAGCACGCACAGCGTCAGCATGGCCGGGTTGAAGCAGGGCACGGCTTACGAGTTCCGCGTCACCTCGCGGCGAAAGGATGAGCAGCGCGTGTTTGCCACGCACCAGCCTCCGCCGACGACGAGCGCCGGCGATTATCCGCCGCAAAGCGTCACCACCGCTGCGAAACGAGCCGCCGCACGCACGCTGCGAGTGCCAGAGGAGTTTCTCACGATCCAGGCGGCGGCCGATGCCGCGCTAGCGGGCGACACGGTCGTCATTCGCGGCGGTGTGTATGAGGAAACGGTGCGTTTGCGAAGCAGCGGTGACGAGGGCGCGCCCATCACCTTCACCGCCGCGCCCGGCGAGCAGGTGTGGATGGATGGCAGCCAGCGCTTCCGCGCGAATGCCTTCATCATTCCGCACAAGCATCACATCATCCTCGATGGCCTGCGCTTTCGTCATTTCCGCTTCGCGCCGGAGCTGGGGTCCATCGTGCAGTTCACCGGCGGCTCGCGACACATTGTGCGGCGCTGTTTTCACGATGGACGCGAGCTTGAGGGCTATGTAGGCACGCTCATCAGCGCCACGCGCACGACGGACATGCTCGTGGAAAACTGCGTCTTCATCGGCGGCATGAACGAGGGACTCTCCGCCGCGAACTGCCCGGACTTCACCGTGCGGCACTGCGTGTTCTTCAACAACTCGCTGCGCTGCCTCACCGTGCACATGGAAAAGCCGGACACGCTCTTCCACGCGCATCACAACCTCTTCATCGACAGCATCCCCTCGAAGGTGAAGAACGCGCTGCTCCGCGTGTGGCACGCCGACGCGCTCCGCGCCGATCACAATGTCTATTTCACCCGCATCCCCGGCGAGGAGCGTCACCTCGTCGAGACCGCGCACATCCACGGCCAGCAAGTCGGCCACGCAGACCCCGCGACCTATCGCGGCGAGAATCTCGTGCTCGCCGACGTGCGTGCGAAGCTCTCGCAGGACTCCAACAGCCGCACCGGCAATCCCGGCCTGCCCGCCGTCGCCCAGCTCGTTCCGCGCAACGACGGCGAAAACCCCGCCTGGCGCCAAATCGAGAGCGAATGGCGCAAACTCGAGCTGCACCGCGATGGCGACACCTTTGCCCCGCTCGATTTCAAAGACTTCATCCCTGCCGCTGACAATCCGCTGAGCAAGGCGAGCGACGGCAAGCCGGTGGGCTTGGAGATTCAGAAGTAGGCAATAGAATGGGGGCAGGAGAATTTGAGAATCAGAAACTCAGATCAGAAAATTCTACTGCCCCCATTCTATTGCCTGTAAGTCTGGTGGTGAAAGCCGTGCAAACATCTCCTGCGGCAAGATGAAGGCATGACTCTCGCGTATTGATTTTCTCTTCGTGCTCATGACCTTCACTCCCTCGTTCATCTTCGCGCTGCTCTTGGTTTCATTCGCGGCGGTCCAAGCTGATCCGGTCAGCGTCACCGACCGCAGCGTCGTCTTCAAACACACGCACACCGATGCCAAGGCATCGGACAACTCCTCCGGCTACAACCTCGGGCCGAGTGTCGCGGTGCTGCCGGATGGGCGGGTGATGGTGGTTTGGTTCTCCGCGCCGAGCGAAGGGGCCGCGTCGCAGCGGATCATGCAGGCGTTTTCATCGGATCAAGGCCGCACCTGGGGCGTGGCGAGCGTGTTGCAGGACTTTGAGGGCCGGCCTGACTTCGATCCGGTGTTGCTGGTGGCAGGCAAGGAGACGTTTTTGTTCTTCTCGTCGTTCGATCCGCAGCTCGACATCTATGTGCGCCGCAGTCATGACTCGGGCGTGAGCTGGTCAGAGCCGCAGAAGCTGAATCAACCGAACCACACCACGCGCTCCAACGGCATCCAGCTCACCACCGGCGAGTTGCTCGTGCCGCTGCATCTGCGCGGCACTAAGGCCGGCGGCGTCATGAAATCGAGCGATGGCGGCACCACCTGGAAGCGCTTTGGCCAGGTCGCGAATCCCGAAGGCCAGGGCGGCGAGCCCACCATCGCCGAGATGCCATCGGGAGCCGTTCACATGCTTTTGCGCACCAAAGACGGCCAGCTCTGGCGCTCCATCAGCCGCGACAAAGGCGAAACGTGGAGCGCCGCGGAGAAGACCGGCCTCACCGCCACCTCCAGCGCCTCTCATCTGCTCTGCACACGCTCCGGCACGCTCATCGTCACGCACAATCCCGGCCCCGTGCCCCTGCGCTTCCCCCTGCACCTGCGCCTCTCACGAGACGAAGGCATCACCTGGAGCGCCCCCATCCTGCTGGCCGACCGCCCCACCAAAACACCCGGCTGGTCGATCTGCTACCCCACCCTCACCGAACTGCCCGATGGCACAGTCCTCGCCATCTGGTCCCAAGTGAAAAGCACCTCCACCGATCTGTATGGCGACATCCATTCCGCGCGGCTGAAGCTATAGGTGGATGGCACTTTGCAAGGGAGACGAAGCAAGCCTGCTCGGGAAGCATCTTGACGCACTACAGACAGAGCCGAATAATTTTCTCCAATGACCAAGACGCAGATACAACGACCCGATACGTCGGTGCCTCCAAATGGCACTGGGCCATCGCGTGCCGAAGAGATGAAGTGGAAGCCGCCGTCCTCCAGCAACGTCGGCTGGAAAGGCTTGAGCGCGGTTCAGCTTCGCGATGCTGCCTTTGCCGACCCCGATCCGCGCTTTCGGCGTGACGGAGTTCGCAACAGCGAACGTGAAGGATTTCGACGGGTTTGGGTTCAAGAAGGTGTGGAATCCCCTTCCGACCACATGAGTCATTCCATCTAGGGCGTGTTTTAAAATTGTACAGATAGAGCAACTGGTGTAGCGAGAAGAATGGAATTACATCCAAGCTATCAGTTGGCGGTGCCCAAGCTGGCCCGTGTTATAAGAGCCATAGATTCCTA
>NZ_JBIIHA010000034.1:0-46812 GCF_044236155.1 Prosthecobacter sp.
AGCGGAGTTTATTTGCCAGTTTGCAGCAATCCCAAAATCATTCTGAAACACTCCAAAAGCCGCAGTGTTGTTAGCCCCGAGGAACGCATTGTTGATCGCCGGCCGCATGGACATACGATCATAAATGGTAATATAAACAGGTCCGGCTTTGATATCGAAAGCCAATGTGCTTCCAGGAAGCAGATTCAGCATGGTGCCACCGCTGCCGTAGGCGGCAAATTCGGGGTGGTCAAAATAATGGTCCACCCCAACACCCGCAGTGAAACTCAAGACATTGTTCTGAGTCACGCGATAATTGGCGCTCACATTGAGCAGCGTGCTGCTAATGAAATCAGAAACAGCAATCGGAGCCCTTTGAACATTGCTATTGTATTCAAATCCTTGATAAAGTCCCAAACCAATATTCACAGGACCTAATTTCATGTTGCGCTTGCCCGAAAGGAAAGGATCCGAAGTGTAAGTTGGAGCAAAGTAACTCAGCCCTTGGGAATATTGTCCGGAATAACTGGTGTAATCCCCGACCGCACGAGCCGCAAAGGCGGAGCTGCCGCTTCTAACGGATGGCTGCGAAATCTCCCGGTCGGAACGCAAAAGCTGCTGAAGGCTTTGGAAGCCCTCCTGATCTTCCTGGCTGACATAGGCACCCTTCTCATAATCATACACAACATCCCCACTTCGGGCGGCTTGGGCATTCTTCTTCAATTGCCCCGTTCGATTACGGAAGTCATTGAAAAAGTTGCTTGTCTGAGATGGTGAGACTCCAAACTGAGCATTTGCAACTGAAGTCATCAGAGCGACAGCAATAAAGGCGCTCGCTTGCCAAAATGAAAGCAACCGAGCGCAATGGGAGAAATTGATCAGCATGGTGGGAGAATGATGGATCGGGATTTAAATGGTCATAAAAGCAATTTCACGGTCTTTTGTCCATACCAAATTTTTTTCCTTTTCGTCACATTCATATGTTCATTTTCAAGTATTTGAGAATCACATCCTTAGTAAAAAAGATTTGGAGGCAAGAATGTCCAGCACCTCTTGTTTAGCAGTCGAATTCGGTAATTCAGTTTTTGCAAGAACGCCAAACAAGCACTTAATCAGTCGACTGTTTCCAGAGTCCCCTCTCACAAATTTCCTTCATCCGAGAAAACGTACACGCGCTTCCAACATAACTCTTTTATCCTCATGCATTTAGACCCATTGATAGCCACCTCCCCTGCCCGCATCAGCATTCCCAAATACGCCATGGCGCTAGCCCATGTGGCCAGCCTCCGGTCCGAGGACCCGTTTCGCAAAGTTGGGGCTGTGGCGATTGACTTCGACAACCGCGTCATCGGAACGGCCTACAACGGCCTCGCCCCTGGGTACAATGCCGACCCGGAATTCTGGGCGGATCGCGATGCGCGACGAAAATACATGCTTCACGCCGAGGTGAACCTGTGCAGCCTCTTTACCCGTGGAAACGTCAAACTCGTCGCGTGCACCACAAAACCGTGCACCAGCTGCATGCAGATGCTCTGCGCCTACGGCGTGAAGGAGGTTTATTTCCGCGACGACTACCCGGAGTCAGAGGCCGACGCCATTGCCGCTCGCTACGACATTCCGCTTATTCAGCTCGCCGACTACCCGCACGTCCTTTCGGAGCCGCAGTGATCAGAGCGCCCTCACCACGCCCTGCGCGTGAGATTCCAGCGCGGCGGCGAAAATCTCCTGCGTGGCGATGGCCTCCGCAACTGTGGCACAGCCGAAGCGACCATTCAGCAGACCCTCCCGCTCCATCAGGAACGCCGCCCACATCTGCTGGATCATGTCCGGGAAGCCAGGCTCGAAAATTCCGCCTGTCACTGCCTTGAAGGGCATGCCGAAGCCGAGGTCCGTCTTCTTCCAGAACTGCTCCTTGCTGTTCTCGAAGAGCCAGAGCGTTTTGGGCTCCTTCGTGCTGTAGCGTACGCCCCCCTCCGTGCCGAGCACCTCGATGAACCATGTGTTCGTCTCGCCGGGGGCTAGTCGCTTCATTTCCAGGCGCAACGGCACCTCGTTAGCTCCGATCTCCGTCCAGCAGTGCAGCAAGGCGTTGTCCCAGGTGTCACAGGCCGCCATGCGGCCCTTCCCGTCCGGGCGCTGCGGAAAACCTTTCTGCAATTGCGCGAACACACGCCGCGGCCTCCAGCCCAAACGAAGCGGGATGTGGCATGCATGCATGCCCAGATCTCCCAGGACACCGATCTCCCCGCAAGTCGCCGACTTGCGCTTCCAGTTCGCAGGTTTCGTCGCATCCAAGTCACTGCTGTGATGAAAACCCGATACCACCTCCAGAACACGTCCAAGCTTGCCACTGGTCGCCGCTTGCATGACGCGCTGCGCACCCGGCAGGAAGGGAAATTCCGAGCTGCACCGCACGAAACGCCCCGAAGACTCCGCCGCCGCCGCAATACGACGCGCTGAACCGAGATCGACGCCAAAGGGCTTCTCCGCGAACAAATCCTTTCCGGCCGCGAGCACATCGCAGTAAATCTTTTCGTGAAGGTTGTGCGGCACCGCCACATACACCACCTCCACCGACGGATTCGCCAGCAGTTCGTGGTAGTCCGCCGTGATTTGCACGCAGGAAGGGATGCGCCGGAACCAGTTCCGCACATCCTCCACGAGGTCGGCCACCGCCACCAGCTCTGGCTGTACCTCCACGTCCATCAGGGCGCACCAGCGTGCGAACGCGCTCGCCATTTCCCGGCCCATGAGGCCGCCGCCGATGATGCCGATGCCGACTTTTTTCATGATCCTCTTCTTACGTTCGAAAATTCACAGTCCTGCGGTCGCGTTGCGCACAGCCAGCTCATGCCGCGCCAGCTCCAGGTCGGCGTCCACCATGATCTTGACCAGTTCCTTGAACTTCACCTTCGGCTCCCAGCCCAGCTTCTTCCGCGCCTTCGCCGGGTCACCGATGAGCAGGTCCACCTCCGCCGGGCGCTCGTAGCGGGCGTCGTACTTCACATGCTTCTCCCAGTCCAGGCCCAGCAGGCCGAAGGTCTCCTGCACGAACTCTTTCACACTGTGCGTCTCGTTCGTCGCGATCACGTAGTCATCCGGCTCGTCCTGCTGGAGCATCATCCACATCATCTCCACATAGTCCTTCGCGTAGCCCCAGTCGCGCTTCGCGTCCATGTTGCCGAGGAAAAGCTGCTCCTGCAGGCCCATCTTGATGCGCGTAGCCGCACGCGTGATCTTGCGTGTCACGAAGGTCTCCCCGCGCCGCGGGCTCTCGTGGTTGAAAAGGATCCCGCTGCTCGCGTGCAGCCCGTAGCTCTCCCGGTAGTTCACCGTCAGCCAGTGGCCGTAAACTTTTGCGCAGGCATACGGCGAGCGCGGCCAGAACGGCGTCGTCTCGATCTGCGGCACCGCCTGCACCTTTCCGAACATCTCCGACGAGCTTGCCTGATAGAATCGCACCCTTCCCACCAGCCCCGTCTCGCGGATTGCCTCCAGAATGCGCTGCGTTCCCAGACCCACGATGTCCCCAGTGCTCTCCGGCACGTCGAAGGAAACCCGCACATGGCTCTGCGCCCCGAGATTGTACACCTCGTCCGGCTTCAAGTCGTAGAGCAGTTTCACCAGCGCCACCGAGTCCATCAGATCCCCGTAATGCAGGTGCAGCCGGTCCGCCGGCAGATGCGACTCCGGCCGGAACAAATGCTCCAACCGCCCCGTGTTGAAGGACGACGCGCGACGGATGATCCCATGCACTTCATAGCCTTTTTCGAGCAGCAATTCGGTGAGGTAAGATCCGTCTTGGCCGGTGATGCCGGTGATGAGTGCTTTCTTCATGGTCAAAAAATCGAGCGCGGATGAGACAGTACCACCCCTGCTTCCGCAAGGGGAAAAGCAGGAACATATCAGTTGCGCCCCGCCCTGCTTCCCTTATTCTCCGCCCCCTCCGAAACCCGCCCCGTATCTTCCCATGAGAGCCGACCTCGTCGAACAAGCCGCGCAAATCGTCAAAGACCCGCCCATCCTCATCAACATGGTCTCCAAGCGCGTCCGCCAGATCGCCCAAGGCCGTCCCCCGCTCGTTGAGCGCCGCCCCGGACTGCGTGAGGCCGACCTCGCCCTGCTCGAGATCATCCAAGGCAAGATCACCGTGCAAAACATCGACGGCAACTGATCCATCCGGCCGCACAGGCCTCCGATCCCTTTCTGGCTCCATGTGTCCACGGTCACATGGAGCTTCTTTTTTTGCGGCGCTCAGCATCCCCTTTTTGCTCTTTTCTCTTTTTCAGCCATCCCTGATCGTTGATCCCTCATCCCTCTCGTGAACCGCGACCCGAAAACAGCGACTCCCACCATCGAGATCGCCACCAACCGCAAAGCTCCCCGCGACTACCACATCCTCGAAACCTACGAGGCCGGCATCGAGCTCCGCGGCACCGAGGTCAAATCCATCCGCCTCGGCAAGCTCAACATCTCCGACGCCTTCGCCCGTGTCGAACGCGGCCAGGTCTGGCTCTACGGCTGCGACATCCAGCAGTATGAAAAGGCCAGCCACGAGACCCACGAGCCACGCCGCTCCCGCCGCCTGCTCCTGCACAAAAACGAGATCATGAAGCTCCTCGCCGCCACGCAGCAGAAGGGGCTCGCCCTGCCGGTGCTGCGCGCCTACTGGAAAGGCCCCCGCATCAAGCTCCAGATCGGCGTCGGCAAAGGCAAAAACAAAGGCGACCAGCGCCAGGACCTCAAGGAAAAGGCCGAAAACCGCGAGGCCGCCCGTGTCGTCGCGAGCTTTAACGACAAAAACCGTCGCTGAGCCGGGCCGCCATCAGCGGCTGCGTTTGGTCACGGACATTCTCACCGCTCCACCTCCGCCGCGCCCGCTGCCGCTTCACGTGCGTCCGCCGCCACGGCCAGGGCCTTCACCTGCCGCAGGTCCGTCTTCCCGGTGCCCAGCACGGGCAGCGACTCCACCTTCACAAACTGGTCGCGTTTCGGCTTCCACAGATTTGGCAGATCGGCCTTCGCGAGCGCTTCTAGCACGCCCTCGAGGGCCGCTTCACCCAAGACATGCAGCACCATCAGCTTCTCACCCTTCTTCTCATCGGGCAGGCTGGTCACCGCGAAAGCCTGCGTCGGCATTTGCGCGATCTCCTGCAGTTGCTCCTCGACCTTGATGTGCGGCACCATCTCGCCGCCGATCTTGCTGAATCGGCTCAGCCGGTCCGTGATCGTGATAAAGCCGTCTTCGTCCACCGCGGCAATGTCCCCCGTGCAATACCAGCCGTCCTTCAGCACCTCCGCGGTCTTGGCCGCGTTGTTCAGGTAGCCGCGCATGATGTTCGGCCCCTTCAGCAGCATCAGCCCGGATTCTCCCGTCGGACGCTCGACCCCGGTTTCCGGATCGACGATCCGCACGCTCACGCCGGGCAGCGGATGACCGATCGTGCCCCGCTTGCCTCCCACCTGCCGGAAGCCAGCCGCGCGGAAGTCCTCGCGGTTCACGCTCACCGCCGGCGCGCACTCGGTGCAGCCGTAGGCTTCCATCGGACGGAAGCCAAACCGCTCCGCAAAGGCCGCCGCCAGTCTTTCCGGCAGCTTCTCCGCGCCCACCATCGCAAAACGCACGCTGCCGAACTGCTCCGGCTGGCAGCCGCGCATGTAGAGCTGGAGGAACGTCGGCGTGGCCAGCAGGAAGGTGATCTCGTGTTCCAGCACCAGCTCTCCCACCACCTTCGAGTCGGTCGGGTTGAAATGATACGCCACTCCCAGCCCCAGCACCGCCGACGCGCCCAGCGTGCCGGTGAAGCCGAACGAATGAAAAAACGGCAGGATGCCCAGCACACGATCATCGCCGGCAAAGTCGAACACCTGCCCGATCTGCTCCACGTTCGAGACGACGTTGTAGTGCGAAAGCATCACGCCCTTGGGCTCTCCCGTGCTGCCGCTGGAGAAAATCACCGTCGCCAGATCATCGATCTCACGCTTGCGGCGGCTGCCCAGCACCCGTTCGATCAGCGCCACGGGAAAGAGCAGCGCCATCGCCAGTGCCACCATCTTCTCGCCCATGCCGGGCTTCGCCGCCACGTCCTCCAGCAGCACCGTCTCCACCGGCAGCTTCAAATTCAGCCGCGAGAGGAATTTCTGCGAGGTCAGCACCGTGCGCACATCGCTCTGGCGGACGCATGAGGCGAGCGCCTCCTCCGGCAGCGTGTAGTTCAGATTCACCGGCACCTTGCCCATCAGCAGCGCGGCGTAGTTGGCGAGCGCTCCGGGGACTGACGGCGGCAGCAGCAGCCCCACCGTCTCCTGCCCCTTCCAGACCGTTTTGAGCCTTCGCCCCAGAAAAAGCGTCCGCGTCAGCGCCGTGAAAAAGCGCAGGCGCGGCGAACTCGCATCCGCCATCGCAAAACGCAGCGGATGACGCCGCGCCGTGCGCACAAAAGCACGATGCAGCGTGGGCAGATGGTCTTTGCGGAACTCCCAGGCGGCCGCGCCCAGCTCCGCCACCGCCCGGCGCACCTTCTGCGGCTCCGTGCTCGCCGGCAGCGCCGCTCCGAAACTCACCGTCACCGGATAAGGCAGCGTGCGCGGCAGCTTGGTGTGAAAACGGCCCTTCTCGAAGCTGAAGATGCTTCCCCACACCTGATCCAGGTTCACAGGAATGATCGGCGCCTCCACGCCATCCATGATCCGGCTCATCCCGCGCCGGAAAGGCAGCATCTGGCCGATGCGCGAGATCTGCCCCTCCGCGAAGATGCACACCACATGCCCCTCCTGGATCCACCTCGACGCCGTCTTCAACGACTGCAGCATCTCCTTCGGCCTTGATTCGGGGCTGATCGGCAGCGTGTTCAGCACTCGCGCCAGCGGCCGCACCCACCATTTCTCGTGAATGCCCTTGTAAAGCATGAACCGGATGCGCCGCCTCGTGGACACCATCAAAAAGCAAGCGTCCATGAAAGACAGATGATTGCACACCAGCAGCGCGCCGCCATGCCGCGGCACATGCTCCTCTCCGACAACGCGGACGCGGTAGAACACGCGGACAAACAGCCGCACGAAGGCGCGGAGCAAAAATTCCGCCACGAGGGAGCACGAGGAAGGCTTGGGATTCATGCAGTAATGCTCCCACCACCATCTCCAAGTCACCAATTGATATAACATGACTACTCATTGAGCCGGGCAATCGCGCCTTCATCCCCATCGACGCGGCCGATCACATCATCGCCATTAACGATTCGCCGGTCATTCCAAAGCGCGTGAGGCTCTCTCCGCATCCCCAGCCACCCGCACCTCATCCGCCATGACACTCCGACAAGTCACCCTCCTCGCCCTCATCGGCATCATCACCGCTCTCGCTTGCTCCCTCACGAACTTCGCTGCCAGCATCGCCCGTGGCAGCCTCCACTCCAGTTTCTGGTTCGCCTTGGGCAGCGTGCTACTCCGCGACGGCTCGCTCATCCTCCTCCTTTCCCACCTGTACAGCCGCAGCGCTCCCAAGTCATGAACTCCGAGTCTGAATCCTTCCTTCAGCTCGACGACGAGCCCAAACCCGCCCGCGCCTGCGGGCCGCTCTGGAACATCCTCTCGATCCTCCTGCCTGCGGTCGGCTGGTTTGTCGGCTGGGCGTTTCTGAACGGCCCCTCGGGCCACGGCTTCACTCTCTACAATGGCAGCATGGGCGGCACCGGCCTTCTTCTCGCCGCATTTCTAGTCGTCCTTCCCTCCGCCGTCATCGGATTCCTCTGCACCATCATCGCGATTGTGCGGCAGGAGCGGCTCATTCCCCTCACCGTCCTCGGATTCCTCATCAATTTCCCGCCCCTCATGCTCCTCCTCGCCTTCACCATCTACCTGATCTGACACCCGCACGCCTCATGCCGGAGCAATCTCATCCAATGCGAAAAGGAGGCAGCAGGTGCAGCGACTCAGCAGCCTGACATCCGGCAAAAGACAGCGCCGCGCCCAGCACCACGCTCGCCGCCAGCAGGAAAAGGCACATCAAGACCACGAACCACAGTCCATGGCCGCGCTTCCGCGCCACGCACCGCGCCAGCCAGATCGACGTTCCTGTATGGCAGATGAGTGAGACAGCCAGAAGCCATGGCGCCAGCCACCGGCACCCCAAAACCGACAGTCCATACAAAACCGGCGGCACCACGCAGGCCAGCAACCAACCAAACCACGGCTTGGCTGTGGACGTCACCAGATCAGCCGTGGGCTTCATGTCAGGCACCATGGGATCACCCGCTCCAAACGCAAACCCTGCTTTTTGCCGCCGACGCCACGGCTTGAGTGCCATGTGACATCGATTCCGGCTTTCATCTCCCTCCGCCATCCGCTAATCAGCCTCCACCATGAGCCGCTACGCCAGCAACCAGGATGTCGTCCGTTTCTTCGCCACCCACGGCATCACCGTCACTCATGTCCGGCGCGAAGGCGATCTGCGCCACCTCCGCGTCCACGGCAAGGCACTCACCCTCCCCATGCCCGCCAGCCCCGACGAATGCCTCCGCATCATCCGCGATGCCATCGCCGCCCAGGGCCCCTCATGCGCAGACAGTCCTCAGTGATCTGTCATCCGCATTCGGCAGACGGATGGCCGCCCCCCCCCTATGCGGCCACACGCAGCGGACGCGCTTCACTTTTCGGGGCTTCCCCGAGCAATTCCGCCCCATCCAGCCTCGCCCCGCGCAAATCCGCGCCCACCAGTTGCGACCAGAGCAGCCGGCAGCCGCCCAGATCCGCGTCACGCAGATCCGCGCCCGCGAAACTCGCTCTCCGCAGGTCCATGCCGTGAAAATTGCAGCCCCGCAGACACGCCCCCGCGAGTTTAACCCCGTTGCACCGCGCCCCGCGGAAGTCCGCGCCCTCCGCCCTCGCGCCGCTCGCATCCGCGCCGTCCAGATTCGCCCCGCGCAGATCCGCAAAGCTCAGGTTCGCCCGCGTCAGTTGCGCCAGGCTCAGCTCCGCCCCGCCCAGGTTCGCATCCCGCAGATCCGCGTCCGCCAGGTTCGCCCGCCGCAGCATCCGGCCCGCCAGTTCCGCGCTGCGTAGATCAGGACTCGTCAACTCCTGGTCGAGACGGAACGCATTCCAGGCAAACGGCCCTTCTTCCAGGAGGTCGGCAAACACTTGGCTGATCATGCCGCAAAGTTGCCGGGACGCACCAGCCGCATCAACGCCCGTATTGTAATCTCTTTGTGCCGCGCTTGTCAGACGAATCTCTCGCAAGCACCTCGTCCCCTGTTGCGGCACCTCTCACCAACCCTCGGGATCCTGCGCTCCCGTCGGATCATAAAACAGCGTGCCGTCCGGACGACGGCCCAGGTAACGATATGTGCGCCGCGCATCCGCCGCCGACATCGCCGCCACAAACAACCGGTGCGCGAACGCACCCTCCCTCGGCTTGCGACCCTCCACCACCGCCGCCACCACTGTCGCCACATTGCCCGGCGGCCATGGCACCCGCGCCGCGCTTCCCAGGCTGTAACTCTGCACGATCGCCTGCGCATGGCGCTTGTCCCGCTGGCGCTGCTGCTCCGCCTCCATCCGCAGCACGATCACCGACGTCATCACCCCCAGGATCATGAGCACTGTCACCAGTTCGATCAGGCTGAAGGCAGCGCGGCGGCAGCGGCGGCGTTCATCATCTGGGAGATGGATCATCATGGCGGCAGCAGGAGAAAGTGGCGGACTCCGGAGAAAGCCACCGCTTCCACTGTGAGCCGCATGTAAATTTCACCTCATCCGCGTCAGCGTCTTGTAAGACGTTTGCAAACCTGCTCAAGCCCCGCTGAAAACTCCTCGTTCCGCATCTTCAACTTCTCCCAAACGTCCGCGCCTCCATCCATGCTGCCACCTGGCGCGCATGCAGCACCTCCAGCCGCTCGTTAACAGCCCGCCACCTCACGCCACGTCCTGATACAGATACTTCTGGAAGCCCTTGAAGGCTTGTCCCACATCGTCTCCGAGATCGGCCACGGCATCCTGGATGGAGTCGTGATACTTGAGTTTGAGCAATGGCGCGAGCTTGTCTGGGGCCAGCTCCTCCACACCGACGCTGACGTAGTGCGATAACACGAAGTCGAGGAAGACCTGCTGCTTGCTGTTGAAGTGCGTGCTGATCTCCACCTTCGCCTTGGCGGCACGTTGCTTGCGGGTAAGCGGCGGCAGTGTCCAGGCAACGTAGGCCAGCACGTCGAAAAGGTCGCTGTGGGTGGCGTCGATCACCGTTTGCATCTCGGTGAGCTGGTCTTTGCCGAATCCCTTCTCCGCCAGACCTTCGAGCAGTTTCTTCCGTGTGTCCGGCTGGCTCCAGAGCGTGCGCAGCTCGGCCTCGTCGTGGAAGAACTCGGGCAGCTTGCCATACAGCAGCTCGATGAACTTCTAGGCGCTCATCCAAGCCGCGACACGATCGGCTGGCAAGGGCTCTCCACTTTGAGCCCCACCCCTTCCCCTCCGGTCCGAAAAAAAGGGCTCGATATGGGCAAGTCTGCCAATAGACGAAATCGCCGCAACCCCTGAAAATGCACGCCCCAACCCAGCGCGCGTGCCATGAAGACGAAGTCCTCTTCACCCACGGAACCTGAACCGAACGGCCGGAAGGCCCCCAAGCCGCGGAAGCACCGCCTCCGCGTGCCGGAGGTCAAGGCGGGCGAAGGCATCGTGGGCCTGCTGCCGGAGGAGGAGGCCTTCATCCAGGAGGAGATCGCCCTGCGCACGGAGCTGGGCTGGTCGCAGGCCAAGGTGGCGAAACTGTCCGGCCTGGACCGCGCCACCGTGCAACATTACGAGCACCGCCGGCGCGGTCCCAGCCTACGGGCGGCCATTCTCATCAGCCGCGCCTTTGGCCGGAAACTGGAGGACTACCAGCGGCAGGCGCGGCGCTGGCTGCCGACGCTGCAACTGCTCTTTGGCTCGCTGGTCCTGACCGCCGTCGCGTGAGCGTCAAGGCGACATCTGTCGCGGCGACCCGGCGCGGCGGCGGCTCCAAGATCGCCCCATGAGCGCGACACCTCCGCCCGGCCGGCATCTTCCAGGCTCCCGCCGGAGCTTTCCAGCCTCGCGCCGGAGCTTTCCAGCCCCGCGCCGGAGCTTTCCAGCCCCGAGCCGGACCTTTCCAGCCTCGCGCTGGAGCCTTCCAGCCCCGCGCCGGAGCTTTCCAGCCTCGCGCCGGAGCTTTCCAGCCCCGCGCCGGAGCTTTCCAGTCTCGCGCCGGACCTTTCCAGCCTCGCGCCGGAGCCTTCCGGCCTCGCGCCGGTGCTTTCCAGTCTCGCGCCGCAGCCTTCCGGCCTCGCGCCGGTGCTTTCCGGCCTCGCGCCGGTGCTTTCCAGCGGCTCGTCGGCAGCCGCCGGTGCCGCGCCGGAAAGCCTCTGCCACCCTTTGCCGGAGGTCCGGATGATGCCGCGGTGGAACGACGGCAGCACCTGGAACTCCGGAGCCCTCTGGGGACCGGCAGCCCCGGCCAGTCCCCTCATTCCCAACCCAAAACGCAACAAACGCACCATGAAACGCCAGCCCTACTACCCCAAACTCATGCCCCAGCAGCCCGAGTGGCACCACAACTTTGCCAGCAAGCTGCCCGGCTATGCCACGGCGCTCGGCCTGGACACGGCCGAGGTCAACGCCGCCGTGGCGGACAACCTCCTCCTGGCCTACGCGCTGGGAGACTGGATCACGAATGTGCGGAACTTCGCCCCGTCCTGCACCTCCGCGCTGGAAGACCTGACCGGCGGCAACGGCAGCGAGCCCTTTGCCTTCCCGGCCTACGCCGCCCCGACACCGCCGGCGCTGCCTAGCGGGATCACCGAGGTGGCGCCCGGCGCGCTGGACCGCACCTTCCTGCTGGTGAAGGAGATCAAAGGCAAGAAGGCCTACAATGAGACGATGGGCCTGGACCTCCGGGTGGTCGAGGAGGAGGACGCGGCGGAGCACCCGCGGCCGGAATTCGCCCTGAAGACCGAGGCCGGGGACGGCTGCCACTGCGTGAAGGTGCGCTTCAAGAAATTCGGCCACTACGCCGTGGCGGTTTACAGCAAGCGCGGCAGCGGCGGCTGGGAGCTGCTGGGGATCGACTCCAGCAGCCCCTATGAGGACGACCGCCCGCTGCTGGTGGCCGGCCAGCCGGAAATCCGGGAATACAAGCTGCGCTTCTGGGACGCCGGGGAGGAGAACGGGGACTGGACGGACGTGGCCAGCATCACGGTGAGCCTGTGAGCCGCCCGGTGTTCCACAGGGGTGCGGAAACGCTCCTTCGCCGCAGGTTTTCCCGACCTGCGGCCAGGAGCTCCCCCGCCCCCCGCCCCACCCTCGGCGACCGTGCCAGCACTGCGGCTGGGGCGGCACTTAGCATCGCTCAAGCCGTCACTTCATCGTTACATTCCAGCTTATGAACAACTTGTTCACAACCTCCCGGCAGGACGCCAGGGCTGCCACTCGACAAGTCTGGCGGCCTGATAGAAGACCGCCATGTCTTTTCAGGTCAACCGGCTTCCGCAGATGCTTTTCGGTCTAAACGATGAATCATGCCATTTGCGTGTTTAATTATCCTTAACCGCTTATTCGATTGATTTAAACCTTGGTTATCCAAACTCATTTGACCCGCCAGAATGTAACGCTTCCAAAACACCCTTCCAGGAAGCCTAGTAGAACTCTACTAACTTTAGTAACGTTACATTCAAAGCAATTCACAGCAGACCTGAAACCGCTTTCCGCCGCCCGCCAATGTCCCGCTAGGCTCATTCTTCACCTCAGAGGGTTACCGCCCGTCAGTCGCCAAAACAGGCTCGACGCAGGAGGCGCGAGCCCCGGCCTGCTTGCACTTCCTCACCCGTGAACCGTTACATTGAACCCGTCAACGACGCCTGACTTCTCCACCGTCCGCACCGCCTACCAGCGTCTCCATCCTGGCTGTTCCACAGTCTCAACCCGACGCCCGTTCACTGGGCCTCGGAAGCATTTCATTACGACTTCATCGTTACATTTTAACCCGCCTACATGCTCAAAACGGCCAACTCGAGAAGGGAGCGCGGGCACTCTTGCCCGCTATTGAGGAACCACCAAAGCGGGCAGGCTGCGAAGCCGCGAAGCGAACGCCCGCGCCCCTCTCAACCACTAACCCATATCCCGTAACTCATAACTCGTAACTCATAACCCCCAACCAAGAACCAGGAACGCCCCATCTCCTTCTCTTCTGAAACACCATGTCCTACGACCCCACCCTGCCCCAACCCGGCACCGAAATGGACGCCGACCAGATGCGCGCCCAGTTGAACGGCCTGAAGGCTCTGATCGACGCCGTGAGCGGCGTGACCAGCGCGGTGGTGGACGCCGTGAACACCCTGCCCGCCGGGTCCCCGGCGGCGGTGACGGTGGGCGTGAGCGGGAACGTCCTGCACCTCACTTTTGACCTGCCTCAGGGCGGCGACGGACCGCCGGGAGCCGCGGGCCAGAACGGCAGCGACGGAGCCCCAGGCCAGCCGGGAGCGCCGTTCACGAACTTCATGGTCGATGGCGTGAGCACGCTCAACCCCGGCGACAACGCGACGGTGCAGGCGAACTACGACGGCAGCGCCGTGCGGCTGAGCTTCGGCATCCCGCGCGGCTATCAAGGCGATGCGGGGCCGCCCGGCACCAACGGCATTGACGGCTCCCCCGGACCGCAGGGACCGCCCTTCACGAACTTCGTGGTGGATAACGTCACCCAACTGCCCCCGGGAAGCTGGCCGAACGTGTCGGCCAACTTTGATGGCAACGCGGTGCGGCTGAACTTCGGCATCCCGCAAGGCCCCGAGGGGCCGCAAGGCTCTCCAGGCCCGCAGGGGCCGCCCTTTGCCGGCACGGTCGTCGATGGCGTGACGACGCTCAATCCCTGGGACGCGGCTTATGTGAACACGAGCTTCGACGGCTACAACGTGCGCTTCACCTTCGGCATTCCACGCGGCCAGACCGGCACCGATGGCGGCCCGGGACCGCAAGGCCCGCCCGGCGAGGTGACCCAGATGCAGCTCGACACTGCGATCGGCAACACGAGCCGCAACAGCAACGCGGTGGCGCTCCTTGGCATGACCGTGAGCGATCCACCCGCGCAGTGGGAGGTGCAGCAGATCGCGAACAAGCTCGATGAGCTGATCAACGCGCTGAGGAGGTAGGAGGGCAAGACAAGGAGACCATCAGACAAGGAGATGGGGAGAGCCGACGATTCATCCTTCGCAGATGCTTTCATCCTTCGCAGTAGCCTCCGTTCTCCGTAGCAAGACTGCGAAGGATGAATGCTACGGAGAACGGACCGGAGAATGGATTCATCGGCCTTGCCTGAATGGCGATGAATCATCGCCGCTCCAAAGCGGATGAAGCGCCGCCACTCCAAAGCGGACAAGAGGTTTGACTTCGCTGTCCGCTTCGCCCTCCGGGCTGCCGTTGGCAGTTTGCCTTCGGCTATCTCCACTTTGTTCCGGTTGTCTCGCTCCGCTCGGCCGCGCTCCCCTCATAACCAGTAACCAGTAACCAGTAACCAATAACCATTACCCCCCCTTTCCTCTTTTGGGCCGGCTCATCCCAAGGACAGGACGAGCGCCGCTCGACGCGGTGGTTTTTCTTGCCGGGCTCGGGCGGCGGCCTAGCATCGCCGCTCCCAACCCAGCCGCTCAACCAACCATGACCCACCCCCTGCTGAAACGCACCGGGAGCGGGGCCGCACGGATTTCCGCCGTGATGGCCGCGCTCGTTCTTGCCACCACCTCCGCGCACGCCGCCGACGGTTCCACGATCAACAGCGGGGACACCGCCTGGCTGCTGGTCTCGACGGCGCTGGTGCTCTTCATGATGATCCCCGGCCTGGCGCTGTTCTACGCCGGCTTGGTGCGGGCGAAGAACATCCTCTCCATCCTGATGCAATGCTTCGCGCTGACGGCTGTTTTGAGCCTCGTCTGGCTGGCCTGCGGCTACTCGCTGGCCTTTTCCGACGGCTGCTCGGTCGTCGGACGCTTCGGCAAGGCCTTCCTCAGCGGCGTGACGCCCACCTCGGTGCGGAGCGACTGCCCGACGATCCCGGAGCTGCTGCACTTCGCCTACCAGATGATGTTCTTCCTCATCACGCCGGGCCTGTTCATCGGCGCGTTCGCGGAGCGCATGAAATTCAAGGCCATCCTGGTCTTCAGCATCGTGTGGAGCCTCGTCGTCTATGTCCCTTGTTGCTACGGCATGTGGCACAAGGCGGGCGCGTTCTTCGGTCTCACAGGCGTGATCGACCTCGCGGGCGGCATCGTCGTCCACATCACCGCCGGCGTGGCCGCGCTGGTGGCCTGTGTGATGGTGGGCCCGCGCAAGGGCTTCCCCGGAGCCCAGCTCATGCCGCACAATCTCGCGCTCACGATCACCGGCGCGGGCATGCTGTGGGTCGGCTGGTTCGGCTTCAACGCCGGCAGCCAGCTCGCCGCGAACGGCGCGGCGGCGATGACGCTCGTCGTGACGCACCTCTCCGCATGCGCCGCCTCGGTGGTGTGGATGCTCATTGAGTGGGTCCGCAATGGCAAGCCTAGCGCCCTCGGCATCGCCACCGGTTCCATCGCCGGTTTGGCGGCGATCACGCCCGCCTCCGGCAAGGTGGGACCGATTGGCGCGGTCTGCATCGGCAGCCTTTCCGCCCTGCTCTGCTGGCTGGCCTGCGCGAAGCTGAAGAAGCGCTTCAATTACGATGACTCGCTGGACGTCTTCGGCGTGCATGGCGTGGGCGGCTTTGTCGGCACGATCCTCGTCGCGGTCTTCGGCTCCACCGCCTTTGCCGGCGGGTTGGGCGACTTCAGCATCGGGAAGCAGCTCGTGACTCAGATGCTGGCCTCCGTTTACACCATCCTGCTCTCCGGCATCGCCAGCATCGTCATCCTGAAGGTGATCGACCGCACCATCGGCCTGCGCGTGAGCCCCGAGGAGGAAAACCAAGGCCTCGACCTCGCCGAGCACGGCGAGGCGGCCTACAACGACTGATCCCGCATCGCATTCATGGCGGAGACGATCCAGCGGGTCGTCTCCGCTTTTTTTGGCTCACGGTTTCAGCCAGTACTCGAAGAAGCGGTAGATCTGCTCGTTCGATTCCTCGTTGGGATCGTGCTTCTCGCGGTTCGTCATCGCCACGCGGCTTTTAGCGCCGAGCAGATCGTTCACGGCGATGGTGTGATTCAGCACGGTCCAGCGTTTCGGCGGGTCCTCCGCGCCGCCGGAGACGAGAAACGGCCGCGGGGCCATCAGCGCGTGCAGTTCCTGCAGGTTGTGGCCTTTTTCGATGAGCGTCTTGTATGCACCCGTGCGCGGACTTTCGGCACTGACGAGGCCCGGTTTGCGTGTGAGTGCCGGATCGAGGCCGAGATACCAAGGCTCCTGGTAGTTGATGCTGCCGCGGGTCTCATCAAAGACGATGCCCGGATCACTCCACGCCGCGCAGGCATACTTTTCCCACAAACAGGAGCCGAACAGCGACCACTTCCCGCCATACGAGTGCCCCACGATGCCGATGCGGGCCGCATCCACCTCCGGCAGCCCGGCGAGCGCATTCCACATGTTCGCGCAAATGTAGCCGAGATACGAGAGCGGCTGGCATTTCGCCTCCGCGCTCAAAACAGGCTTCCGCGCATCACCGCCGGGCGATCCGATGCTCAGCGTCACGAATCCACGCCGCGCTAGCTGCCACGCGAAGTCACGCAGCGGCTTCTCGCTCAGGCCGGCGCTCGTTTCAGGATCGTAGTAAGGCACGAACACCGCGGGGCGCTTCCCTTCCGCCGCAGGCAGCAGCAGGTAGCCCTCGCCCGTCTGTCCCGGCGCGATCTCGACGCGCACCTTCCGCTGCGTCACACCGCCGTCACGTTTCGTCGTCTCCAGCACCTCGATCCCCGGCTTCTCGATCACCGCAGGCCAGGCGCCCATGATCGCATGCCAGTCCGCCAGGATTTCCGCGCGGCGCTTCTGCCAATCCTCCGCGTTCGTCACCTTGCGACCATCATTGAACACCAGCGGTGACTTCCCCGGTGAAAACTGCCCGGCAAACTCGGCGGGCACCTGCGTGAAGGGCAGGTCGGCGGCGGCATGCAGCGTCAAAGCGGCGGCGAGGAGGAAAGAGAAGCGGACATTCATGAGGTTGGAACCCTCATCAACGCTGATTAACGGAGGTTCCATTCTCGCGAACATGCCCATGGAACACAACCTCGTTTGCATACGGAACGATGACTCTCCGTGCGTCCAGAAATGGTCAGGTTACCTTCGCCGCCGCAGGAACAAAATCATCACCCCGGCCAGGCAGAGCAGGATTCTCGAAGGCTCGGGAGCGACGGAGGCCTGGATGGAAAACTTGAGAGCCTGGTTGGGCTGGGAGATCCAGGGATTGAGAGGGGCCCCGGCCGACGTGAGGATTTGGCTGCCTATCGTCCATCCGGACGGACTGACGAAGCTCGTGTCCGTCGTCGTGTCCACGAAGTAATTGGAAAGCGTCGAGCTGCCGTTGATGAAGCCGAGCACCAGCCAGTAGGTCGTGCCAGCCGCCAGCGTCTGCGGCACAAAAGGAGTGTATTGGTAAACACCCGCCGTCGTCGGCGACTGCTCGCCCGTCAGGCCAAAGCCGGAGAGAATGTTGGGGGCGTTTGCAAAGTCCTCCCGGATGGCCACCGGGAATTCGGTGCCGCTGCCGCCACCAGCCATGGACAACGTCAGGCTTTCCAGGTTCACAGCCTCAGTTCCGGTGGTGAACGCCATCGCGGCCTGCGTGTTGCCGGTGAACAGGAAAGGAGTGGTTGAAATCACATAGCTTCCCACCTGGAGGGGCGTCGCGCTGGTGTTCGTCCCATTTCCCAACACCGTGGCCCCCTGCATGGTGGCCGCACCGCAGAGCACCATCAGGAACAGGATCAGTCTCGAAAGAGCACATGTCATAAATGAGCTTTTTTAACACGCCGTCTGCTTCGAAGGCAAAACCATTCAACCAAGCGTGGGCATCTTTAAGAGCTGCCTCAAGAATACGATGCCTCGGCTTGATCTCAGACGGCCTGGGAATGCCTCGGGCCTTTTCTCACCGTGGACTGAATTCTCCCTCCCGAAGATGCTCCCGCAGCACGCGGACGACCTCCTGCACGACCTCGGGCTTATCGACGCAGCCGTGCCAGGCCTGGATGATCTTTTCGGACTCGGCGCTGTCGAGGTGGGAGCTCCAGTAGGGCACGACGCCGTCGGATTCGCGCAGCATGCCGCCGTTGCCCAGGCGACCGATGATGGAGTGGTGCTCGACGGGAATGGGAACGCTGTTGAGCCCCTGGTAATACGGATGCTTCTCAGAGAGCATGCCGAGACTGAGGAAGCTATAAACGCCCCAATCGCGGATCTGCGGGGAGAGCGCGTCGGTGTTCCCGCTGAGCAACTGCTCCGTCATGAGCAGCGTGTCGAACGGCAGGCGGATGAGCGAGGAGAGGCGGCGGATGATGTTCTTGCTGGCGATGTTGCTCCCGCGATGCGGGGTGGTGATGAAGACGAGGCGGTCCACGCCGGGATCAGGCTTGAACTTGAGCGTGCTGACGAGGCGCTGACGCACGGCATCGGAGACATTCAACTGCTCCGGCGACTTCGTGAACATGGCGTTCCAGAGCTTGTCACCGGGGTCGATGGTCTGCATGCGGCTGAGCAGGCCGCCCATGCTGTGGCCGACGAGCACCATGCGGCGCATGCCGGGGTCGTCGTGCTCGGGATCGAAGTGCTCGCGTGCCTGCCGCAGTGACTCGCGCAGACGGGCGGAGGTCTGCGGCACGTCCATGGCGGTGGGATACAGGAAATACCACGGCTGGTAAGCGGCGCGCAGCTCGGGATCGGAGCTGATGGCGTTCACCACGTTCAGCCAGATGTGCGGATCGGAGAGCAAACCATGAACAAAGACGACGGGGATGCGCCGCGGATCATAAACATCCATGCGGTAGAGCTGGCAGTCGCTGAGCGCACGCTCGGGGAAGAACATGCCGAGCCATCTGAAGAAGCTCAGCGACTTTTTCGAGAGCGCGAGCTGCTTGGAAGCGGTGAAGTTCGCGGCGAGCAGTCGCTCGTCTCCGCCCAGCTTCACGGTTTCGACATTGAGTGCGTTGTGCAGGTGCAGTCGGCAGCGGCGGGGCTCGTCGGGGCCGCGCGGCGCTTCACCCATCTCCAAAATCGCGGTGAGGGTGAGATTGCCGCCGTTCGGCGGAAGGAAGGGCAGCTCCTGCCGCGCCTCGCTGGTGCGGCGGATGTGGCCGACGACGGGAATGCCCACGCCGGGCCGCTGGGCGAGCGTGTCGGCGACACGCGGCTTCACCCGCGAGGGAAGGATGATCTCGTCGATGCGCGCGGGCGTCACCTCGCGACGCGGATCGGAGCTCGTGTCGAAGTCGATCTGAAACGATTGCGTTTTCGAGGTGAAGACGGTGCCCGGCCGCCAGTAGCGCGGGCTTTGATGGTCGTCCCACTCCCGCAGGAAGGCGGCGAGCGCCTGGTCGTAACGATCCTGCGCCTTGCGCCGCTCGCTGATTTTTCCGCGCTGCATGCCGTCCCAGCCGGCGGCCATTTCATCGAGCAAACCGGCAATGTGGCGCTTCTCGCGCTCCGTGAGCACGGTTTCAGTCCGTGCGGACGCGTCGCGTGTGAGCGACCCGCATGAAACGAGGCTGCCGCAGGCCGCGAGAGCCAGCACGCGGATCGCAAGGAAGGCGCGCATCACTTCTTCGCCGGGAGGGGCTTGAGCTTCATGTTGCGGATGGCCGCGGTGGTGTTGAAGGTCGTGAGCGAGAGCGGCAGGTAGCTTTCGATGGGGCCGGGCCGCACGCCGATCTTCTTCTCCTGGATGTCTTCGTCGATGACCTGCTTCTCACCGATCCAGACACTGAGGTTTTCCGGCGTGACACGCAGCTTCACGGCATACCACTTGTCATCCTCGTAGCGCTGGTAGCTGGAGGTGTTGTTCTCGGAGGCATCGAGGCCGTTGATGGAGGAGATGCCGGTGACGCTGCCGCCCCAGCCGCCGCAGACGAGCGTGGCGCAGTGCTTCACATCCCCGACGGGAAAGGTGAGGCCGACGAAGAAATCGACGCCCTGCAGGCGCTTCGCCTCCAGCGTGATCTCGTAGTTCGTCATTGGCAGCGCGGCGGCTTTCTTGTAAACAGCGCCGCTCACGCTCTCGCCCTGATTGATGATCATCACCCCGCCCTCCAGCTCCACCATGCCGCTGCCGCCGACATCCACGCTCTCCCAGTCGTCGAGCGACTTGCCGTTGAAGAGCACGAACTCCTTCGGCGCCTCCGCGGCGGGCTTGGCGTCATCGGCGGCAAAAGCGGCTCCAATGAGCAGCACGGCGGGCAAAAGAAGGCGTTTCATGATTTCGCCGCGCATCCTCCATGACCTCGCCATCAACGTCAAGCTGCTACCCGGCTCCCTTTCGCATGCCTTCTCCTGATCTGAAAACCATCATCATCATGGGCGTCTCCGGCTCCGGAAAATCCGTCGTCGGCCGCCTGCTCGCCGCGAAACTCGATGCCACCTTCGAGGACGGCGACGACTTCCACCCGCCCGCAAACAAAGCGAAGATGTCCGCCGGTACACCGCTCAACGACGACGATCGCTGGCCCTGGTATGCCGTGCTGCGCCAGCGCATCGAGGACATGCGCCATGTCACGCCCATTTACATCCTCGCCTGCTCCGCGCTCAAACCGATCTACCGGGAGAAATTGCGGGCGCATGATGCAGATCAAACGCTGCGCTTCGTGCTGCTCGACGGCAGCCGCGAGTTGATCTCCAGCCGCATGGCAGCGCGCAAAGGCCACTTCATGCCGCTCAGCCTGCTGGAGAGTCAGCTCGCCACGCTGGAGCCGACGCCCGACCTCATTCGTGTGCCCATCGACGGCACGCCGCAGGAAATCGTGGCCGACATTGTGCAGAAACTCGCATGAGCAAAGCCGTCCAGCGCCTCTTCTGGGGATGGGACGCGCCGGTCCTGGAGAAGGCCGTGGACTTTCTCTGCCGCGGATGGGATCAAGCCCGCGCGCTCGACCTCGGCAACACGCTCATCCTCGTGCCGAACGGCGAAGCCGGCCGCCGGCTGCGTGAAGCGCTCGCGGAAGTGACCGACAAGGCCGGCACCGCCGCCAGCGTGCCGCACCTCTGGCTGCCGGAGCAGGCGCTGCTGCCGCAAAGCCGCCGTTTCGAGGCCGCGACGCCGCTGCAATCGCAAATGGCCTGGCAGCGCGCGCTGGAACGCGTCGCGCTCGAAAAACTCGACGCCCTCTTCCCCAAACTACCCGCCGAGCGCGGCTGGGGATGGCATGCGGAGACGGCGCGCATGCTGGCGGATTTGAAAATGCTGCTCGGCACCGGCGGCCTGACCTTCGCCGACACGACTGCCATGCCCGCCGTCCAGCGTGACGCGGCACGCTGGCGTGATCTGGCCGTGATCGAACGCGCTTACTTTAACGAACTCGCCAAGGCGGGTGTCGCTGACGCGCAATCGCTCAAACGCCGCAACGCGACGGCTCCCGCCCTGCCGGAAGGTGTGAAGCGCGTGGTCGTGCTCGCCTCGCCGGATTTACCGCCGCTGCTCGATGACTGGATCACCGCATGCGCGGAGCGCGGCTTGCAGGTCGTCATCGCCATCCACGCGCCTGCATCGCATGAGCACAGCTTTGACCGCTGCGGCCGTCCCCTGCCCTCGCATTGGGGCGAGGATGCCGATTTGAACCTGCCTGTCGGCAACGAGCAAATCCACGTCGCCCGTGATCCCGCCGCCCAGGCCACACAGGCGCTCAATCTCATGCGCGAACTCGTTCCGCAGGGCAAAACAGCCCTCGGCGTGTGCGACAGCGAGGTAGGCGGCCTGCTGCTGGAAAAACTCACGCTCGAAGATGCGCGCAGCTTCGAGCCCGGCGGCATTCCCGTGCAGCGTGAGGGCTTGTGGCATGTGCTCGACTGTTTCCGTGTGCTGCTCGGCGCGGGTTCATGGCGCGCCTTCGCCGCGCTGCTGCGGGTGGCCGAATTCCGCGACGCCCTGATGCCCGAGGGCACGAGTGTGAGCCAGTTGCTCAAGGAGGCCGACGATTTCGCCGCCAGTCATCTGCCCGTCACACTCGCGCATGCCACGGAGCTGCCGCTGGGTGATTTTGAGGCCTTGCAGCCCATCGTGACGGCGACACTCGATCTTCTCGGCTCGCTGCGCCGCCTGCCGCCGTCGAAGGCCGCGCGCGCGCTCATCCTCAAACTTTTCGGCGAGAAGGAATTCCGTCCCGCATCTCCGGAACAGCATGCGCGCGCCGAACTCGTCGCAGAATGGCTGCGCATCACCGAAGAACTCGAAAACGAGGCGAAGCGCTTCGAATTGAAGCCGAAGGCCGAGGACGCCTACACACTCTCGCTCGAATGCCTGTCGCAAAGCCGTCTCGCCGAGCCCCGTGGAGACATCGACCTCGTGCTGCAGGGCTGGCTCGAACTGCTCTGGGAAAAAGCGCCGAATCTCGTCGTCACCGGACTGAACGAGGAAAACGTGCCGGGCATCTTCATCAGCCATCCGTTTTTGCCTGACGCGCTGCGCGAGGCGCTCGGCCTGCCCTGCCAGCAGACACGTTTCGCGCGTGATGCCTTCATCCTCGCCGCGCTCGCGCATCAACGTGAGTCCAAAGGCCGCCTCGAACTGCTCTGCGGCCAGTGGAGCGATGACGGCGATGCCTTGCGGCCCTCGCGGCTGCTTTTCCTGTGCGATGACAAAGCCCTGCCTCAACGTGTGGCACATCTGTTTCCCAAGGAGGACGCGCAGCACGTCGAAGCCGAGCCGCCGCGCACACTCGCATGGCCCTTGCGGCCGGACTGGATCACGCGCCCGCTCGAAACCATCTCGCCTTCGCGCCTGCGCGAGTATCTGGGCTGCCCCTTCCGCTACTACCTCACGCATGCGAAGGGCATGAGCGCCGTCGAAACGCAGAAGCGGGAGCTGGATGCCGCCGAGTTCGGCCAGATCATCCACCACGCCTTCCACCGGCTGTTTCTCGAAAGCGGCATGCGCGACAGCACGCATCCGGCAAAGATCGCGGATTTTCTCGAGGAAGCCGCGCGCGAACACGTGCGCGAACTTTTCGGCCAGCGTCCCGCACCGCTCATCACGCTGCAACTTGAGAGCATCCTGCAACGTCTGCGCCAGGCGGCGAAAATCGAGGCCGTCAGCCGCCAGCAGGGCTGGCAGTGCGTCGAAGCCGAGCTGCAAATCGGCACGAAGGAAGATGCAGCGCCGTTCTTCATCGCCGAGGCGCGCTTGTCCGGCCGCATCGACCGTGTCGAACGCCACGCCGACGGCACGCTGCGCATCGTGGACTTTAAAAGCTCCGACAAGCCGAGGAAGCCGCATGAATCGCACTTCAAAGCCATCACGGCCCGTACCAAGCTCAACGAGGCCGACGCATGGAAGTGCTTCGACCTTCCCGAAGGCAGACGCGGGATGTGGCTGGACCTGCAACTGCCGCTTTACGCCGCCGCCTTGCGCCAGCGCGGCCTGAACGTGAGCCGCGTGGCCTACTTCGCCCTGCCCAAAAGCATCCAGGAGACGGAAATTCTCGAATGGGACGGCTTCGACGACGCGCTGATCGACGCGGCGCTCGATTGCGCCGCCGAGGCGGTGAAACGCATCCGCGCCGGTCAGTTCTGGCCGCCTGCGGATCGCTCCCCCAATGACAGCTTCGATGAAATCCTGCTGCACGACCCTCTGCACAGCGTGGAGGCACCTCTTGCATAACTCCGGCAGCCGTTTATCAGCCACCCGTCATGTCCGACCTCAAACTCCTCATCACTGGCTGCAAAGGCCGCATGGGCCAGGCCATCATCCGCGCCGCCGAATCTCAAAACGTCTCCGTCGCCGCCACGATCGACATGGGCGACGCCCTTTCCCCCGCCCTCGCCAAGGCTGACACCGTCATCGACTTCACCTCGCACCACTTTTGCGATGAACTGCTCGGCGAATGCCTCAAGCAGAAGAAAAGCATGATCATCGGCACCACCGGTCACACGAACGCGCAGCTCGCCGCCATCCGCGAAGCTTCGAAGACGCTGCCCATCGTCTTCGCCTCGAACTACAGCGTCGGTGTGAACACGCTCTTCTGGCTCACCCGCAAGGCCACCGAGCTGCTTGGGCCTGAATTCGATCTCGAAGTCGTCGAAATGCATCACCGCATGAAGAAGGACTCCCCCAGCGGCACCGCACGCACACTGGTCGAGATCCTCGCCGACGTGCGCGGCCTCGAATACGACAAGGACTGCCGCCACGGCCGTTTTGGCGACGTGGGAGCACGCACGCCGAAGGAAATCGGCGTCCACGCCCTGCGCGGCGGCGATGTCGTCGGTGATCACACCGTCATTTTCGCCAATGTCGGTGAACGCGTCGAGCTCACGCACAAGGCCAGCAGCCGTGACACATTCGCCAACGGCTCCGTCCGCGCCGCGAAGTGGCTCGCGGGCAAACCGGCGGGTCTTTACGACATGCAGGACGTGCTGGGCCTGAAATAACCTGCCCTCGCATGCGCTTTGGCATCGCACTCGGCTCGAATCTCGGTGAGCGCGCCGAAAACATCCGGCGTGGCATCGAAATGCTGCTCGCAAGCGTGCCGCATGTGAAGCTGGGCGCCAGCGCGCCTGTGTATGAAACGGAACCGGTGGATTGCGCTCCCGGCACACAGTCATTTTTAAACACCGTCATCGAAATCGAGGCGGATTGCACCCCGCAGGAGCTGCACACGCATCTCAAGGCCGTCGAATCCGCGCTCGGACGCCCGGAGCAGCGCGAACGCAACTCGCCGCGCACGCTCGACCTCGACCTGCTCTACGCGGACGATGTGGTGAGTGATGATCCCGCTTTGATCCTCCCGCATCCGCGCCTTCATCTGCGCCGCTTCGTTCTTCAGCCGCTGGCCGACATCCGGCCTGATCTGCTCCTGCCGGGCCAGACGCAGTCCATCGCCGGATTGCTGGCGCGGCTGCCTGCGTGAAGAAGAAACGGTTACGCGCTTGTCGGGCGGGCAAAGCGATGCTTCTTGGCGGAGCATGACTGACGCCCCGCCGACCTCCGCCGACCCTGGACGCTGGATCCGCTTCGCCCTGGTCATGCTGCCTGTGGGCACGATTTTTCTCGGCATCGCGAGCTTTGGCATCTGGCAGTGGAAGAAGGACCAGGCGGCGGACCGCTCATTCAAATACGCGATGGCGCTGCGCCGACCGATCACGCTCGAAGGCATCCAGCGACATGCCGGCATCGTGCGTGAGGCGCTGGCGAAGCCCGACTGGCCTCTGAGCATCCCCGGCTACCTCGAATCGACGATGGGCGCGGAAAACATGGGCTACACCGTGCGACGGACGCGGCTCGGCGACGAGCAGTCGATCATCGACGCGGAACTCACCGGCAAAACACGTCCGCGTGAGATCGTGATGGCCCTGGTGATTTACGATGGCGATCCGACACGGCTCATCCGGACAGCGAACACCATCGCGGCCTTGTTGGGCATCGCGCACGAGACCACGGGCGAGTCTGTCGTGCGCTCGCTGCGTTTTGCGCTGATCCCCAGCAGCCCCGAGGCGCTCACGCGGATGAAGGAACAGCTCCGTCGGGATGACGAGCGGCTCATGCATCTCTTCCTGCTCGGCAATCCGTCCGCCGATGTGCTGAAGCAAATCCATGACACGTTTGAGACCGCCGCCAGGGGGACGCAGGTGGTCGTTCGTCCCGCAACCAGCACGCCGCAGGAAGCGCTGCCAGCCGCGCAGGAACTCAAGACGCTGCTGCTGCAAGCCGCCGAGAAGCCATGATCGTCACCTGCCGCCAGATGCAGCAATGCGAGGAGGCCGCGTTCGCGCGCGGTGTGAGCGCGGCGGCATTGATGGAGCAGGCAGGCAAAGGCATCGCGAACGTGGTGCGTCAGTTCGCGCCACGTCCCGGATCGCTGGTGCTCTTTCTTGGCAAAGGAAACAACGCGGGAGATGCGCTCGTCGCGGCGCGGGAACTTCTCGCCGATGGCTGGAAAACGCATGTGCGGCTGAGTTGCGAGCCCGAGGACATGAAAGAGCTGCCACGACGGCATTTGGCCTCGATTCGCAGCCATGCGCGGGTGATTGAAGATGCGACGACGTTTGATTTCGACGCGGGCCCGATTGTCAGCCTCGATGGTTTGCTTGGCATTGGCGCGCAGGGACCGATGAAACCCGAGTTGCAGGCGCTGGCACGCGAGATGAACGCGCTGCGCGCGCAGAAGCACGCGCTGACCATCGCGATGGACATTCCCTCCGGGCTCGACGGTGATCATGGCGATGTTTGCGAGGACGCAGTGATCGCCGATGTGACCGCCGTGGTCGCGCAGATCAAAGCAGGCCTGCTCGAAGACGGCGCGGATCATCATGTGGGACGCATCGCGCTCGTGCCGCTGGCTGATTTGGCGAAATGCGAGGGCGATTCGTCCGCGCAGGCGCTCACGCCGGCGATTTTGCGTTCCTGGCTGCCACGTCGTGCGAATGACATGCACAAGAGCGAAGCCGGGCGCGTCGGGATCATCGCCGGATCGCGCGGATTTCTCGGCGCGGCGGAGCTGGCCTGTCGCGGTGCCTTGAGCGCTGGCGCGGGCCTGGTCACGCTGCTCGTCAAAGAAGACGTGTATCCGCTCATCGCGTCACGCGTGCCAGCGGAAGTGATGGTCAAGCCCATCGACGACTACCGCGACGTGCTGGAGATGAAATTTGACGCGCTGGCAGTCGGACCGGGCCTGGGCCTTGATCACGAGAAGGAAGTGCTCGAGGTTTTGAAGCAGTCGAATCTGCCGGTGATCGTGGATGCCGACGCGCTGACCATGCTGGCCGAAAATCCGCAGATTCTGGACAAGACGGTCAAACTTCCGCGCCTCCTGACGCCGCATCCGGGCGAGCTTGATCGGCTGCTGCGCAATTATCCGGGCTGGCATGGCATGAGCCGCCGCAAGGTGACCGAAGCGCTCACCGAACCGGCGCCGGGACGCACGCTGCTGCTGAAGGGGGCGCGCACGGTGATCGCCACACGCGGTCAGCCGACCTTTTTCAACACCACCGGTCATCCCGGCATGGCCAGCGGCGGCATGGGCGATGTTTTGACGGGTGTGTGCGCCGCGTTCGCCGCGCAAAATATGCCGCTGCATCGCGCGGCAGGCCTTTCCGCATGGCTCTGCGGCCGCGCGGCGGAAATCGCGCTGGTTCGTGATTGCATCGCCGCTGAATCGCTTTGCGCGGGAAATGTGGCGGCGCGTCTCGGCGGCGCATTGCTTGATTTGAAGCAAGCCTGCTTCTAAATGGCTTCATGAAACGACGCTTTTTTCTCACGGCGTGTTTGGCATCCCTGGCCGCCTGCAAACGCGGCCCCAAACCCGCGCTAATGACAGCTCGTTTTGAAATCTTGGGGAAAGTAGCCGATGTACATGACGGCAGGCCGCTCGACCTTTTCGATGTGCGGGTCACCTTGACCAATCCCGCGCATTCACCGCTTTATCTGGAGCAGTTGAAGACAAACTACCTGTCGGATTACCTAAAGCTGCGCAATCCTGAGAAGGTGTGCCACATCGTGCAACGCCGTTTGAAAGACGACTGGACTGGCACCGGCCAGGGGTACACTGGTTTTCCAATGCAGCGCAGGCTACTGCCGGCAGGCGGCCAGTTTCAATTCGTCTGCACCATCGCCTGGAGGCTCATCAAGACTCCTGACACCTTCCGCATCCTGATCCGTCATTACGAGAGCAGTGACGGCGGCCGGCCTTGCGAACTGTTTTCACCCGAGTTCTCCATCGAAGCCTGATCTCGACGCATGGCCGCCCACGCTGACCAGTTTTCCATCTCCACCCGTGGCAAGGGCACTTACGAGATCACGGAACGCTGCCAGCAGATCGTGCGGACGAGCGGCATTCGCACCGGCACGGCAACGGTCTTCGTGCAGCACACGAGCGCGAGTCTCGTGATCTATGAGAACGCCGATCCATCCGCACGCACGGATTTGCACAGCTTTTTCGATCACCTCGTGCCGGAGGACACGCCGTATTTCGTGCACACGTATGAAGGGCCGGACGACATGCCGAGTCATCTGCGCATGGCGCTGACGCGAACGTCGGAGGTAATTCCCGTGGTGAATGGACGCCTCGCCCTGGGCACCTGGCAGGGCATTTTCCTTTTCGAACATCGCCGCGCGCCGCACACGCGGAGCATCGTGGTCAGCGTGGTGGGAGAATGAAAAATGACGAAACCAGAGCCGAGCGAAGCGAGACAGACGACTGAAAGGAGCCCGCAGGGAAGCGAAGCGTATCAATGGCGAATGATGAATGAAGGGCCGAATGAGCAAATTCGACATTCCTCATTAGGATTTCGTCATTCCGGCCGCTCTCAAAGCGCCCGCAGATAATCAAACGTGTAGAGGCCGGTATTGTGCCCGTCGCTGAAGTCGAACTGGATGGCGTAGCCGCCGACCATGCGCCAGTCCTTCACGGTGACTCCGGGGAAGCTCTTCTGGTTCGTGCCGCCGATCTTGTTGCCAAGCAGGTCGCGCTCTCCTGTGTTTTCGGCGCTGGGTGAGGCGGCGCGGAGTTTTTCCATCGGAATGAACTGCTCCGTGCCGTCCTGCCACAGGATGGCGACTTCAGAGCCGATGAGTTCGAGACGGGTGGGATGCATGGAATAAAGAATGCAGTGATGGATGACAAAGTTCGCCCGGAAAAGCAAAAGGGACGCCCGAAAGCGTCCCTTTTGAAGATGGTCTGCTGATCGGTGAGGATTAGCGGGAGTAAAGCTCGACGACGAGCTGCTCGTTGGCGATCGGGTTGATCTCCTCACGAACGGGGACGCGGTTCACGGTGCCGCTCATCTTGTCGCGATCGACGGTCATCCAGTCAGCGGCCGGGGTGCCCTGGGTCATTTCGAGGAAACGACCGATGAGCTGCTGGCTGCGCTGGCTGCTGGCACGGGCGGCGACGACGTCACCGGGCTTGCACTGGTAGCTGGCAATGTTCACGACCTTGCCGTTCACGGTGATGTGGCGGTGGCTGACGAGCTGACGGGAGGCGAAGCGGGTGTTGGCAAAGCCCATGCGGAACACGACGTTGTCGAGGCGCAGTTCGAGCATCTGCAGGAGGTTCTCACCGGTCACGCCCTTGCGGCGCTGGGCTTCGGCGAAGAAGCGGCGGAACTGCTTCTCCATGAGGCCGTATTGGAAACGGAGCTTCTGCTTTTCAGCCAGCGCGGTGCCGTATTCGGACGTTTTGCGGCGGGTGTTGCGCGCGCCGTGCTGTCCGGGCGGGAAGTTGCGGGTTTCGAGAGCCTTGGAAGGGGCGAAAATGGCAATGCCGAAGCGGCGGTTGATTTTTTCGCGGGGACCAGTGTAGCGAGCCATAATGAGTTGAGAAAAAGGTGCGTGAAAGATTAGACGCGGCGGGCCTTGGGCGGACGGCAGCCGTTGTGCGGCACCGGGGTCACATCCTTGATGGTGGTGACTTCGACACCGAGAGCCTGGACGGCACGCACGGCGGACTCACGGCCCGAACCCGGACCACGAAGACGAACTTCAGCCTCACGAAGACCATGGCCCATCGCCTGACGGCAGGCGTCCTGGGCGACAACCTGGGCCGCGTAGGCGGTGCCTTTGCGGGAGCCGCGGAAACCCATCTTGCCCGAGGTGGACCAGCCGATCACGCCGCCATTGCGGTCGGTGATGGTGACGATGGTGTTGTTGAACGTGGCGTAAACGTGGACAATGCCGCTGGTGACGTTCTTGGCGCCTTTGGCCTTCGTGATCTTTGGTCCTTCGGCGGATTCACCACCGATTTCGAGCCAGATGCTTTGGGAGACCTGCTTGTCACCGCTGGTGGAGGGACGCTGCTCGGCTGCGGGTGCGGCAGCAGGAGCGGCAGGTGCCGCGGCCGGAGCAGGCGCTGCGGCGGCGGGAGCGGCGGGGGTCGTTTCGTCAGCCATAGTGTGGGGAACGGATCGTTGCGTGAATGATTATTTGGAGGCCTTCTGGGCACCGACGGTCTTGCGCGGACCTTTGCGTGTGCGGGCGTTCGTATGGGTGCGCTGTCCGCGCACTGGCAGGCCGCGACGATGACGATGAGCGCGGTAGCAGTTGATGCCAAGGATGCGCTTCATGTGGATCTGAATCTCACGACGAAGGTCGCCTTCAATCGGGATCTTGAGCGCCTGGATGGTCTGCGTGATCGCGGCGATCTGCTCGTCGCTCAGCTCACCCGCACGGATGTTCGGGTCGATGTTGGTGGCGGCAAGAACTTTGCGGCTGAGGGGAAGACCGATGCCGTAGATATAAGGCAGCGAGTATTCGATCTTCTTTTCGTTCGGGATTTCGACTCCAAGCAGGCGGGCCATAATTCAGTAAGGTGTATTGGGGAAAGTTGGATCAACCCTGACGCTGTTTATGGCGCGGGTTTTTGCAGACGACACGGACGACACCTTTGCGGCGGATGACGCGGCAAAGTTCGCAGAGGGGTTTGACGGAGGTACGGACACGCATACGAGGATGAGAGAAAAGAGTGAGTCTGGGGGAACTCAAAACCCCGCCTTGGAGCGGGGGGAGGGATGTCTAACACACCCGAAAACCCGCGCAAGCTGGATTTTTGCAGTTTTACACAGGTGTTTGAGCCTCTCTGAACAAGTGCGGAGAGCAGTTGCCGCCGCGTGGATGGGAGGCATCATGCGCGCGCATGAAAACCGTCCTCTGCTTCGGCGACTCGAACACCTGGGGCTTCATCCCTGAAAGCATCACCGCTCCCTACCCTGCCAGGCATCCGCACGATGTGCGCTGGACCGGCGTGCTGGCGAAGAAACTCGGCCCGGGTTTCCGTGTCATCGAAGAAGGGCAAAACGGACGCACGACGGTGCACGATGACCCCTTTGCCGCCGTGCGCAACGGCAAGGCCGTGCTGCCGGCCCTGCTCGAAAGCCACAAGCCGCTCGATCTTGTCGTGATGATGCTCGGCACCAACGATCTCAAAGCCGTCTTCGGCGTCTCGCCCGGAGAGATCGCCACCGGTGTGAAGGTGCTCGCGCAAATGATCCTCGCCAGCGACTCGGGCCCCAAGGCGAAGCCCCCCAAGCTCCTGCTCCTATGCCCGCCGGCCATCGGGCAGCACAACCATCTGCCGGACATCGCCGCGAAGTTCCCAAACGCTTTTAATGACAGCCGCGAACTGCCACGGCACTACGAGGCGCTGGCCTCCTCTCTCGGCTGCCCTTACTTGAACACGCAGCCGCTCGTCAGCGCCGGCAGCGACGGCATTCATCTCGACGCAACCGCCCACGCCACGCTCGGCAAGGCAGTCGCCACGCTGGTCAAATCCATCCTTCCTCCCGACGCATGACCTTGATCGAAAAATTTTACCCGGTGATGAAGCCGTGGCTCTTCCGCCTCGACGCAGAGAAAGCACACACGCTCACCGTGAAGCTCATGATCGTGGCGCACCGGCTCGGCATGCTGCAGTCCGTTGTCAGCAAGCCGCGGCAGTCTCGCTCGGTGATGGGCCTCACGTTCCCGAATGTCCTCGGACTCGGTGCCGGCATGGACAAGTCCGCCAGCGCGGTCGATGCCTGGGGCGCGCTCGGTTTTGGCTTCGTCGAAGTCGGCACGCTCACACCGCGCCCGCAGCCGGGAAATCCAAAGCCGCGCCTCTTCCGCCTGCCGGAGCACGAGGCCTTGATCAATCGCATGGGCTTCAACAATCCCGGCATTCACTCCGCCGTCGCCAAGCTCAAGCACCGCAAAACCAAAGCCGTCGTCGGGGTGAATATCGGCAAGAACTTCGACACACCGAATGAGAAGGCCGTGGACGACTACCTCTATTGCTTGAAGGCGGCGTATCAGGTGGCCGACTACATCGCCGTGAACATCTCCTCGCCGAACACGAAGGGGCTGCGCGATCTCCAGGCCGAGGATGCCGTGCGTCAACTGATCAGCGCTTTGAAGAAAGAGCAGGCCGCCTTGAGTAAAGAACATGGCAAAACCGTGCCGCTGCTCGTCAAGATCGCCCCCGACCTCAACGACATGCAGATCGAGGCGCTCGCCCGCGTCTTCAACGAGCAAAACATCGACGGCGTCATCGCCACCAACACCACCATCGACCGCGAAGCCGTCGCCGGACATCGCCTCGCACAAGAAACCGGCGGCCTGAGCGGCGCGCCGGTTCGCGAACGCTCAAATCTCGTGCTGCAGGCCTTCCGCATGTTGTTGAAGGAAAAAACGCCTCTCATCGGCGTCGGTGGCATCGTCAAAGGCGAGGACGCGGTCGAAAAGCTGAAGCTCGGCGCGTCGCTCGTGCAGGTTTACAGCGGACTCGTCTATCGCGGGCCAGGACTCGTGCGCGAGGTGCTGGAGCAGGTTCCTCAGTCTTAATCGCGGGGTCTTCGCCCTCTTGACGCTTCTTCCATCTCCTGCCAGACTCGTAGTCATGGAAACACTCCCCAAGATTCACGAGAAACAACCTGTCGCCGTCGAACTGCCTGCTGGAGACCACTGGTGGTGCGCGTGCGGACTGAGCGGTCATCAGCCAAGCTGCGACGGCAGCCACAAGGGCACCGGCTTCGGGCCGAAGAAGTTCACGCTGCCGGAGGCGAAGAAGGTCTGGCTGTGCAACTGCAAGCACACGAAGAACCCGCCCTTCTGCGACGGCTCGCACAAGGCTCTGTAACGCCCTTTTTCAAGCTGATCGGAATAAGGCTGCCGCGGCGTTCTCTCACGCAGCGAACCCCTCCACCCTGCTCCACGCCCATGAAGTACCTTCCCGTCGTTTTTCTCGCCCTGCTGGCCATTTTCGCCAGCGGCCAGGGCCTTCCGCTCGAACCCGGCCTGCTCGGAGCTGGTGCGAATGACAAGGTAGGGCTCGTCACCTCCGCGTTGATCACGGAAGCGACCGCAGCGGCTCCTGGCACGACGTTTCGTGTGGCGGTGAGGCTGGAGCATGCCAAAGGCGCTCACACCTACGGCAAAGTGCTGCCGCCGGAGATCATCGGCAAGCCCACCAAGCTCGTCTGGACGCTGCCGGAAGGCTGGAAGATGGACGAACTGCCCTGGCCTGCGGTGCATCCTTTCAAGGGAACCGATGGATCGCCCAGCGAAGGCTACGATGGCACGGTTTATCTGCCCGCCGCGATCACGCCCCCCGCGAACGCGGCCGCCGGTTCCAAAGCGGAACTGCAAGTGAAGGTGGACGGGCTCGTGTGCGATGACAAAAGCTGCATGCCCTTCAAGCAGGAGCTGAAAGTCACCATCAGCATCGCGGCGCAGGCTGTGAATGACGCGGCGCAGGCCACCGTTTTCGAAAAGCTGCCGCCTGTGAAAAAAAAAAGCGCTGAGCCCGCGGTGACCCAGGGCGTGGAGACGCCGCCGACGTTCCTTTTCATCATGCTCTCCGCCTTCATCGGCGGAGTGATCCTGAACATCATGCCCTGCGTGTTTCCGGTGCTCGGCATCAAGATCGTCGGCATCGTGCAGCAGGCGGGCGAGGACCGGAAACAGGTCGTGCTGCATGGGCTGATCTACACGCTGGGCATTCTGCTCTCGTTTTGGGCGCTGGGCGGCATCGTGGTGGCGCTGGGCAAGGGCTGGGGCTTCCAGCTCCAATCCGCCGGCTTCAATTACGGCCTGGCCGCGTTCTTCCTCATCTTCGGCCTGAACATGGCCGGCGTGTTCGAGATCGGCGCGTCCGCCGTGGGCGTCGGCGCGAATTTGCAGGCGAAACACGGCCTCGGCGGCTCCTTTTTCTCCGGTTTGCTGGCCACGATGGTGTCCACGCCATGCTCGGCACCGTTTCTCGGCACGGCGCTCGGTTTCGCCGTCAAGCTGCCCGCGCCGCAGGCGATGCTGCTCTTCACGCTGATCGGTCTCGGCCTCGCCAGCCCGTTCCTGCTGCTCTCCGCGTTTCCGAAGCTGGTCAGAGCGCTGCCGCGCCCCGGCGCATGGATGGAGAGCTTCAAGCAGGGCATGTCCTTCCTGCTCTTCGGCACGGTGTTTTACATGCTGTGGGTGCTCACCGGCATGGTGGAGGGTTTGCCGCTGCTGTGGCTCATGCTCGGCCTCGTGCTCGTGGCGTTGGGCTGCTGGATCTACGGTCGCTGGTCGCTGCCGCACAAACCGGCGCGCACAAGGCTGATCGCCGTGGTGCTCGCATTGGCCGCGGCGGCGGGTGGATTGTGGCTCGGCTGGCCGCATGTGGAGAAACAGCCTGCCGGGACGCATTCCGCGAAGTTTGAAAACGGCCTGCTGTGGGAGCCGTGGTCGGAGGCCAAAGTCCAGGAACTCCTCGCCGCCGGAAAACCGGTGTACATCGACTACACGGCCAAGTGGTGCCTGACCTGCCAGGTAAACAAGCGCGTCTATCCTGATGCGAAGATTCAGGAGCTTTTCAAAAAGCACGGCGTGGTCGCTTTGAAGGCCGACTACACCAACGAGGACGAGGTCATCAAGAAATCCTTCGAAGCGCTCGGCAAGGGCGCGGTGCCCGTGAACGCGCTCCACATCCCCGGCGTGAAGGAACCCCATGTCCTGCCGGAAATCCTTACCGTGGACAATCTGAGCGCGGCGCTGAAGCTGCTGGAGAAGTGACCCGAGCGCTCAGCATAAAAAACGGAGTGATGCGGCCGGCATCACTCCGTGGCTGGTCAAAGACGTGAAGAGGCGTCTCGTCGCGGATTACTTTTTCGCCGCCTCGGGAGCGGGTTTGTCAGCTTCGGCGGGCTTTTCGCCGGTCACAGGATTGGAGCCGGGCGCGGGAGCTGGTTTGATCTCCGTCTTGGGAGTTTCCGGCAGCGGCGTGGCAGACGGCGTCCTCAAGGAAGGTGCCGGGGTGGGTGCTGGCGCCGGGGCGGCCGCCGGAGCGGGCGCCGGAGCGGGCGCCGGAGCGGCAGGCAATGACTGCAGCATCTTTTTAACATCAGGCAGGCCACCGGCTGGAGCGTCGCCCGTGGCGGGTGCGGCGGGCTTTTCAGGCTCGGCGAGTATTTCGGAGCGCTTCTTGAGCAGGTTGCTCACCGTGTACTCGCTAACCTCATAAACCCAGCCTTCGAGTTTTTTCTCGTTGGCGAGCTTCTCCTCCTTCTTTTTCTTTTCCTCGGCGAAGGCATCGTCGTTTTTCTTTTTGTCCTCGGCCTTCTCATCCTTCACTGGAGCGCGTTCCTTGGCGATGTCCGCGCTGACGGCGACGGTGATGTAGTATTTGTCACCCGCGCCGTCTTTGCCGGCCTGTTTCACGGCCTGAACATTGTAGGTGAAGCCCTCGAAGGTGACGAGCTTCGCCTTCACAGCATCCTTCATCGTCGTGGCGGCCTTGTCCTTGGCGAGCACGTCGTTGAAGGTGGGGCTGGACAGGAGGCTGGTGAGGTTGGCCTTGCCGTTGTCGAGTTTCTCGCCGGGTTTGGCGGCTTCGAGGGTGAACTCGTTGTCTTCTTCTTTGGCGCGGGAAGCCTTCCAGGAGTCCTCGTGCTTCGCGGCGGTGATTTCGACGGACTTGAGCTTCTGCACGTCGAAGAAGGCCTTTTCGAGCCACGAATCGGCCTTGCTTTCGAGATCGGCGAACGTGTTGCTGATCGTCCAGATGGTCTCGCCATCCTCAGGCATGCGGACGAGACGCTCGCTGCTGCCACCAAACGGCGACGCGTTCTGATTGCCGGAACTGGTGACGTTGCCGCCGAGAACGAGGGATTTTTTGAGGTTCCCTTTGGCGTCGAGCAATTCAACGAGGGTGCCGATGCCGTAGCCGTTCGGCTCTCCGGGAGGCTGGACGCCGATCTTGCCCCAGGACTCCTTGCCCACGAACTGCTTGCGGCTGATCTTCTGCTCCTTGAGGGCGAGAAGGGCGCGGCTGATTTTGTCAAAGCTGGCCTCGTAACCGCCACGCTCGGCGACCGTCCAGACGTTGCCGTTGAGCGAGACGTTGACCTCGTTCTGGGCGTCCTTGACGCGGATTTTCTGGATGCTGTTCACGTCAAAGTCCGGAATGAGCATCTCGCGCATCCCCGTTCCCTTGCGGGAGCCTGTGCTGAGGCGGGATTTGCGGTCCTTCTGCTGATAAAGAGCGGCTCCGATGAGCGCGACGAGCACGACGATCAGAATGATGATCTTTTTCATGATGTGTTAAGCAGGGGTGAAAGTGGGAGGGAAGGATCAGACCGCGGCGGTGGCGGCACGACGGCGGATGGCGAGCAGAATGCCCGCGCAGCTGACCAGCAGCGGGACGGCGAGGAAGTTCAACCACTTGAGCATGGTCTTGGTGTACTCGATCTCCTTGTTCTGATCCTTTTTGATCTCACGCACCTTGCGCGAGAGATCGATGTCATTTTGCATGAGCGCCTCGAGGTCCTTCTGCTGCTGGGGATCGACGATGAAGCCCTTGCCTTTGGAGTCGCGCTTCAAACGCAGCGCGCCCATTTTTTCGGCGATCTTCTCGCGCTCGGACTCCAGGGCCATGAGCTGCGGACGATAGCGGCTTTCCACCTTTTCACGCATCTCCTTGAGCGTGCTGAAGGGGCGCACGGCAGACTTGCGGTTGCGGACCTGGAGAAGGTCGCCACCGCCGGAGAGGACTTCCACGGCATTGAGAATGGCGGGCAGGTTGCCGGTGCGGGAGACGAGCATGCCGGTCATGGGATCCTGCTGCACGCAGAAGGCGTCATAGAGCATGTCCACGTCGGAGAACAGGATGACCGCACCCTCGCTGTTGGCGGATTCCTTCAGCGAGCCGTCGTCTTTCTTCGGCTCCTCCTTCTTGGGCTCTTCTTTTTTCTCAGCAGCAGGAGCGGCGGCCGGTGTTGCTGCGGGAGCGGGTGCCGGGGCTGCGGCGGCCGGAGCGGTAGCAGCAGGAGCTGCGGGAGCCGCAGCGGGTTTCGCCTCGTCCTGCGCGCCGCCTGTTTCAGGGCTGCCGGCGGGCTTGGCTGGCTTGCCGTTGGGGAAGGCGGTCTTGAATTTGCCGGTGAGGCGGAGGGCTAGGATCTGCTTGCGGCCTCCAGCGGTGAAGTTGGTCAGGCCCTGCGGCGAGCGCGCTTTTTCGGCGTCGGCGAGGTCGATCATGGCGGACTCCTCCGAGCTGCTGACGAGGGGCTTCGCGTCGATGCCTTCGCGCTTGTCGATGCTGAAAGACCCGGCAGTGACCATGACGAGGGAATTGAGGCCGGAGGTGATGCGATCCTCGCGGTTGATGGCGTCCGCCGGCAGTTGCAATGCGGTGGGGTTGTTGCGGCCTTGCAGCATGCCGCGGTAGTTCATGTCGGCGACGACGAGGTCGTTCTTGAAGCCGACTCCCCAGGCGGAAAGCAGCTTTTTCAGGTCGGAGGAGGTGTTGATCTGACCACCTGGCTGGCCGGTCATCGGATTCGGCTGGCCGCTGAAGGCTTGGGCGACGACGCTGTTGGGATCGACGAGGGCGATGACCTTGCCACCGCCGAGCAGGAACTGGTCAATGGCGTATTCAGCACCTTCGGAGATGTCCGCAGGATGGATGACGAGCAGCACCTTGATGTTGCTGTCGATCTTGTCCGTGCCCATCGGCACTTCGACGACTTCGTAGTCAGCACGAAGCTGCTGGACGACGACCCACGGCTCCTGCCCCCGCTGGCGCTGGAACGGGAACATCGGTGAGCCCATGACCGGGATGGCGCTCATGACGCCGATGACGTTTTTGGCCGGCTTACTGACCTTTGCGATGGCGCGGGCAATGTCATACTCGATGGAAGAACCTTCGCTCGGAGACGGCGGATTGAGGAAAGGGATGACTTCCTTCTGATCGAGGCACTGGATGGCGAGACCGAAGTAGATTTTGTCACCTTCCTGATTCACGGGCCCCATGTCCTGGATTTCGTCCTCACGAGCCTTGTCTTCCTCCTCCGTGTTCGGATTCGGATGGATGGTTTCGAGGATGATCTTGTCACCGGAGGCTTTCACGAGCTCCAGCAGCAGGTCCTCGACGGCGCGGACATGCGGCTTGAGCACGTTCGGCATGACGCGGTCGTCCGTGGTGTGGTAGAAGCGGATGGTGACCGGCTCGTCCTCGTTGAGGCGGCTGAGGATGTTTTTCGTGCCTTGGGAGAGGGTGTAGATGCGGTCTTCCGTGAGGTCGATGCGGAAGTTGCCGAAACCAAGGCCGCCGACGAGGAAGTTCAGGACGACGACGATGGCAATGACCAGGATGGCGGTGATGCCGGTGGTGGCTTGCTTGCTGTTCAGATTCACGCTCATGGGATCAAATCAGGTTTGTGGTTGGCTTGAGGGTGAAAATCAGGCGCGCTTCGAGCGAAGAGCCTGGTTTGTGATGAAAAGAGTCACCACGATGACCGACAGGAAGTAGAGGACGTCACGGAAGACAAAGATGCCCTTTGTCAGCTCGTAGAAGTGGTCCATGAAGCTGAAATAGCTCACGAAACGCACCACGCTCTCCGCCCAGGACGGCACGGTGCTGACAATGGCCTGCGTGACGCCGGGATCTCCGATCAGCGCGATCACGATGCAGAAAGCGACGCTGACGATGAAGCACACCACCTGGCTGCGAGTGATGGCGCTGACCGCGCAGGTCACCGAAAGGCACGCCATCGCGTAAAGATAACTGGCGATGTAGCCGCTGATGATCGGGCCCATATCAGGCTCGCCGAGGTAGCAGACCGTCCATACGATGGGGAAGGTCAGCGTGAGGCCGATGAGCCAGACGCAGGCTGCGGCGAAGAATTTCCCGAGAATCGCCTGCCATGGCGAGACGGGCATGGTCAGCAGCAGCTCGATGGTGCCGAGACGATGCTCCTCGGACCACAAGCGCATGCCCACCGCCGGGGCCAGCACGGTGTAGATCCACGGATGCCAGACGAAGAAACGCTCGGTGAGGGACACATCCTCGCTGTCGAGGATGCGCGAGAAGAAGAAGGGAAAGCCCATCGCCGCCAGCAGGAATATGACGACGATGACGTAGAGCACGGGAGAGTTGAAGTAAGCCAGGAACTCCCGCTTGAAGACGGCCAGTGTGTTTTGGATGTCTCGGTTTCGCATGGTGGTTGGAGATGGGGTGAAAATTTGGTGGAAAGGAGAAATCACGCGGCCTTCTTGTGCGTGTCAGGCTTGGTGATGCTGCGGAAGACTTCGTCGAGAGAGTTTGCACCAGGAACGAGCTTCTTGAGCTTCTCCGGCGTGCCGTCTGCGACGATTTTGCCACGGTCGATGATGATGGCGCGGGAACATGCGGCCTCGACTTCCTCCAGGATGTGGGTGGAGAAGATGATGGCCTTGTTCTGGCCCATGCGCTTGATCATGCCGCGCACCTCATGCTTTTGGTTGGGATCGAGGCCGTCCGTCGGCTCGTCGAGGATGAGCACGTCGGGGTCATGAATGATGCTCTGGGCGAAGCAGGTGCGGTGACGGTACCCCTTGGAGAGCGTGTCCACGCTTTGATTGCGCACGCGGTCGAGGAAGCACAGGTCCAGCACACGGTCGATCGCCTTCGTGCGCTCCGCACCGTGCAGCCCGCGCATCTCGGCGCAGAAGCCGAGGAAGCTCGCCACCGTCATGTCGGAGTAGAGAGGCGCGTTTTCCGGCAGATAACCGAGGCGCTGTTTCGCCTCCTCGGGGTTCTCCAGCATGTCAATGCCGCACAGGCTGACGCTGCCGCTGGTGGGGCGGAAGTAGCCTGTGACCATGCGCATGGTGGTCGATTTGCCGGCGCCGTTCGGCCCGAGGAAGCCGAGCACTTCTCCTTTTTCCACGGAGAAGGAAATATCATCGACGGCCACCTTGGTGCCGAATACCTTGATGAGGTTTTTGACTTGGATCATAACGTCGTTGGATCGGTTGGTTGGGAGTTAACGCCGCAAGGAGGCGGTCATGTGTCCCGCGTCCTCCGGACATTCAATCGCGGAGCGGTGTTTTAGGGGGTGACTTGATCTTTTCAACTGAATTTTAGGAGTCTGCCGGGGCGGCTTCAACACGACGGATGACAATCAGGTTGCGCGAAAATTTTCAACGTGACGCCACCTTCCGACCACCTACATTCCACGCCCTCCGCGACCAGCCCATGCTTTCCAACCAGAATATCGACCCGACGAAGGATTTGTCGCGAAGGCCTTTCGTGCTGTGGCGTCCGTTCATCGCCGCGTGGGAATGGCTGGTGCCGCCCACCGTGGCGCACCGCGACCGGCAGTCCCCGCTGGCGCGCTGGATCGCAGGATTCGTGATCGTCAGCATCAGCGCCACGCTTTTGATTCTCGGTGTCGTTTATGCCAGGCCTCTGAAAAACTCGTACAAGAACATGCGCGCGGAAAGCATGGTGAAGGAAGCCCGGCGGATGATGGAAAACGGCCAGGGCGTCAACGCGGTGATGAAGGCACAGGAGGCTTACCAAAAAGCGCCCGAGAGCCTGGAGGCCATCCGACTGAACTTTGAGTACTTCACCCTGATGAAGCGCGACACCGCGCTCTACTTCTATGACAAACTCAAGGAGCTCGAGGCCCTGAACTCCACCGATGAGCAACTGCATGTGCGATGCCTCCTCAATCTCGGCCGCCCCAAAGAGGCATCCACCGCGCTCGAAAAAATCATGCAGGTCGAGCAGCCCAGCGAGGCGTTGATGAAACTGGCCGAGGAAGTCTGGGGCAAACGCGAGCAGAACAAGCAGCTCCTCAACATCCTGCGCAACTACTGCCTGACACACCCCGAGGACAAGGAAAGCCTGCTGCGCCTTGCCAAGGTGCAGATCAGTTCGAGCAGTCCTCTCGAGATCGGCGAAGGCATGGACAATCTCTGGAGCCTCGCGGACCAGGATGATGTTCTAGGGCTGCAAACCTTGGAATTCATCAACAGCCTCCCCTCGCTGACACCAGAGGACACCACCAAACTTGTACAACGCCTCAAAACTCATCCCAAGGGCGACGAGCGGCATTATGTGACCGCCTTGAAACACGAAGTGAGGCAGTCGCCAGGACGCAAAAAAGAAATCGTGATGGAGGCGACAGAAAAATACCGCGGGAAAAAACGCGATGAACTGGCGCCCTTCGTCCGCTGGCTGGTAGAAGAAGGGGAATTCGCCCAGGTGCTCACCATTCTCCCGGAAGAGGAGGCGAAGTCCCACCAAGGACTGCTGGAAAACTACCTCAACGCCCTGAGCATGCTCCAGCGTTTCGGAGATGTGGAACGCATCGTCAATGATCCCAAGATCACCAGCATCCTCGACCCGACCACCATCGCGATGTTCCGCGCACATCTGGCTTTTGTGCTGAAGAAGCCGTCCGAGGAAATGCGCTCGAAGCTGATCCTCGCGAAAGACGCCGCCGAGGTCAACGGCCGCTACCCTGCCCTGCTGCAAATCGCCCGTTACGCCGAGGAACGCGGCCATTTTGACATCGCCGAGGATGCCTATCGCCTTACCATCAAAGCGGCCCGCCGTGCCTCAGCACCGCCGCGTATCGAGCGTGAGGCCTTCGGCGGGCTGATCAAGGCATGTGAGGCCAACCACAACACCGAATCCCTCCTCCAGGCCACCACCGAGGCCGTCCAACGCTGGCCTGACGACAACACCTTCATTGAGCGCCACCTTTACACAAGCCTCCTGGCGGGCAAAAACATCGAACTGGCCCTGCGTAACTCGCAGGAACTCCTGCGCATCCAACCCAAGGACAATCTGCGCAAACTCACCGTCGCCCTCGCGTTCTGGCGGCTGCAGGACATTCAGCAGGCCGTTTCATTCCTTCAGTACATGGACCTGAATCTTCTCACCGAAGGTCAGCGGGCCGTCTTCGCCGCCATTGCGGACAGCGGCGGGTTCCATGACGAAGCCAAAGGTGTCATCAAGGCCATCAGCCCGCAGGCGGATATGCTGCCGGAGGAACGCCGCTGCTACGAGGCTCCTTTGAAGCAATAATTGATTGGCTCATGGAGGCTTCTGGTCTGCGGCACAAAAAAGGCCGCCTTCTTGAGAGGCGGCCTTGAAAAAATCCCAGTGGCGGAGCGGACGGGGCTCGAACCCGCGACCTCCAACGTGACAGGCTGGCGTTCTAACCAACTGAACTACCGCTCCTTTGCCGTTTGGGGCCGCGATAGTAAACGCTGCCCCCTTTCTGGCAAACGGAAACTTCCACCACCCGCATTTTCCCCCGAAATAACTCACAGGCTTCATTCTGCCGTGCGTTTTCGTGGAAAAACAGCCGAGGCTAGCAGCGGCGTCATGCATCAATGCCATGAATGGGAAGACGAACGAGTCGTCGGCTGACCTTTCGGCAAGGACTCAGGGGACCTCTTCGCCGGAGCCGGTGTAATACCAGCCGACGACCCTGCCATCGAGAGTAACAGCCTGGGCTTCGACGGGCTGCGGGCCAAAGATGGTCTTGGCGTTGTAATTAACCTTCACCACCCAGCCGGACTTACCCTGCACAGGAGCGGGTTGCGCCTCCTGCCAGTGGGTGATGTTTTCGGGAGTGATTTCCGTCACCTGGCCGTTCTGCATGCTGGCGATGAGCAAGGGGTAGGTGCCATTGCCTGCACGCACCGGCTTGCCACCGGGCTCAACCTCGCTGCTGGAGGGGGTCGTGGCAGGCGAAACGGCACGCGTGGCCTGCTGCTGCGCCTTGCGCGCAGCGATGGCCTTCAACTCCTCCGCACGCAGCACCTTCCACTTCTCGTAGGCGTCGTTGAGTTGGGCCTTCAAATCCGTGGCATCGAGAGGAAGCCGCGCCCGGGCCGGGGAGGTGGCGGTGGGGGCCAGGACCAAAACACCGTTCTCCGCACCGAGGGCGGTGGCCTTGCCGCCGGCGGCGACCTTACTGGCACCGACGCTCATCTTGAACTCGGCATCCTGCAGGAGTTTCACCTCACGCGGGAAGGCGGAGGGCGGGATTTTAAGCCAGTTGCCGGTCAAAACTTCGATGGGGTCGAACTTGGGCCCTTTGGAAGCAACGTCAGGCGTGGACGGTGCCGGCGCGGCGGTTGCGATGGTGGTGGCAGGCATCGTAGACTTTGGGGACTCCTGCTTGGCGACCGGAATGGGTGACGGCGCGGTTTCGAGCGCGACGGGCGGCGCAGTCTCCACGTTTTTCACAGGATCGTTCTTGGGCTTGGGAGGATTGAGGCTTTTGAAGACAATTTTCTGTCCGGGCGGCGCGAGGAAGTAATCGTAGGCGCAAAAAAGACCGCCGATGATGAGGATGGTGTAAACGAGGGATTTCATGATTTGGGGGAATGACTCATGCCACGCGCATGTGTGAGCGTGGAGTTACTTCAACTTCTTGGGCAGGCAGTTACATTTTTCTGTAAAAAGTGCCCAAAAATATCCAGCGGGACACGAGGCTTGCGGGCGCGGATGCACGCGCTACATAGCGCGCATGCCTCAGCCCAACCTGCTCCTCGGCGTGAACATCGACCACGTCGTGACCCTGCGTCAGGCGCGCTACCGCGCCATGCTCGATTCCCCCAACGCGGAACCTTCCGTCCTCAGCGCGGCGCTGGAGGCCGAGGCGGCGGGCGCGCACTCCATCACCGTGCATCTCCGGGCCGACCGGCGCCACATTCAGGACGATGACGTGCGCCTGCTGCGCCAGAGCATCCGCACAAAGCTCAATCTCGAAATGGGCAACACCCGCGAGATTCTCGACATCGCGCTGGCCGTGCGTCCGGACTTTGTCTGCATGGTACCGGAAAACCGCGAGGAAGTGACCACGGAAGGCGGACTCGATGTGGCGGGACAACGCGAAGCGCTGCGCGCCACGGTGGAGGCGCTCGGAGACAACGGCACCCGCGTCAGCATGTTCATCGATCCAGACCTCGACCAGGTCCGCGCCAGCGCGGACATCGGCGCCGCCATGATCGAGTTGCACACCGGCACCTTCGCCAATCATGCTGGAGATCAACGCCGGGCCGAGGTGGAGCGCCTGCGCGCCGCCGCCGAGCTCGGACACGAGCTGGGCCTGCAGATCAACGCCGGCCACGGCCTCACCACCCGGAATCTGCCGGATCTCTGGCCCGTCCCGCACCTCGCGGAGCTGAACATCGGCCACCACATCGTCTCACGCGCCATTTTCATCGGACTGCAGGCCGCGGTGAAGGAAATGCTCGCCGTCATGGCCGCCTACCGGGGCTGATCTGAGATGAAAGCCACAGGCATCGGCATCGACCTGGTCGAAGTGGCCCGCATCCGCGAGATGCTGGAGAAGCACGGCCCGCGCTTCAAGGAACGCACCTTCACCAGCGGCGAGATCGCCTACTGTGACTCCTGTGCCGACCCCGCCATGCACTACGCGGCGCGCTTCGCCGCGAAAGAAGCCGCGGCGAAGGCGCTCGGCACCGGCTTGTGGAATGAAGGCGTGAACTGGACCGACATCGAAGTCTTCCGGGAGGAAAGCGGCAGACCCGTTCTCATCCTCCACGGAGCCGCGAAGAAACATGCCGGTGACGCCGTCTGCCTCGTCAGCCTCACCCACACACGTGAACTGGCCATGGCCCAGGTGCTGCTGAGCTGAGCTTTTTCTTTCCGCTCCCCCTTCCCTCCGCTAGACTCCGTCCCATCCTCCCATGCGACGCGCAATTTATCCCGGCAGCTTCGATCCGCTCACCAATGGACATCTCGATGTGCTCCAGCGCGCGGCGGGCATTTTTGACAGGCTCATCATCGCCGTCGCACGCGACAACGCCAAACAGAGCCTCTTCAGCGTGGAAGAGCGCGTCGAACTGATCCGCTCCGCCACGGCGGAAATCAACGGCATCGAGGTCATTCCCTTCGAGGGCCTGCTGGTGAACTTCGCCCGCGAGCACCGTGCCTGCGCCCTCGTGCGCGGCCTGCGCGCCGTGTCTGACTTTGAATTCGAGTTCCAGCTCGCCCTCATGAACCGTAAACTCGAGCCGAACCTCGAAACGCTCTTTCTCATGCCACGCGAAGAATACACCTACATCAGCAGCCGCCTGGTGAAGGAAATCTGCCGCCTGGGCGGGCACATCGAGCAGTTTGTTCCCCCAAACGTGGCCGCCGCACTCCGCGCCAAGCTCCAATCCTAAATCACCCGCCATGCACCGCCCGTTTCAAATCGACCTGCGCTCCCTCCCCGACGAAGGCAGGGACATTGTAGGCCAGGAACCGCCCTCGTTTTTCGGTCTGGACGAAAAAGACCCGATTCAGGCCGTCTCCCCTCTCAAATACGAACTCCACATCGAGCGTGACGGGGGCGACCTGATCGTCACCGGACGCTTGGAGGCCGTTTTCAGCCTCGAATGCGGCCGCTGCCTCGAGCGCTACGAGCATCGCGTCGAACTTGCCCATTATTCCGCCGAACTGGAGATTGAGAAGGATCCCACGATCAACTTGACGGATACCATCAGGGAAGATACTCTCGTGGCCCTTCCGAGCTACCCACGCTGCGAGGGCGGCAATGTCCGTCCCCGTCAGTGTCCCGCCGAAGGCAGGTTTGAAAACGTGCTGGAAACAGCCGAGGACGAACCTCAAAGCGCGGGCCCGGGTGTGTGGGAAGCCTTGAACAAACTGAATTAGACCCCCACCCCGACACTCTCATGGCCAATCCGAAGCGCAGACAATCCAAGAGCCGCCAACGCATGCGCCAAGGCGCAAAACGCTGGAAGGCACCCACCCTCAAGAGCTGCCCTGAATGCGGCACCACCGTCCCCGGCCATGTCGCCTGCCCGTCCTGCGGCTACTATCGTGGCCGTCAGGTCATCAGCAAAGTCGCCGGCGAAAGCTGATCATACTTCAATCAGTCCTTTCACCCGACACGTCCTTCCGACGTGTCGGGTTTTTTGTTTTTCCTCCCCGCTGTAATTGCGCAGAAAGGCGACGCAATCAGCACATTTTTGATCCAGTTCGGCAACCATCCCAGCAGCCGAGCCGGAACTGACGAGAGCTTCAGCAGTTCTAAGGCGTCATGGTGTTGGAGTTGCCCAGTGTTACTGCGGAAGGAAGGCCATCATTCCAGGTTATTGGCCGAAAAAGAACTGTCCGCGTGATCCGGCTGCCTCTTTGGACTTCAAAGAGTGGTGCTCGGGAAGGGACTCGAACCCTTAAGCCTTTCGGCACAAGATCCTTAGTGCCTCCTGCAGGATCAATGATTTGCGCTTCTTTGCTGAAAATGAGTTCTGTATGCTCCTCGTTACCGATCAGGATTTCGGCGTTTTGGCAAGGATCGGCAGGAATCGGTTGGTTCGGTGTCATGCTCTGACATGCCACAGAAGAAATGCTCCCTCAAACCCCATCGAGGGTGTCCGGGGGTGCGGGCAGTTCACGAATCCAGCGGCGCAAATCACGGGCGCATCACAGATCGAAAATCTAATGGGCACCAGATGCGCAGGGTGCGAGGCAATGTGGAATTTTGCAGGCGCGAGTGGGGGTGCGAGAACCGGAGGCGCACCGGTTATGTCATTCGTCGTCATGCCAGTTCTCGTTGCGCAACAACCTGCACGCATCCGAAGGTGCATACGGTGGTCGGCGGTGCCTCGTTTTGACATGCTAGCATTGGCATGGACAATCCAACATCTGCCGCCAAAAGCTCATCACCCATAGCTGAGGTATCCTCGCCCGATGTTCTCTGGACCATTGATGACGTAGCGCGCTACGCGCGATGCAGCGTCCGCCACATCACTGAACTCCGCCGCCAAGGCCTGCCCTACCGAAAGCTCGGCCACCTGGTCCGATTCAGTCCCGAAGCGGTGAAACGGTGGTTTGAGGATTAGGGCGTGTTTTAAAATTGTACAGATAGAGCAACTGGTGTAGCGAGAAGAATGGAATTACATCCAAGCTATCAGTTGGCGGTGCCCAAGCTGGCCCGTGTTATAAGAGCCATAGATTCCTAAAT
>NZ_JBIIHA010000012.1:0-143267 GCF_044236155.1 Prosthecobacter sp.
TCACGCGCACCACCCGCACTTCGAGCTGCGCGGGCAGCTTGTTCCAGGCGCGCTTCTTCCACGGACTGCCAGCGGGGCGCTGCGTGGGTTTGCTCCAGACTTGCAGGCGGTCGTCGCGACCGAGCTTTTTGCCCCGGCGCATGTCCTTGGAGCGCTTTTGATGCAGGCGGAAGACGGTGTCGATACCGCGCTCCTTGAGTTCGGCCATCAGGGCGTAGGCGCAGAAGCCGGCGTCGCCGACGAGCACGTCGCCTTTTTCCAGCAGGTGGCGGATGCTCTGCCACAGGCCCAGGTCGTGACAGCGCCACTTCGAGAGCGCATGACCAAGCCATGCGCCGGTGGAGAGGCAGAAGACGCCGAGCATCTTGGCGACGGGGAAGCCGCAGCCCTTCTTCTGGGTGCGGGGCTGGGGCCACTGCTTTTGGTTCTCCTTGGTGTCGGGCATGGAAAAGCTGGTGCCATCCAGCACCTTCACACGTCGCCCGCACCACAGCCAGGCGGAGGCGGCGCGGCGGCACAGATGATCGCGCAGTTCGTCAAAGACGGCCTGCAAGAGCCCCTGGCTGAGACCGCAGCGTGCCTGACAGTAAGCGGCGGTGCCCAGCGAAGGTTTGCTGCGCTTGTCGCGGCGTGTGAGCACCCATGCGCGGATCTTACCGACGACTTCCTGGCAAGGCATGGCGGGGTTGAGCACCTGGAAGAGGAAGGCCCAGAAGAGTGTCACCGGCGGGTAAAGGCGCTCGCGTTTGGCCTTCGCATCGGGTGCTTTGGCAAAGAAGTCCGCAGGCAGCAGAGTGCCAAGCAAGGCGGCCAGATCGGGCAGCGCCAGGTCGCGGAGCTTTTGCAGTTCGTTGACAACGCGGCTGGAGGCGGAGGTCTTCGCACGTCCTTGAAGCGTGCGCGGGAAGTGGGGCAGAAAGCAGGTGAAAAGTGCCATGCGGCTTGAACCATTCGCCCATCGGGTCGTTGTACCCACGCTGTGAGTATTTTGGCCCTCTCAAAGTCGGCTGAAACCAGTCGGTTTACCCTCGCAATAATCAACGACGCTGGGCCTTAAATGAGTGCCATTCATGCCAGGCATTTTGTTTGGCGCAGCAGAACGCCGCCCGGTCTGCATGAAGCCGTGGAAACGGCATTGGTGTGCAACGGTCTGACAGCACCGCCTGCGCCGCCAAGGACAACTGGACGGCTTTCCGGTTTTGGTTAAAATCGGGGCATGATCGAGTCCTTTGCCGACCGCGAGGCGGAAAAGATTTTTCGTGGCGAAGTGAGTCGCAAGCTGCCGCGTGACATCCAAGGGAGCGCCCGTGAGAAGCTGGCGCTGCTGGATGCCATGGTCCGCATCGAGGACCTGTGGGCCTTCCCCTCCCTCCGCGCTGAGAAGCTGAGTGGCAAACGCAAAGGCCAGTGGAGCGTGCGCATCAACAAGCAATGGCGCATCTGCTTCCTCTGGAACGCGGATAAAATCCTCGTGACCGCCGTGGAAATCACCGATTATCACTGACCCATGAAAACCATGCTAAAATCCCGTGCCAAGACAGCCGAACGCCTGCCGAGCATCCACCCGGGGCGCATCCTGCGGAAGGAAGTGCTCGAAGAGCGCGGCATCACACAAACCCAGCTCGCCCAGGCGACCGGGCTGCCGGTGAGCCGGATCAATGATCTTGTGAAGGAGCGCCGTGGCATCACGGTGGACAGCGCCATCCGTCTGAGCCGGGCGCTGGGCACCTCCGTGGACCTGTGGCTCAACCTCCAGCGGGCCTACGACCTGGAAGAAGCCCAGCGCACCAACGGCCCTCAATACAAGCGCATCTCCCTGATGGCCGCCGCGTGATCTCCTGCGAGTGAAACCTACACTCCACAAATAATGCCGGGCATTCTGGGCACCGGCGCCCACGCGGCGCACAGTGATTGCCTTCAGGCCTTGTCGAGACCAGATTGAGGCATGAGAGCGAAACTGGGTCTGGTCTGGGTGCTGTTGTTCGTCGTTGCCACGCCGGGTCCGGCACCTGCCGCGACACCGCCGGCCTCGATGTCTGTCGTGGATTTTTTTCACCTGCTGTGCGACGCGAAGAAACTCCACCTGGAGACTCCGGACCGTGCCTCGCTCCTTAGCAAGAAAAACGGAGCGGTGGTGGATGTGCCGAACGGTTATCTCCGCACTCATGGTGATGGAGCGCAGCCCACCTACACACTGGCCCTGTTCCGCCGACCTGATCAGAGCCCGGTGGTGGCCGTCGTGGATGATGGCGCCGATCCCTTCTTTGAGGACCTCACAATCTTCACGCTCGATGACCAGGGACGGCCGGTGGACATCACGAAAAAAGCCTGGCCTCTCAAACTCCCCAAGGACGGCGTGGAAGGGCCGATCACGCGCTACTATCTCCCGCGGTATGGGCGCACCATCACGGTGGTCGTCCAGCCCGCCGACCTCAGCCCCAGCTTTGCCCACCGTGCCAGTGTTGCCTGGGTCAAGGACCGCTTCATCGTCGAGCCGGAGGAGTGAGGCGCGCAGGCGCTTCTGCTTTGGGATTCATGTCCTGCGGCCGTTGAGCGTTCAACTCTCTGACAATACCCACTCATCGCCTGCGCCATTCGCATCGGGTTCGTGCCGTCTCCTCTTCCGTGAGGCATCCAGCATCACAGGGTCATGACTTCGAGGAGCAAAATGCGTGGCCTGCGCGTTTCCTCCCCGTGAACCGCTTGCCCGGATTCTGGCTCATCTTGCAGGTCTGATCAGATCTTCGTATGGCACCGCGCAAGCGATGAAGCCGGTTCTGGTACAGGAGGGAGTTCAACGCTAAAAAATGGAGGGTTGCAATTACCGCAAGCTTGACGCACAGTTTCGTTAACAGACCCGCCACGCCTCTCGAAGAAGCGCACCAGGGCGGGTGCTTTATTTCCGGGGAACGCCGCCGATGAACTTTGCAAAGCCAGCGCTGAACGTGCCGCAGCAGTTGCAGAAGCTCCAAAGCAGGGGGCTGTTGGTGGAGAACACAGCCGAAGCAGAGCATTACCTGCGCTTCATCGGCTACTACCGCCTGTCAGCCTATGCTTTACCGCTACAGCATCACCACCAGCCTGACAAACCTTTCAAGCAGGGAACGACCTTTGATTCCATCCTGAACCTTTACCGGTTCGATCGGGAACTGCGACTGCTGGTAATGGATGCCGTGGAGCGGATCGAGGTGGCGGCCCGGAGTGTGATCGTGAACGAAATGTGTGTCCGCCATGGCCCGCATTGGTTCATGGATGCCACACATTTCAATCCTGCCTCGCGACGTTTCCGGCATCACGACTTGCTGAACAGGATTGACAAAGAATTCTCCATCCCCAGCGGCGGGAGCAATCCAGCCAGGCCTCATCACGAGGTATTCATCAATCACTACTTCAGCAAATACACCGCCCCTTATCTGCCCCCGGCGTGGATGGTGGCCGAGACACTAACTCTGGGAACCTGGTCACAGATCTTTGAAAACCTGCGGATGACGGCGGAGAGAAAGCAAATCGCGGCCCACTTCGGAGTGGATGAGCAAATCCTACGTAACTGGCTGCACGCCCTGACCTACGTGCGCAATCTCTGCGCCCATCATGCCCGCCTCTGGAACCGGCAAATGGTCATCAAAATCACCATCGCCAAGAGACACCAGTCCTTCCTGACCACAAATGACCGCTTCTATGCCTTCGCGGTGGTCATCCACGATCTGATGCAACGAATCGCCCCTCATTCAGGCTGGCACCAACGGCTTGAAAAACTGCTCCTGTCTCATCCTTTCGTCGATCCAGCCGCGATGGGTTTTCCTGCCGGATGGGCTAATGAGCGTTTTTGGCGAATGAGTTAAGGCTGGCGTTGTAAGGTGATCGAAAACCAGCCCCTCTCCCGCCATGCAGGCTCCATCGCGGAAGTGAAGGCGGACGTTGAAGCGGTTGAGCACGGATTGACACGGGCACAAAAAACCGGTACCACGCTTTCACGCGGCACCGGTTGGGATCAGGAGAACGGACGACGCGCTGCGATCACGCCTTGGCCTTCTTTTTATCCGGTGCCTTGGCTTTCGGACGCTCCGGCGGGCTGAGGGGCTCGGGGGCGGCTTCCGGCGGGAACTGGATGAGCGGGAACGGATTGGCCTGGGGTTCCATGGCGTATTCGCGGTCCTTGAACTGCCCGGCTTTCGGGAAGGGATAGTTGCCGTCTTTGTCGGCCACGATGGGCGGCGGGCCGTCCATGGTGAGCTTGTCGGCGTTCGGGGAGAACTCGAAGGCGCTGTTGATGTAGTCGTTGTAGCGCACGACCTGGCCGGTGTGGGCGGCGGCGCGGCCCATGGCGGTGGTGACGCTGGACTTGATGCCGCGCTCGACCTCGTTGTAGGGCTTGTCCTTGGTGATGGCCTCGATGAGGTCCTGCCACTCGAGATCGTACGGATTCGGCTCCGGCTGCTTGCCACGCCAGATGATGTTCGAGCGCACCATGTTCTGACCTTTGAAGGTCATGGCCTTCGAGGGGAAGTGGCCGGCGGTGGAGACGATGGCGCTGCCCTTCGTGCCGTGAACCTGGGTGGCGAACTGCGTGTGCACGTTCAACTGCGTGCGGCCTTCGAGGTAGAGCTTCGCGCCGTCCTTGAAGGTGTACTCGCAGGAGTAGTGGTCGAAGTTTTGATCGACGTTGTCTCCACGATCGGTGCGGCCGCCGCTGGCCTGCACTTCGACGGGCCAGTCGTTCTTCATCCAGCAGGCTTCGTCGATGTTGTGGATGTTGAAGTCGCTGAAGCCACCACCGGAGGCCCAGAGGAAGCTGTGGAAGTTTTTGATCTGCCAGAGCAGCTCGTTCGGGTGCGCCTTCGGATCACGACGCGGGGTGAAGACGCTGCCGATGACGCCCTGCATGCGGTAGGCGCGCATGAGCATGAGATCGCCGATCTCGCCGTCCTGGATGCGGTTGAAGAGCTCACCACGCACGCGGCAGTGGCGGCACATGAGGCCGACGCCGACCTTCAGATTCTTCTTCTTGGCTTCTTCATTCAGCGCGAGCAGGCGACGCGCGGTGGGGCCGTCGGTGCAGATCGGCTTTTCCATGAAGACGTTCACGCCTTTTTCGATGGCGTACTTGTAATGCACCCAGCGGAAGGCCACCGGCGTGGTGAAGATGGCCACATCGCCTTTGCGCAGGCTGTCGATGGCGTTCTTGTAGGCATCGAAACCGATGAACTTCGCATCCTCGGACACCGACATGCGGTCGGGGTGCTTTTTGGAGAGATTGTCAAAGCTGGCGTCGAGGCGATCTTTGGAGACGTCGGCCATCGCCACGAGGCGGGTCACGCGGGATTGCACGCCCATGGCGTTGCTGGCAGCGCCGGTGCCGCGACCGCCGCAGCCGATGAGCGCGGCTTTGATCTCATCGCTGCCGGCGGCATGCACATGCGGGAGGCTGATGCCGGAGAGGACGGAGAGACCCGCGACGGTCTTCGTGGTGGAGGTGAGAAAGTCGCGACGGCAGAGATTGGAGTCGAAATCGTTGTTCATGAGGAGCGCTCTTGTACGTCAGCGCCACCCATGAGCTTGCCGGAGAATCATCGCGTGGCTCAACTTGCGCAAAATCAGCCCAGCATGCCGCCGCGGGTGGAGATCTCCGAAAAAGCGCGGGACAGCGCGTCATTCAGTTCGCGCAGCGTGGCTTGTTCCAGCTCGGGATCGATGGCGGTGATGTGCGTCGGCGGCAGGACGATGGCCTGGTGCGGCTGGCGCGGGGCGTTCGTAACGGGTGCCTCCACCACGCTTTCGACGGGCGTGGCTTCCACGGGATGAGGTTCTTCAAAGAGCGTCGCCATGGAGGTGCTGACGGCCGGCTCATCCGCTTTAATGGAGGAGCGGAGCTGATGCAGGCTGCTGAGCTGGGCCTCGATCTGGGCACTGAACCAGTCCCGAGTGCGCTGAATTTCATCCACCAGAGCAGCGAGTTCCTGGGAGAACTGCTCGCCGTTGCGGGAGGCGGAAGCAGGGGCAGAAAACGAGGCGGTGAGGGAAGGAAAGCTCATGCAGAACCAAATCTATTAAAAATTCTATAGATTATCAAGTCTTGTTCACTCTCAAGGCAGTGGAATTTCAAAATTACTAGAACCAAAGCGCCCCCGTGGCCGCTTACTTTTTCTTTTTCCCCTTCCCCGCCCGTTTTTGTACCAAAGGCCAGTCGGGATGCTCCGTGCGAGCGGATTTCATCAAAGCTTCGGCTTTGGCAACCAAGTCGGGCTTCCCGGCTGCCAGGTTCCTAGACTCGGCGGCGTCCGTTTTGAGATCATAAAGCTCAATGGGGCTTTCAGGGCCGTTGCGGACAGCTTTCCAGACGCCAAAACGCACCGCCTGGAGAGACGCTCCTTCGTGGAGTTCCCAGTAAAAATGGTCGCGCTTCGGAGCAGGGCCCCCTTTGAGAAAGGAGACCAGCGAGAGGCCGTCGGGGTGGCATTCGGCGGGGATTTTCGCCCCGGCCAGTTCCGCGGCGGTGGGCAGGAAATCCCAGAAGGCCCAGGGTTCTTCCGTCACACGACCCGCAGGCACCTGCCCGGGCCAGCGTGCGAGAGCGGCCTGGCGCAGCGCGCCTTCGTAAAGGCCGCGCTTGAATCCCCGCAGGCCGTTCGCGGCCTGGTCGAAGAGCTTTCCGACCTCGGACTTCGGATCGAACGAGGAGCCGTTGTCCCCGGCGAGCATGACGAGGGTGTTTTCGTCGATCTTGAGTTCCTTGAGCAACGCAAGCAGGCGGCCGATGTCGCTATCGAGACGGGTGACCATCGCGGCGTAGTTTTTCTGCGTCTCGGTCCACGGCTTGTCCTTGTAGATGCCCTGGTCGTCGATCTCGAAGGTGCCATGCGGCAGTGTGATCGAGTAGTAGAGAAAGAAAGGCTTGTCCTTGTTCGCGCGCACGAACTTCAGTGTCTCGTCGGCGATCAAGTTTTGCGCGTAGGTCTTGCCGATCCCCTTCCCTGTGTTGCCCGGGAGTTCGAAGCGCTTGTCGTCGTTGTAGAGATACGTCGGGAAGTAGCTGTGAGCGTGCCGCTGGCAGTTGTAGCCGAAAAAGTGGTCGAACCCGAGCTTCAGCGGGCTGCCCGTCGTGTCGAACATGCCCATGCCCCACTTTCCGCAGCAGGCGGTGGCGTAACCCGCGTCCTTCAGGATCTTCGCCACCGTGATCGTGCCTGCGGGCAGCGGCTTCTGGCCTTCGGGCTGGACTTCGCGGTTTGCACGGATCGGGCAATGTCCGGTGTGCAAACCTGTCATCAGCACCGAGCGCGAGGGCGCGCACACGCTCGTGCCGCAATAGCCCTGCAGGTAGCGCGTGCCCTCGCTCGCCATGCGGTCGAGATTCGGCGTTTGGATGAGCTTCTGGCCGTAACAGCCGAGGTCGCCTTGGGCGAGATCGTCGCTGAGGATGAAAATGATGTTCGGCTGCTCCTCCTTCGCCAAGGCTTCGGAGGACAAGGCAGCGAATGCGAGGAGGAGAAAGACGGCACGTTGAATCATGGGCGGATGAGAACGGCCCGAGAACCCCGGTTTTGGCCTCAAACGAATAATTGCATCCGTCTAGCCCCCTGTCCGCACTAGAACCATCCGAAAACCATCGTCACGGCTGCGGCTGCCTGGCTGGCTGGAAGACCGGTGCGATGACTTCAGGGTGGTGGCATCTCCGTTGTACCAAGACGCTCCTCGAGTGATATGCTTTTCCTTTTTGGGATCATACCAGTCCTCGCAGTACTCCGAGGCATTGCCGCCGAGGTCATAGATGCCTAGTTTATTAGGTTTGAAGCTCATCACCGGAGCTGTGGTGGGGAAACCGTCGGTGTATCCTTTGATGGCAGACCTGCTTGAAGCTTTCTCTTTGAATGAGGAATCCGCATAATTACCAATCTTGTCTCCAGCCACCGGCGGATACCTGCCGTCCCACGGAAAGATGTTTTGTAGATTCATGCTCAACCCGGCGATGGTGTAATCTTTGTAAGTGGCCTTTTCTTTTTCGCCGATACCAACTGCGTAACTCCACTCGCGATCAGTGGGCAGGCGGTAGACAAGGCCTTCTTTGCCGCCGATCCACTGGCAGAACGCTTGAGCATCTTCCCAACTCACGGACATGACAGGATGAGTGTCCTCATGCCCGTAGGGAACCCCATTGTAATCTCCACTCTTCCAGGAGTCGTCCACTCCTGCAGAACCTGCGGCGAAAGCCGCGTAATCCTGGCGCCTTGTCTCATGGATGCAGAAAAGCACATTGGTTCCTGGCACCGGCACAAATTTCATGCCCAGGGAATTCGTGAACCCACCCGCAGGAATGGTGGCGAAGGCGTAAAATTTCTCGAACAACTTTTCCTCGTCTGACAGCGGTCTTTCCACGCCGATGTTTCCCATGCTGACATCAACAGCACTACCCGGGCTGAGTACCCTGCTCTGGTTGGTGCCAGTTTCCGTGACTTCGACGCTTCCTTGATGCAGACCCACTGTGGTCCCCTTCTTCTGGCCGAGGGCGAAAAAGCGGGTTCCTTTCACTGCCAGGAGCGATGCCGGAGTCTTGAGGCGGAAAGTGGAGTTTCCACGCTTCTTGATCTCGTCAGCAGAGAGATTCATGAACATTTGGCCCTTAAGCATTTCAAGACTGTGCGTCTTCGGTTCATCCTTCTTTGGGATTAGAACCTCCGTGTTCGGACCTGCCTTGAACATGCCGACGGATGGGATCGACACATATGCTCCGCCCGCAGGTCCTGTGATGAGCATGCTGCCAGGTCCTAATTTCACCCCGGCAGGAGTTTCACCGGGTGAGACAGGCCCCAGTTTGATGGTGATGGACTTCCCGTCCGCAGATTTTGCCGCGACCATGCCAGTGGCAGAGACGACCCTTACTTCTTCCACTAGCAGCGTTGCTCCGTCCTGGGCCTTTGCCGACCATACAAGGAGACCGTTGATACCAACTACGAGACGCACGAGGGAAATACACGAATGCTTTTTCACAGCGACGAGGCTACAAAAAGATGAGAATCAGCGCAAACGCATTTGCGCATTTTACCATGAGATTGGTTCTTCGGTATCTCCAAAATATATAATAGCGAAGCATCGCCACATCTGAGTGGATTGTCTTGCAGGAGAGCGAGTTGCAAGTGTATCGTCTATTTGCTCCAGCATGAAAGGCCTGCTCCTCCCCAAAGCCCGTGCTATTCTCGGTGGCCTTATCGGCTTGTTTTTTGCCCTGTTGGCATGGGGCGGACTGCTAGATCCGCTGGAGAATCTTACAATCGATTACCGGCTGCGTTTGAGGAAGCCCCGTCCAGTATCGGATGATGTGCGGCTGGTGGGCATCGGGGATCGGGATGTGGGTTCGCAGCTCGGGCGCTGGCCCTTTCCACGCGCGGTGCACGGGGATGTGCTGAGCATTCTCAACGCCGTTGGAGCGAAGCACATCACCTTTGATGTGCTTTTTACGGAGCCTTCGGCGGATGTGTCGCAGGACGAGCGCTTAAAGACTGCCATCAGACAACAGGCGAATATAACGCTGGCCTACCACTTTGAGCAGGCGGAAACAGACACGCATGCGCCCGGAGCGGAAGACCGAGCACACTTTCTCACGGATGGCAGCCGCTTCGGTCTGAATGTGAACGATTTGAAGCTAGTGCGCGGTCGGCTGCCGGTGCCGCCGTTTGAGAAACTGCCGGTAACCTATGGGGCAGTGAACGCGGTGCCGGATGCCGATGGCGTGATCCGCCGCCTACCGCTGTTCTTCGCGCATGAGGGGCGGTTGTACCCGAGCCTGGCCCTGCAGACGGTCATGTCCGCGCTGGGACTGCGGGATGATCAGGTTAGCATCGAGCTAGGTAAGGCAGTGACGCTGGTGGACACGCCGCGGGGCACGCTGCGTGTTCCGATTGACGAGCATGGTCACTACCGCGTCAATTTCCTCGGTGACCTTGAGGTGTTCACGCCCGCATTTGAATATCTCGACTTATACCAAGCAGTGGAGTCGAAAGAGCTAGGAGAACAGATCGTCGCCGCCATGAAAGGGCGCCTCGCTCTTATCGGCCTCGTGAGCACTGGAAACACGGATGTGGTAAGTTCATCCATAGGCCGCGTGCCTGGCGTTGCCGTGCAGGCCACAGTGGTGAGTAACATTCTGACCGGGGATCACCTGCATTTTCCGCCATGGTGGCAGCAGGCTTTGTTTATCACAGGTGCGGGCGCGCTGCTGGCCTTGTGTATTCGTCCGATGCGACCTTGGCTGGGGATTTTGTTTTTTTTGATTATGATCGCGGCGTGGGCGGCAGGAGCAGTTCTGGCAGCTGGAGCGAACCTGATGCTGCCAGTGGTGCCTGTTCTGGGCGTTTTTGGAGCCGCAACCCTGGGTCTGCTTGGCTTGGAGGCGGCGGCCATGAAGCAGGATCGCACACGCGTGGTCCATGTGTTGGGCCGCTACATCGCTCGGCCGGTTCTGGAGCGCTTGGTAAATGCCGAACAGGGTTCTTCCGGTGCGACTGAACGCCGTGAACTGACGATTTTCTTTTCGGATATCCGCGGTTTCACCGCCTGGACCGAACGTGCCGAACCCGACGAGGTCGCTTCGCGTTTAAACGAATACTTCGCTGCCATGACCCCGCTCATCGAGCGCCACGGGGGCACCCTCGATAAATTCATTGGCGACAGCGTCATGGTTTTCTTCGGTGCGCCGTCGGCAGATGACCAACACGCGCTCCATGCCGTGCAGATGGCCATGGACATGCAGCATGAGATGTCCCGCCTGAACGAGAACTGGCGCAAACGTGGCTACGATCCGCTGCAGATCGGCATCGGCATTCATACTGGCTACGTCAACGTCGGAAGCTTCGGTTCCGAGAGCTTTCTAGACTACACCGTCATCGGCCGGGCGGTGAATCTCGCCGCCCGCATCGAGTCCCAGGCTGAGGGCGGCAGGATCCTCGTTTCCGCCCGCACGCATTCCATTCTGGATGGCCAGATAAACACTGTGCCGCATCCAGATTTAGTGCTGAAGGGCATCCCGGAGCCGCAGGCGGTGTGGGAAGTCATATGGTGAGCAACCCACAATTCATGGATTGTGCGCCGGAGAAAATTCGTTTGATCGTGGGCACGAAAGAATCACACTGCCTATCTTCATCCTGCGTTTGTCCTGAGGAGCTTTTCCCTTAGCCATTGACCAACACCGCTTATGAATTCACTCGGAAGGCTGATTCTTCTTCTCACGGCGTCACAAGTCTACTCCGCACCGCCATGGCCCGATGTTCCCCTGGATGTGGACTCGTCTAAAGTCATGGTGGTGGATGTGAAGGGATCGGTTACTGCGGACACAAGTTCCGGACCTGCCCGCCCCGTGGAGGCTGGTCTGGCTAGCAATGCCGTCCTTAGCGGTGCTGGCGCCACCATCCGCACAGGTCCAGATGGGGCGGCGACCTTGGTCATACCGGCGGCTGGAATCGCACGACTCGCTGCTAACACCGAAGTCCGGCTGCCAGCCTGGCCTGCCTCGGAGGTCTCTTTGCCTGCCCCACCGACCGGGGGAAATGAGAAGAAAACAAATACCGCCAGTCAGTGCGGACAACAGCACCTGGAATTGTTGAAGGGCCAGTTGTTCCTGAAAATTGACCCTGAGACAGTCAGAAAACGACGGGAAAAAACCTTTCGGCTCAAAACGCCGTCCGCCCTGCTCGCAGTAAAAGGAACAGAATTCTTCGTCTCAACCGATGGTGCAACTGACATCGCTGGAGTGCATGAAGGCTCGATCTGGGTATTTGAGCCTGTAGGCGACAAATATGTGAGTCTTGATGGCGGCTCCGCAGTAAGCATCAAACCGGGAGAAATCAGCGACGTCAGGCGTTTGACGCCTGCTGAACGAAGATTCGAGGCAAACTATGATGTCACGAAAATCAAGCGGATCACCTTGGTTGGCCGCTGGGATTCTGAATTACCGCCGGAGGACAAAATCGCAGGCTCCTCAGTCCTCGTGACGAACTTCTCCATCAAGAATCCGCACGGCACGATACACACGCTGAAGCTAGGTCCAGCCTTGCCCGGTAAAACCCCTTCCAGTGTCCGTGACTTGCTGATCGACACCCGCTCTGTGCAAGGCAGGCCGTTGGCCATCGAGTTTCTCATCAAAGGTGGACATGATTTGAGGCAAGCCACCGGGTATAAGCCATTCACTAAGGTCAATTATGCCAGCGGGCTCGATGTCCGCTGTGGTCTTAGTTTCGCAACAAAAGCTGAATTACATCAATCTCAGGTACAAGCCATCCCGTTGCAGGGAATCTTTGATATCAAACGACAAGGCAAGGGGTATTACTGCTCTTATGTTCAGTTGTTCTCCAACATTCAATTTCCTTTGGGTAAAACGGCATTGTCAGACACGGCTCGCTTCAGGTTTGCAGTGTCACGTTCTACGAATGGGGAGGGAGAGATGAATAAACTCCGCGAAGCGATCAAATATTTGCGCCCATCCATTTCGGATTGCCGTGATCATCAGAATGAGAATTTTGACGGAGGAATTGAGATAACCGGAGTATCAATGCTGGTGCTATCCGACTAAGAACTTTTTCCCAAAATTCAGGCGGTATTTGTGGAATATACTTGGACCATCTTTTAAGTTCCCAATAAAGATCACGGAATGGCACATCGCCTTGCATAAACTTTAGGTGTGGTTACCTCAGGAATCCTTCCGCCAATCTCCCTCATGAAGACTTTTTATTTCGGTCTGTTTTTGATTTTCTTCTCGAGCCTGAAGGTTGTAGCTCATGAATTCACCGACCAGCAGGGCAGAAAACTTCAGGCTGAGGTCGTTTCTACGGACGCAGGACAGGTCACACTCAAGCGAGTGGCGGACGGACGTTTGTTCAGCCTCCCTGCCACCACCTTTTCCGCGGCGGACCAGAAGCACATCGCGGACTGGGCGGCGGCGAATGTGCGCTATGATTTTAAGGTGGAACACACGACAAAGAAAATCGGCGAGGAGAAGAAGAAGCAACAGGAGGGCGAGGCTCTGGACATCCATGAGTATGAAACTTGGGTATATCAGATCAAAATCACCAGCCGCATGAAGGTCGCGCTTTCAGATCTTCGGATGGATTATTGGTGTTTCCGGGAGGAGGAACTTCCTCCTCCGAGCAGTAAGCGCTCTCGACGTGCCGGAGAAAGTGAATCCGATTGGCGCAAACCCGAGAAGCGTCTGGTTTTCGTCAGCGGAAGCGCTGACATCAAAGCGCTTCCGGCTTCAGGCAGCATGGCGGTGGACACCAAAGAGATCGTTCTCCATAAGCTGAAGAAAGGAACTACTAGCATGGGGAAATTCGGGGTGGACACAGCTGACCGCCTCGCTGGCTATGCATTGCGGATTTTTGACAAGAGCGGCAAAGAAGTATTCAAGATGGCAACGAAGGACGACTTATTCGCGCAAATCAATTCGAGCACGGAAGCTTCCAAGAAGTGAGTGAGGGCTGTTGGCTCACCGCTTACTTGATCTTCACGCGGGCGTAGTAGATCGCGGCTTTGCCTTCGTGGCTAGAGTAATAGGTCACATGCAGCAGGTCATCGTGCCAGTAGAGGCCGGGGTAGCTGCAATCCCCGCCGCTGGGCAGTTCGAGGATGGGCGTGAGGCTGTTTGGCGTCATCGCAAACAGCACCATGTGCGCACCAGGGGTAGCTCCGAAACCGCGTGAGCCGGCGATGAGCTTTCCGTCTGGTAGTTCGATGAAATTCGGCCCGCCGAGTGGCAGACCTGTCGCCGCCCAGGTCCAATCACGATAGGGAGCCTGCGCGGTGCCGATGACACCTTTGCGATCTGCGCCCTGCCTGCTCACCAGCGCGAGCGCGGTGCCGTTTTTGAGGAAGCGCAGCGTCGTTTCTCCCGGTTGTCCCGGCACGTTCATGATGGACGAGAGCTGCCACACGGAGCCGTCCGTGCTGGCGTAGGTTTTCAGCGACCACTCCTTCTCCGGCGCAGGACCGCCGGAGTTTGGGTGGATGTTGAAGCTGACGCCGTAGAAGCGCTTGTCCGCCGGATTGATCGTGGCGCGCCAGAGCCAGTCGCCTTTCGTCAGAAGTTTCTGCATCGGCGTCCAGACCTTGCCGTCCATCGTCGTCGCATAGCGCGGCTGGCGGCCCTGCGTGGCGGATTGACCGCCGCAGAGCAGGTAGAGACGTTTTTCATCCGGTGTGACGATGAGTTTCGGATCACGCAGGTCGGTGCCGGCCTCGGCGATGGTGCCCTGCTCGATCCAGGTCTTCCCGCTGGCGGAAATCATGATGCGGATCACTCCTTCCCCGGTGGTGCCCGAGTCCGCCTCGCGGAAGCAGAGGTAAAACAGGTTCTGGAAGCGGGTGATGTCCGTGAAGCCGTTGTGCGCGGCCTTGTCCCAGATTTTTTCCACGGACACGAGCTCTGCGGCCGGTGCCTGGGCTTGAAGGATGCCAGGGGAGAGCAGCAGTGAGCCGAGTAGGACGGAAAAAAGGCGTGCGATCATGGCCGGGGTATGAACTAACGCGTTCGGAGACAGTCTCTTTATTTGGTCATTTCCTCCTGCATGACTTGCATGACCTTCGGCATGATGACTTTCATCTTTTCTTGGGTCAGCGCCATGACGTCGCCCACCATCGCCGCTTGTTTTGAAACGAGCATCTGGCCGACGGGCGTGTCCATATGGGCGATGATGTCGTTGGCTTCCTTTTCAGTGAAGTTTTTGCCATAGGCCTCGATGAGGTCTGGTTTCATTTTCTCCCAGCTCATCATTTCGAGCATGACCTCCTTGACCTTGGCGATGGCTTTTTGGAATTTGTCCTGCTGCTCCTGCGGCAGGGCCTTGATCTGATCGCTGCTGGTGCCCATGCCCGACTCGAAACCGGCGATCAGAGATTTCTCGAACTGCTTCTGCACCTGCATCACGTTGATGAGCTTCTCGATGGCCGCTTTGTGGGAGGCAGGAAGCTCCGCGTGCGCGGTGGCGAGTGTCAGAGCGAGGGTGGCGATGGAAATGAGCTTTTTCATGGGTGTGGGGGGCCGCCAGCGGCGGATTTCCGGCGAGGAGTAGCGCATCCGCCCGCAAACGAGAAGATCAAAACTTCACGAAACGAAGAATTCACCGATTCTTCGGCCGGGTGGCAAAGAAAAGCGCGACGCCGAGGCAGGCGACGAGGAAGGTGCCGAAGGTCAGCACGGTGAGCACGAGGTCGCGCAGGTCTTTGTTCGGGATGAAGCCGAGCTTGTGGAAGTTCGTGAAGATGGTGGCCTCGAACTGGCGTTGCTTGTCGGTGTGACGTGTGACGCTGCCGGTCGTGGTGGAAACATAGACACGTGTCTCCAGCGCATCGCCGGTGTCGAAGCGATACACCGGCAGGATGCGGAAGATGTTGATGTATTCGGTGTTGAAGGCGGTGAGGAAGTCCGTCTTCCTCACTTCGGCTCCGGCGAGGAAGTTCTTCGCGATCTCGGCGGCATAGGCTTCATCGCGTGAAGGATCGACCTTGCCATCGACAGCGCTGACGTATTGCGGCGCACGCGATGCCTTCGTGTAGATCTGATACCAAGGCTGGCCGCCGATACCGCGCAGGTTCACGGCCAGAACCTCGGGATTCGGCTCGCTGAGCTTCGACACAGCCTCGGCGACGCTGATCTTGATGGCGTTCACGTCCATGCCGCCGCCGGAGGGCTTCGCCTGCGGCGGCGGGGCCTGCGTGCGCGTCATGACGTTGTGGATGACACCACTGCCGGAGGCGATGAGCACGGAGAGGCTGAAGGCGAGGCCGAGCCAGCGGTGGAGTTTGCGGATGAGGCGGGAGTTCATGAGAGCGAGGATAAAGTCTGGAGAATTTGAAACTCGGAGCCAAGGGCGCTTCGCGGTTTTCCGCTCCGCGCCCTTAACCCTGAGCTGCGGCGGAGCCGGCTACCATTTGAATTCGATGCCCGCATAGAAGGCGCGGCCGTCGCCGGGAAGGAAGACGGCGGTGCTGCCGGCCACGGTGGCATTCTGCACCACACCGGTGGTGGGGGAGTAGTTCTCGTCGGTGATGTTGCGGGCCTCGACGAAGAAGGAGACGCCTTTTTTCGTGCGGTAGCCGAGCTTCAGGCCCAGCAATGCGTATGGATCGGCGAACGTCGTACGCGCCAGATCTGCGGCGAATTTGTGCGGTGACCATTCCACATTCGGTCCAAAGTAGAAGCCGCATGGGTGCTCATACAACATCTCGGCACGGTAATAAAACGGCGGGATGCCCGGCAGCATGCGGTCACCCCAGCGCGCGTCACGCGCAAAGCGGAAGTCATTCCAGAGAAAGTTCTGGCGCAGCACGAGACGGTCATAATTGTCCTGCGATGCGGTGGTCAGATTCCGCACTAGATCGGCGTTGAGCGCGAACTCGATGCCCTGATGGATCGTGCGGCCGGCGTTGCTCGTCAGCGTGGCATTCCCCGGCACGCCAAGGGTCAGCAGCTCGTCATCCAGCCACGCGTAGTAGTAGCTGAAGTCCCAGGCGACGCGCTCAGCCTCGCCACGGGTGCCGATCTCCAGCGTCGTGGCTGTCTGCGGTTTCAAAGCGACCAGCGAGGGGAAGCCCGCGCCGATGGCGGTCAATTCGCCGAACGACGGCGGCTCGAAGCTGCGGCTGGCATTGAAATAAACCTGCGCCTTCGGTGTCACCTCCCACAGCAGGCCCAGCTTCGGGCTGAAACCCCAGAATTCCTGGCGGTCTGTGTTGTTGAGGCCGAAGAGCGTCTCCTCGTTCAGGTCACGGTTCGCGTAAGTGACGGAGGAGCCGAAAATGAGCGAGAGTGTGTCCGTGAGATGGAGCTGGTCCTGGAAGTAGAAGTTCAGGTTCATCGACTGCAGGCGGTTCTGCGCCAGCCTGGCGCCACGCTGGCCGCCAACGTTCGCAAAGCGGTCGTCCTCGGCGTTGCCATACATGTAGTTCACACCGATCGTCAGATCGTTGTCGAGGCCGAGCAGATGATTGCGGCCGTCGTAACGCAGATCGAAGCCGAGGTCGTTGCTGAGCTGGTCGATCACCTGGAAAATGGGGTGATCCAGGTCTTTCCAGGACCAGAACAAGGAGAACGCCAGCGTGTTGTCGCCATCAGAGTAGGTCAGCTTGTTGGCCAGGCGGAGAAGCTGGTAATCTCGACGCTGTCTGAGCGCGATGCTGCCGGCGTTGGCCTGCTGCGGATTGGCCTCAAACTGCGCCTTCGTCAGCGAGCCGGGCAGTTGCGATTTGCTGTCCACCCAGGTGAGGTAGAAGCGGTTTTCAAGGTTCGCACTGATCTTGGTGCCGATGTTGGCGAAGATGCGCAGGCTTTCCTGCTCGCTGTAGTCACGGAAGCCGTCTGTTTGCGAGGAGGTGATGCTGGCATAGACGTCCGTGTTGCCGCTCACAAACCCGGAGGAGATCTGCGCGCGCCGCGTGTTGAAGCTGCCGATCTCAAACCGCGCCTGGAAGGGCGATGCCGTGTGGCCCGTGTTCGAGATGAAGTTGATCGCTCCCCCGAGGGTGGTGCCGCCGTACTGCAGGGCGTTCGCTCCGCGATAGACCTCAATGTGATTGGTGCCCAGCGGCTCAATGGCCTGCATGTCGAACCCTCCGTCGGCCAGGTTCAGTGGCATGCCGTCCTGCATGAGCCAAAGACCGCGCCCGTGGAAAGTACGTTGAATGCCGGAGCCACGGATGGACAGGCGCGACTCCTCCGCGCCGAAGCGCGATTGGACGAAGACGCCAGGGGCGAAATCGAGCGCGTCCTTGAGCGTGCTGGCACGGCCACGTTTGTATTCTTCAGCATCGACGACGCCCGCGCCACCGGGAATGGTTTTGGCGAGCTGTTCTTTCTTTTGCTGAAGGCTTGGAACTGTGAGCGAGGGCGATTTGTTCGCTGTGACGACGACTTCATTGAGCGTCGTTGCGGTTTTTTTGACGGGAGTGGTCTGCGCGAAGGAGGCGCTGGTGAGTGAGAGTAAAAAGACAGTGAGAAATGGTTTCATGGAAAGTGAGAGGGGAGAAAGGGCCAGCCGCGTGAATGGCGGCAGGCGCATCGGGCGTGGGCCGGACTTTCAAGTCCGGCAGTTCAGTGGATCGAACTTGGAGGTTCGATGGACATTCAAACCAGCCCGCGTCGTGGCGGCGGCATTTCCGGCCTCAGTGTCCGTTTCTCGCCTTCTTCGCGTAGAAACACAAAGGAGATGGTTTTTGCCGCAGGCGTGACCAGCTTGGTGATCTCCACCAGCACGGCGTCGATTTTCTTCAATGACTGGCTGCTCTGTCCCGGTTCCTTTTGACTCGATTCGCGGCCCTCCTTCACCTTCGCACACAGCGCGCAGCCATGCTGGCCATCGAAGGTCTTCTCGACAGCCTCCAGCACGGTGCCTTGGCTCGCGAAGGAGATGATCATGCCCGTCCAAGCCACGCCCTGCAGCAGCACCCAGTGCATGCCGAGGGACAGGCACACGAGCATGACCACGAGCCGCTGGGCGAGTGGGCGTGGTAGAGGCTGTCGTGGGTGGGCGGGCATGAGCGGGCGCGACTATGGGTTCCAGGCAGGGTGTGTCAAGACAAGCGCGGTTACTTCGCCACAGCCAGCTTCAGGCTGCGCACGTCATACATCTTTGCTTGATCGCCGAGGGCCTTCACACAGTCCTCGCGGGTGATCGAGGCGCTGGTGGCGGTGATTTCGAGACGTGGGAGTCCGCCGTCTTTGGCAGGCAGGACACTCACGTTCTTTACGCCGGGGATTTTGGCGAGCGCAGTCTGCACATGATTGCTGCACGCGCTGCACATGACGCCGGCGACCTCACCTTGATAAAGGAAGGTCACGGGCTCGCTGGCGATGCCGCAGGAGGTGGTGAAGAACAGGCTGACAAGGAGGATGACGATGTGTTTCATAATGCTGGTGTGTGTTTAGAGCTCGGGGTGGTCGAGGAGGCGCTGCACGTCGCGGCCGAGTTGTTCGGTCATGAGTTCAGCGACCTCGGGTTGAGGGTGGAAGACCGAGTAGAAGCCGCGCACGCGGCCCTGGCGGTCGATGAGCACGAGGCGCAAGTCGTGCTCGTAGAGGTCGAGCGGATTGATGCGCTTCTCCTCAGGAATGGGCAGCGGAGCCTGCATTTGCAGATCACGGGTCATGTAATCCCATGTCAACTGCTGCGGGCCGGTGACAAACCACCACGGGTCTTCCGGCTTCGCGCCGACACCTTCCGCGTAGGCTTTCAGAAACCCTGGTGTGTCGCGTTCAGGCGCGACAGCCAGGGAGACGAGGTGAAAGTCAGGCCGCGTGCGATGCGCCGCATTCAGCTTCTGCATCTGCGCCACCACAGCGGCACAGCCGTGCGGACAAACAGTGTATAAACAGGCCATGACGGTGACTTTGCCGCGCAGGCTGGAGAGCTTTACGGTCTGTCCGCTGCGTTCGGTCACTTCAAGGTCACCTTGGATTTGGGCGACGACCGGCAGCGGCTTCTGCGGCATGGATTGGTTGACGCTGCGGCCGAAATACAAGGTGCCGACGACCGCCATGCCGATCCCCAGTGCGATGCGCACCCAGGTGCCGGTGCTGACGCGATGGTCAGCACCGGCGGAGACGTACCGAATGCTCGGCGGTGGGGAATCCGGTGGTTCTTTACTCATGACTCACTCAACGGGGATCTTTTGCAGCTCTGCCTCGGTCCACATGGCCGTGCGTGCCTGCTCGGCATCACGGATGGCCTTCACCTGATCTGGGGTGACGGGGGAGGCTTTGTTGCCGAAGCTGTCACGCACATAGGTCAGCACATCGGCGATCTGCTGGTCGCTGAGCACCGAACCCTGCGGGGGCATGAGCGGCGCGGGCGTCGCGAAGGGCTTGCCATTGATGGTGACGGGGCCGGTGACGCCGTGCAGCACCATGCGGATCATGCGGTCGGGCTTTTTCGCCGCCGTCCAGTCGGAACCGGCCAGCGGAGGGAACATGCCCGGTAAGCCGAGGCCGGTGGGCTGGTGGCAGGCAAAGCAGACCTGCATGTAAACGGTCTTGCCGCGTTCGATCGAGGCGTCCTGGGCTTGCAGGGCGTAGCTGACACAAAACGTCAGCAGCGTCATCGGGAGTTTGAGAAGGGGGAAGGGATGTATCATTTTTTGTGTTGTTTGGGTTTGGGGGAAAATCAGTGACTTTGAATGGCGGCCTCGACCTTGGTGTGAAACCCGGCAAGCATGTCCACCATGAGCTTTTTGGCCCGAGCGGGTGCTTTGGCAGGATCACCCGCCGTTGTGGGCGGATGCGGGTCGTACTCGGCGAGAAGAGCGAGGCAGTCGGTGTACTCGCGGTCACGCCATTTCAGCGACATGTGGAGGCCGAAGTCCATGCCAGCGGTGACACCGGCGGCGGTGATGAGGTTGCCGTCTTCCACGACGCGATCATCCGAAGGAGTGGCACCGAAACGCGGCAGCAGGTCCTTCACCAGCCAGTGGGAAGTGGCCTTGTGGCCTTTGAGGAACCCTGCTTGGCCGAGAATCAGTGATCCGGTGCAGACCGAGGAGACAAAGCGGGCGTTTTGACCTGCCTTCCGGACAAAAGCCATCATTTCCGCGTCCTGCATGGCAGCGAGAGTGCCGGTGGTGCCACCAGGCAGGCAGAGGAGGTCGAGCTTGGCCGGGCACTCGTCAAAGGTGACATCCGGCATGAATTTCACACCGGTGTCAGAGCTGACGAGCTCTTTCGTTTTTGCAGCCAGCAGGACTTTAGCCCCCATCAGCGAGGAAAGGAAGTAATGCGGACCGATGAGATCGAGCGCCGTGAATCCTGGATACAGGACCATGACCATCACCTCCTGGCCCATCCACGTCGCAGGCATGGCGGACATGTCATGCGCAGCGGCAGGGGGCTTGGAGGTTGATTGCGCGGCTGCCGGCTGCGCTAGGACTGCGAAGCCGGGCAGCACACAGGTGAGTTGACGCAGGAAATCACGACGCTCGGTGTTCATCGGTATGAGGTGTTGGATTTAGAAGCGCACGGTGGCCTGGCAGAAGACGTTGAAGGGCGCGTTTGGTGCCACCGCTCCGCCCAGGAAGCCATGCGGCTGGTAGTATCGCGCATCGAAGAGGTTCTGAATGCCGAGCGCCAGTGTGGCCGGGCCACGGGTGTAGCTGAGTTGCGCATCCACCGTGGCGTAGCCTGGTGTGGAAAAGGTGTTCGCGGCATCCGCCTCTCTCGAGGTGGCCATCGTAACGCCCAAGCCAAGGCCCAAGCCGCGCAGCGCACCGCTTTTGCGGTCGTAGCGCACGGCGATGCGTCCAGAGTGCTCGGGAATGCGCTGCAGGTGATTGCCGGTGGGTATTGTGGTGGAGGAACGCACCTCCGCATCCTGATAGGCATAGTTCATCAGCACGGAGAACTCCTTCGTCGGCTGCCAGACGAGGTCAGCCTCGATGCCTTGCGCACGCTGCACGCCGGATTGCACGTTTAGCAGGCCGACGGCCACGGGCACATTCGTGCGTTCGTTGTGGAACCACGCCAGCGAGCCTTGCAGCGTGTCGGTCAGCTCAAACTTGAAGCCCGCCTCCCATTGCTCGGCTTCAATCAGTTTCTTCGGACCGGCGATCGCTGTGCCGATAGGCGACTGGAAACCCTGGCCCCAACCGACGAAGGCCGTCATCCAGTCGGTGACATCAAATGAAGCACCAGCACGGCCGGTGACGCGGCGATCGGTCAGTTGCGAGTCGATGAGATTCGTGATGTCCACGTCGTGGATCTTCACATGGCTCCAGCGGATGGCACCCATGAGGTGAAAGCGTTCGGCAAACGTGATCTGATCCTGAAGAAAGAACGCAACCGTGCGATAGTCATTGTGCTGGTTTGCAAAGCTGAAGCCACCGCCCGCAAAGGCTGGGTAGGCCGGGTTGCTGACATTGATGATTCCGATGCCAGGATTGACCAGCAGCACGCCATTGTCCGTGGTCTGGTCAAAGTCCATGCCAGCGGTCAGCGTGTGCTTCAGCGCGCTGGTCTCAAACTTGCCGTTCACTCGCGCATTGAAGGCGAAAGAGTGCATGTTCTGCAGCAGCGTGCCGGAATCGACCGTGTAGAGCGTTCCCACCGGCGCGAAGAACAGGCTGGGGAAGACCGAGTACTGGTCAAAATTCAGGTCGATGTAGTTGGCCTCAAGGATGAAGTTCCAGTCGCTGTTGAAGTTGTGCTTCAGCTCCGCGTTGAGGCTGCGGGTCTTCGAGGAGGCGGCTGGCTGACCTTCACCGCGGAAGATCGTGTAGCGGTCAAAGTTGAAGGTGGCGGGATTCACCGTGCCCGCGGCCGGCAGGCCGCTGTAATCCGTCTGCGAGCGGTCGGAGTAGCGTCCGCGCAGAGTCAATGTGGTGTCATCGCTCAGCGAGATGGCCAGCGTGGGGAAAAAGCTGGTCAGATGCCCGTTGATGAAAGGATTCACATCGCGTATCTCGCGCACGTCTCCTGTGATGCGGAAGAGCACGCGTCCTTCGCGGTCCAGCGGCTGGTTGATGTCCCAGACATTGCCGTAGGCACCCCAGCTTCCGGCGTTCATGCCCATCATGTAGCTGGCCTCCTTCTCCGGGCGTTTTGAGACGTAGTTCAGCAGCCCGCCGAGCGGCCCGCCCGCTGATCCGCCAAACACGGTGCCCGTGGGGCCCTTGATAACGTCCACGCGCTCCGTGTTGATCAGTGTCTCGCTGGCCGGACCGGGATAGTAGAGCTGGAAGTTGTCCTGGTAAGGGGCGGAGTTGAAGCCACGGATAATGAATTGGGTGTTGTTCATCTCACGCCAGTCATTGCCCACCACACCGCTGAAGTTTTTCACCACATCACCGGGATGCTGCACGAGCTGGTGATCCATCAGCGTGCGGGTGATGACCTGCGCCGATTGCGGGTACTGCCGCAACGGGATTTCAGAACGCGTGGTCTTGTTGGCGTAGGGCGTGGTGTAACGGTCCGGCTCAGCGGTGATGATCACCTCCGGCAAGACTTTTTCGTCACCAGAAGCCGGTTTGGTAGCGTCTGCGGGTTTGGGCGTGACTTTGGGTTTTGATGCCGGGCTTTGCGCGGCGGCGTTGATCGTGAGCAGAGAACAGGTGGTGAGCGCGGCCAGGAGAGGTGTCCGGAGGCACGCGGAAAAGACAAACTTCATAGCGAGGGAAAAAAGAGGAAAAGAGACGGGACACGGACGTGGAACACCGCATGACCGGTCCCGGGTCGCATGGCGGTGTCTCCCTGGGGAGGATTCCCGGGTTCAAGGGCACACACGCCGGACGCACCGGCATCGAGGTGCCAGACTGCGCATGGACGCGCGATGCGTCCGGGGGTGCCTCAACCAACGAGAAGATGGGTTTTTACGCGACGCCGCGTCGTGGCGGCGGGAAGGGTGGGCGCAAATCGCGCTCAGGCGCGAACATCTTCATCATCTCCACCTTAGAATTTTGTGAAGGTGGAACGGCGATGAACGGCCGCTCGAGAATGACAATCGCCAGCAGGAGCTTCTTTTGCGGCTCCTGCTTCTGCCGTGAATCTTTTTTTTCCTGCTTCATCCCGAACGCCACCGCGTCGCAGAGCGCACAGGGATGCTCCGCATCGAAGGTCTGGCTCAAGCCAGTGACCAGTGAGCCTTCACGAACGGAATAACTGACAATCATGCCCGCCCACGCGGCGGACTGCAGCACGACCCAGTGCAGCCCGATGGAGAACATCAGGGCGGCGACAAGCAGAGAGCGTGCGAGCTGGCGGAACATGAAACAGAGAGCTCCGGCGGCCTGGCATGCGTGCGCAGAGCCGCCGGAGATGCGTGGGAGATGTTATTTGCCCTTGTGGACGTCGTGGCAGGTCTTGCAGTTGGTGGCCTTCTTTAGATCACCCACATCCGCGGGGTCCTTTTGAGCTTTCTTCACGCCTTCGATCAAGGCACCGGTTTTCGCCGCCCAGGAAGCGTCATCACCCTTGGAGGGCTTGGCTTTGGCCAGGGCTTCATAGCATTTGAGCAGTTCGGCGAGCTCATCGGCGGTGGCACCGCCCTTGGTGCCGGCCTTCTTGGCGAGAGCGCCCTCGGGCTTGAAGTACTTTTTCATCGCCTCTTTGACAGTGTCATCGGCAGTAGCAGCGCCGAGGCTGGCGGCGACGAACAGGAGGGTGAGTGCTGATTTTTTCATCGGTGTGGTGTGTCGGGTGTGGTGTTTGCGGTTCAAATCCATGCGGGTGATGCGTGGATCGGAAATTTGTCGCCCCCGCCCGGAAAACGGCCGGACGGAGGCGTCTGAAGAAACGAGGCTTTCGCCTCGAACTCTGCTCTCCAGAAAGAGCCTCCACGGCAGTCATGCGTGGAATGCATGCAGGCCCGTCTGCCTGCGCATGATGCTGCCGTCGATGGAGGATGCGGCCCGTGCGCGATATCAATCACGACCACAGGAGTGCGGTCGTGTATTCGTGACTCAGGCCGTCAGTCGCCGGGGCGGCGGCGTGTCCGGCGTGTGATGCAAAACACAAAGCCGCGCTTCGGCGGCGGTGGTGAAGGCGATCGGCGGCGGAGCGCTGATGACGATGGCGGGCATGATCTGCGCGATGAGGTGCAGCTTGATCTTGCCATCGGCTTTTGGCGCCTGCTGGCCGCTGGTGGATTCTTTTTCAGCCTCTTGCTGGGCAAGTTTGCACAGCGCGCATGGATGCTCGCCGTCGAAGGTCTCGCTCACCGCCTGGACGACGGAACCGCTTTGCATGCTGTAGGAAACCAACATACCGGCCCATGCGGCGGACTGGATGACGACGGTGTGCAGCCCGATGGAAACCATCAGGCCCAGCACCATCAACCAGCGTGCGGCGGCGAACATGGCGCATATTTAAGCGTGCAAGCCTTCAGACCACAATGAAAAAATGCCAGCAGGCCGCCGCCAGGCTCATTTCATCGTCTCGAACCATGCCAGCAGATCGAGAATCTGCTCCGCCTTCAGCGCATTGAGCAAACCGGAGGGCATCGGCGAGGTTTCGGAGATCGTGCGCTCCTTGATCATCGCCTTCGCGATCTCGTTCGTCTCCGGCGCGAGCGGATTCGGCTTCAGCACCACACGCTCGTCGTCTTCGCTCTCCAGGCTGCCGCTGATCGTCTTCCCGTCGCTCGTCTTCACCGTCACGAGGCGGAACTTCTCATCGATGAACTTCGAGGGATTCAAAATGTGATCGAGCAGGTCCTTCCGGCCAAACCGTGCCGACACCTGCGTGAGGTCCGGCCCGAAGACGCCCGCTGGCAGCGATGGATCGTTGCTCACGCGATGGCAGAACACGCATTGCGTGCGGATCAACGCGTCCTTGGCGCTGTCTCGATTGCGCGTCTTCGCGTCCATCTTCGCCAGCAGCGGCTCCAGGTCCTCCAGCTTCCAGTTTTTGAACGTGTGGCCCGGCAGCGCATGCGGCGAGAGCGCCACGGGCTTCGGCGGATTGATCAGCGCGGCGAGTTTCACCGCCTCCTCCGGCTTCAACGCTGCCGCCAGCTCGCTGCGCGTGTCCGCGATCGCTTTGAAGAAGGTCGAGGCACCATTCATCTTCTCCGCCTTGTTCAGCGCCTCGAACACGACCTTCCGCTGCTCCAGCGTCCAGCCGTCCTTCAAGTAGCGCAGCATGAACGGGTAAAACAGCAGATCTTCCGACGTCGTGGCCGCTTTGAGCAATGGCATCGTCTTCTCGATGACCGTTGGTGATTTGAGATAGACGAGCAGGCGACAGAGTTCGCGGTTGAGGAAGGTGTCGTGGGCTGGATAAGCAGCCCAGGCATGCAGCTTGTCTTTTTGAGCAGGTTCGCCGTGACGTGAAATCGCGACGGCGATGACACGGAGGGCATCGAGCGTTGGTTTCGGTGCGGATTTAATCACTGCGGAGAGAATCGGCTCCAAATCGGCTTTTTCGCCAACGCGGGCAAGTGCGAGCAGCTCGTGCATGTGGCCGGATTGGAGGGCCTTCATGCGCCATTCGGGCACAGGGCGGCTTTCGAGCGCGAGACGCTTTTGATGCTCTACAAAGCGTTTATCAGACGTCTTGGATTCGACAGGGACTGCTGACTCTCCGGGCAATGTGGCTGTGACACGATACAAGCCGCTCTGCGTCCCGCGACCACCCGTGATGAACCACATCGCGCCATCGGGGCCGATGCAGCCGTCCGTGACGTTGAGAGGTCTCCCCGTCACAAAATCCTCCTGCGTGGCCGCGTAAGTGACTCCGGTATTCTTCAAATGCACCGCGATGATGCGTCCGTAGCTCCAGTCCAGGATGTAGAGCGCCTCACGATACCTTTTCGGGAACTCCGCGCCATAGCCGAAGTAAATCCCCGTCGGCGAGGACAGCCCGATGTCGATCACGCTCGGCAGCGTGTCGGCATACCACGCGGGATAACGACCGGTGCCGCGACGCCAGCCGAAATCGGCTCCGGCAACGACATGCAGCACGCGGGTGGGCATGTACCATGGCGTGCCGACGTCGCGCTCCATGTCGGCGTCGAAGGTAAACAATTCGTTTTCCTGGTTGAACGCGATGTCGAGCGGATTGCGCAGGCCGCCGGCCGGGAGCGTGATTTTTGACCCGTCCGGCTTCACACGCAGGATGTGGCCGGCGGGGAGCTCGACGTTGCCGTCGAACATGCTGCTGTCCCAAGGATTCGGGATGAGCTGGTCGTTGGCGTAGTTTCTCAGCGGCGAGTCGGGATCGATGTTCTTCGGCAGGAGGACGTTGTTGCCATGCGCGACGTAGATGTCGCCATCGGGACCGAGTTTGATGTGATTGCGGCCGTGGCCGACGCCACCTTCGGTGCGCATGAGTTCTTTGCGTTCATCAAAGATGCCGTCGCCGTCTTTGTCGGTGAGGCGGAAGAGCGCCTTGGTGTTGTTGGCGTTCGCGAAAAGGGAACCGTGCGCGTAGAGCAGCCCGCGGCACTCCAGCAGCTCGTCGTCGATGGTTTCGACCTTCTGATCGCCGCTGCCGCTGATTGTGAGGCGCAGCAGGCCCTTCTTTTCTTTGCCCAGCGTGATGCGCCCTTGTGGATCGAAGGCCATCGACACCCACGAATCCTCGCCGGGCTGCGCGGAGCGGATGAGTTCCGCCTTGAAGCCGGGCAGCAAGGTGAGTGTGGACGGATCGGTCGCCTGGTTCTGCGCGCCGGGCTTGGCGAGCTGCCAGGAGTTGTAGGCGTCGAAGGTCTTCTTCAGGTCGAAGGGGTTCTTTGCAGGATCAGCATCGGTGGAGCCGATGACGTGCGCGTTTTTCCACGAGTCATCGGTGACGATCCAGCGCACGGCGGCAAGGTCGCCGTTGAGTTCGAGCAGCGCGGCGGTCAGCGCCTTACCTAGCACACGAATGCCGATTTGATGCGTTTTGCCGTCGCCGAGTTGCCTCGTGAGATCCGTGCCGGTGGCGGCGTCCTCAGCCAGACCTTTTTTGGCGATGACTTTGCCATCCACAAGAATCTCATGCGGTGCGTTGCATGCGGTTAAAAGCACGGCCTTTAGCAACTTGCCCTGATGCTGGACTTCCTTTGTGTAAGTGACCTGCTCGTTCATCTCATCTTGCAGCCACAGCGGCGCAGGAGGGCGGTTGGCCATCTGGGCGAAGGCGGAGGACGCGAATAGCAGGAGTAGAAGATGGCGCGGCATGCGCACAAAACGCGCCTTGCTGTGGAAGCCTGTCGTGCTCGGTTCAAAGCGGCTGCGTGCCGACGGTGAAGGTGACGTTTTGAATCTGTGCCTGATGGAGTGAGTTGAGCACGTCAATCACGCGTTCGTAGGTGGCTTGTTCCTCCGCTTGAACAGTGGCGAGAACTGTCTGCTGCTGACGCGCCGAGGATTCGGCCAGACGGCGCAGCGTGGCTGTGAGCGACGGCAGCGTTTTTTCACGGGGCGAGTCGAATGCTTCTTCATTCAGGGTGACGGTGCCGTCTTCAAGAATGCCGATGGTGATCTCGGCATCGGGAAAGGGAGTTTTTAGCCGGGGGTCATGCGGACCGGGCAGTTTCGTATTCAATTCGTGCTCTATCTTCACGGTGCCTACCATCACCATGAAGAAAAGCATGATGACGAAGACGACATCGATCATGGGGGCGATTTGAAAGCCGGGGACGACAGTGTCGGAGTGGATGAGACGTTTCATGGCAGACAGGGTGTTCCAGTACTTCACGACGGTCCCGAAACGATCTTGGGGAAGTTTTTATCCGCTCCCGCCCTGAAACAGAATGAGGTAGCTCGGGGACGTCGGTCGTTCTTAAGAACGTCGGCTTGACATTACTTTCAAAATGAGTCTGCTAGCTTCACTGTGAAAAGCAAAATCTATATTCTAGACGACCATCCCATCGTTATCGAAGGGCTTAAGAAACTGATCGACCAGCAGGAGGACATGCAGGTCATCGGCAGCGCGGAAGACGCCAACACGGCGCTGCAACAAATCGCCAAACTGAAGCCCGAGGTCGTGGTGCTCGACATCACACTCAAGGACCGTAGCGGCGTGGATCTCATCAAAAAGCTCAAGGCCAGCCATCCTGAGATGCAGATCCTCGTTTACTCAATGCACGACGAGAATGTCTATGCCGAACGCTGCCTGCGTGCTGGTGCCATGGGCTATGTGATGAAGGGCGAGCCCAGCACACGCGTGCTTCAGGGTCTGCGCCAAGTCGCCCAAGGTTCCTTCTTCTTCAGCGCTTCCCTGCTCGGCAGCATCGTCTCCGGCGGTGGTCCGCGTGGCGGCTCCCGTGGTGAGCCCGCCCGCATGCTCAGCGACCGCCAGCTCGAGATCTTCGAAATGGTCGGACGCGGCTTCGATTCCCACAGCATCGCTGAAAAGCTCAGCCTCAGCGCCAAGACCGTCGATGCTCACAAGGCGAACATCCGCCAGAAGCTCGGTCTCGCCTCCGCACGCGAACTGCTCATGGAAGCGGTGCGCTGGGTGGAGAAATAGGCCGATTCAAAACATTCACGTTTCACCGACGGGCGGCGCGCATGCGCCGCCCGTTTTTTGTTGGCGGCGGGCTCTCAATCCTTGGCCACCGCGTCGTTGTCCGCACGGGACACGTCATCGAGACGTTCTTTCATGGCGGCGAGTGCATCCGGATTCTGTTCGGCGAGATCACGGGTCTCGTTTGGATCGGCGACGATGTTGTAGAGTTCGCACTTCGTTTTTTGGCCGGTAGCATGCACCACGAGTTTCCATGGATCGCAGCGTAACGAGCGTGATTTAAAACCGGGTGCCACGGTGTAAATCGTCCGCGTCAACGGGGGCGCTCCTTCCGCAAGCTGCGGCCAGAGATTGAAGCCGTCCCATTTCAGATCCTTCTCCGGCTTAAAGCCTGCCAAAGCACAAAACGTCGGCATCCAGTCGATGATCTGCACCGGAGCGGCGTGCTGGCCCGCTTTCAGTTTTCCGGGCCAGCTAGCGATGCATGGCACACGCGTGCCACCCTCATAAACGCTTCCTTTCTCGCCACGGAGCGGCTTGTTGCTGCCAGGGAGCGGTCCGTCGGGGTATTCGTCAGGTGGATAGGTCTGCCCGTTGTTCTCCGCCGTGCTGCCGCCGTTGTCGCTGGTGAAGACGAGCAGCGTGTTCTCCCGGCGTCCGGTTTTTTCGAGGGTGGAGATGATTTTTCCGACCGAATCATCCAAGTGCATGATGCAGGCGGCGTAGTGACGCGCCACTTCGCCGATGATGCCTTCGGGAACCTTTGCCAGCCACTCCGCAGGTTCCTTGACCGGCAGATGCACGGCGGTGAAGGGAACGTAGAGAAAGAACGGCGCGTACGTGCGCTGGGAAAGCCACTCGCAGGCCTCCTTGGCGATCAAATCGGTCACATGGCCGGTTTCAGTGAGGAGCTTTTCGTTCCGGTGCCAAGTCTCGGAGAATTCGCCCTTCTTGTAATGGTGGTCATAAGGTCCGACGCCGCCGGCGAGCGAACCGTAGCTGTGGTCGAAGCCAAAATGATTCGGTCCCCATTCGGATTTCGAGCCGAGGTGCCATTTGCCGGTGATGCAGGTGTCGTAGCCCATGGTCTTCAGCGCACGCGGCAGCGTGATGGTGTCCCAGGGCAGGGCGCGGGCATTTTGGGGCGTCGTGACGCCGAAACGGCTCCAGCAGCGTCCGGTCATCAATCCGGTCCGCGTCGGACTGCACACGGGTGCGACGTAGTGATGCGTGAGCTCCACGCCTTCGGCAGCGAGCTTGTCGAGATGTGGTGTCGGCGCTTTGCCGCCGTGAAAGGCCAAATCTGCCCAGCCGAGGTCATCCGCGATGATGAACACGAAGTTCGGCTTCGATGCCGCGGCGCAAAGGCACGATGCCGTCAGGAAGAAAATGGCAACTAGTCTCATGTGAGCCGAAACGCTGAGCTCAAAGACGATCTCGCACGAACGGTTGCGCTGGCGGAGGCGCTGCGGCATAGAAAAATCATGGGCAGCGCTGCGAAATCCCCAAGTTTTCTCACACGCGCCGGACAGTGGCTGGTCTATGCGCTGATCCGGTGCGTGGAAGGTGTCTTGAAGCTGCTGCCATTGACCGCCATCTGGTGGATCGGGCGTTTTCTCGGCACGGTGGCCTATTTCGTCGCAGGCAAGTATCGCAAGCTCGCTCTGAACAACTTGCGCATCGCCTTTGGCCGGGAGAAAAGCGAGCCTGAGCGCCGTCGCATCGCTCGCGAGCATTTCAAAAGCCTCTTCGCCAACTTGCTGTGCGGATTCAAGCTACCGCTCATGAACGAGGCCGAGATCTGCCGGCATGTGCGTTCCGAAGGAACCGAAAGAGCTCAGGCGGCTTTCGATGACGGGAAGCGACCCATCCTGAACTTGGTGCTGCATGCGAGCTGCTGGGAGATCCTGACCCAGGTGCCGTCCATGTATGTGCGCGGCCACAAGGCCGGCGCCATCTACCAGGCGCTGCGCAACCCGTGGCTCAACTCGCTGGTGCTGCGCCGTCGTGAGAAGCTAGGCTACACCTTGTTCGACCGGCAGGAGGGCTTCAACGCCCCGATGAAATTCATGCGTGAGGCCGGCCAGATCGGCGTGCTCGTGGATCAACACGCGGGTTATCAAGGACTATGGTGTCCCTTTTTTGACCGGCTGGCCTCGACCACCACCATCGCCGCGCTTATGGCGATGCGCACGGATGCCGCGGTGCTGCCCATGATGGTTTACAATGACGGCCCCGCCCGCTGGCGGCTCGTCTGCGCGCCAGAAGTAAAATCGACAGACTCGTCCGCGGAGAGCCTGACCGTCGCGATCAATGTCGCGGTGGAGCGGCTCGTCCGTGAGCAGCCGGAATGCTGGTTCTGGGTTCACAACCGCTGGAAACTGCCGAACCCTTACTTCCTGCTCACGAACTCCAGTTACCGTCGTGGCGCTGCCTTCCCGCAAGGCTATGACATGAGCCGTTTGCAGCCGTTTGAGCTGCTCATCCGCAGCCCGAACTGGCTTGGTGACGCCTGCATGGCCTTCCCCATGGTGCGTGCGATCAAACGCGGTCGTCCGGACATGAAGATCACCGTTCTGGGGCCGGACAAGCTCGAGGAACTCTGGCTTTCGATGCCCGAGGTCTCACGCTACATCGCCAAACCGGCGAAGGAAGGCTGGTTCGCCGTCGCACGCCGCATCAAGGCCTCGGGCATGCACTTTGATGCCGCCGTGCTTTGCACCAACTCCACCCGCAGCACGCTGGAAATCTGGCTTGCGGGCATTCCGCGCCGCGTGGGCTACAAAGGCTCCTTCCGGGTGAAGCTGCTCAACCAGATCATCCGGGAACCGGCAACGGGCGGCGCGAAGCAGCACCATGCGCATCGCTACCTGCACATCGCGAAGGAAATCGGCGCGGATGTCGATCAGCCCGGCCTGTGGGACGCCGGTTCGCCGCCCGCATCGACAGATGGCACGATCCGCGTCGGTGTCTGCGCTGGCGCGGAATACGGCCCTGCCAAACACTGGCCGCTGGAGCGCTTCGCCGAGGTTGTGAATCAAATCTCCGCACGGCATGCGCAGTTCCGCTGGGAGTTGTTCGGCGCGCCTGGGGAGAAGGAGATGGGGGAGAAGCTTTCCGGGATGCTGCAGGCACCGCATGAGAACTTCGTCGGCAAAACACGCCTCTCCGAGCTCATCGCAAAGCTGCGCCAATGCCAGCTCTTGCTCACGAACGACACCGGCACCATGCACCTGGCCGCCGCGCTCGGCATTCCGACCGTGAGCATCTTCGGTTCGACGTGCCCGATAGAAACCGGTCCGCTCGGCGACCGCCACACGGTGATTCAACACAAAGTACCGTGCAGTCCGTGCTTCGAGCGCGAATGCCCCTTCGGACACTACGAGTGCATGACAAAGATCGCACCCGAGCAAGTCGCTGCCGCCGTTTTGAAGACGGCTGGAATCACGAATGGATGACCTTTGGATTCAATGATCGTGCCCGTGGCGATCAAGCACCGGCTCGCGGCCCACGAACAGTCCCAGCACCGCGCCGCCGATGACCCAGGTGATCAGATGATCGGCGATGTTCACGATGGTATCACGCCCGGGATTCTCCATCCAGATCCACATCGGCAGGTCGCACGTCAGGCCCGCGAACAGTCCCGCAGCCGCCACGAACGCGATGCGGGCCGGATAAAACAACGCCACTTGGTTCAGCAGCGCGGCGATCAAAAAGGCGCAGATCAAACTCCGGATGAAGCTCAAAATCATGTTCGTTCCCATCGTGATCTCGCCTTTGCCCGGACGAATGATCGCATAAACATAGGGGCCTTTCTCCAGCGCCTTTGTTTGTTTCTCCTCGAACGCCTTCTTTTCCTCGGCCGTGGCGACTTTGGGCGGCTCGTCCATCGCGGGTAGCACGTAGATGCCGTGGCCGGAGGTCACGTTGGCCTTGATCACTTCGGCGACCGCCGATTCGTCGCTAAACGACCGGTATCCGTTCTCATGCCAACCCAGCACCGTCCAAGAAATCGCCTCCCAGGCGAAAACGGCGACGGCGGTCAGAAACGCTCCGAGGATGAGTTTGAACATGCGATTGTAGTAATGGTTCCGCGATGAAGGGCAAGCAGCCTTTCGGCCATGAGCGCGTGATCTTAACAAACCGGCGTCAGCAGGGCTTTCCCGCCGAAATGCGCGGCCAGATTGTCCACCACGAGCGCCGCCATCGCGCGTCGTGTCTCGTGCGTGCCGCTGCCGAGATGCGGGAGCAGCACCGCGTTTTCGCAGTCCATGAGCGCCTGCGGCACCTGCGGCTCGTTTTCAAACACATCCAGCCCCGCGCCGCGAATCATGCCGCTTTGCAGAGCCGCGATCAGCGCCGCTTCATCGACTACGGAACCACGTGCGATGTTGATCAGCGTGCCCTTGGCGCCCAGCGCTGCCAGAACGTCCACGTTGACGAGATGCCTCGTCGCCGCTCCGCCCGGACAGGCCACGATCAGAAAGTCAGCCGCCTTGGCCAGTTCGAGGAGGGAATCAAAATAATCCCATGTCACGTCCTGCCGCGCGCGTCCGTGATACGCCACGCGCATCCCGTGCGCTTCGAGCCGGTGCGCGATCGCCTTGCCGATGCGCCCGAGGCCCACGATGCCCGCCAGCTTCCCACGAACGGCATGCGCCAGTGGAAACGGCCCTTTCAGCCATGCACCCGCCTGCAGAAACCGGTTCGCCATGATCAAGTTCCGGCTTGTCATCAAAACCAGCGCGCTCGCCGTGTCCGCCACGTCCTCTGTGAGCACGTCCGGCGTGTTCGTCACACGCACGCCATGCGCGCGGCACCAGTCCACCGGCACACCGTCATAACCCACGCCAAACACGCTGATGATTTGCAGATTCGGCAGCCGCTCCAGCAAAGCCACGGGTGAGACACTGCCGCCCGCCATCACAATGCCGCGAATTTGCGCACCCACCCCGGCCAGCAACGCGTCCTTGTCCTTCGCATGAAAGTAATCATGGCATTCATAGGCTGCGAGCAGCGGCTGTAGCAGAAATTCCGGCAGCGGGGCCAGAAGCAGAACGGGGGCTTTGTCCATGCGGTGTTATGAGCGAGATTTTGTCCAATCCTGCGGCGGCACCAGACGCACGCCCTCCGGCCATGGCGCGCCTTGCTTGATCCAGTCGTGGATGATCTGTTCCTGCTCGCGCTCCAGTCGTTCCGGCGTTGGCGGCATCGCCACCGGGTTCTCATGCCCGAGCAGCAGCACTTTGTAGAGCAGGCTTTGGTGCGGCGCTTCAGGCACGATCACCGGTCCGCTGCGCCCGCCTTTCATCGCCAGCTTTTTCGTTTCGAGGTTCAGTCCGGCGAAAACATAACGGCTGTGATGGCACTCCAGGCAGCGTGACTCCAAAACGGGCTTCACATCCGCCACGAAATCCACCGGCTCGTTGCTGAGCTGCGTCACATCCAGAATTACACATGCCGGCAACAGGGCTGCCGCGCCCAAGGTGAGAAGCCATTTTTGTTTCATTCTCACACCTTCCTGTGGCATCACCGCCTGACAAGCGGCGATTCACCCTGGGCGGTTCCGCATCATGTCCGCCACCTGAGTGAAGAACTCAGCGATCACTGGTGCCGCATCCTCAGGCAGCTCGACCTCCTGCATCGCCTCGCCCATCAGCATTAGCCAGCGGTCCCTCTCCGCTTCACCGATAGAGAAAGGCATGTGTCGTCCTCTCAAACGTGGATGTCCGCGCTCCTCGATGTAGGTCTGCGGCCCGCCGAAGCGATACACGATGAAATCCGCCAGCCGCTTCTCCGCGCCCGCCCAATCGTCTGGCGGATACATCGTGCCGATCAGGTCATCCTCCCGCACCCGCCGGTAAAACGCCGTCACCATCGCCCGCAGCTTTGTTTCACCCACACGGGCGCAGAGAGTCGAGATTTCATCCATGAGATCAGAATACAGTTGGCCGAAAGAGAGAAAAGAGATGAAAAAAGACGAGCTGCATCAGGACTCTGCCTTTTTGCTACTTTTTCTCTCTTTCGGCCATTCATCACCGGTTTCCGGGAATTCCGTCGAAAGTTTCACGTCTCAAACAACGGATGATTGACTCCACCGCCCTATTCGTTCGTATCCACGTCATGAAAATCCTCACCACCCTGCTGCTCGCCCTCATGGCCTCCCTCACCACCCAAGCTGCTGACGCCCCTGCCGCCAAAACTGAGATCGCCGTCATCGGCGGCGGCTGCTTCTGGTGCGTCGAGGCGCAATACCTCCTCGTCAAAGGCGTCAAGAAAGTCGTCAGCGGCTACGCCGGCGGCAAAACGGAAAACCCAACTTATGAAGACATCTGCACCGGTGAAACCGGCCACGCCGAGGTCATCCAGATCGAGTTCGACCCCGCCGTCACCACTTACAAAGAGATCATCGAGCTCTTCTGGGACGCGCACGATCCCACCAGCGTGACCAAGGAAGAAATGGTCAAGCATGGCAAGCTCCTGCCCAAAGGCACGCCCTATCAGGGCAACGACTACGGCACGCAGTACCGCTCCGCCATCTTCTACACCAGCGAAGAGCAGAAGAAGATCGCCGAAGCTTCGAAGGCCGAGGCGCAGAAGAAGTGGAAAGACCCCATCGCCACCGAGATCGCCCCGCTGAAGAAATTCTACCCCGCCGAGGACTACCACCAGAACTTCCAGGCCCGCAATCCCGAGCAAGGCTATGTCCGCGCTGTCGTGACCCCGAAGACCGAGAAGTTCAAGCACACGCTCGAAGACAAAGGCAAGATCAAGCCTGAGGCGAAGTGAGCCGGCCAAAGTGGTCCGCACCTCGCGAAGCGAGCCGAAGGCGATCCTCTGTGCGTGATCTTTGATTATTTCCAAGGCGGAGGCACCCCCTCCGCCTTTCTTCTTGCCATGCTGCAGCCGTTCTGACGAAATGGCCCCATGTGCGCCGCGTGGATCAACTTCCTCAATCCACCCATCGAGGATATCAATTCGCCACTCGATGCCGTCTCCCTCAAACTTGGCGCACTCATTCTTCTACCACCATGAATTCGCACCACCGCTGGCTCCTCGAACAACTCCCGCAGTGGGAGCGTGACGGCCTTCTTACCACCGACGCGGCGCGCACGTTGCGTGAAAGGCACACGGCGCAGCAGGAGGCGGCGGATTCACAGCCGGGAATCGCGCAGATCATCATGGGATCACTCGGCGCGCTGCTCATCGGCGCGGGTTTGATCGCGGTGATCGGCTACAACTGGGATGACTTTTCGCGGCCCGTGCGGCTGCTGTTCGCCTTCCTGCCGCTACTGATGACACAGATCGCCAGTTTTCGGGTGTTGCAGCGTGGCGATGCCGCCGCGGCCTGGGTGCGCGAGACGACGGCGCTGCTCCAGGCTCTCGCCACAGGCGCATGCATCGCGATTGTCTCGCAAATCTACAATCTGGGCGGTGAATGGCCGGACTTCCTCTTCTGGTGGATGCTTTTGAGCCTGCCGCTGGTCTGGGTGATGCGCTCGCATGCCGTGGCGATTTTTTATCTCATCGCCATCGCGGTGTGGAGCGTGAACCAGATCGAGCATGGCAATCTGTGGCACGACAGCCCGCTGCTTTATCCGGCGCTGCTGCTTGGCCTGCTACCCTTCTGGCCCGGCTGGCCGCCGAAGCAGGCGCTGTCAGTTTCCGTGCGGTGGGTGATGACGATCAGCGCCATTTTCGGTCTGTGCAGCGCGGCCGTTTTTGTGTGTGAGAAATCCGCCCGCTTCCTCAATTTCCAATTTGAGACCGCGATGTGGCTTTGGACACTGACTGCCGCCGCATTCGCGCTCTTCCCGCTCAATCAGGCTGCCTTTGAAGAGCCCACATGTCGCAAACCGCAGGTCGTGCTCGGATCTCTCTGGCTCTTCGGCTATGGACTGGCCGCGACGTTCCGTGACATCAGCGATGAACTGACCGGGGGCATGAAGCACGCGCTGCATCTGCCGTGGTGCTGGGGCCTGCTGGCCGTGCTCGCGGTGTTTGTGCTGCTGGCACTGAAAAGACGCCGGTGGGCCGTGCTGTCCATCGCCTCCATCTCGCTGCTGCCGCTGCTGGCGTTTCCCTTCGAGCGGCTGCTGTCCTGGGTGTTCACGCTGCATCTCGCCGCCATCGGCCTCACGCTCATCTTGCTCGACTTCAGCGGCAGGCGCGGCGCGCCACGTTTTGGCGCGCTGCTGCTCTCCGTGCTCATCATCCTGCGCATGGCGGACAGTCATTTCTCCCTCCTCGCCAAAGGCATCGGCTTCATCATCGTCGGTGTCGCCTTCCTGGCCTTCAATCTCCTCATGAGCCGCCGTCATCGCCAGCCCGCGCTTCCTTCCGCATGAAAACGCTTTCCTTCATCATCTTCGCCCTCGCCGCGCTCGCGCAGTGGGCCTTGCCGCTCGCACAAATCTGGACGCACGAGCAGACGCTCGCCCATGGCACGCTCATCAAGCTCAAATGCGCCGCGCCCGACCCCTACGACCCGCTGCGCGGCCGTTTCCTCGCCGTGCGTCCGGAGCAGAGCAAGGTCACGGTGCCGGATGATGTAAAGATTCATCAAGGCGCGCAGGTTTACGTCACTCTCACGCCGGGAGCGGACGGCCTCTCCACGATCACCGGCCTCTCGACCACACCGCCCACGACTGGCACCTGGATGCGCGTGCGCGCACGCTGGATCTACAACAAAGAAGCCACCCTCCAGTGGCCCTTCGACCGCTTCTACATCAACGAAAAGCTCGCCCCCGAGGCCGACAAATGGTTCGCCGAGAACATCCGCGGCACGAAAGGCATCATTGCCGAGGTGCGCGTGCTCGAAGGTCGCGCCGTGCTGGCGGATTTGAGTCTCGACGGCAAACCTTTCCGCGAAATCCTCAAAGAGCGCGTGAAGTAGTAGGACGGACACTGCTGTCCGTCAGTTTGGTGCGGTGGAGCGCAGAGAATGCGCTGAGCGTCGGGCAGGAGTGCCCGACATACGTCAGATCTTCACTTCCCAGCCCTTGCGATAGCCCTCGCGGCCCCAGAGCTTCATCGCCTCGGCGTTGTCGAGGATCTTGCCGGTCTTGGGATCGCATTTCACCACCGTGTTCGTGCGGTAGGCCATGTTGCCCAGGTGGCACATCATCGTGCTCTTCTGACCTTCTTCGATGGGGCTGTTCAGTTTCGCCTCGCCTCGGATCGCATCGAGGAAGTTGCCGATGTGCGCGGGATCGCCGCCACCAGCACCTTTGCCTTTGCTCATTTCGACCCCTTTCAGGTCGTAGTTCGTCCATGAGTCACGGGCGATGGCCATGGTGCCTTTGTCGCCGTAAAACATCACTTCACCGAGCGGCTTTTCCGCCGCACGTGGATGGGAGCTGCTCTGCACCCACTCGCAGCCCGCATGGCCGAAATCATAGACCGCCGTGCCGGTGTCCGGCGTTTCTTGTGCATCGTCGTAAAAGTAGCGCCCGCCGTTGTAGGTCACGCGCAGCGGATACTCGCCTTTGAGGCCCCAGCGCAGAATGTCGAGCGAGTGGATGCCGTTGTTGCCGAGCTCGCCGTTGCCCCAGTGCCAGAACCAATGCCAGTCGTAGTGCGCGATGCCTTTGATGTCATGCTTCGCATCATCCGGCACCGGTCCCTGCCATAAATTGAAGTCGAGATCGGCCGGAGCGGGCTTTTCATTCACCGCGACGCTTTTGCGTGTGTTGTAATAGAAAGCGCGCCCAAAACGCACCGTGCCGATCGCTCCGTCATGCAGCGCGGCGATGGCGTCCTTCATCCACGTGCGGCGCTGGTTGCCCATCTGCACCAGGCGGTCGTATTTCTTCGATGCGGCCACGATCATCTCCGCCTCATGCGCGTTCTGGCTGCCGGGTTTTTCGACATACACATGCTTCCCGGCCTGCATGCACAGCAGCGCGGCTGGTGTGTGCCAGAAATTCGGTGTGGCGATGAAGACGGCATCCAGCGTCTTGTCATCGAGGATGGTGCGGAAATCCTTCACGCCCACGCAGGACACCTTCTGCGTGTCATTGACCACCTTCAGGCCGCTTTCGAGGCGTTTCGGGTCCACCTCGGCCAGATACGCGATCTCCACGTTCGGCAGCTTCAGCAGCGCCTGCACATGCCCCATGCCGCGACCCAGCGCCACGACGGCGACTTTTAGCTTCTTCTGCGCCGCATTAGCAGCGCGGAGTTTCGGCAGGGCAGACACCGCGGCGAGCGCGAACGTTTGGTGGAAGAAAGTGCGGCGGTTCATGGTGGTGGAAGCAAATCGCCTTCGATTTGGCCTGTCTTGCGGCCCCCAACGTCATTTCGCAGGCGCAGAGGCGCGGGATTGCCAAATTGCGGTTTCTGCGCCAACAATCTCCGCCCATGACCTTCGCCGAGCTTCACCGCATTTATCACCAGCCCTTCTTCGACCTCCTCAAGCAGGCCCGCGCCGTGCATGACGAGCATTGGACCGGCAACGAAGTGCAGCTTTGCACCCTGCTCAGCATCAAGACCGGCGGTTGCAGCGAAGACTGCGGCTACTGCGCTCAAAGCGCCCGCTACACCACCGGCGTGCAGGCGGAGAAGCTCATGCCGAAGGAGCAGGTCATGGAGCGCGCCCTCGCCGCCCGCGCCAACGGCTCAACCCGCTTCTGCATGGGTGCCGCCTGGAAAGGCGTGCGCAAAGGCACGCAGAAGTTCGACCAGGTGCTCGACATCGTGCGCGACGTTTCCAAGCTCGGCATGGAAGTCTGCGTCACCCTCGGAGAGCTCGGCGCGGACGAGGCCGCCGACCTCAAGCAAGCCGGCGTCACCGCCTACAACCACAACGTGGACACCTCCCCGGAACATTACCCGAATATCGTCAGCACCCACACCTTCGAGGACCGCCTGCGCACCATCCGTCACGCGCAGGACGCCGGCATGTCCGTCTGCTGCGGCGGCATCCTCGGCCTCGGCGAGACCATCGACGACCGCCTGAAGATGCTGGAGGTCATCTCCAACTTCAATCCGCAGCCCGAAAGCATCCCGATTAACGCATTGATGCCCATCAAAGGAACACCGATGGGCGACAACGAAGTCGTCGATGCCTTCTCGTTCGTCCGCATGATCGCCGTCACGCGCATCGCTGTGCCGAAGGCCAAAGTGCGCCTCAGCGCCGGCCGCACCAATCTCAGCCGCGAAGCCCAGGCCCTCGCCTACTTCGCCGGCGCGAATTCCATCTTCTACGGCGACAAACTCCTCACCGCCGCCAATCCGCGCGCCAACGAGGACATGAAACTCCTCCGCGAACTCGGCCTCGCCCCCCTGGAGCCGAATCCAGCCATGGAAGCCCCCGACTCCATGGACGGCGTCCCGCTCAGCCCCTGCTGCGACCATTCCTGTGAGAAGGAAAAGGCGAGCGCGTGTTGCTAGCTAAAATCCTGAAACGGCTTACCGCGATGAGTCTCCGAGTGAAAGCCATCATCTCGGGGATCGTGATCGAGAGTGTTTTGTTGCTGCTGATGTTCTCGGGCATCGAGTTTGGTGATTCATGCAAGCCTGGTGGGTTTGGCTTGGTGCTGATCATGCTGCATTATCCAGCTCTGATTTTGGGCCCTTACTTGCCGCAATGGCTGACCATCTTCTTCGCAGCAGCCTTTGGCATCACGGCATGGAGTGCCGTCGTTTACGTTTTGCTTCGACTTCTTCAGCTACAGAGAAAGTGAAATGATCACACCACCGCCTTCAATAACCGCGCCAGATACAGGCTCGCGGTCTTCCCAACCTCGACGACTTCGGCGTGATGCAGCGTTTGCGGGCGCAGACCGGCGGCCCAGTTGGTGAGCATGGAGATGCCGGCGACTTCCATGCCGAGCGCGCGGGCTTGAATCGCCTCGGGAACGGTGGACATGCCGACGGCGTCGGCACCGAGCCTGTGCAGCATGCGGATTTCGGCGGGCGTTTCATACTGCGGTCCGAGCAACGCGGCATACACGCCCGCGTGCAGCTTCAAACCGATCTCCACCGCCGCCGCGTGGAATTTTTCCGCCCACGCTCGCGAATAGACCTCGCTCATGTCATGGAAGTTCGGCCCGCCGAGCAGCGGTGTGGTGCCCTGGAGGTTGATGTGATCCGTGATGAGCATCAAACCGCCAACGTGGAAGTGCTCGTCGATCGCCCCCGCCGCATTCGTCAGCACCACCCGCTTCACGCCGAGGCCGTGCATGAATCGAATGCCCGTCGTGACTTCCGCCGCGCTCAGACCTTCATACAAATGTCGGCGACCTTGCGCGATCAGGATCGGCCGGTCGTGATGACGCGCCAAAACAAACCGCCCCGCATGCCCCGGCACCGTGGAAGCACTCAAGCCGGGCACCTCGGCATACGGCACCTCGCATTCGACCCCAAACGCCTCCGCCACGCCTCCGAGACCAGAACCAAGCACGATGGCCGTTTCGGGGCGGGCGTTTTGAAGAGCAGTGAGTGACATGGCGTGAGCAAAGTAGTCCGCACAGTCCCCTGTGCGGCTTTGGACGTCGGGTGACGCTCGTGAAACCGCACAGAGGACTGTGCGGACCACTATCTGGAGGCAATGCGTTGCTTCAACTGCTGATACAGCTCCTCCACCCTCGGCATCGCGATCCCAGCGGCGTTCGCCCTCCGCACCGGCTCGCCCCAGCTCGCTTCGAGTTCGACCTCGCTGCCTGCGAGGAAGTCGATGAGGCTGCTCGGCTTGTAGGCGGACATCGTGCGCGTTCGTTCGATCATGGTGTCAATCAAACCCAGCGGGATCTCGTGACCGAGCTGGCCCGCGGTGACGATGATCTCGCGCATCAAATCGCGTACCCGTTGCTCCAGCGCCGGATCAGCAAGAATTGCGGCCGTATCTTTGTTCCCGGCGGCGATGGACAGGCCGTTGAAAGGAATGTTCCAAACGAGTTTCTTCCAACGCGCCGTGATGAGGCTCGATTCGACGACACAATCGATGCCGCACCGCCTAAACTCCGCCGCCAGGGCTTTCGTGCGTGCCTGCGGCGCCCCGCTGTGCTCGCCGAGCGCGATCTGGCCCTGTGCGATGTGATGAATCACCCCGGGTGCGATGCGGTTGATGCACACGAAGCACAAACCGCCCAGCACGCGCTCCGAACCAAAGTGACGCGCCAGGAAATCATCGCTGCCGAGCCCGTTTTGCAGCGTCAGGATCATCGTGTCGTCCTTCAACAGCGGTGGCAGCAAATCGAGCAACGCCTCATTCGCCGTCGCCTTCATCGCGATGATCACCAGATCACATGGCCCGATTTCCACCGTGCTGCGATGGCAGTTCACCTGCGGCAGATCGAAGTCGCCGAGATGGCTCTGAATCTTCAGCCCGTGCTGTTTCACGTGCTCGTAATCCGTGCGCATCAAGAAATGCACGTCATTCCCATGCTGCGCCAACCGGCCGCCATAGTAGCAGCCCACTGCGCCGGAGCCGATGATGGCCGTGCGTGAATGTGCGGGAAACGTCATGATCTATTTCACCATCAAATAATGCCGGGTCTTGCCATGCTTCTGCTTGTTGGTCAGCGGCGGCAGGTCGAGGTGGAAAAAGTGGCGGAGAGTCTTGGTGTGGTGTTTCAAAACGGCCTTCGCCGCTTCTTTGAGCGCTATCCAGCGCTTCCACGGATGATCGGGCGCATGGCTGATGTGACGCAGCAGGCTCAGCCACTCGACATAGGCGCGTGAGATGTCGCCCTCGGCGATGCCAGCCTTCAAATCTTGAGCACCAGGCTGCTCAGGATGCAGCATGGCATCGAGCAGCTCCGCCGCGCCTTCGCCATAATCGACCGGCAGGCCGTTTTCGAGATAGCCGTGGTGATTCACGAAGCCGTAGGTGCCGCGACACACGGCGGCAAGCCGTTCGGAGGCGCAGTCGAGCGGCAGGTCGAACTTCGAGCCGCTGCGCAGGTTCGCCAAGTGATGCACGAGGTCGTCGGCGGGATAACTTTCGTCCTCCAGCGCGGCGACGACGGCCAAACCCTCGCCGTGCTGGAAGAAGCTGAAGATTTCGCCGCGTCGTGTCGGCACGCCGTCGGCGTCGATGAGGCCGAGCGTGCGCCAGGAGTGAATCGGAGAGCCGGGGCGCGGTTCGCGGTCGGACGTTGCCGTTTCGGGTGTGTGCACGCCGGTTTCGTTCTTCACCACAATGCTGCGCTGCTGCGGCATGAAGAGAAGTTGGCCGTGACTGTCCTCGTAGGCCATCACCTCGACCGGAGAGAGGTCGAAGCAGGCAAACACGAGATTCTCTTTCGCAACGGTGCCAATGAATTCGGGAGCCACGTCTTGGATCACCTCCTCGACGTTCGAGAGCACCGCTTTCGCGATGTCGCCAGCATGCAGCACTGTGATTTCTTCGAGCAGCACCGTCTCCGCCTTGCGCGGCAGCTTGAGCAGGCGGCGGATGGATTTCGTGGGCTTGATGTTCTCTCCATCCGGTGTGCCCAGGCTGATTTCGACGCCGTAGATGACATCCTTCTCGCGACGGATCTTGCCCACGCGACCAATGCCATGAGCAAATTTCGCCGCGAAGGCTGGAATCGCGAGCGTGGCATGCACGCGGCTCAGCGGCACGCGTTGCAGCGCATGCTTGTGCTGGCGCTCCCACTCGCCAAACGAGTTCAAAATCTGCTTCTCCGTCGCTTCGAGGCCGAACAGAGCCTTCGCGTTCTCCAATTGCGGATGCGCGACATTCGGCTCCAAGTCCTCCAAACCAAGCAGGGGCGGCACTTTGGCGAAAAGACGCTCGGAGAAGTGTTTCGCAGCCTCGAAGGGGTTTTCCTGCTTCACCGCGGCGTGTTTCATCACACGCAGAAATATCGGCCATGCGAGCAAGGCGCCGCGATGCAGGCGTGCGGGCCGCGCATCGAAGATCGAGGGGCTGTCACGGCTGGTGACGACGTGGCCCTTGTCATCGAGTCCGCGTCGTCCGGCGCGGCCATACATCTGCAGAAGCTCGTCGGGCGCGAGTTTGTGCTCGCTGCGGCCGTCGTGGAAGGTCGTGCCGGCCACATGGACGCTGCGCACGGAGAAATTGATGCCAGCGGCGAGTCCCATCGTCGCCACGATCACGCGGAGCTGCCCCGCCTTCGCCAGCGGCTCGATCACGCCGGCGCGTGCGCCATACGACAAGCCGCTGTGATGAAATGCGATGCGTTTTTCGATCAACGTCGCCAGATCTTTGCCACAGACCGCCCGCTGCTCCGGCGTGAGCTCCAGCGGGTCGCCCATCGGCAGATCAGCGGCGAGTCTGCGAGCGATGGACTCCGCTTCCTTGCGTCGCGGGGCAAAAATGAGCAGCGGCGCGAGATCGGCGATCATCACCGCTGCGGCAAATCGCGGCCAGTAGTTCTCAAACTGGCGTTGACGCTGCGGCAGTGTCTCCATCGGCACTTCTTCGAGCGGCACCGGGCGTTCACGCGTCATGACCACTTCTGCTTTCCGCCCGAGACTCACCAACCATGCCGAGACGTCTTCAGGATTCGCCACCGAGCCGCTGAGCAGCAGCAAACGCGTTTCCGCCGGAGCCAGCGCGATGGCGGCCTCGTAGTTCGCACCGCGGGCGTGGTCCGAGATCATCTGATACTCGTCGATTACGAGCAATGCCGGCCCTTCACCGCGCACGAGACGCTCGAGCTGCGTCTCCAGCGTCGCCACCACGACTGGCGCATCCACATTCTCCGCGATGTCACCCGTGGCGATGCCCACATTCCACTTCGCTTCCTTCCACTCAGCGTATTTGTCATTCGCCAGCGCCCGCGTCGGCACCGTGTAGATCGCCTGGCCCTGCAAATGCCGGGCTTGATGCAGCAGCTCAAAAATGTAGGTCTTCCCCGCACCGGTGGGCGCGCTGACGACGACATCCGTGCCGGCACGCAGCAGATTCACCGCCTGGTGCTGCCAGGGATCGGGAAGTTTGAGCTGGTTGATGTTCGCGAGCACGCCCGGAGCCTTTAGAGCGGCGGTGATGTGCCCGCAACGATGGCGGCTCCCAAAAGATCACTTCGCCGCCTTCTCGTTCAACAAATAGCCTAGCAGGTCGATGAACGTCGCCTCATCCATCGTCTGGCCGAAGGTGGGCGGCATGAGGGAAATGGGAGAGACGGATGTTTTGACGATGTCCTGCTTGGAAACGCGATGTTCTTTGCCGGTGGCATCGGCGATGACATTCATCTGACCGAGCTCGGCCTTGAGAAAGCCAGCCATCACCAAGCCGTCCTTCATCGTGAAGGTGTGAAGATGGAAATGAGCATCGACATTCCGGTTCGGGTCGAGGATGTCTTCGCAGAGGCGCGCCGGGCCGCGTGCGCCGATGCCGTCGAGTTGTGGGCCGATGAGACCGCCTTCTCCTTTGATCTGATGGCAAGCGGCGCAGTTCATCTTGAAGACGTTGGCTCCGGTTTCGAGATCGGGCTTGGCTTTGGCGAAGGCGGCGACGCGAGCGGCGATGAGGGTGTCGAGGTGCTTGCGCTGCTCGGGTGAGACGGGGAGCGGTGGTGGTGCGGGTCGCGGTGGGTGGTAGGTGGCGAGTTTTTCACGCAAGGCGGCCGGGGCGCTGTGCTGGAGCATCGTGGCGAGGGTTTTGAGGCTCTCGCGAGTGCTGTCAGCGCTTTGGAAGTCGTTCACGCTGACGATGGGAGGCTCGATGCGGGTGAGACCGAGCCAGGCGTAGGCTTTGCCGTTGTCGCCGTCGATGATTTCGAGGTGGACGCGTTTGCCGGTGTGCTTGGAGAGATCGAACTCGGTGCGGCGACCGTCGTTGTGTCGCGGTGGGAAGGCGCGGGCGAGTTCGCGACCGGTTTCGGCTTCGACGAGGCGGACGAGGTTTTTGTCGTGGGGTTTGGCGGTGGGGAAGCCGCGGTGGCCGTTGAGCCAGAGGGTGAGTTTGGCGGGTGCGTCGAAGGTTTTGGATTTCAGCGTGCCGGTGCGCCTTTCTTCGTCTCCGCCGCCTTTGGCCATGCTTTGCAAGACGGTGACTTCGGTGCCGTCAGCGAGTTTTCGTGGCTGGAGGGACCATTTGGCGTTTCCGGTGCTGCTCCACGTTGGCGCGGGTTTTTGGGAATCGGCTTCGAGGAGCTGTTTGGCGAGGTCTTGAGCCCAAGAGAGGAGTTCGGGCGGTGGCGGCGTGCCGCGTTCGGAGAGGCCGTCGTGGAGGGCGGTGAGGAGCGGTAGTGGAGTGGTGGAGTTTTGGAGTGATGCTTGTTTGGCGAGAGCGATGGCTTGCGAGAGGAGTGAAGGATCGCCGTGGCGGGCGATGTGGGTGAGGATGGCGGGTGTGATGCTGTGGCCGTTTTGAAGGCGCTGAAGCAAAAACGCGGCTGCTTCGGTGGTGGGAACGGCGGTGGCGATTTCGGTGACGAGAACGAGATGTGCTTTTTGGATGTTCGTGAAGGCGCCGGGAAGCTGTAGGTGGTCACGAAGGGCGATTCGATACGCGAGAACGAGGCTGGGATCGGAGGACAGCGTTTTGGCGGTGTTTTGAAGCAGAATGGGCAAGGCATCGAGTTTTGGAGCATCGAGCATTTTGGCGAGGATGGCTCGTTGGGTGTTTGGCGACGTGCTTTCGAGTGCTTTGCGCCAGTCGTTGAGGTTTATTGATGTGATGTCTGCTCGTTTGCTGGTGCCAGTTTTCTTCACCACTTGCCAGATCCTCCCGCGTTCCTTGTCCCGGCCGGGATGATCCAGCGGCACTTCGTAGTGGCCGATGATCTTGTTGTAGAAGTCGGCGATGTAGAGGGCGTTGTCGGGGCCGAGTTGGAGATCGACGGGGCGGAACCAGGGGTCGTCGCTGGTCATGAAGTCGGGCTGCTCGTTCGCCTTTGGCGTGCTGCCGGTGAAGGTCACGTGATCATGGTTCACGCGGGAGGTGACGACATTGCCGACGAAGGTGTGATCGTCCCACTCGGGCCCCCACACTCCGCCGTCGATGTAAACGATGCCGCAGATGCCGGTGGAGCCGTGCGTGTGCTCGCACATCACGGGCGCGAAGCCGAGACCGTCGTGTGGTTTGCCGAAGCTAGGATAGCACGCACCGCGAATGAGCTGGTAGATCGGCGAACTGTGGCAGTCGGCACTATAGAGATTGCTGTAGCGATCCCACGCGAGGCCGAAAGGATTGACCTGGCCGCTGGTGTAGCGTTCCACTTGGGAGCCATCGGGTTTGAAGCGGAACACGTTGCCGGAATGGAGTTCGAGACGGCGGCCAGGAATGTCGAATGACGAATTCGGAATGACGAATGAATGACGAGGCTCCAATGACGAAGCGCCAGAGTTCGGGTTTTTGGCATTCGGGCTTCCTTCGTCATTCGGAATTCGCTCATTCGTCATTTTCCCATCGTCACGCCAACGATCGGCGCGCACTTCAAACCTGCTGGTGTTGTTGAAGCCGTGCGTGGCATACACCCAGCCATCGAGGCCGAGGCGGAAGCTGCTGCACATGCCGTGTGTGTCCTTTTCGTAGCCAAGTGGGCCGAAGAGCACCTCGCGCACGTCCGCTTTGTCATCGCCGTCGGTGTCGGCGAAGTACCAGATGTTCGGAATGCTCCAGGCGATGCAGCCGGCCTTGTGCTCCGGTTTGTGCCAGGGGAGGACGCCAGTGGGGATGTTCAGCTCGTCGGCAAAGTCGGTCACTTTGTCGGCCTTGCCGTCGCCATCGGTGTCCTCGAGGATTTTGATCGCATCGCGGCTGTCTTTGACCCGCGTGCCCTTGTCGTCGGACCAGCGTGATTTGTCAGCGCAATACGGATACTCGACCGTCGATGACACCCACAGCCTGCCGCGTGCATCGAAGGCCATGTTGATCGGCTTGTTGATCATCGGCTCGCTGGCAAAAAGCTGCACGGTGAAGCCGGGCGGTGCGTGGAGCTTCGTGTGCTCCTCGGCCGGGCTGAGCGCCTCTGTTTCACGCACCAGACGCGTGTCTGCGCCATGAAGGAGATGGCTGGTGAGACACAGGACGGTCAGATAGCGTGGGAACGGCATACACGCATTACAGCGCAGGCCGGGCCGTTTGTTCAAGCCGCCTTTCTCTCGGGCAAGGCACAGGAGCCATCGGGACAATGCACCTCGGCGACTTGCGAGCGCAAAGCATTATCACCACGCAAACGCAGAAGGTGCGAGAGACTGATGCGATTGCTGGAGATCCAATGCACCACTTTGCGCGCAAGCCCGAGCATGCCTGGTGTGGCAAGCCGCAGCGACCACTCGCGATACTCACGCAAGGCCCACAGGCACGTCACCCAGGCCGCAGCGCCTTGCCAAAGCGATCCGTCATCGCTCATGACGACGATTTCCTGATCGGCGCGGAGATTTGGCAGATCGGGGCAACGTTTCTGCGCTTGTTCGGAGTCGTAGGGCATGAAATCGAGATGAACGTAAGCAGCTTGGTCGAGCATCCAGCGCCGGAAGCGCGAGCAGAGGCCACAATGAGCGTCGTAGAAGATGGTGAGCGTGTTCATGGCATTGAAGTGGGTTTAGGTTTGTCCATCCGTGCCCGCACATAGGCGGCGACGAGGCCGGTGGCGCAGGTGCCGAGTGCGTAGGGCAGGGCGGCTTTGTCCAAAGTGCGCCAAAGACCCTCCAAAAGGCCATGATGAACGACTTCAAACCAAGCGACCCATGCAAAGACTGCTGCGACGACGGCAAAACTCGTCAGAAAACCGCACCAGGCCGCAGTGCCCAGTCTGCGCAGTCTGGAGGCGTCACTGACGAGAAGATCGGTCGGCAGGAAAATCACCAGCCAGGTGATCGAAACAACTATCCCTGTGAAAGTACCTATCATCAAAAAATCGGCGCCCCTGAGAGATGAACCTGGTTTCAAAAGAATTGGAATCGCTCCCACCCACCAGGCGATGTTGCACGCGACCCAGCCGCACAACATCGCGAGGAACGAGAGCTTCACTTTGCGAAGGAAGGTTTTCATGGCTTTTCAGGATGCTGCTGCGCATGGGGTGAGTCCCATCTTGCGCGGACATATGCGGCGACGGTGCCGGTGGCGCAGGTTCCGAGCACGTAGGGCAGGGCGGCTAGGCTCCAGGTGGCACGGATGCCATCGACGAGGCCCCAGCGACTGACATCATTCCACGCGAAGGCCACGAAGGCCGCCAGCACGATGGCAAAGGCGGCAAGGAAGCCACAGCCAGCCGCCGTGCGTGGCCGACGCAATCGCGAGGCATCGTTCACGCAAAGATCGACCGGCAAGAAAATCGCCAGCCAGGCCATGCCGATCACGATTGCAGTGCAGATGGCGACGGCGAGGGCGAATAGAAGGGATTGTTTGAGATTCGCATGCTGGACCGACGCGAGGTCCATTCTTGGAATCGCTCCCACCCACCACGCGATGTTGCACGCTAACCAGCCGCAAAACATCGCGAGGAACGAGAGCTTCACTTTGCGAAGGAAGGTTTTCATGGCTTTTCAGGATGGTGCTGCGCATGAGGTGAGTCCCATCTTGCGCGGACATAGGCGGCGATGGTGCCGGTGGCGCAGGTTCCCAGCACGTAGGGCAGGGCGGCGAGGCTCCAGGTGGCGCGGATGCCTTCGACGAGGCCGAATCGACAGACCTCATTCCATGCTGAAACCCCGAACACCGCCAGCACGATGGCAAAGGAGGCGAGGAAGCCACAGCAAGCCGCCGTGCGTGGCCGGCGCAATCGCGAGGCATCGCTCACGCAGAGATCGACCGGTAAGAAAATCGCCAGCCAAGCAACGCCGATCACGATTGCGATGTAGATGGCGACGACGAGGGCGAAGAGGGCGGTCTGTCGGAGATCCACATGCTGGAGCGAGGCGGCATTCATGCTTGGAATCGCTCCCACCCACCACGCGATGTTGCAGGCGATCCAGCCGCACAACATCGCGAGGAACGAGAGCTTCATTTTGCGAAGGAAGGTTTTCACAGCGTGTCGAGAAGGTCGTGGGCTTTGCTGACGCGATGCATCGGCGGAACAGGCGGTGGCAGGTGAGCCAGCGTGGCGCGGCGGCGCATCTTCGTGAAGACGTAGAGGTTGAAGAAGTGCATGCCGCCGAGCACCAGCAGCACGACGCCCATCTTGCCGCTGAGCGCCTCGAAGACGCCGCGTGCGCCGAGGATCTCCTCGGTCGTCTTCAGGTAGAGCGAGACGAAGCCGATGTTCACGAGGTAGAATCCGACGACGAGCAGGTGATTCACGCTGTCGGCGAGTTCCGTGTTCCCGTGGAAGCAATCGACGAGGAAGATGCGGCCGTTCTTGTGGAGGGTCCGCGCCACCCAGACCGTCATGGCGACGGCGAGTGCGAGGTAGAGGGTGTAGTTGAGGACGGTTTCGTTCATGGTGGTGGATGGCTTGTATTTTGTTTTGAAGTTTCAGAAACTACTGAAACAAAGGGGCATAAGAAAATCAGCCGAGGAGGCGCATGGCCCACTGGAGGGCGGAGGCGTGCTTCATGGAGATCACGGTGTCGGCGACCTTGACGCCGAAGCTGAGGAATTCGTCGAGGTCCTTCATCTGCTGGTGGAAGTCGCGCCCTGGACCAGCGGCCTCGTCCTTCGTCCGGGCGGCGCAGTCGCGCAGCAAGTGGATGGCGGGCTCGATCTCACGGCGTTTGCGTTCCTTCGAGATGGTGATGAAAATCTTCCACACATCCTTCTCGGCCTCGAAGTACTCCTTGCGGTCGCCCTTCTTCGTGATGATGCGGACGAGGTTCCAGCCGACGAGGTCCTTCAGGTTCGTGTGGGCGTTCCCGCGGCTGATCTCCAGCTTTTCCATGACCTCGTCCGTGCACATGGGCTGCGGGGCGGTCATGAGCAGGGCGTGAATCATCGCCATCGTGCGGTTGATGCCCCACTGCGTGCCGAGCGAGCCCCACTGGGCCACGAATTCCTCGCGGGCGACTTCCCAAGCTGGCAGTTCCTTGCTCACGCTTTCACTAGAAACTGAAAATATCGAAAGGCAAGCGCTGATTCCTATTTTCTCAGCTTCACGGACTCAGGCGCACCTTCACCCACATGCCGTTCTCTTTGCGATAGCGGATGCGGTCGTGCAAACGGCTCACACGGCCCTGCCAGAACTCGATTTCGTCCGGCAGCAGCGTGTAACCACCCCAGTGTGGCGGGCAGGGCACCTGGCCTTCGGGGAACTTTGATTTCATCTCCGCATCGCGCTGCTCCAGCCACTCGCGGCCGGGAATGACCACACTTTGGTCCGACACCCAGGCACCGATTTGATGCCCATAAGGCCGGCTGGCGAAGTACTGCTCCGCATCGGCACGATCCAGCTTCGAGATTTTGCCTTTCATGCAGACCTGGTGATGACGATCCGTCCACAGGAAGCAGGCCGAGGCGCGCGCATCCGCCGCGATCTCATGACCCTTCCGGCTCTCGTAGTTCGTGTAAAAGTGGAAGCCGCGTTCGTCGATGCCCTTCAGCAGCACCGTGCGCACCGTTGGCGTGCCATCGAGACCGTTCGTGGCCAGGCTCATCGCGTTCGGCTCCGGCAGCTTGTGGGCCAGGGCGTCCTTGATCCAGTGCGTGAAAAGCTCCACGGGATCAGCCGGGGCGCTGTGCTCGTCGAGTTCGCCCTGATCGTAACTCACGCGCAGGTCGGGTAGGTTGGGTTTGTCAGTCGTGCTCATTCGGGCTAGAAGAAACGTGCGCTGGCGTGTTTTCGCTACGCCAGCCTTGGCCTTTCGCGCACTCTTTTGCCCATGTCCACGCCTGTCACCGGTGTCATCCACGATCTCGAACGCATCCTGCTCGCGCCAGAGCAAATCCACACTCGCGTGCGCGAGATGGCGACCCGTTTGAATACGGAACTGGCGGGCAAAGTGGCCACCGTCGTCGCGCTCATGGATGGCGGCCTGTTCTTTGTGGCCGATTTGCTGCGTGGTCTGGAAATGCCCGTGCGCCTCTTCACGCTGAGCACCAGCAGCTACCACGGCGGCACCGCAACGAGCGGCGAAGTGAAGGTCAACTGGCCCGCAAACCTCGACCTGCGCGGCCAGGACGTGCTGCTGCTCGATGACATCCTCGACACCGGCCTCACGCTCAGCGTGATCCGCGACCGCATCCTCGCACAAGAGCCCGCCTCCCTGCGCACCTGCGTGCTGCTCAGCAAACGTCGGCCACGTTCCCGTGAAGTGCCGCTCGACGACGCGGGCTTCGAGATCGATGACGAGTTCGTCGTCGGCTACGGCATGGATTACCAGGGCCGCTTCCGCAACCTGCCCTGCATCGGCATTCTCAATCCAAACCAGCCGTCATGAAGCTCCGCGTGCTGTTCTTCTCCGTCCTGCGCGACATCACCGGTGCCGATGAGATTACCATCGAACTGCCAGTTGGCAGCAGTATGGCCGATCTGTTGGCCGAAATGGAGACCCGCTGGCCGAAGCTGCGTGACTGGGCGCCCAGCATGCTCCTCGCGCTCGACCAAACTTACGTGAAACGCGACGCCACTCTCCACGACGGTGCCGAGATCGCGCTCATGCCGCCGGTGCAGGGTGGGTGAATCCCTTCGCCTGCTAAATTGCAAAGACGAAAGCGTGAAGTGAGTGCATGGACTGCCTCATGAAGGGCGTAGATGCACGACCATGAAATCCAGCCTGCTCCTCGCCTGCCTCTTTGCCGCTTCCATCGCCGCCGCTGCCGATCCACAGCCGCCGGAAGGCTTCCGCGCCATCTTCAACGGCAAGGATCTCACCGGTTGGCATGGTTTGAACCCGCACAGCGTCGTGAAGCTCGAAGGCGAGAAGAAGGAGGCGATGCTCAAGAAGATGCGCGAAGAATTCCCCATCAATTGGAAGGCCGAAAATGGCGAACTCGTGAACGACGGCCACGGCCCCTACGCCACGACCGATGAAGAGTTCGGCGACATCGAGTTTCTCATCGAGTACAAGACCGTGCCGAAGGCCGACAGCGGCATCTACCTGCGTGGCGTGCCCCAGGTGCAGATTTGGGACAAGAACCAGATCTTCGATCCGGCGAAGCCCACGCGTCGTCCGCACCTCGGCTCCGGCGGCCTTTTTAACAACACGCCGGACACTCCCGGCCGCGATCCCCTCGTGATTGCCGACAAGGACTTCGGCGAGTGGAACAGCTTCCGCATCCGCCAGATCGGCGCACGCACCTGGGTGTGGCTGAACGACAAGCTCGTCGTCGATGGCGCGCCGATGGAGAACTACTACGACAAAACGAAACCCTTCCCCGCCAAAGGCCCGATCATGCTGCAAACCCACGGCGGCGAAATCCGCTGGCGGAATCTTTTTGTGCGCGAGATCGGCGCTGAGGAAGCGAAGAAGATCCTCGCCGAGGCGGATGCGAAGAAGTGATCGTTCACATCACGCGCACAAATCCTTCACCACATGCCCGTGGATGTCCGTGAGGCGGTAATCGCGGCCTTGGAAGCGATACGTGAGTCGCTCGTGATCAAAACCGAGCAGGTGCATCACCGTGGCCTGGAAGTCGTGCACGTGGACTTTGTTCTCCGCGATGCTGAAGCCGAGCTCGTCCGTGCTGCCGTAGTCGAAACCGGCCTTCGCGCCGCCGCCGGCCATGAAGAGCGTGAAGCAATCGGGATAATGATCGCGACCCAGCACCTTGCTCGCGGCCGTGCGGCCTTCGCGGAAAGGTGTGCGTCCAAATTCACCGCCCCAGATGACCAGCGTGTCTTCGAGCAGGCCGCGTTGTTTGAGGTCTTTGATCAAAGCGGCGACCGGTTTGTCCGTGGCGGCCATTTTGTTGGTCAAACCGGTGGTGATGCCCAGCCCTTCACCCGTGCCGTGGAAGTCCCAGCCCCAGTCAAAGAGCTGCACGAAGCGCACGCCTTGCTCCACGAGCCGTCGCGCGAGCAGGCAGTTGTTCGCAAAGCTCGCTTCGCCCGGTTTCGCGCCATAGGCCTCCAGCGTGGCCGCGTTTTCCTTTGAGATGTCCATCACCTCCGGCACGCTCGCCTGCATGCGATACGCCAGCTCGTATTGCGCGATGCGCGTCACCGTTTCCGGATGCCCGAGCTCCGCTACTTGCTGCTGGTTGAGTTGATTCAGCACATCGAGCGTCTTGCGGCGCATCTCGCGATTCATGCCCGCCGGATCGCTCACAAACAGCACCGGATCGCCCTTGCTGCGGCATTGCACACCTTGATACACGCTCGGGATGAAGCCGCTGCCCCACAAACCCTGCCCGCCGCTCGGCTGCGTGCCGCTGGAGATCAGCGTCACAAAACCCGGCAGGTCCTGATTGTCCGTGCCGAGCCCGTACGTCGCCCACGAGCCCATCGAAGGCCGTCCCTGCCGCGCATGCCCGGTGAAAAGCAGCAGCTCCGCCGGCGCATGATTGAACTGGTCCGTGTTCATCGAACGAATCATGCAGATCTCGTCCGCGATCGTGTGGAAGTTCGGGCACGCATCGCTCATCCACATGCCTGCCTTGCCGTAGCGCTCAAACGTGCGCGGCGTGCCCATCAGCTTCGGCACACCGGAGGTGAAGGCAAAGCGTCGTCCTTTAAGAATCGAATCCGGGCAATCCTGCCCGCTGCGCTTCACCAGCTCGGGTTTGTAGTCAAAGAGGTCGAGATGCGGCGGAGCTCCCGACATGTGCAGGTAGATCACGCGCTTTGCCTTCGCCTGATGATGCGACTTGCGCGGCAGCATCGGATTCGCCGCCTGCGGCATCGCGGAGCCTTGCTGCTGCATCGCATGCAAAGCGATCGCACCAAGGCTGAACTGCCCCGCATTGCCGAGAAACGTTCGGCGCGTCGTGAGCTGGAGCTTGTCGTGGGTGATGGGGTTCATGAAGTGTCTGCGGTGAATACGCTCAGCGGTTGCTCAACCTTTTGCGGAGCTGCTCCGGATCCCTCTTGGCGTGATAAACAGCCAGAATCCACAAGCAGTCCTCCCGGATCTCATAAACCACCTGAAACGGAAAGCGGCGCATCAGCACCTTGCGATACGGAGGCGAAAACACGCGAAACAGATCGGGATGCCGCTCAATCTGCCCGATGCACTCGTCCAAGGCCTTCACGAACTCGGCACCCAGTCCGGGCTCGCGGCTGTCATACCAGCGCATGGCCTCATCGGCGTCGCAGAGGGCGCAGGGGGACAGGGCTGCCTTTTTCATATCAGGCTTTCGCGAGCAGCCGCGCCTTCGCCTCGCTCCAAGGGATCGCAGCGGCAGGATTGGCTTGGAGATCCTCGCGCCGACGGTCGAGTTCGTCCATCTGGGCACCGCTCAGCGGAAAATCCGCATCCTCGGCCACCACCGTGTCCCAGATGTCTTCCACCAGTTGAATGCGCTGCCCGAGGGGCAGCTGCCGGATGTCTTCGAGTGCGATAACCATGGGCCAAAGGTGGGTTCAGTCGTGAAAAATGGCAACGGGGGATTTGCAGCTCACCTCCGCATCAAAAACTCATCCAGATTCATGACCACATTCGCCACGGCGGTCCAGGCGGCGAGTTCGACGACATCGGCGCCGGCTTCGACAGGTCCGAGCGGCTCGGTGGCCATCTTCATCGCAGCTGCGGCGTCCTTTTGATACGTCGCGAGGCTGTCCGCATAGAGCTCCGTCAACGCGGTCAATTCGGTCACCGTCGGCTCACGCGCCAGACACAGGCGGAACATCAGCGTGAGCCTCTCCTTGAAGTCCTTTCTGTCTTTTCCGTCCTTCAAAACAATCCGCCGTGCCATCGCCTGATGCGTTTCGAGGAAGACGGGGTCATTCAGCGTCACGAAGGCCTGCAGCGGCGTGTTTGTGCGGCTGCGGCGGATCATGCAGACCTCACGATTGCCGGCGTCGAAGGTGGTGAAGCTCGCATACGGCGAGTTGCGGCGCACTTCGGTGTAAAGGCTGCGGCGGTGCCCGTCCTCGCCTTTGCTGACTTCCCAGTCGTTGCTGCGACCAAACGCCGTGCTCAGGCCGAGGTTCGGCGTCATCGGCCGCACCGGCACGCCATACATCTTTTCTGAAAGTAGCCCGCTCACCGCGAGCGCTTGATCACGCACCTGCTCGCCGGTCGGGCGGAAACGCGGCCCGCGTGCCAGCAAGCGATTGTCGGGATCACGTTCGTTAAGTTCAGGCGTCGATTTGGAGTTCTGCTGATACGCCTGGCTCGTCACCATCAGATTGAGCAGGTGCTTGATGTCCCAGCCGCTGTCCATCAGCTCCGCAGCGAGCCAGTCGAGCAACTCCGGATGAAACGGCAGGTCACCTTGGCTGCCAAACTCCTCGCTGCTGCGCACGAGGCCGATGCCGAAAAGGCTTTCCCACAGGCGGTTCACTGTCACACGGGCCGTGAGAGGGTTGTCGCGGCTCACGAGCCATTTGGCCATCGTGAGGCGGTTTTTGGGCTCATTCGCCGGAAGCGGATGAAACACGGCCGGCGTGGCCTCGCTGACTTCATCGCCGAGCGACTGCCAGTTGCCGCGAAGCTGCACTTTCGTCACCCGACGCTGCTTTGGATCGAGATCGCGCATGATCGGCACGGTCACCGGCTTGATCGCGGCGAGTTCTTGGGTCGCGGCAGCGAGGCGCGTGCGCTCGGCGGCGGATTCCTTCGCGATGTTGCGCACATAATAATCCACGACGGCCTTCTGCTGGTCCGGTGTGCGTTTCGGCTGCGCCAGCGCGGCGATGACATTCGCGGGAATCTTTGCCGCTTGCTGCACACGGGCATCGCCGGTGAAGCTGAGGCGGAAGTTGCCGAGCGTGTGCTGCTTGAACTCGCTCTTTTGGTCCAAAATCACGCGCAGCTTCGCACCCGCAGGCACCACGATGGGTGAGTTCGTCAAAAGCGTGAGCGTGAGCGGCTTTTCCGCCGCTCCACCGACCGCCCAGCCCTTGCTTTTGGCTTCCAGGAACTTCGTCGCCTCAAAACCGCTCTGCGAATAATCCGCGAGGGTGGTCGTGAAGCTCAGAGCCACCGGCCCGCTGATCGCGAAGGCTTTTTCCTTCTCCGGCGCGGGCGTGGGATCGCTCTTCCACAGGATTTGACGCTTCTCATCGAGCAGCACCACGCGGAAGCCATCGAGACGCTTGCTCACGCCATCGAGCCGGTTCCACACCACCACGCGATCGACAGGCTTCGCGGCCTTCAGATCGACTTCCCACCACGGATCGTTGTCCGTGCCGGCCGTGTGCGACACGCTGCCTTTCTTGTAGTCGCCATCGGTGTTGCCATCGTTGGCACGCTTCGCCGCCGCGTCTTGATACTGGCTGCTGTGACTCGCCACGCCCTTCGGCGCGATGTTTTCCGCGCCGCTGAAAACCTGCACCTCGGCGAGTTGCAGCATCTTTTTCGGCCCCGGCAGCTCCACGCGAACAAATCGCGCCAGCGGAGCCGCCTTCGCATCCGGCGGCACCACCTCGGCTTTCAGGCTCGTGAGCACAAAATTGCCGAAACCGGCCTGCGGAGCCGTTTCGAGGCGCAGGGCGCTCAGTTTATCACCCGCGAGCGGCAGTTCGACGGTGTAGCTCGCCGTATCCTTGTTCTTCGCGAGGATCACGCGACCATCGTTTTCGATCTTCGCGCCGCTTTCGCTCACTTTCGACGGCTTCGGGCTCTGCCAGCCCAAATCCCGCGCAAAACCGCGATCCCACGCTTCGAGCCCCACGAGCCATTTCGCGTCCGGTTTACCAAATCGGGCTTCCAGCGCCGCGATCTCGGTTTTCAGCGCCTCGCGCTGCTTTTTCGTCTCCGGCGTGTCGAAGCTGTGCAGCGGCACCTCGTCTTTTTTGTCGCTATCGGCACTTTGATTGAGAAAGGCGTAGAACTGGAAGTACTCATTGATCGTGAGCGGATCGTATTTGTGCGTGTGGCACTGCGCACAGGCCATCGTGGTGCCCATCCACACCGCGAAGGTCGTGTTCACGCGGTCGATGATCGCCGCGTTGCGGAATTCCTCGTCATCCGTGCCGCCTTCGTTTTGCGTCATCGTGTTCCGGTGAAACGCCGTCGCGATGAGCTGGTCGTCCGTCGGATTCGGCAGCAGATCCCCCGCGAGCTGCTCGATGGTGAACTGATCAAACGGCATGTTCGCGTTCAGTGCGCGGATCACCCAGTCACGATAGGCCCAAATCTCCCGCGGCTGATCGCTAGGGTAGCCGGAGGAGTCCGCGTAGCGTGCGAGGTCCAGCCACTGGCGGGCCCAGTGCTCGCCGTAGGCGGGTTTGGCCAGATAATGCGCCACGATGTCGGACAGGTCGGACGAGTCTGACTTGTCTGACGTGAAGCGTGCGAGTTCCTCCAGCGTCGGCGGCAGCCCAGTCAAATCGAGCGCCACACGGCGAATCAGCGTGGCACGATCCGCCGCAGGCGAAAACGACAGCCCTTCCTTCTTCAGGCGCTGCGCCAAAAACGCATCCACGGGATTCTTCGCACCGGCAGGCACAGCCGGCCTCACCACCTTCTCATAGCTCCAATGCTTCCCCCACTTCGCGCCTTGCTTGATCCACTCTTTTAATAGAGCGATCTGCTCCGGCGAGATCGTCTTGTGCTGCTTAGGCGGCGGCATGACCTCATCGGGGTCCGTGCTCACGATGCGCTGGATGAGGGCGCTCTTCTCCGGATCACCCGGCACCACGGCAATGACGCCGTCGTGGTTCTTCTTCGCGGCGGCCTCGTCGTCGAGACGGAGGTCCGCCTCGCGTTTTTTATCGTCGGGACCGTGGCAGAAGAAACAGTTCTCGCTCAGGATCGGGCGGATCTGCTTGGAAAAGTCGATGGGCTCCGCGAGTGCGGACGAAACGAGAGTAAAAGTGATGAGGGGGCGAATCACGGTGGACAATACGTGCGTGAGGACGGCTTTTTGGCCCGACGATGGCATTCTCCATGTCTGGCGGTGGCCTGCGATCCGTCTCCAATGATTTGCTTACGGACTGCCGTTGCCGTCGAGGCGATACTGGAGTTCTGTGTCGTTGAGCGCCAGAAAGCGCATGGCTCCCGTGATCTCGGGCTCGCCTAAGCTTGGGAGTTGGAATAAACGGCCCTTCAGCGCACCACGTGTCGGGGCACATCCATTGCGCAAGTTTTCGATCGTTCCGCGTTCGTCGCCAACGACCACAAAGTCGGCACCGGCGGCATTGGCCATCGCCGCTATGCTGGCGATCTCTTGTGCATTGCGTTTGTCTTTTTGATCCTCGGCACCCTGCCGTGCGCCACCAAACGCACCTATCGCTATGGCCACGATGATGCTCAAGATCGCAATCGTTACCAACAACTCTATCAGGCTGAAACCAGCGTGGTCGCGGCCTGAATGGGGTGGCATATCTACGATTTGCATACTCGTTGTTAAAATTTGTCTATTTACAGAAATTTTACAAACGCTTTTTGGGAGCTCGTTTGGTTTTTGATCAGGGGGATCCTGGTCTGGCTGGCATTGCATCTTTGGCCCTGTTGTGGCCAATCCTGACACCTCTTGCCACTGGCCCTCATCCCGCCATAATCCGCGCTCCCTTTCCGGACCCTGCGTTCGTCATTCGTCATTCCCATGTCCAAGATCCCCACCGCCGCCGAAATCCGCGCCTCCTTCCTCGACTTCTTCAAGGAGAAGCAGCACACCATCGTGCCCAGCGACAACGTCGGCTACACCAGCCGCGACGGCGCGCGCATCTTCACGAACGCGGGCATGAACCAGTTCGTCCCCATCTTCCTCGGCGAGCGCAGCGCGGACGTGGATACTTGGCCCGGCGTCCTGCACAAAGGCCTGCCCACCCGCGCCGCGGACACGCAGAAGTGCATCCGCGCCGGCGGCAAGCACAACGACCTTGAGGACGTCGGCCTCGACACCTACCACCACACCCTCTTCGAGATGCTGGGGAACTGGTCCTTTGGCGACTACTTCAAAAAAGAGGCCATCTCCTGGGCCTGGGAGCTCGTCATCGAGCGCTGGAAATTCCCGCCCACCCGCGTCTATGCCACCATTTACCAGCCCGACAAATCAAAGGGCGACCCCGCTGACCGCGACCAGGAGGCCTGGGACATCTGGGCGGAAAAATTCCGCAGCATCGGCCTCGATCCCGACATCCACATCGTCAACGGCAACAAGAAGGACAACTTCTGGATGATGGGCGACACCGGCCCCTGCGGCCCCTGCACCGAAATCCACATCGACCTCACCCCCGGCGCCCCAAATCTCGACGAGGACCGCCAGCGTGAAGGCCGCAAGCTCGTCAACGGCAGCGACGCCAGCTGCATCGAGATCTGGAACAACGTCTTCATCCAATACAACGCCACGCCTGAGGGCACCTTCGAGCCGCTCCCTGCGAAGCACGTCGATACCGGCATGGGCTTCGAGCGCGTCTGCTCCATCATCCAGGGCACAAAAAACTTCACCGACTTCGAAAACGCGAAGGTCAGCAACTACGACACCGACGTCTTCCGCCCCATCTTTGACGAGCTGACCAAGATGTCCGGCAAAACCTACGCCAGCACGCTGCCCAAGGCCAACGAGCAGGGCCACGTCGTGCCCGTCACCGAGCAGGAAAAGATCGACGTCGCCTTCCGCGTCATCGCCGACCACATCCGCACGCTCAGCTTCGCCATCGCCGATGGCATCCAGCCCGGCAACAGCGACCGCAACTACACCCTCCGCCGCATCCTGCGCCGCGCCGTGAAATACGGCCGCACCCTCGACTTCAAAGAGCCCTTCTTCTACAAGCTCGTCGATGTCCTCGCCGCCCAGATGGGCGATGTCTTCCCCGAGCTGCGCGTGAAGAAGGAGCAGATCAAGAGCGTGCTGAAGATCGAGGAGGAGGCGTTTAACCGGACGCTGGATCGCGGGATAGCGATCTTTGAAGATATTGTGGAGTTCATTGAACGGTTTAATGAAAAACTTCGCCCGATCCCATCTGAAGGCGCAACGCTACTTACCGTTGACGAGAAATCGCTCATCGAACTCCGTGGTTACACAGTCGGACTTTCCTCGGAAGGAAAACTCCATCGAATGATTTCCGGCAAAGACGCTTTCCTGCTCTACGACACGTACGGCTTCCCGCTCGACCTTACCGAACTCATGGCGCGTGAACGCGGACTGACCGTCGAGATCGGAGTCTTCGATAAGTTAATGGAAGAACAACGCGAACGCGCTCGTGAAGCCGGGAAGAAGAACAAACAAGTGGTCTCCGTCTCCGAAATCGAAACGAAGGCCCCGACCAAGTTCATCGGTTACGACAACCTCGAAGCCGACGTGAAGGTTCTCGAAGTCGTCGAGATGAAGGACAAGACCGCCGTCGTGCTCGATGTCTCCACCTGCTACGCCGAAATGGGCGGCCAGATTGGCGACGCCGGCCAGCTCATCCTTGGCGCGAACACTTATCCCATCACCGCCACCACCAAGGTCGGCAACACCTGGCTCCACTTCCTCGGCGGCGACGAAGCCCCGCCCGTCGATGCCACCGTGAAGCTCGCCGTCGATGCGCCGCGCCGTCACGCCATCGAGCGTCACCACACCGTCACGCACATTTTGCACTGGGCGCTGCACGAGGTCGTCAGCAAGGACGCCACGCAGAAAGGCTCCTCCGTCACGCCGGACAAGCTCACCTTCGACTTCAACAGCGCCGCGCTCACCCCGCAGCAGCTCGCCGACATCGAGCGCCTCGTGAACGAGCGCATCGTCGCCAATGATCCCGTCTCCTGGAGCGAAGTGCCCTACGTCGAAGCGAAGGCCAACAACGGCATCATGGCCCTCTTTGGCGAAAAATACGGCGACCTCGTCCGCGTCGTGCAGATCGGCGGCCAGCCGCACAAGCTCGATGGTTGGAGCATGGAACTCTGCGGCGGCACCCACACCCGCCACACCGGTGAAATCGGCCTCTTCCGCCTCGTCGGCGAAGGCGCCGTCGCCGCCGGCGTGCGCCGCATCGAAGCCATCGCCGGCCTCGAAGCCTACAACGCCGCCAAAGCCGACGCCGACCTCCTCAAGCTCCTCGCCGGCAAAGTCAGCGCCCAAGGCACCGCCGACCTCGAGAAGAAGCTCGACCAGATCCTCACGCAGCAAAAAGAGCTCGAAAAAGCCCTCAAAGCCGCCCAGCAGCGCGAAGCCAGCGGCAAAGCGAAAGACCTCCTCGCCACCGCCGAAGGCAACGCCCTCATCGCCCACCTTGGCGACGTCGATGCCGATTACGCCATGGCCGTCAACGACGCCCTCAAGTCTCAATTCACCGGCATCATCGTCCTCGCCGCCACCGGTGGCGGAAACGTCACCCTCATGGCCAACGTCGGCAAAGAGCACCAGTCCAAAGTCCAGGCCGGCAAGATCATCCAAACCATCGCCCCCCTCGTCGGCGGCAAAGGCGGCGGAAAGCCGGATTTCGCCCGCGGCGGCGGCAAGGATGTCAGCAAGGTCGATGCGGCTCTCGCCGAGGCGCGGAAGCTGATTGGATAACGGAGCGCGGACACCCTCGTCCGCACTTCACCAAAACTCGAACGGCTTGAAAGCTGGCGGCGGTGAATCCGGCGCCAGCGTCATCTCCGGCGTCACCTTGATGCCCATGCGCTCATACAGGTCGAGCATCTTCGCCGTGGCCACGCGACTCGCTTCGAGTACGATCTCGTCCATCGACGAACTGGGCGCGGCAGTGGCCTCTTGAAGGTGGGAGTTGGCAATCATTGCACGTGCTTGCTCAGTGGTGTGCGTGGCGCTGCTAGCGACTTTTTGTACTGGAGACACTGCATTGTCCCACAAGCCCCATTCATCGGCAAGGGGCAGATAGTCGTCGAGAAAGTGCCGCACACTGCGCTGAAACCGGCGGCGGATGTCGTCCTCCGGCACGTGGTGGCCGCCGGTGAGCACACGCAGGCGCACACGCTCCACCGCCTGCGTGGCCGAGCCGATCATGAGGTAGTGCAGCACCACATGATAGCCGCGTTCCTTCGCCTCCCGCAGCAGTTTCACATAGGTTTTGCCGCTGAGGGTCGATTCGATGGCGAAACTGCTTTTCGTGTCGATGAGAGCAGCCGCTTCCTCCAAAAGCCGACGGCCCGCCGCAAAGGCCACCAGCTCCGGATTCACCGGCGAGAGGCCCTTTGCGATCAAATCCGCGTTCAGGAAGCGCCCGATGCCCAGACGCGGCAGGAGCTCACGCGCCAGCGTGGACTTTCCCGCGCCGTTGCAGCCGCCGATGATGCAAATCGTGGATGACATGACGCGGCGAGCATGCAGCATCCGCGCTGCTTTGCCAAATCTCATGCGCCGCCTCGACCAACTGCTCTCCTCTCTCGGCTACTGCTCGCGCCGTGAGGCCGTGGCGTTGGTGAAAGCGGGTCGTGTGAGGCAGAACGATGTTGTTTTGACCAAAGCGGATCAAAAGGTCGATCCACACGCCATCACGCTCGATGGCGAACCGCTTGACGCGCCGGATGGCTTGCTCGCGATGCTGCACAAGCCGGTGGGCTACGTTTGCACGCATGGCGATGGCGAAGGACCGACGATTTACGAGCTGCTGCCGGATCAGTGGCTACGGCGCAACCCGGCGGTGACGAGCGTGGGCCGACTCGACAAGGAAACCAGCGGCTTGCTGCTCGTCACCGACATCGGCAGCCTCGTGCATCGTTTCACATCACCCAAAGCCGAGGTGGAGAAGGTTTATCTGGCCGAACTCGACCGTGATCTTGATCCACAACTCGTCGAAATCTTTGCGCGAGGCGATTTGATGCTGCGCAGCGAGGACAAGCCGTGTCTGCCAGCGAAACTGGAAATCGTTTCAGCGAGAACAGCGCGTCTCACGATCACGGAAGGCCGCTATCATCAGGTCAGGCGCATGTTCGCCAGCCAGGGATGGCATGTGGAGAAGCTGCATCGCGAGCGCTTTGGCCCGCACGCGCTGGCTGATCTCGCGGAGGGCGAGTGGCGGATGATTCCGGTGGAATCACGGCCTGGTTGACCGGCCTGCACAGCGCGTGCTGCCCGAGGTCGATCAATGCCAGCCGTGATGCACACGGCCGAATCCGCCATTGCAAACCGGAGGCCGGGGAGCGCAGTGCGAATAGCCGCCGAAACCGCGTGTCGGATAAACGACGGGGCGTGGATAGAGCACAGGGCTGGGACAAAAGCCCGGACGATACACCGGCGCGGGGCAGGGGGCGCCCCAGGTCAGCGGATCATCATAGACGTAGCAGGAGGTGAGGCTGGTGGCGAGAAGGAGCGCACCGAGGGCGGGGAGGAGTTTCCTTTTCATAGGTGCTGGCTTCGACGGGAGACTTCACGGGCTATTCAGAGAAAGTTGCGCCCATCTCCGTGCGCGGCATCATCGACGCACGCATGTCCGCAGAATCCGCCACGCCAGCCATCCTCTTCACCCTTTCATCCGAGGAGGCGCGTGTGCTCGGCTGCTTGATCGAAAAGGAGATCACGCTGCCGGATTACTATCCGATGACGCTGAACGCGCTCGTCACCGCCTGCAACCAGACGACGAACCGCGACCCCATCGTGCGCTACGACGAGCGCACCGTGCTGCGGGCGCTGGAGTCGATGAAATCTCACGGCTATGCCTTTGAGGTGAACATCGTGGGCGGCAGGGCTCTGAAATACCGCCACAACATGAAAGGCAGGCTTCCCGGCCTGGAGCGCCCGCACATGGCGTTGCTGTGCCTGCTGCTGCTGCGTGGTCCGCAGACCGCGGGCGAGCTGCGGCAGCGCACCGAGCGGCTGCATGAGTTTCCCGACATGCCGTCCGTGGAGAACACGCTGGCGGAATTGATCGGCTACAAGGAAGGACCGCTGGTGCAGTGCATCCCCGCAGGGCCGGGACAACGTGTGGCGCAGTTCATGCATCTCTTTTGCGGCGAGGTGGCAGGCACGCCTGCTTCCTCGATGGTCATCAGCGCGGCTGAAGCTCCCGTGATGGCGGAGAAGGCCGCTGATGATGACTGGCGCCGAAAAATCGAGGCGGAGATCGCACTGCTCCAGGCGCAGGTGTCCCGGCTCCAGACGCTGGTGGGCGCGGTTAAGTGAAGTTCTTGCCAAGAACTGCCGGAGCCTGAATGATCGGGCCATGCGATTCCCCCTGGCTCTACTGAGTTTGCTGTTGGCTTTCTCGCTCCTCAGCGCTGAGGAAGGAGTGGAGGAGTTCGTTTTCCCCAAGGACGAGCTCAATGCCCTCATTCGCGAGACGGCTGCAAAGATCGAAGAGCGATTCAAGTCAGAGCACGCCGAGGCAGAGGGGCTGGTGCGGCGCGTGGAGGAAATCCTGGCTCTTCCTTCCCCTGTAAAGCCCGATGAAGGAGACCGCCCAAGGTGGCTCGCGTCGAAGCTGACGCTGGTGAACGCGCAGGCCGGTTTCAACAGCTCCATTACTGGAGTCCGCGGGGCGATTTTCGATGATAGCGAGATCGGCCATTTGCAGCGCTACCATGACCAGGAGCATGCGTCGGCGAAAGATGCGGCGGAAGTGTGGCGGTGGCTGGAGATGGCGCAGTCAGCCCGGCACCTGAAGTGGAAGGACAAGGAGCAGATGTGCGAGGAGCGTGCCATCGGTGCTGCACGGGCGTTCATTTCACGTGAGCCGAAGAATGCTCTGGCGCATGCGATGCTCGGAGTCGCGCTGGACTGGGGCGCGGAGAAGTTCGCCACGCTGAAAACCGCGCTAAAGCTCGATTCACAGCAATTGCTGGCCTCGTATGCCATGCTCGACAGAAGAGTGGATCTTGCCTTCGAGTCTGCGGTGCTGCGTCGTGAGATCAGCATGGATGAAAAGGCCAGGGATGTTCAGGAGCTCTACCAGGCCCTGTTTGCTCATGCCTTGACCGACGAGGAGCGGAATGTGTGGCTGAAGCAGCAGGATGGTTTGCGCCGCGAGGTGGTCGCTCTGCTCAAGCTGGCGCACGAAAAACGTGATTTGACGGTCTTCCTGAAAGCGGTGGGCCTTCTGAACTTTCTGCCCCTGCAGCAGACCAGGATGATGCTTGCGTCGAAGCGTGGCGCGGATGACACCTTTCAGAACTTCGAGGGCAGGATGCACATGGCGATGATGGAATACATGTTTTCGGTTTTTCGAAACGACGAGCTTCTTGCCGCGGCACTGGATTTGGCCTCTGATGATCCCGAGTCCATGGGCGCGGTGTTGCTCATTGCGCTGGTGGGTGATGGAATGCATGTGATGCGCGATCAGCAGCGGCCATCGAAAACGCGTGATGAGATCCTGGGACGCACTCTGAAGCACCTCCTCGACATGGCCGCCGCCGATGAGAGCCTGCGTGCGGCGCATGCCGCAGAAGCCGCGTTCATGATGGAGTGTGCGATGAGCATGCTCCGGCAGCGCGGGCCGGAGCACATGGAGCTTCTCCTTCGGGCCATCAAGCTCGACCCATTCCGCCTGCGAACCCAGAAGATGCTTGCGATGGCCTGCATGGGCATGCCCGGCACCAAGGAGAACAAGCCAGCCGCCGTAGCCCTCATGCAGACACAGCTGGCCCTCATGCCCAATCTGCAAACCCGGCGCATGTGTGCTGGCGCGATGTCGATGCTGGAAGCCTGGCCAGAGGCGCATAAGATGCTGGACGACTGCCTCAAGGAAAAGCCGGATGATCTGGGTCTGCTGAATCAAAAAGCGGTGACTTATCTGCGGGAGAACCAATCCAGGGCCACGCAGAAGAAGGTGGAGGCAATTTTCCGCAAAATGGACGCGCTACGCACCCAATCTCTCTCCGACACCGACAAGGAGTCACTGAAGCTGGTCACGAGGAATCACATCCTCTTCCTCATGATCGGTGGAAAGAACGAGGCCGCTCGAGAGCAGCTTGCCGTGGCTGGGCGCGACAAACTCCTGGAAGAGAAAGAATGCCAAGAACTGGAGGGATTGCTCCGCTGAGCTCCGTGACGGCTTACTCCAGCCGCTTCAGGCTGCCGATGCGGTAGGCGCCGCTGAGGAGGCGCATGTTGTCGCGCTCGGCGTTGAAGGTGTCGAGGTAGAGGATGTGCGGGAAGTCGTCGAGTTCGATGACATGCCAGGTGTCCTTGGCGTTTTTGAAGGCCTCGGCCAGATCGTTGAGGTCGTTGATGGCCTTGCCGTTGACCTTGTTGATGACCTGGCCGCCGAGCTTGTCATAGCCCTGGGCGCTCGGGGTGGGCAGCACCATGCTGAGGAAGACGAGCTTTTTGCGGCCGGCCTCCTCGTATTTGTCCGGATGCGTGGCGATGCGTGCCAGGCGCAGGATGGCGCCGCCGCGCTGCTCCTCGCCGAAGGAGTCGAGATATGGGCGGGACAACTCCTGGAAGAGCATGCCGCCCATGAGAACATAGCGCGGACCTTTGTCGAACAGGTAAGGCAGCACGAGATGCTCGTCCGGACTGCGGCGTGAGAGCTGGCCTTTCAGCGTGACTTCTTTTCCCTCTCGCAGGACTTTGATCTCCACATTGTCGCCGACATAGGCTCGTCCGCGCACGAGGTGGCTGGAGCTGAGCGGGCCGTATTGCGGGTCTTTGTAGTCGCCGCGGGTGTCGATGCTGAAGCCGTTGATGGAGACGAGCACGTCGCCTTTTTTCATGCCGGTCTTCTCGGCGGAGCCGCCTTTGACCACGGCGGAGATGAGCACGCCGGGCGCATCCGGTTTGAGGCCCAGGTACTCGCGGAACTGCTCGTCCTGGGTGGATTGCATCTCCATGCCGAGGCCGGGGAAGCCCTCGTAGCTGCCATCACTCACATCCTGCAGGAAATGCTCGATGATGGGCGCGGGCAGGATGGTGGTGACCTGGTTCTTCGAGTCGTAGCTGAGCAGCAGGCCGACGAGCTTGTCCCCCTTCACCACGGGCAGGGTGAAGCTGTTTGCCTCGCTGCGCACGATACCGGTGGTCTCATAGACGAGGAAGTTCGAGCCATCGACGATGTAGCGGCGGGTGAGCACCTTGTTGATCGTCAGGGGGCTGGTGATCAGCTCGCCCACGCGGCCGGTTTGCAGCACCTCGACGCTGTCCTTGATGCGCGCGGAGGTGTCGATGCTCATCGGCTTCAGTCCGGCGAAGAACGTCTTCTGCTTGTCGGAGGGCGGTGCCTCCAGGAGCGCGAGATTTGCCTCGTAATCGACCGCCACGACCTTCGCGGGGATTTTCTGGCCGCTCTCCGGCAGCTCGAGCTCGATGTAGGTGGCGTCCGCGGCCATCTGCGCGGTGACGAGCACGCGGTTGCCCGCCAGCACGACGCCGAGACCTCTGCGGCCGGAGGGGGACTCCTTCTGCCAGGGCAGATGCAGATTGTAGGCCTGCGAGGTGGCGTTCACCTTCACCAGCGAGCTGTTTTGACCTGCGGGACGTGACGCGCCGCCACTTTCAGCGGGCGGGGCGGCACGTTTCTTTTTGGGAGTCTCGGCGGCGGGTGTCTGCGCCTGCAAGGAGACGGCGCAGGTCGTGAACAGGAGGAAAAACGGAAGGAGCTTCATGGAGTCTCGTGACAAAGGGTTCAGCGGGCGGAGAGGCGGCTATTCATCGCCCAGGTAGGCGTCGGCGGGGATGTTGTAGGTCTGCATGATGCGCGCGTGGGCGGTCTCGGCGAGTTCGCGCTTGAGCACGAGCGGCCGGTTTTTCTCCAGCAGACGGATTTCGATGAAGGGCTTGTCCTTTTTCGCGAGCGCGGTCTGCACGTCCTTGAGAGACTGGATTTTCACACCGTTGATCTCATCGACGATGCTGTGCGCGTAGGGCGTGAGCCAGGTGTTCACCTCGTCCGGCAGCACGTTGGTGAGCACCACCGGCTCGGGGCGTTCGACATAGAGCTTGTCGGTGAGGAAGTTGTCAAAAACGTAGTTCACCGTGCTGTCGCGGATCTGGTGCGCGTCCATCAGGTTGCGGTCCAGCGGCTGGAAGACGACGCCGGCATGCACGATGTAGCGCGGGCGCTGATTGTACTGCGCGCCGAGGCGGACGTAGGGGTCGAAGCGCTTCAGCTTCACGGTGGCCTCCTGCTTTTTGCCGTCGCGTTGGAAGGCCAGCTTGATGGTGTCGCCCGCGAACTTGCGCTCGACGATCTCGTTCATGTCCATCAGCTCGCCCTCGAAGCGGACGAGGCCGTTGTTGAGCACGGGGTTGTCATCAATGCTCAGGATGACGTCGCCGACCTTCAAAATCTCGCCCACGCTGCCTGCGGGCTCCACATCCCCGACCATGACGCCGATGCCGTCGCCATTGATACCGAGTGCCTTGGCCTGTGCTGGATTTTCGATGGGGAAATCACTCGCGGCGAGATCGACGTAGTGGTCATAACGGCCGTCCTCCACGTCTTTGAGGAAGCGCTTGATCACGGGCACCGGGATCATGTAGCCGACATTCTGCGCCACACGGCCGCTGAAGCCCTGGAAGGCCACGCCGACGACTTTCCCGCCCTGCATCACAGGACCGCCGGAGTTGCCGGGATTGATCGCCGCGTCCACCTGGATGGCGAGATGCGAGTCCACGCTCGTGTGACTGTAGGGGCGGAAGTCGATGCGCGAAACGACGCCGCGTGTCACGGAGATACGATCACCGCCGATGGGATAGCCGATGGCAATCACCTCCGTGTTGAGCTGCGGGATGCCGCCGAAATCGAGCGGCGTGAGCTTTTCAAAGTGCTTCGCGTCCTCCGCCTCGATCAGCGCCAGGTCACAATCATGCGCGATGTGGACAATCTTCGCGGGATGCGGCTCAGGGTCGTTGCTGGTGCGGATCAAAATGCGCGTGGCATTGCTCACGACGTGCGCGTTCGTCAAAAAGCGGTTCTTCCCGATCAAAAAGCCCGTGCCGCTGCCGCCGCTCGGCTGTCCGGCATTCCACGGCTCGCGGTAGTCCGGGAAGAGCACCGAGACATCGATGTTCACCACCCCGTCCCAGGCTCCCGAGGCCACATCGATCGCCTGACTGGCCGTGGCGGTTTCCGGAGCCGGTTGCGCCATGACTGGCGGCAGGATGGCGAAGGCGAGGAACGGGAGGAGCAGGCGGTGATTCATCATGAAAGCAGCGTGAAGCCCAAACATACGCGGCCCGTTGCCGGAAACACAAGCGCGGTGATGAAATATTGAGCCGCGCCAACTTATTCACAGCATTCACCGCACGCCCGTGCTTGAAACCATTCTGCCACGCGGTATCGCTGGCGCACTTTGAAGGACTGCCGCCAGGATGAGATCGTTAAAAGCCTCATGGCCTCGTATCACGAGGTCGGGGGTATCAATCATGTCGATTGCGGAAATCTGCCGTCGAAGCACGCGATCGCGGCGTTGTGCGAGGATTTGCTGCAAATCCTGTTTCCCGGCTTCTTCTCCGAGGAGGCGGTGACGTCGGACGAGCTGCAGCTCATGACGCATGAGCTCGTCGCGGGCATCCGTCAGCGTATGAATGTCGAGGTGCGCCGCACGGTGCGTCTGAACGGCGATTCGCATCAAGCAGACAGCGAGGGCCTCGTGTGCCGCTTCATGCTGGAGCTTCCGAAGGTGCGCGCGTTGTTGCAAACCGATGTGGAGGCCGCGTTTGAGGGCGATCCTGCCGCCCGCAGCTTTGAGGAGATCATTCTGGCCTATCCGGGCCTGGAGGCGATCGCGATCCAGCGCACGGCGCATGTGCTTTACAAAGAAAACGTGCCGCTCATCCCGCGCATGATGACGGAGTGGGCGCATGGCCGCACGGGCATCGACATCCATCCCGGCGCGGAGATCGGCACGCATTTCTTCATCGACCACGGCACCGGTGTGGTGATCGGCGAGACGGCGACGCTGGGCAATCATGTGAAGCTGTATCAAGGCGTGGGCCTCGTGGCGCGCTCATTGGCCGCCGGGCAGGCGCTGCGAGGCAAGAAACGTCATCCGACGCTCGAGGATCACGTCACCGTGTATGCGAACGCGACGATTGTCGGTGGCGACACAGTCATCGGCGCCCGCAGCACCATCGGCGCGAATGTGTTCATCCTCGAATCCGTGCCGCCGGACATGCTTTATGCGCTCGGCGAGCAGTCGCATCAGGTGAAGGAGAAAAAGAAGAAGTGACGCATGCGTGATTTTTCCCAGCTCTGCTTCGACTTCACGGCATCGCCGGTCTGGACGCCGTTCCAGTCGGTCCGTGATCTCGAGCCGGTGGAACCGCCGGAATCGGGCGAAGAAGCCGCGCTGGAGGGCCGCGATGATGATTTGGAGGCTCTGGCGCGCGAGTGGCTGCTCGCCCTGGAGCTGCCGGGCGGCGCGAGACTTGTCACGGTGACGTGGAATGCGCGTCTGCGCAGCACGGCGGGCTATGCGCGTTATCCGAAGTGGGAAATCGAGCTGAATCCTCTGCTGCGCGACTTTGAAGGACAGGTGGAGCGCACGCTGAAGCATGAGCTGGCGCATTTGATCGCCTACCATCGCAGCGGGCGCCGCCGCATCGAGCCGCACGGCCGTGAATGGCGCCAGGCATGCGTGGATCTCGGCATCGCCGGTGAGAAGGCGCACCATCGCCTGCCGCTGCCGCGCAAAGCGGTGGAGCGGAAGCTCGCCTACGCCTGCCCGGCCTGCCGGACGGTCGTGCATCGCGTGCGGAAGTTCCGCCGTCCGACCGCCTGCCTACACTGCTGCAACCGGCACGCGGGGGGCCGTTACGACGGGCGTTTCCGGCTGGCATTGGTCACAGGTGCGTAAACTCGCGTCGAATCCGCAAAACTGCGGCCTTCCACCTGCGTTTAGGCTTGACCATCAAACTGCAAGGCGCTGCTTTAACCGCAATCCGAATCCCGTCATGAAAACCACCACGCGTTTCCTCAACCTGGCCGCCGCCGGCCTGTTCATCGCTCCCAGTCTCCGTGCCCAGGTCGCGGAGGAGTATCGCATGTGGACAAACACCGCCGGCAAGCAGGTCGAGGCCACCTTTGTCTCCGTGGACGCGGTCGCGAAGACCGTGAAGATCAAGATGAAGGACGGCAAAGAATTTGATGTGCCCATCGCCAGCCTCATCCCGGCCGATTTTGAATACGCAAAGGCACGCTACGCCGCCATGCAGGCCGCTCCTGCCGCCCCGGCCACGCCGATGCCGGCGACTCCAGCCGGAACACCGCCTGCCGCGGCGCCTCCAGCCGCCGCTCCGAAGGGCAAGGCACCCGCCGTGGCCAGCAAGCCCGCCCCGCCCCGTCCTGCGATCAAAATCATCCCCGCCTCTGCCTTCAAGGCACCCGCCGCGAATGATTACCTCAGCGGCATCGCCAAAACACGTCCCCGTCTCATCCACAACGCAGCGAGCTGGGGCTTCCTGAAGACCCAGATCGCCGCCGATCCGGTGCTGACGAAGATGATGGACGCGCTGAAGGCCTCCGGCGAAGACCTGCTGCAAGACCCTGGCCTCACCCGCATCAACGGCGACACCGGCGGTGAAGGACCGAAGGCCATCTACCGCATCGCCCTCGTCGGCGCGCTGCACTTCTGCGACGGTGACTTGAAGTGGCTGGACAAAGGCGCGCAGGAAGTCATCTCCCTCACCGACAAGGTCGCCTTCCGCGACTGGCATCCTGAGCTCGTGGACAACGTGGCGGACATGGTCGTGGCCACCAGCCTCGGTTACGACTGGTTTTACAGCGCCCTCAATGCGCAGCAGAAGACCGAAATCCGCACCTACCTCACGCAAAAAGGCATCGAGGCGCTCATTGCCCACCTGGAAGGCGACGAGATCCCCGAGACTGCCAAAGGCACCTCCGGCGGCCAGACCGCTGCTCCCAAAGCCAAGGCGGCTCCCAAAAAAGCGCCTGCCAAAGACGACGGGAAATCCCCTCCTGACAGCAAGCAAATGGCCGCCGCCACCGCGCTCTTGATCGCCGCTGTCTGCCTCGTGGACGACGAGCCTGCCGTCGCGAAAAAAGCCGCCGACGCAGGCGCGAAGGTTTTTGGCAAAGGCATCACACGCTTCGCCCCCGGCGGCGTCTGGCCCGGTGGTTTGCAAGCCGGAGAGGAAGTGATGGATTATGTCGCCATGCTCTCGCAGACGCTCAAATCCGCCGCAGGCCGCGATTTCGGCATCAGCCTGCTGGAAGGCATCCCGCAGTTCGGCGTCGCGCGCATGCACCTTGTCGGGCCCACCGGACAACTGTTTAATTTTGGCGACAGCAAAGGCGCCGCCTCCAATCGTCCTTGGGTCGCCACCTGGCTCTGCGGCCAGCATGGCAATCCCGGCATTCGCGCCGTCGCCGCCGTCGGCAAGCAAGGCGTCGCTTCCAACTACTTCGGACCGCTGGTCGGCAACTTCCTTTACTACAACCCGCACGCCGCCGGAGACGGCACCGCCGACTCGCTCGACTACGCGCAGCCCGGCGGCTTCGTCGCCACCTCCCGTTCCGGCTGGACCAAGGACGACTACTTCATCGCCGTCAAAGGTGGCGAGAACGAGGACCATACCGCCCAACTCGACATTGGCAGCTTCGTGCTCGAAGCCGGCGGCCAGCGCTGGGGCATCGAACTGGGAATGGAAGGCGACCGTGTCGCCGGTTATGAGGTCAAACCGGGTGCCGACCGCACCAAACGCTTCGGTTATTACCTCGCGGGCACCGCAGGCCAGAACACCCTGATGTTTGACGAGAATCAGGATCTCGAGGCCCGCGCTGGCGTTCTCATCGGTGCCTCCACGCCGGAGCGCGGCTCGGCTGTGATCGACATGACGAAAGCCTACTCGAAAGACGCGAAGGACGTGCATCGCGGCGTCATGGTCGTGCGCGGCGCGACGCCCTATGTCGTTATCCAGGACGATCTGCAGGTGAAGAACAGCAAGACGCTCAACTGGAACATGCAGACCGACGCTGAGATCGCCGTCGATGGCAAAACGGCCAAACTGACCAAAGGAGGCAAAACACTCCTGGCCACCATCGTCTCCCCCGCCAGCGCCACCTTCACCAGCGCCAAGCCGCCGGAGCCGGCCAATCCGAATCCACAGGCCCGCGACCTCACCAAGATCAATGTGCTCAGGGCCTCCGTTCCGGAGGCCAAAGGTCCGCAGAGCCTCTGCATCACCTTCACCACCGCCCTCGAAGCGCCTGCGCACACGCCTCAGCCGATCGCCGAATGGGTGAAGGTGAAGTGATCACGCTCTCGGATGGGATTTCTCATAAACTTCCTTCATCCGCTGCGTTGAGACGTGCGTGTAGATCTGCGTCGTCGATAGGCTCGCATGACCCAGCAGCTCCTGCACGCTGCGCAGGTCCGCGCCGTTGTTCAGCAGATGCGTGGCGAAGCTGTGCCGCAGCTTGTGCGGTGTGAGGTGAATCGGAAGCCCTGAGGCGCGCCAGTATTTCTTCACCACGTCGTCCACCGCCTGCGTTGTGATGCGCCGGCGCAGCTTGCTCAGAAACAACGCCCCGCCATGCACACCGGCCTTCGCGCGGTAGCGCTGCACCGCCTCCAGCGCTGCGCTGCCCACCGGGCAGAGGCGTTCCTTGCTGCCCTTGCCGAAAACTCGCACCGTCTCAGTGTAAGTGTCGATGTCCTCCACATTCAGCGCCACCAGCTCACTCAGACGCATGCCCGTGCTGTAAAACAGCTCCAGGATCGCCACGTCACGCTCGGGGGCCCACACCGCGTCGCGTTTCGACTTCTCCATCGTCAGCGGCAGGTTCAGCATCTGCTCGATCTGTGCCACCGTCAGCACCACGGGCAGTTTTTTCTCGCGCTTGGGCAGTTGCACCTCCAGCAGCGGATTCGTCTTCCAGCCGCGCCGACGCGTCAGCCATTTGAAAAAACTGCGTAGCGCCGCGAACTGCAGCCGGATCGTCGCGCGCCCGCGTTCTTTCTTCATCAGGTCGAACAAGAACGCGCGGAAGTCATCCGCCGTGAGCTTGTCCCAGCCTTTGAACGGCTCCCGCCACTCGCGGAACTGCCGCAGCGCGAGTTCGTAGTTCGTCAGCGTGCGTTCTGACGAGCGCCGCTCCGAACTCATGAACTCCAGGAACGCGTCGGCCAGCGGATCGTCCACGGCGCTCAACCTCCGTTGCGTTTCGCGCGGCATTCGCCGCAGATTTCATCGCCCGAGTCCAGCACGCGGAACTCCAGATGCGGATTGTCGATCTCCGTCTTTTTGCAGACCGAGCACTGGTGGAAAAACGCGTCCTGCGGCAGTTGCGCCGACTCGAAACGGCTGCGTCGCGCCGCCACTTTCCCCCGCTGCATCCATATCTTCAGGAAGTGCGGGCCGAACGCCGCCAGGAAGTTCAGGTTCGCAAACACGATCAGAAAAATCGCCGATGGAGACCCCAGGAACATGAAAAACATCGCCGCCGCGTCCAGAAGCGCGATCCATTTCATCTTCACCGGGATGATGAAGAACAGCAGGATCTCCTCGTTCGGGATCAGCGCCGCCACGGCGAAGAGCAGGGTGTTCAGCAGCCAATAGCTCGACAGCGGGAAGCCGAAGAACAGGCTCCACACACCCAGGCTTAGCACCAGCCAGATCACATAAAGATTCACACGAAACGCCCCCCAGGCGTCCTCCAGCACACGCCCAAGCCACAATGTGAACCAGGAGGTCAGCAGGCATGCGAACGGGCTGCTGAACGGCGGCACCAGCACATGCGAAAGCAGCAGCCAGACCTGCCCCGCGTAGATTTTTTCCGCCTGCGGCATCACCGCCAGCAGCGCGCCTGTTTTCATCTCCGCCGGCCCCGCGTAAAGCATGAGGAACACGATGATCTGCAAGATCGCGATGATCTGCACCAGACCTGGAATGGCGAAGCGGCCGAACTTGGACTCTAAGGTGGAGATGATGGACATGCGCAGCCTGTTGGTAGCCGGGTTTCAGCCAGGAGCAAAGAGAAGAACGGCTGCGACACATGCCGCGGCCAGCCAGTCCCGCATGCCAAAACGATCCGCATCACCCGTGAAACGCAGCAGCTTGAACAACGCCCCCGTCGGGCAGCCATAGCGGCAGTAGGCCAGCGGCGTCACCAGCGACCAGATCACGCCGGCCACCGCGATCACGATGCTGGCCCATCCGGCCACGCGAAACACATACGCGTCGAACGGCTCCAGCGCGTTCAGATCCACCGGCAGCGCGAACGCCACACTGCTCAGCACAAATGCGAGCAAAACGAACGGCATCTTCGTCAGAGCACGCTCCACCTGTTTGGAAGGCGACCATTGAAACCGCAGTCGTCGCGCCAAAAGCTGCTGCAGGGCCCCGTGCGGGCAGATGTGATGACAATAGAGCTGTTTGCTCGTGAAAACCGGCCCCAGCAATGCCACGGCGGTCAACAACACCAGCCCGGATGCATTTCGCCACGGCGTGCCATGCGCCGCCCAGCCCGCGAGCAATCCCTGCGAGAGCAATTCGCCCGCGATGAAGCCGCCGTAGATCACCAGCAGCACATGGTGCGCATGACGGCCCCACGCGATGCCACGCAGTCGCGTGAACGCCATCACCAATGCCGCCAGAATCACCGTTACATGCCCGGTGTCCTGCCAGCGCCACCGAATCCGCGTCCACCAGCCGCGTTTCGCCTCCTTTTCCTTCAACAGCGACTGTGCGCGCACACGCACGCCCTCCGCCACACCATAGCTCGTTTGCGTCGCGCCGGAAACGCCTTCCACACCCGCTTTCGCAAAGTCGATGTTCGCGATCTGCTCCAGAGCCATGCCGTCAAACGTCTTCAAAAACGCCGGATCACCTGTCACATAGCCAACATAGACCTCCGTGTCATAGCTGCGGCGCAAAGCCAGGCCTCGCAGCTTCGAACCTCCCGCATCCATCAGCATGAACGTGTCGCTCGGTCCTTTGTAGCCCACGATTCCATCCGCAGCCGGTGCCGTGCGCACGGCGAGCGCGATCACGTTGCCATTCGCATCGAGAACTTCCTGCGAACCCGGATGCGTTTTCGATTCGCGCAGTTTCACGGCCTTTGGTTCCAGTTTCTGCACTTCATCGAGTGTGATCGCATCAGGAAACCGCAGCGAGGTCGTCGCGCTCTTGCCGAGACGACGCAAAACACCTTCCGCGATCGCGCTGCTGGTCAATGTCGCGCCCGAAACCGCGTCCACCTTCATTCCCGCCGCCTCGGTGGCCTTTTTGCCGGTGAACTGCTTGAAGAACGAGCGCTCGCCCACCACCTCCGCCACATGATCCGTCGTGTCAGCGCTGTGCAGGATGCGCAGGCCGAGCACTTTGCCGCGCGAGTCGAGCGCGATGAGCGTGTTCGTCGGCCCCGAGTAACCGATGATGTCATCCGCCTCGGGTGAGGTCTGCATCACATGACCGAGCGTGATGCCGGACGCGTCCTTCACGACCTGCATGCCGCTTTGCGATGTCAAAACGGCCGCCGCGGGAAAAAAGTCCCGCACACGCTCCACGGTCATCTCCAGCATCTCCGTCTGCTGCGTGCGCCGGATCGCGATCACCGCCACCGCCAGCAACGCCACACGCCAGAGGCGCAGCACGATGGATTTCCAGTGTTGGGATGACGACATGCACAAATTCGTAGCAGTGTCCCACAGGAAATGAAATGAGATTGCGTATCAGGGTGGATATTGGGTTCCAAGTGGTTGGCTGCATGTATTTTTGCTGCCTACATGAGCATTCGTTTTCTTTGTTGTTACGGGCTGCTGGCTTCGTGCCTCTTTGCAGATGTTTCCACCTGGTCTGGTAGCAGCCAGATCAGGTTTGACGGAACCTCCACGCTTCATGACTGGGGCGGCAAAGTCTCCGCCCAGCCTTTCAAGGCGCAAGTCACCATGAATGGCGACAAACCGCAGCGCATCGTCTCCACCGTCACGGTCAAAGCCGCCGAGATGGTCACCGAGGAGGCGAAACGCGATGAAAACATGCGCAAGGCCATGAAGGTGGCCGATCACCCGCTGATCGTCGGCAAGATCGACGCGAAGTTTTCCGAGGTGGCTGCCGCGGGCACGCCAACGAAGCTGCCGATCGAGCTGAATCTGCTCGGCACGCCGCAAAACGTCACCGGCACGATCTCAAACTGGAAGCTCAGCGGTAACAAGGCGACCTTCGATCTTGATTTCCCCGTCTCCATGAAGGCCAGCGGCATTAGCGTCCCCACGGTGCTCATATTCATCCGCGTAGGGGATGGTGTGAAGGTTCATGCGTCGGTTACACTTACTCGAAACTGAATTCTCATGTCCGCCTACATCCACCACATAGCCACCCGGACGCCGGGCTACACTTACAGCCAGGCCTACACGCGTGACCGCCTGAAAAGCTGGACCAGTGATCCCAAGACCAAACGTTTGATCCACGCGATCTACAACCGCAGCGGCATCGAGACGCGGCACAGCGTCACGGGTGACTTCGTCGAAGATGCCGAGGCGGCGCTGTTTCGCACGGTGGAGGACGGCACGCTGATCTCACCGGGCACCGGGGCGCGCAACGCGTGCTATGCGCGTGAGTCGCGCAAGCTGGCCGTCGCCGTCGCGCGGCAGGCTTTGCAAGACGCGCCGGGATTCACCGCGCAGGATGTCACGCACATCGTGTTCACCTCCTGCACCGGTTTTGCGAATCCGGGGCCGGATTATCACATCATCCGTGAGCTGGGCCTGCGCGAGGACGTGCAGCGCTACACGCTGGGCTTCATGGGCTGCTACGCAGCGTTTCCCTCGCTGCGCATGGCGGCGCAGTTTTGTGAAGCGGATGCCAACGCCGTGGTGCTCGTAGTGTGCCTGGAGCTTTGCACGCTGCACATGCAGGTGAATGACGCGCCGGATTCCATCCTCGCGAACTCCCTGTTTGCCGATGGCGCGGCGGCGGCCATCGTGAGCGCCCGCGTGCCGGAACCACGTAGCGCCGCGTACCGCCTGCATGGCTTTGAATCCGCGCTCGTGGCATCCAGCGAGCAGGAGATGGCTTGGGAGATCGGCGATGAAGGTTTCAACATCGTGCTTTCCAGCTATGTCCCGGACATCATCGGGGCCAACATTCGCGCCTTGCTCGGCGGCGTGTTGCAACGGCAGAATCTCGCTTTCGACAAGATCGACGAATGGGCGGTGCATCCCGGCGGACGCGCGATCTTGGACAAGGTGCAGCAGAGCCTGGCGCTGAAACCTGAAGCGCTGGACGCCTCGCGCTCGATTTTGCGTGATTACGGCAACATGAGCAGCGCCACGATCCTGTTTGTGCTCAAAGAGCTGCTTGATGAAGCCGAGAGCGAACCGGCGATGACCTGCGCGATGGCCTTCGGCCCCGGCCTCACGGTCGAAACGGCCGTGCTGGAGCGTCTGGGCTGCACGGTGCCTTCGGCCGAGGCTCAGGCGGCACAAACACTCTCCAGCGGCGTCACCGCTTGATGCCATGCATGCAACATCAACGCCGCTTTACACACCTGCGCAGCGCTGGGTAGCTCTGGGTTATGGCTTGCTGAGTCATGCGCTGTTCCTGGCCTCCATCGTGGTGATGTTTGTCAGCCTGTATCGCGGTTTGTCGTTTGGGCTGCTGCATCTGCATGGCTGGGCGGCGGTGATGGATGATGTGCTGCTCGTGGCGCAGTTTGCCGTGGGGCACTCGCTGCTGCTGTCGGACAAAGGCAGGCGCTTCATGACGAAACTCGCGCCGCTGAACCTTGGCCGCGATCTTTCGACGACGGTGTTCGCCGGCCTCGCCTCGCTGCAACTGCTGGCGGTGTTTCTGCTGTGGTCGCCCTCGAACGTGGTCTGGGCCGCGCCGGAAGGCTGGATCAACAACGTGCTGACGACGCTGTATGCCATCTCCTGGCTGCTGCTGGCGAAGTCGATGAGCGACGCGGGACTTGGCACGCAGATCGGCAGTGTCGGCTGGCGCTCGGTGTGGAGCGGACAGCGTCCGGTTTATCAGCCGTTTGCGCGCACGGGCATGTTTCGCCACAGCCGGCAGCCGATTTACTCGTCCTTCACGCTGATCCTCTGGACCGCGCCGGTGTGGACGCTGGATCATCTGTTCATCGCCATCACCTGGAGCGCCTACTGTGTGCTGGCGCCGGTTATCAAAGAACGCCGCTACCTGCGCTGGTATGGAGCGGCGTATGCACGCTATCGGCAGCGCGTGTCGTATTGGTTTCCGGCCAAAGTGCGCTCCATCAAGTCTCCCACCATGAAACCCACGGATCATGATATCGCCATCGTCGGTGCGGGACCGGTCGGTTTGCTGCTCGCTGGGCTGTTGGGGCAGAAGGGACTGCGAGTGCTCATCGTGGACAAGCGCACCGAGCCGCTCATGCATTCGCAGGCCATCGGCATCACGCCGCCGTCGTTGGAAATCCTCGCGCGTCTCGGCCTTGATGAGGAGTTTGTCCGTCGCGGCGTGCCGATTCGCGATTGTCATGTGCATGGGCAGTCGGGTTATCTCGGTTGCGCGTCGTTTCGTGAGATTCCGGGCGCGCATCGTTATATCCTCTCGCTGCCGCAGCAGATAACGCTCTCGTTGCTGGAGTCAAAGATCGCCACGATGCCGAATGTCACGCTGCATCGCGGGATGGAGATCACGCAGATCGAGCAGGATGCCGAACTGGTGACGCTGAGCGGTGCCAACTTCACCACGACCGCCCGCTGGCTCGTCGGCTGCGACGGGCACAAGAGCCGCGTGCGTGAGCTGATCAAGATGCGCGGCAAGGGCGCGCCCTATGGCTGCCATTTCCTCATGGGCGATTTCATCGACCACACCGCGCTCGGGGATGACGCGCATCTGTGGTTCACGCAGGATGGCGCGGTGGAGTCTTTTCCTCTGCCCGAAGGCCGCCGCCGCTGGATTGTGCAGACCAAGCAAGCCATGCCAGAAACGAAACGCGGCTTCATCAGCGACATCGTGCGCAAGCGCACCGGTCTTGATCTGCCCGCCGAGGATCAGCAAAACCAGAGCCCGTTTTCGCCCCGCTGGATGCAGACCGAGCAGTATCACGACGGGCGTGTCATTCTCTGCGGCGATGCCGCGCATCTGATGAGCCCCATCGGCGGCCAGGGCATGAACACCGGCTGGGCGGACGCCGAATTCCTCGCCGAGGCGCTGCTCGCCATCGAGCAACGCAGCCAGCCCGCGCTGCCCTTGCTCGAAGCATATGACCGCTGCCGCCACAGCGCCTCAAACGCCGCCACCGCTCGTGCCGCGCGCGGCATGTGGCTCGGCACCCGCACCGGACGCATCCAGTCCTGGCTGCGCGATGTCTTCATGCGCGAGTGCTTGTTCAAAGGCCCGCTTTCCCGCCGCATCGGCCCGTACTTCGCGATGCTGACGATTCCTTACAACACGGTGAAGCGCGTGCCGGCGAAGCTGTGGGAAAAAGTCTCGTCGTGAGGCTCGCCACGCTGCCTTTGCTTGCCTTCCGGCCGCCAAACGTGCAACACAGCGCCATGCGCGCGCGTGTCATCGAGCAGGAGCTGCTGGAAATCTACCCCGAGGATCATCCTGATGCGATCTGCGGACGTGAAGATCTCCTGCTGGTGAACGCGGTGATGGGAAATCATCGCTGGATGGAGCGCATGCTGCGGCGCTGGCACCAGCCCGGATGGCGCATCACCGAGATCGGCGCGGGAGATGGCGCGTTGTCGCTGCGGTTCAAAGAACGCGGGATTTGCGAAGCCAAGGATTTGCACGCGTTTGATCTCGCCGCTCGTCCGTCACGCTGGCCGTCAGAGGCCGCATGGACTCAGGGTGATTTTTTTCAGCATCCACTGCCTGACAGCGAGGTGCTGGTGGCCAATCTGATTCTGCATCACTTCCGCGACGAGCAACTGCGCGTGCTCGGCAGCCGCATCTCATCGAAAACGCGGCTGATTCTGGCCGCTGAACCGGCGCGGCAGCGTATTCACACCTGGCTGGGCCGTTTCTTCTGCTGGCTGGCCGAGCTCAACCACATCACCGCCTACGACATGCAGGTGAGCATCCGCGCCGGGTTTCGCGGTGATGAATTGAGAGAAGCGCTGGGTCTGGCTGACGAGTGGCGTGTTGAAGCGTGCGTGCATCCGCTCGGAGGTTATCGTTTCATCGCCAGGCGGTGAGAATTCGACGCTCGTGGCGTTTCAGCAGCATGATTCGCCTGCTACTGTGCCTTCTTCTGCCGGGTGTTTTGCATGCCGCGCCGCCAAACATCCTGCTGCTCATCGGCGACAACTGGTCCTACGAGCATGCGGGGGCGAATGGGGACAAGGCGGTGCGTACGCCGGTGTTTGACCGCATATGCCGGGATGGCATGCGTTTCACGAATGCGTTCTGTCCGGTGCCCTCGTGCTCGCCGACGCGTTCATGCATCGTCACGGGCCGTGCTGCGCATCAGTTGGAAGATGCAGCGAGCTTGTGGAGCAAGTTCCCACGCAAGTTCCGGGTGTTTGGCGATGACTTGAGCAAAGCGGGCTGGCACGTCGGGTTTACCGGCAAGGGATGGTCGCCGGGCAACTTCAAGGACTTTGGACGCGAGTTGAATCCCGTGGGCGCGGAGTTCAAGGACTTCGGGAGTTACTTGGAAGCTCGGAAGGACAAGCAGCCATTCTTTTTCTGGTTTGGATCGACGCACACGTCGCTGAACAAGTGGAAGGCAGGCCTGGGGAAAGAGCGCGGCATTGATCCGGCCCGGGTGCGCGTGCCGACAGCGCTGCCCGATGTGCCTGAGGTGCGCGAAGAAATCGCGGATTATCTCGCGCAGGTGGAGCTGATGGATGCCGCGTTTGGCGATGCGATTGCGCTGCTCGAACAAAACGGCGAGCTGGATAACACGGTCGTGATTTGCACCAGCGACAACGGATGGCAGATGCCGCACGGTCTCGCGCATTGTTATGACGACGGCACGCACGTGCCACTGGCGGTGCGTTGGCCGCGACAGGTAAAGCCAGGGACCGTGAGGGATGATTTCATCTCGTTGACGGACTTCGCACCGACGTTTTTGGAGATGGCCGGTCTCAAAGCGTGGCCGGAGATGACGGGGCGCAGTTTTGTGGATGTTCTCTGCGGAAAACCATCCGGCGTGAAGCGAGACGTGGTCTTCATCGAGCGCGAACGGCACGCCAATGTGCGGAAGGGTGATCTGAGCTATCCCGTGCGTGGAGTCCGCACGGCGGAGTTTTTGTACCTGCGCAATCTGCGTCCGGAGCGCTGGCCGGCGGGAGATCCGGAGCTGTATTTTGCCGTGGGGCCGTATGGCGACATCGACGGTTCGCGCACGAAGGCGTTCATGATGGCGCATGCGGATGATCCGGCGGTGAAACCACTTTTTGAGATCAGCTTTGGCAAACGCCCCGCCGAGGAGCTGTACGATTTGAAGAGCGATCCCGATCAAATCGTGAATTTGGCCGCCGATCCGCGTTTTGCGCAGGCGAAGGCCGAGCTCGGAGCCAAGGTGGATGCCTGGATGCGCGAGACGAATGATCCGCGCGCTGTCGATCCCGCGACGAACGTCTGGGACGCGTATCCATATTTCGGCGGGAAGGCGAAGGAGCCGCGAGCGACGAAAAAATGACGCACGTTGCCGCAGGACCTAACCGCGTTCATAATGCGGCACATGATCCGGCCCCACACGCCGAAAGAAACTCCTGCTGGCAAACCCGCGCGTGGCGGTGATGGCGGTGGCGCGTGGACATCCCCCTGGGGGCTCGACCAGGAATGGCACGACGCGCCTCCGGCGAAAAAGAGCCGTAAATTCGAGGAGAGCGGCGATGAGACTGTTCCGGCCCGCAGACCTGAACCAGAGTCTCCAACGAAAGCACACACGCCCTCGCCACGGGCCGTGGAGGCAGCGCCGAGAGCCTTTCCGCAGCCTTCCCGCCAGCCTTCGCCACAGCGGCAAGTGCCTCTGCCGACGGAACGCGAGGCATCGTGGGGCACTTTGATCATTCTCTGCATGGGCTTGCTGGCGTTTGTGTTCATCGCCTGGATTTACATCGAGGACGAGAATCCTGGTTTTGACGAAGACCTGCTGTTCCGGCCGCCGGTGGACCAGGCGCAGACGATCCGCACGCCGGAGAAATTGAAGAAGTTTCTCGCGTCGCTGGCTTCGTTCCAAAATGCGGTGCCAAATGGCCGGCCGCCGTGGCTGTGGGACACGCCCACGCTTTCGCGCATTGTGCAGTCGAACGGCGCGGCGCTCGACAATCTGCGTGATTTGCTCGAAGATCCCGACTGGCATCCGAATCACTCCGCGTGGCATGCGGAGGATGTGTGCGGTGATGCGCGCTGGCATCAGGCGCTGCTTTTGAAGCAAGTGGAGGCCGCATATCTCTCGCGCAGGCAATTGGAGGAGGAGGCGTTCACCGCGGCGATCGACCTGGCGGAGATCGGCTGGAGGTTGGAGCAGATTCACGCGTGGCCGTCGTGCTATCAGCGTTCGCTGGACGCCCAGACGCTCGCCGCGCAGACGCTCGCGGACTTGCTGCGGCAGACGAAACTGCCGGAGGCGACGCTGCGGCAGTTTCAACGCCAGTTCAGCGTGTGCCAGCCCACCCGCGAGATGCTGCTAAGCGCGCTGAACGCGTTCTACGTGCATGAAAAGAAGCTCATTCTCGGTCCGGAGAGCAAGGAGCTGGCGGACACCATGCCGGGCGGCGCGCAGTTGAAGAGGCCGGGACGTTTGTTCTTCAAACCGCATGAAACCGTGCGGTTGTTTGCGACCGCGTTCCGGCAGTTGAAAGACGATGCGAAGGCTCCGCTGGCGCAGACATCCGACATCCGCCTCAAAGATGCACCCGCTGTCGAAGGATCGCTCCAGCCGAACTCGGAAGGCCGGCTGTATTTCATGCGGCGCATGAAGACCTACACGCCGCTGCCCGCCTTTCTAGATCTGGTGCGCACGCGGGGGAATCTTATCGTCACGTTGTTCGCGATCCGGCGCTGCATCGCGGAGAAAAAGACGCTGCCTGCGACGCTGGAGCAACTGCGCGCCTTCAACTACCTCCTCGACGTGCCGATAGATCCTTACACCAGCGCTCCGCTGCAATACAATCTCACTCGCGGCCTATTATGGTCAGTCGGCAACGATTTGAAATCCGCAGGCGGCATTTTTTCCGAGCCGCCGATGAACGACGCGACGGAGCCGACGCTGGAGATCGGCATCGCCGTGGCGGGTGCGGTGAAGTGAGCATGCCGACCGCGTCGATGCGCCGCTGTGCGAAAAAGCCCGGCTGTTGCACAACCGGCTCGGACTTTATTGCACGCAAGAAGGCTACTTTTTCCACCGCATGCAGCGGAAGGGATGATCGTCGATCATGTTCGGCTGCACGCCGGCGAGGCGGTCGGCGTGGTAGAACTGGACGCCGACGTAATGGTAGATCGGCAGGATGACACAGTCGTCGGTGACGAGGAGCTTCTCCGCCTGCTGGAAGATCGTTTTGCGCCGGTTCAAATCGGGTTCTCTGGCGGCGGCGGCGATGAGCTCGTCGTATTTCGCGTTGCTCCAGCCGGTGCGGTTGTTGCCGCTGCTGGAGAGAAACATCTCCAGGAAAGTGCCGGGGTCGTTGTAGTCGCCCACCCAACTGCTGCGGCAGAGGTGGTAGTTCTTTTCCTTCATCGAGGCGAGGTAGATCTTCCATTCCTGCTTCACGAGATCGACGCTGATGCCGAGATGCTCCTTCCACATGGCCTGCAGCTCGACGGCGATGTTGCGCTCGACAGGCTTTGGAAAGTAGAGGTATTCGACACGCGGGAAGCCTTTGCCGCCGGGATAACCGGCTTCGGCAAGAAGCTGTTGCGCGCGTTTGGGGTCAAACGTGGGGCCGGGCGGGGGTTGGTAGTCCTGGCCTGCTCCCGGCGGGGTGAGGCTGTAGGCGTTGCGCTCGCCGAGCTGGGTGATTTTTTCAGTCACGCGATGGCGATCGATCGCCAGGGAGAAGGCGAGACGAATCTTGGGATTGTCAAATGGGGCGCGATGCACGTTGAAGCGTGTGAAGTAGCTGCCGAGGAACGGACCGGTGTGGAAGTAGGGCTGCTGCTTGAGCTTCGCGGTAAGCGACGTGGGCACCATGCCTTTGTCCATGATGAGATCAGCCTGGCCGGTGAGAAAGTAATTGATCGCGGTGTTCGGCTCGGAAATCGGCAGCACTTCGATGACGCGCATCGGCACATTCGCGGCGTCCCAGTAGCGTTCGTTGCGGCGCAGCACGATGCGGTCGTCCAGCAGCCAGTCTTCGAGCGTGTATGAGCCGTTACCGATCAAAACGCCCGGCTTGATCCAGGCGGTGCCATGCTTTTCAACGACGCGCCTTGGCACCGGTTGAAAAGCGGTGAAGGCGCAGAGGTCGATGAAGTAGGGAGTTGGATTTTCGAGCTCGACTCGAAGCGTGTGATCATCCAGCGCGGTGACACCGACCTGCGTGAAGTCTGTCAGTTTGCCCTCGTGAAAATCGCGGGCGTTTTTGATCACGTAGAGCTGGCTGGCGTAGTCGGCGCCGAAGTTCGGATCGAGCACACGATGCCACGAATAAACGAAATCATGCATCGTCAGCGGCACGCCGTCGCTCCAGGTCGCGTTCGGACGCAGATGGAAGGTGTAGATTTTGCGGTCCGGAGAGATGTCCCAGCGTTCTGCCATGCCGGGCTGCGGTCTGCCGGCCTCGTCGATGCGGCACAGGCCCTCAAACAACGCCGAGGCGATGCGCATGCCCACTTGGTCGGTCACAATCGCGGGATCGATGCTCTCCGGCTCCGCGCCATTGATGAACACAAGATCCGCACGCGGACGCGATTTCCCGCAGGAGGCGAGAGTCAGTAGAAGCGCGGCGGCGAAGACAAAACGAATCACGGCGGAACGCTAGCACACGGTTGTGGCGGTTCGCAGCACAAACCTTGCTCCATCTGCAATGAACAGTGCCTGCGCCGCGTTCCAACCGCCCAACTTTTCTCCCACCATGCGTTCCCTCTGCCTCCTACTCGCCAGTCTCTCGCTTGCCGCTCACGCGGAATTGAAACTCCCGGCCATCATCGGCGACAACATGGTGCTGCAGCAGAAACAGGCGAACCCGGTCTGGGGCTGGGATGCGCCGGGCACGGAGGTGACTGTGACCTTCGCGGGTCAAACCAAGACCGCCAAAGCCGATGCGAAGGGCAAATGGACCGTGAAACTCGACGCGGTGCCCGCGAACGCGACACCGGCGACTATCACGATCAAGGGCAGCAGCACGCGCGAACTGAAAAACGTGCTCGTGGGCGAGGTGTGGGTCTGCTCCGGCCAGTCGAACATGGGTTTCAATGTCGGCAGCACCTGGGACGCCGATTTGGACATCGCGCAGGCGAAACATCCGCTGATTCACATCATTTCGGTGCCGCAGGTCGGCACGCAGGAGATTCAAGACGACTTCAAAGGCCAGTGGGAAGAGTGCAGCCCGGCGAATGTCGGGCAGTTTACGGCGGTGGGTTATCATTTCGGCCGGGTGCTTCATGAAATGCTCGGCGTGCCGGTCGGGCTCATCGACAACGCCTGGGGTGGCAGCGCCTGCGAAGCGTGGGTGAAGCGTGATCTACTGGAGAAAGACCCTCGCTTTGCCTCCATCATCGCGAAGTGGAAGCAAACCGAGGCCACCTTCACGCAGGCGGCTTTCGACAAGCAGGTCGCCGACCATAAAGCCAAAGTCGATGCCTGGGCCTTGGCTCGGAAAGAAGCCCTCAAGGCGGGAAAGCCAGTGCCGGCCAATCCGCCGCGTGCGCCGCAGAATCCGCTGACCGGCCAGCATCGCCCCGGCAATCTCTACGCAGGCGTGTTGCATCCGACGATCGGCTACGGCATCAAGGGCGCGATCTGGTATCAGGGCGAGTCGAATGCCAGCCGTGCAAAGGAATATCGCGATCTCTTCCCCTTCATGATTGAGCATTGGCGCAAAGAATGGCAGCAGGGTGATTTCCCGTTTTACTGGGTGCAGCTTGCCGACTACAAGCCCTATCAGACCGAACCCGGCGACAGCGACTGGGCTGAATTGCGTGAGGCACAAACTCTCACGATGAAAAAGCTGCCGCACACCGGCCAGTGCGTCATCACCGACCTCGGCGAGGCGAATGACATTCATCCCAAGAACAAGCGCGACGTGGCCGAGCGCCTCGCCCGCTGGGCTTTGGTCAACGACTACGGCCAGAAGCTGGTTTATCGCAGCCCCGAACTGAAGGACGTGAAGTTCGACGGCGGCAAAGCGCTGCTGACCTTCGATTTCGCGCCAAACGGACTGCGCACCGTCGATATTGACGAGCCGCAGGGCTTTGCGATCTGCGGCGAGGACAGGAAATGGGTGTGGGCGAAGGCCAGCATCATCGGCGGCTCGAAGAAAGGTACCAACCAGATCGAAGTCAGCAGCCCTGCCGTGCCAAAGCCTCTCGCCGTGCGTTATGCGTGGGCTGACAATCCGATTTGCAACGTTTATTCCGCCGAAGGCCTGCCCGTCACGCCCTTCCGGACCGATGACTTCCCGATGATCACCGATTCGGCCAATCCAAACAGCGTTGAGGCCCAGAATGCGAAGCGAGCAGAGGATTTGAAGAAGCTGATGGAGGCCCGGAAAAAAGCGGCCAAGGCGAAGGCTGGGAATAAGTGATTGGGGTTCGCTGCATCCGGCTTGGCATGACCACACGCTTTCCTGGCATTGCTCTTTTGTTTCTCGGGGCATCCCTGGCCTCAGAGGCTCTGAAACCACATCCGCAGGCGCTTCCCAACAAGCATGCGCCGGGTGAAGTGGACCGGCCGGAAATGGTGAAGTTTTGCGAGACGGATACGAAGTCGCTGCCCGGCATCGTGGTCGATGAAACGAGAGCGGAACTCGTCGGCGAGTGGGAGTACTCGACTCACACGCCCCCGTACGTCGGCCTTGGCTACCTGCATGACATGAAGGCGGGCAAGGGAGCCAAATCGGTGACTTTCACACCCGATCTGCCAAAGGCCGGCTGGTATGAGGTGCGGCTGGCGCATTGCTACAATGTGCGTCGCTCGACGAAGACGCCGGTGACGGTTCATCATGCGGATGGCGAGACGAAGACGCGCATCAACCAACAGCAGGAGGCGGAGCATGGACGTTTGTTCCGCACGCTGGGCACGTTTCGATTTGAAGCCGGACGCAAGGGCTGGGTGCGTGTGTCGAATGACGGAACGGAAGCGGACAAAGTCGTGATTGCGGACGCGGTGCAGTTTTTGCCAGCGAAGCCGCCTGTTCACTGAACGTTCGTGCCAGCAAGTGGGTTCTCATCAATCCAGAATGGGGCTCCCCTTGTTTTCGGCGTGATGATTCCATGCTTGCTTGGGAACCAGCCGTATTTGCTGTTTTTCGGGACTGGCAGCTTCAGTTGCGACAACTGTGCAGTGATGGAAACACGCCTTTCCTCGCGGTCTCCTTCTCTTCCTTCAAAGATGACCTGATCGTGGGTCAATTGCTTCACCGTCTTCTGGTTTGGCTTGCCCACGAAACGCTTCAAGAAATCCGAGTTGGTGCCTTCGATGGTATATCGGTAGAGATTTCCCTCCAGCTCCCATCTTCCCCAGACCAGCACAACCTCATGAGGTTTGTCGAAGTCATAGGCCAGGTACTCTTTTTTGGCATAACGACCGTCCGCATGCCGGTCCACGATCCAGTAGCCGACAGGTACGGTGTCTGATTTCCAGCGTCCGACCAAACTCGGCGTGCTACTCGTGTCGGTGGTGGTGATTTCCTCCCATGGCGCCTTGTACACCGTGGAGCATGAAGCCGCACAGATGAGAAGGATGGCGATGGTGATCTGGCGCATGGCAATCATGTTCATGAAAAACAAAAGCCGGAGTCTCGCGACTCCGGCTTTGTGTGATTCTTTGGAAAAGACTACTCCTCAGCGGCTTCGGCGGCGGCCTTCTTTTTCTTCTTCTTGCCGCCGGCGTTGCGCAAAGCCTTCGGAATCGGGTCTTCCTTCTTCTGCAGGGCACGGCGCAGCTTGCGCAGCGCGATGTTTTGAAGCTGGCGGATACGTTCGCGTGTGACGCCAAACTCCTGGCCGACTTCTTCCAGCGTGCGCGGCTTTTGACCGGCGAGGCCGAAGCGGGCGTCGATGATCTTGCGTTCGCGTTCGTCGAGAACGGTGAGCAGACCATCGAGCTGGCCGTGCATGTTCTTGTGCGAGAGCAGCTCGAAAGGCGTCTGGGCGTTTTCGTCGCCGACGATTTCACCGAACTCGGTGCTGTCGTCGTCGCTGATCGGCGCGTCGAGCGAGGCCGGACGCATCGAGGCGACCTTGAGCTGGCTCAGCTTGGCGCGGTCGATGCCGATTTCCTCGGAGAGTTCGTCGTCGGTCGGTTCGCGGCCGAGTTCCTCGGACATCGCCATCGCGACGCGGCGCATCTTGCTGATTTTGTCCACCATGTGGACGGGCAGACGGATGGTCTTGGACTGGTTGGCCAGGGCGCGCTTGATGGACTGTTTGATCCACCAAGCGGCATAAGTTGAGAGTTTGCCGCCCTTGTTTGGGTCGAAGCGCTCCACGGCCTTCATGAGGCCGATGTTGCCTTCGGAAATAAGGTCGAGAAGTGGCAGACCGTAGTTGGCGTAATCTTGGGCGATCTTCACGACGAGGCGGAGGTTCGCACGGATCATGTGCGAACGGGCCTCGGGGTCGCCACGCTTGATGCGTTCGGCAAGCTCGACCTCCTGGTCGGGAGTCAGCAAGTCAGTCTTGCCGATCTCTCGCAGGTAAATCTTGATGCCTCCGTCGAGTTCCATGTTGATCAATCTATAAGGGTATTACGAAGCAAAGAGCAAAGTCCTTGCCCCCGGCGGGACGCAGGGGGTGTCGAGTATAAAAGAAGATTCGCACTTCGCTCGTCTTTTTTGAGCAAGTTTGCGGCCAGAAGCAGGGCGTGAACTGAGCGAAAGTGGCACAGGCGGTGAATTTGCAGGCTCTCTTCAACTAAACTTTGAGGCCCTCGTCAATATCATTTCTGGGAAAAGTTAAGATTTGCTAAGTAAAACGCCCTGAGACGGCCATTTTGTGTCGATTTTGGACTGTTTGCTGCATTGCAGGCCCTTCTGCCGCCCGGCTTGACACCGCCCCCGGTCTCTCCGACTAACTGCCCCCTCAAAACCTGCCATGCCCCGCCGAATCACCTACCGCGACGCCATCCGTGAAGCCCTCGACGAAGAAATCGCCCGCGACCCCATGGTCGTGGTGATGGGGGAGGAAGTCGCCCAATACAACGGCGCTTACAAAGTCACCCAGGGCCTTTGGGACAAATGGGGCGACAAGCGCCTCGTGGACACCCCCATCAGCGAGGCCGGTTTCATCGGCATGGGCATCGGCGCCAGCATGCTCGGCGTGCGTCCGGTGATGGAACTCATGTTTTGGAGCTTCTACACCGTGGCCTGGGACCAGATCGTGAACAACGGCGCGATGGTCCGCTACATGTCCGGCGGCAAGATCAACTGCCCCATCGTCATCCGCGGTCCGGCCAACGGCGGCACCAGCGTCGGCGCGACCCATTCCCACACGCCGGAAAACATCATGGCGAACTTCCCCGGCATGAAGTGCGTCTGCCCCAGCAACGCCTACGACGCCAAGGGCCTCATGAAGGCCGCCATCCGTGACAACGACCCGGTGATGTTCATGGAGAGCACCAAACTCTACGGCGAAGAATGGGACGTCCCCTCCAACGACGAAATCCCCGGTGGCGATCTCTTTATCCCGCTCGGCCTCGCCGATGTGAAACGCGTGGGCTCCGACATCAGCCTCATCGCCCACGGCAAAGCCGTCATCACCTGCCTCGAAGCCGCCCGCATCCTCGAAGAAGAGCACGGCATCAACGCCGAGGTCGTCGATCTCCGCACCATCCGCCCGCTCGATGAGGACACCATCCTCGAATCCGTCGCCAAGACGCACCGCGCCATCTACGTCGAAGAAAACAAGCCCTACTGCGGCATCGGTGCCCAGATCGCCTACATGATCCAGGAGCGCATCTTCGACGAACTCGACGCCCCCGTGCAACGTGTGTGCAGCCTCGACGCCCCCGCCATCTACAGCCCGCCGCTCGAAGCGATCCAGCTTCCGACCGCGGACGTCGTGGTGGCGAAGGCGCTCGGCATTTGCTGATCGCGGGATCGTTTCAAGTTTCAGGTTCCAAGTTTCAAGTTGGTGCTAAGCTCGAACCATGAAACTCACCCAAGTCTTCAAAAAGATGCCCGAGGGCTACATTGGCTTCGTGGAGGAACTGCCCGGAGCCAACACCCAGGGAGCCACGCTTGAAGAAACCCGTGCCAACCTCCGTGAGGCCATTGAGCTTGTGATGGAGGCCAACCGCATCCTCGCGGAAGAAGAAATCGGCAACGAGGAGGTGTTTCGTGAAACCCTTCTCCTTGCCGTTGCGTGAAGCTCCGCGACCTCCTCAAGCACCTGCATGAGCACGGGTGCGAGTTCTTGCGCGAAGGCGGGAACCACAGCGTCTATGTGAACCGCCGCGCCCGAAAAAGCTCCGCCGTTCCACGGCATCGTGAGATCAATGACTTCCTTGTGAACAAGATCTGCAAAGACCTGGAGATTCCGAAGCCCTGATTGAGGATTCGCTTCAAGTCAGGTCACAAGTTTCAAGACGGAGCCGCGTTTTGCCTCCACGCATGAAACTCGGAACTCTCGCCTGCCTCCTTTCGTCTTTCCTCATTCTGGTTTCGTCATTCGCGGCGGAGCCGCGCCCCAACATCGTCGTCATCCTCTGCGACAACCTCGGCAATGGCGACATCGCGTGCTTCAATCCGCAAACGAAGCATCGCACGCCGAATCTCGACCGCATGGCGGCGGAGGGGCGCAAGTTCACCAGCTTCTACTCCGCCAGCGGCGTCTGTACACCGAGTCGCGCCGCACTCATGACTGGTTGCTACCCACGACGCATCGGCCTGCACATCAGCGCCATCGGCGCGGCGGTTTTGCAGCCCGTCGCCACACGCGGCATCCATCCGGGCGAGGAGACGATGGCGGAGTTGTTGAAGCAAAACGGCTACGCCACCGCCTGCTTCGGCAAATGGCACCTCGGCGATCAACCGAACTTCCTACCCACCCGCAACGGCTTCGATACCTTCCTCGGCATTCCCTACAGCGAGGACATGGTCCACGACAAATTCCCCGAGAAGAACTGGCCGCCGCTGCCACTCATGCAGGACGAATTCGTCATCGACGCTCCCGTCGCCGCCGAAACACTCACCAAACGCCTCACCGAGGCCGCCGTGAAATTCATCGGCGAGCATCGCGAGCAGCCCTTCTTCCTCTACTTCCCCGAAGCCGGACCCGGCAGCCGCAAAGAATGCTATCCCGGCCCCGAGTTCCGCGGCAAATCCGCCAACGGCCTTTACGGCGATTCCATTGAAGAACTCGACTGGTCCGCCGGCGAGATCCTCAAAGCCCTCAAAGACAACCACCTCGACGACAACACCCTCGTCATCTGGACCAACGACAACGGCGCCGTGAACCGCAACCCGCCGCAGGGCAGCAACGCGCCCTACAAAGGCATGGGCTACAGCACCAGCGAAGGCGGCCAGCGCATGCCCTGCATCGCCCGCTGGCCCGGCAAAGTGCCCGCAGGCACCACCTGCACGCAGCTTTGCACCATGATGGACCTGCTGCCGACACTCGCCGCCATCACCGGCTCCAAAGCACCGACAAAGCCCATCGACGGCCGCGACATCCGCCCGCTGCTCTTCGATGAAAAGAACGCCCGCTCGCCCTACGACGGCACCGGCTTCTACTACTACAACGTCACCCAGCTCCAAGCCGTCCGTGAGGGCGATTGGAAGCTCTACCTCCCGCTCGACGGCAAAACCGGCCTCGGCAAAGCCGCCAAAAAGCCCGCCCCACAAAAACTCGCCCTCTACAACGTCCAAACCGACCTCACTGAGCAACACGACCTCTCCGCCGCCCATCCCGACATCGTCAATCGCCTCCAAACCTACGCCCAAACCGCCCGCCAAACCCTCGGTGATGGCGAAATCCGCGGCACCGAGCAACGCGACGCCGGGCATGTGGAGAAGCCGACGCCGCGCATCAAGCAGCCTTGAGCACCTTCTCCAAATCCTCCACCGTCGTCACGGGAGCCTGGCAGGTGAAGTTTTGGCAGACGTAGGCGGCGGGCTTGTTGCCGACGGGTTTCATGCCGGCGACGGCTTCGTTGTGCGTGGCGAGCCATTGCTGTCCTGCGCCGCCATCGGCGTGGAGGAGGGCGGCGTTGGGCAGGAACTTGCGGCGGAGGTGGTTGGCGAGCGTTTTGAACTCGGGGGTGATTGAATCACCCGCGAGGACGATTTGCTGCTTGCCGCGATGGTGCAGATCGAAGGCCATGGTCATCACGGGCACGGCGGAGGGGCTGTCTTTCAGCGTCGAGCCAAAGAGAGCGAAGATCTTTTCGGCCTGTTGCTTGTGGCTGTCCTTCGCGAGCAAGGCGCTGAGCCGCCCGAGGTTGAGAGCGGCGAGCGAGTTCGGCGAGGGCTCGGCACCGTCGTAGTCCTCCTTGATGCGCAAGACGGTGTTCGGCATGTCGGTGTGGACGCTGTAGTAGCCGCCGTTTTTCGCGTCGAGGAACAGCGAGTCCATCTCGCTTTGCAATGCGACAGCCCATTGCAGCCATTTCACGTCGAATCCAGCCTCGTAGAGATCGAGCATGCCGTGAATGAGGCAGGCGTAGTCGATGGCAAAGGCCTTCGGGCCGCGCTGACCTTCACGCCAGGAACGATGCAGCTCCTTGCCGGGCGTGGCACAAAGCTGGTCGTGGAGGAATTGCGCGGCACCGGCGGCAAGTTTGATCATTTCTTCGTCGGCCAGCGCGGCACCGGCACGTGCGAGACCGGAAATCATGAGTCCGTTCCACGCAGCGATGATTTTGTCGTCGAGATGCGGACGCGGACGCTTGCCGCGTGCCTCAAAAAGCTTCTTCATGCCGTCGTCGATGATGGCTTTGACTTCCTCCGGCGACTTTTTGAAGAACTCGCCAGTCTTCTTGAAGGAGACAGCACGGTAGAGTGTGTTCAGGCCTTTGAGTTCGCCCTGCGGATCGCTTTCAGGCCGTGCGTTGCCATCACGACGCGCGCCGTAGGCATAGCGGAAGATGTTGCCGTTCTCTTTGCCGAGGACTTCGTCGATCTCGGCCGCTCTCCAGACGTAGAACGCGCCTTCGGTCTTGTGCGCGGCATCGGCGGTGGCGAGGCTGTCGGCATCCTCGGCGGAGAAGAAGCCGCCGTCTTTGTGACGCAGATCCCGCTTCGCATACTCGACGGTGCTGCGGATGATGCCTTCAAACAGCGCGTTCTGCGTTAGCTTCCACCCTTCTGCATAGGCGCTGAGGAGCTGGCCCTGATCGTAGAGCATCTTCTCGTAGTGCGGGATGTGCCAGTAGCCATCCACGCTGTACCGATGAAAGCCGCCGCCAATGTGGTCGCGCATGCCGCCGTTCGCCATGCCTCGCAGTGTCTTCACGGTCATCTCCATGGCCCAGTCGCTCTCGGAGGAGCGATCCTCGCCTTTTTTCTCGGCAAGGATGCGATGAATGCGCATGAGCAGGTTCAGCGTGGAAGGACGTGGGAACTTCGGCGCACTGCCGAAACCGCCTTCGTGGTAATCAAAGCTGCCGGAGAGGTCGTCGTAGGCTTTCTGAATGACCTTGTCGTGATCAAGGCCGCTGACGGCAGTGTTTTCATTGTCGAGGTGCTCCTGCAGCTTCTCGACGGATCGGTTGGCGCGATCCTCGATCCCCTTGCGATCCTCCGTCCAAACCTTCGTCAGCTCGGTGAGCAGTGATTTGAAACCAATGCGCCCCGGCGTGGTCTCCGGTGGATAATACGTGCCGCCATAAAACGGCTTCAGCTCCGGCGTGAGGAAGACGCTCATCGGCCAGCCGCCGTGGCCGCTGGCGGCCTGGACATAGGTCATGTAAGTCAGATCGACATCGGGACGCTCCTCGCGGTCCACCTTCACCGGAATGAAGTTTTCGTTGATCTGCTTCGCGATCTCCTCGTTCTCGAACGACTCGCGCTCCATCACGTGGCACCAGTGACAGGTCGAGTAGCCGGAGGAGAGAAAGATCGGCTTGTCCTCGGCCTTCGCTTTCGCAAACGCCTCCTCGCCCCACGGCAGCCAGTTCACGGGATTGTGCGCATGTTGCAAAAGATAGGGCGAGCGCTCCTTGGCGAGGGCGTTGGTGAATTTGGGCGGCTGGGCGGTCGTTTCGCTCATGGTGGGGGTGGTGAGAGAACGTTCACGCGGAGGGCGGGGTTGCAAGGCGGGTGTTCAACTGCCTGACGTCTGCTTTGGCAGCATTTTCGCCACGACCCACAGCAGCGCACCGACAACCAAGGCAAGCGCGGCCCACAGCCATGGCGAGCCTTTGCCGCTGATGAGCGGATCCGCCTCGTAACCGGGCAGCTTTTCCTCATCACCGAATGTGGCGGCGACCTTGGTGGCGGTTTCAAATTCGCGGCGGACGAGCTGAAGGTCGTAGCGGGCGCGAGGGGCGCGGCGGTTGCCGTAGCAGATGTGAAGCGGCTTCGTGTCGGGCACGCGGAACAGCAGACGCACCACCGGATAGACGACGCGCACGGAGGTGATTTGCAGCGGCGCGTTGTCGCCATTGTCGGTGCCGAGGCGGATCGTGTCGGCTCTGGGGGCGGTGTAGAGCGGGAGGTGAAAGGTGATGGGTGCCTGCCCTGGCGTGCGCTGCCAGTTGGCGGTGCCGAGAATGCGTTCGAAGCGGCCCTGCTCGTTGTGGATGTGTTCGCTGACGCTCAGAGTGCGCCGGAACAAGGGCGTGGGCGAGTCGAGAAGCAGGGTGCTGGCTGGAAAATTGGGGAAAGGCATGGTGATGTCCCACTTGGACCAGCTTGGTGTCTTTGGATCGGCGACTTCGACGAAAGGCACGGCTCTTTCGCGTTCCAGTCCCGGCTTGATCGCGAGGAAGGGAACTTGCCGCCCTTCGCGGACGATCCGCACGTCATTGAGATCATTCTCGCAACGGGCGAGCACGGCGGGATCGAGCTCGAGTTCAATGACGCCGGCTTCGCTGAACTGAATCAATCGTTGGAAAGACCACGCGGAGACATCGATGGCCGCGCCTGTTTCTCCGACTTCGGGCGCGGTGGCGGTCTTGCGGAACTCCGCGTTCGCGGCAACGGCGCTTGCCGTGGCGTTGTTGGCGGTCGCATCGCGCAGCTTGTCTGCGAGAGCGGCGATGTCGTAACGCGGCTCGCTGGCCTGCGCATTGCCGATGTAGAGCTGCCATTCGCCGGGCGCGTCGGCTTGAAACACGACCGGCACCGCATGCCGCGTGGCCTCGATCCGGTCGATGCGAAGTGGCGGGCTGTCGCCGTTGCGGATGACAAGCTCGACTTCGCGCGTCGTGGCGAGCTGATGCACGGGGATTTCGATTTCCTCGCCGGTGAAGCCATCATGCTTGAGGCGGAAAAGTGTGCTGTGGGCGATCATCAGCGTCGCTTCGCGTTGAAACACCGGCTCCGGCGTGTGAACGTGCACGGTCCCGAGCAGAACGTTCGCGGAGCCGAGGTCGAGCGTGAGCTTGGTACTGCCGTTTTCCTCCTTGCGGGAACGAAGGGTGACGGGATTCGCCACGGTGCGCAGCTCCGGCAGCTCGCGCACGATCTGCGCGCCGGTGAAAGGCACGGGCGCGCTGCGGGCGTCGTCGATGGTGACGCGGAAGTACTTCCAAGCGGCCGGAGCGATGGGAATGCGCAGGCGCTCGGTGCCAGACTGACGGCAAAGTACCTCGCCGCTGCTGAGCGTCTGCCAGGTGGCACCGTCGCTGCTCGCCTCGAGCGTGGCGGCCTTGATGAAATCATGCGCGGACGTTTGTAGCAGCACTTCCTTGATCATGTCGCGCTCACGAGGCTGGAAGTCGAGCACGGTGGTGGCCGCATTGAGCGTGGCTTTGAACTGCACGGCATCGATACGCTCCGGCCGCATCACGCGTGGCAGGGCCACCACGTAAGGCGTCTCGATTCCCGCAGGACTGATGACGCGAAGGTCATGAAACGGTGCGCCGCCAGTCGTGCGGGAGGCGTCAAGAAGCGCTGGCTCAAGCTCGATGCGCGTGAGGCCGGGCTGCGTGATGCGCACGGTCTGTCGATGCGTCCACGCGGCGAAGTCGGCGGCGCTGGCGGTCGAGGAGAGGCACAGGGCGATGAAAAGGGACTTCGGGTTCATGATTTGTCTTCAGTAAGGAAACGTTGATACAGAAACGAGGCGACAAGCGCGATGATGGCCACGCCGATCAGCGCGCCGATGCGGTAGCCGCTGTCGATGTTCGCAAGATCGTGCAGGAAGAGCTTCAGCAACGTGACGGCGAGCAACCCGATGCCGGCGTAGCGTGTGGGCGGATTGCGCTTCCAGATGCCAAGCACGAGCAGCGTGAGCGCGAACAAGGCCCACGAGATCGTGTAAGTCATGTCGCGGGCCAGACTGCCGTCGAAGTCGAACGCGATGGAGCGTTCACCGGCTGGCGTGAAGGCGTCGGCGATTTCGATGTTGAGCAGCAGGAAGAGCAAAATGCCGCCGAGCGAGCAGAACAGGCCGCGCAGGTTCACTTTCTGCCAGTAATGATTCGGCGGTGTGAGCCAGAACGCAGCGAAGAACATCGCGAGCGCGGAGAGGCTGTAGGCGTAGAGCTGCCAGTTAAGGATGGGCGTTTCGCCGCGTGTTTGATACTGCAAAACGGCTGGATTGAGCGCGAGACGCACGAAAGAGGCAACGAGCAGCACGGTCCCCGTGGCGCGCAGGCCGGGATGCGGCACGCGGCGGAAGAGCCAGCACAGAGCGGCTCCTTCCAAGGCCCAGCCGAGCGTTATCCACTGCTTCTCGAACTGGATCGGGAAGATGAGCGTGATGAAAAACAGCGCCACACCGCCAAACCAGGCGAGCTGGGTGAGCCGTGCGGGATTTTCAGCGCCGTGCTGTTTTAAAACGAACACGAGGCTGAGCAGCGGAGCGATGGCGAAGGCGACCGGCAGCAGGCCCATCGAGTCATTGGGCCAGGCTTGGCCGACAAGACGATACACGAGGCTGAAGGTGCCGACTCCCGCCGCGGCGGAAGTGATCCATGGCAGTTGGCGTGTGGCGAACTGCTTCTGAAACACGAGCGGGAACGCGGTGAAGAGCGCATAAAAGCCGAGATACCAGAGCAGCGGCATCGTCGCATGATCCGCACTGAAACTTTGCTGATGCCAGGCCCATTCGAGCGCGAGCACGCAGCCCAACGCCGTCGGCGCGAGCGCGGTGATGCCGCTGATGCGCACGAGGCCGACCAGGAACAACACGAGCAGCAAAGCGAGGCCGAACACGGGCGATGGGTCGGCGATTTTCAAACGCAGCGTGGCGAGAATGAGCAGCAGGAAGGGCAGCACGGCCGAACTGACCGGCAGCAGCGAGGCAAACGGCGCCTTGGGCAGTTTGCGGAAGAGAAAGCTGCTGGCGATGCCAAACAGCACGGCGAATCCGCCGAGCACGAAGAGGAACGGCAGCAGCGAGAAGCCGATCTCACGCGGCCAGCGGAACAGCCACGCGGCGGCGGTGATGAGGGTGAGCGCCAGAGCCGCTAGCACAGGCAGCAGGCGTCCGCTGACGACTGCGAGGCCGATGATGAGCAGATCGACGATCAAAATCACCGGCCAGATGAAAAGGGACATCGCGTCGAGACACAGCACGGGCATCATCAACAGCACGAGCGTGATCACGGGCACCCAGCCCGCGAGCGGCAACTGGTTCGGCGACTTGCGCTCCATCAGCACCGCCAGGGCGGTGTGCAGCAGTCCAAAGACGAGGTAGATGCCCAGCGCATGCGGCAGCAGCTCGGTGGTGAGCCGGTCAGCCGTCCAGATCGAAAGATGGATGAACGTGAGCATGCCGACGATGCCCTGTGCCATGCCGACACGCGATTGATACCAAACGACGCGCAGTGCGATGGCGTTGATGCCAATCACGAAGGTGTAGAGCACCAGCGGACGCTCCGTGATGGCTCCGTAGCCGAGGAAGATGAACGCGGTGAACATCGCGCTGCCGCAAAGCGCGAGCGCGGAGCCTGCGGGGAAGAGATCGTCGGCGTCTCGTTGCTTCGACCACCAGGCGGCGAGTGAGAACAGCGCCGCGAAGCCGAGAAACACGCTCACCGGCACCCAGGTGGCCGAACCGATGGCGTATTGCGATGCGCGGAAGAATTTCGCCATCCATCCAGCCTGCATGAAAATCGTGCCTGCGGCCGCCAGGGCCGTGAGATGCAGCCAGCGCTTGTTTTTGGCGACAGCGAGCACGCCGATGTCGAGCAGCGCGATGAAGCTGAACAGGCCGAACGGATTGTCGCGGCCGGTGGAGCAGAGGATGGGCGTCAAGAAGCCGCCGAGCATGCCCAGCACCGCCACGACCTGCGCATTGAGACGAACCGCGAGCAGAAACGCCGCGCCAGTGATGAGCGACATCAGCGCAAAGGCGACCAATGGCTGGTCGAGCGGTGGAATGCGCCAGATCGAGTGCGCGGCAAAAGCCACGCCGTAAAGCATGACAATGCCAGTGGCGCAGAGCGTGTTTGCCAGCGTGGCATAGCGCTCGCGGCGGTGCATGACCACGCCGCCGCCCACGAGGCCAGTGCCGATCACAAAACCGATGGCGGTGCGCAGCTCGGGTGAAATCCAGCCGCGCTCGATGCTGAGCTTCACAAAGAAGATGACACCGAGGAAAAGTGCCAGCCCGCCGACCCATGCGAAGAGCTTCGCGCCCATGAATTGCTCGAGGTTGATGCTCGGGCGCGGCTTGTGCATAGCAGGAGGGACGAATTCGCGGCGTGGCGGCGGAATCGGTGGCGGGGCCGGTTTTTCGATCACGGGTGCCACGACAGGCTCCACGGGCTTTGCGCTGATGAATTCACGCGGCGTGACGGGTGGTGCGAATTTGGCCGCCGCTTCCACAGCAGGCTTTTCTTCTTCACGCGGCGGCTTGTCCGGGTTTTCGAGCCGTTCGACACGTTCTTTGAGCCGGACGTTCTGTTCGCGCAGGAAGCCGACCTGTTTGTCGAGCTCCTCCGCCTGACGGCGTGCATTGCGGGCGATGACGAAGGTCGAAATGGGCAGCACGAGCACAAGGCCGCCGATGATCAGCAGGATGAAGATGATGAGTTCTTCCATAATGCCGCGAATTGTCTCAGGATCGGCGGGCAATGGAAATTGATATTTCCAGGTGGCACCATTGATAAAAGGCATAGCATTCCACCCGGCCCATGAACGTCCATCACCTCGAACTTTTTTATTACGTCGCCAAAAACGGCGGTGTGAGCGCGGCGGCGCGGGCGATGCCGTATGGCATCCAGCAGCCGGCGATCAGCGCGCAGATCTTGCAGCTCGAGGACTCGCTGGGCGTCACGCTTTATCAGCGGCGGCCGTTCCAGCTCACGCGGGAAGGGCAGACGCTTTATGATTTCATCTCGCCGTTCTTTGGCGGGCTGGCGGAGGTGGGAGACCGCCTGCGCGGCGGTGGTGAGAACCGTCTGCGCATCGCCTCGGCGGAGGTCGTGCAGCGGGATTATCTGCCGGAGTTGCTCGCACGCATGCGGCGGCGGGTGAAGGGTTTTCATTTCACGCTCACGCACGGCCGGCAGCAGGAAATCGAGACATTGCTGGCTGCGCAGGAGATCGACATCGGCCTCAGCACGCTGATGGACAAGACGGCGGCGAACATCGAGGCACGCGAGCTGCTGCGCCTGCCGATGGTGCTGCTGGTGCCGAAACAAAGCGGCTTCACAAAGGCGGCGCAGATTTTTGAGAAGGACCGCATCGACCTGCCGCTGGTGAGCCTGGAGGCGAAGGATGTGCTCTCACGCTCGTTCCAGGCCGCGCTGCGGCAACGCGGTGTGGAATGGCTGCCCAGTCTCGAAGTGGGCAGCCTCGATCTCGTGCTGCGCTACGTGGCGGAAGGGTTTGGCGCGGGTCTGGCGCTGCGGCATCCGCGTGTGGAGCTCCCTCCGGGCGTCAAATCGCTCGCGCTGGATGATTTTCCACCGCTGAGCTTCGGTGTGCTGTGGACTGGGCGTTTGTCCTCGCTCGGCGAGGTGTTTCTGGCCGAGGCAACGGCTGTGGCGGGCGAGCTGGCGGCGTGATCGTGGCTTCAGCGGCGCTTACTTCACGATTTCACCCACGAGCAGAATCGCACCGGGATAAAACGCGGTGCCTTCGAAGCGCTTCGGGTCGTCGATCTTGTTACCGTTTTTGGCGAGGATCTTCGCCTTGTCCGGCACTTCGGGGCTGATTTCGATTTTCACGGTGTGGACCGCGTCCGGCAGCTCGCTGCCGAGGCTGAGCGTGGCGAGACGATGGTAGGTGCAGTAGGCGTCGATGCGCGGCACGAGCCTCACAAGCTGATCATCGACGGTGACGCTCACCTGGCCGCAGTCCGGGCCGATGATGTCATAGATCGAGGCACGGGTGCCTTTAAACTTGAAGGTGAGCACGTCGCCAGGCTTCGCGGCCTTGTGCAGGGCGCTCATGCGATTGCTCCAGCGCTTCGCGAAGTCTGCGGGAGCGGGCTGGAAGCCGCCGGAGAGCGTGGCGGCGGTGATGGGCACGAGTTTGGCCTGCTCGTAATTTGTGGCGATGAATGGCACGCCCAAGGTGTGCGCTGCAGGTGATTTTGAGGCCGCTTGAATCGGCTCCAGCGAACGCACGATGGCCTGGAGATACAATTCGTGCCCGGTTTCGACATGCGGATGCACGCTGTCCGGCGCGAAGACGAATTTGCCTTCGAGAGCCTTCTTCTCCTCGTCCGTCTTCTGCAGCTTCGCCTTCCACACCAGCTTGCCTTCTTTCGCCAGCTTCGCGACCTCCATCGCCATGTGAATCGTCGGGATGCCGTAATGATCGGCGATCTTCTCCATCGCGCTCGCGGAGCGCTGGAACTTGCCGTCGAGCATCGCGGGCGCGAGTGCCTCTGTCAGCGTGTAAACGAAGCAGATGTCGCATTCCGGCAGCGCCTTCCACGTCTGGCGCACGATGCCCTCCATGCAGCGGAAGATTTGCTCTGGCATCGCACCCCCGTCATTCACGGCGAATTCGACGAAAAGCAGGTCCGGCTTGTGATCCAGCACGTCCTGCTTCAGGCGAAAAACGCCGAGATCGGAGCCTGTGCCGCCGATGGCCGCGTTGATCTCGTTGAACTTCGCCTGCGGCCACGTTTTCTGGAAATGCGCCAGCGTCTTCGGCCGCCAGCCGTTCTGCGCGGTGATCGAGCCGCCGAGGTAGCCGATTTTGATGTCCGTGCCTGCCTTGTTCGCTTTCGCGAGGAAGTTTGGCAGTCCGTTGCGAGGACGGCATTCCTTCGCTTCGACGAGCGGAAAATCCTCCGCGGCCTGAAGCGTGACGACAGAAAGCAAAATCAGCAGATGACGCAGCATAAAGGGTGAATTGAAAGGTTTCGCCGCCATCATGCGAAGCAACCACGCATGAACAACCCCGACTTCAAGCCGCTGCTTCAACACGGCGTCGCCATCCCCGCGCATCCGCTTGCGTTGAACGCGCGGCGTCAGCTCGATGAACGGCGGCAGCGGGCGCTCTCACGCTACTACATCGCCGCAGGGGTCGGCGGACTCGCTGTTGGCGTGCATACGACGCAGTTTGCGATTCGTGATCCGAAGATCGGCTTGTTCCGACCGGTGCTCGAACTCGCCAAAGAGGAAATGGATCGTGCCGCGAAGCCGCTTGTGCGCATCGGCGGCATCTGCGGAATAACGAAACAAGCGGCGAGCGAGGCCGAATTGCTGCGCTCACTCGGTTATCACGCCGGTTTGCTCAGTCTTGGCGCGATGCGTGATGCCTCCGAGGACGAAATGATCACGCATTGCCGAACCGTGGCGGAGATTTTGCCTGTCGTGGGCTTTTATCTTCAGCCCAGCGTCGGTGGACGTGTGCTGCGTCATTCATTCTGGCGTCGCTTCGCGGAAATCAGCAATGTCGTCGCCATCAAGATCGCGCCGTTCAACCGCTACCAGACCATCGACGTCGTCCGCGCTGTGATCGAAGCCGGACGCGATGACATCGCGCTCTACACTGGCAACGACGACAGCATCGTCACCGATTTCCTCACGCCGTTCCGCTTTGCCGGCAAGGAGCACCGCATCGTCGGCGGTCTTCTCGGTCACTGGTCCGTGTGGACGAAGCGTGCAGTCGAGCTGCTCGAAAAATGCCGCAATGCTGACGCCACGCCCGAGTTGATGCGCCTTGGCATCGAAGTGACCGACAGCAACGCGGCCTTCTTCGACGCTGCGAACGGCTTTCGCGGTTGCATCGCCGGCCTGCATGAAGTTCTGCGTCGTCAGGGCCTGCTCGAAGGCCTCTGGTGCCTCGACGAGCATGAAACGCTCAGCCCGGGCCAGCTTGAGGAGATCGACCGTGTTCATGCAGCCTACCCGCATCTGAACGACGACGAATTCGTCGCCGAGCATCGCGACGAGTGGCTGCGGTGACTACTGGCGGAAGAAACGCCGCACGGAATTGACAGCGTTGTCGATGGTTCTCTCGACGCTGCTCTTTGTGGGAGGCTGCGGGGTTTTCTTCTTCACCGTTGTCTTGGTGGATTTTTTCACCGTGCCGGTGCTGCTCTTCGGTTTTGTGCTGGTCGTGGTGGATTTGGGTTTCGTCTCGGTGACCACCGCCTTTTTCGCTTCTTCCTTCGGTTCTGGCTTCGCCTCTGTGACGATGGCGACCGCCTTGCGCACTTCTTCTTTTGGCTTGGCCGGCGGTTGCTCGGGTTTTTCCACAACGGGAACCGGTTTTGTTTCAGCGATGACGACCGGTTTGGTTTCGACCGGCAGCAAACCGGGCGCGGTGCCGTAACCGTGAAAGCGCGTCGTGCTGTCCGCCTTCGGGAGATGAAAATCAAACACGCTCACGCCGCTGCGGCGCTGGCCGGCGAAGCTGCGGCCGTCGCTGGCGCCGAAGACGACGCGCTTGCCGCTCTTTTTGAGTTTGCCGAGGTAAATCATGACGTGTGTCACGGGCAGCTTGCGCTTCGTCTCGGCCGTATTCGTCCAGAACAGCAGGTCGCCGGGTTTCAAGTTGGCAAACTCGTCTCTGTCGAAGGCGGTGGCGGTGTGCGTGAGGTGGAGCTGCGTTTTCTTTTCCACCCACTGGCACATCTCGTCTGACTGGCGGGGCACGTCCTTCAAGCCCTGGAACTTGAGCACATGATAAACGGTGCCGGAACAGTCCATGCCGCCCTTCGCCGGCTCGTGGGAACCGTAGAGGTAGCCGAGTTCGAGATGCGTGAGAGCCAGCGCGCTCTGCACGAGGCTTTGCACCTGCTTCGGATAATCATCAAAGCCGCTGAGGTCCTCGATGCTCACCGTGGAGACGGCGGCGGGCGGCGGCGTTTCGGTTTTGGGTTCGTCCTTCGGACCGGGGTTGGATTTGTTCACCACCTCCGCGTGGGAGAACGAAATCGCGGGCAGCAGGAACATCAGGAGGCGCGTGGGAGTGTGCATGGCGGCGGGGTTTGGGCTTTGGACGGCCTGAGGCCGCGATTTGATCAACCATTCACCAATTTCAGCCCCCACGCGATGACGAGCGGCGTGGTGACGCAGCTCACGACCGTGGTGGCGATGACGACCTGCACCGCCGTGGGCGCATGACCGCCGTAAAGGCGGGCGATCATGATGTTGAAGACGGCGGAAGGCATCGCTCCCTGCACGATGATGACGCGCTTCAATTCCGTCGTGACGGGTAAAAAATACGCGGCGGCGAGAAAGGCCAGCGGAATGACGAAGAGCCGCAGCAACGGGCTGAGCACCGCGACTTTCCACTGCATCGCCCCCTGGCTCCAGATGTCCGCGATGGACGCGCCGATGAGCAGCACCGCCAGCGGCACCGCGCACGCGCCGAGCATGGCGAAGGTGTTGTGCGCGACCTGCGGCACATGCGCATGCCAGCCGGTGAAGTTCAGCAGCAGCGAAACGAGGATCGTGATGACGGGCGCGTTCAGCGCGAGACGCCACGGCGCTTTGTCAAAACCCGTCAGCATGCCGACACCGGCGGTCCAGCACGCGATCTCGACACCGAGCGTGAAGGTGAACAGCACACCGAGCGTTCCCTTGTCTGGAAACAAGGCCGTCACCAGCGGAATGGCCACGAAGCCGTAGTTTTGCAGCCCGCAGGCCACACTGAACGTGCGGCGGCCCTCGCCACGTCTCAAACCGATGAGCGGCGCGACGATATAGGTGAACGCGATGCCGATGACGACCAGCGTGAAGCCCAGACCTGACGCGATGAGCACCGGGCCGAGCTTCATCACCGATGCATTGCCGACGACACGCTCGATGATCAGCGCTGGCGTCAGCAGCATCACGGAGAGCTTCATGAGGCTCGTGTCCGCCTCCGGCTTCAACAAACCGGTGCGCCGCGCCATCGCCCCTGCCGCCATCGTGAGATACACCGGCACGGCCACGGAGAGAATGCTGAAGAAGTCGAGGTTCGACATGCGCGTGCTCCAGCTAGGCGGTGAAACGCGAACACGCAAGCGAGACGGCGTTCACCCGCGCTTCCACACCACCCACAGCTCCGGCGGTGATGCCGCCCGGTTCACCGGACGCAGATGCTGCACCTCAAACCGCCGCGAATCGAGCGATGCGGCCCATTCGGCGATTTGGCGGCCCTCCTCGGCTCCGCCCTCGTGGCCGGGATAAACCGTGACGGTGAGCATTCCGGACGGCTTCAGCAGCTCCAGTGCCTCACGCACCGCGATCATGGTCGTTTCGGTGCGCGTGATGAGTGCTTTGTCCGTGCCGGGCAGGTAACCGAGGTTGAACATCACCGCGCTGATCTTTCCATGCAGCTCCGGTGGCAGATGCGCGCGCATGGTTTCGTGTCCGGCGTGAATCAGCGTCGTCATCTCCGCCGGCACGCGCTTTCGCGTCTCGATCAAAGCCGTCTCCTGCACATCGAACGCGAACACATGCCCGCCCGGAGCCACGCTCTGTGTCAGAAACAACGTGTCGTGCCCGTTGCCCATCGTCGCATCGACTGCCACGTCACCCGGCCGCAGACGATCCTTCAAGATCAACTGCGCCCACAGCACCGACGACGGCAGGCCGCCGTTCGGGCTGGCGAGTTTGGGTTTGGGATCGCTGTTCATACCGAGTTCTGCTGCAAATCCATCTCCGCGTCGATCGGAGCGCCATCAAGCAGATGTTCGACGAGATGACGCGCGAGCCACGGAGAGCGAAGGGAGCCTTTGGAACCGAGGCCGTTGAGGAAGGCGACGCGTGGATGGGTGGGATGTGTGCCCATCAAAGCCTGACGGCCTTTGATGATAGGCCGCACGGCGGTTTGGGTGGCGATGACTTCAGCGGGCGCGATCATCAACGCACGCAACGTCGCCTCAAGATTCCGAACTTGCCCGGGCGAGGGCGTGTTCGGATCGTTGAAGGTCCATTCATAGGTGGAACCGGCCCGCGAAGTGCCGTCGTTGCGTGGCAGGAGCCAGCAGCCGCGATTCACGATGCGCTTTTCACCGTGGAGATCGGTTTTGACGCTGAGAATCGTGCCGAGCGCCGATTGAAACGGCACCCAATGCAGCAGCGGATGTTTTTGCGCGCTCCAGCCCTGCGCCCAAATGACGTGGGAGAAACGCTGGGCATTCCAAGTGACGCCATCGGCGTCGTCGTGCACGTCTTCGGGCCGCACATCGGCTTTGCGCCATGCGTCGAGCGATTCAAAAAAAACGCGGCTGGCCTGAAGATATGCGGTGGTGTCCAGCCATGCGGCGTGACGTTGCTGAAAGCCGTTTTGCGGATCGTGAAACACGTCGGTACTTAACTCGGGATCACGCGGGAGCAGAAAACGCGGCATGTCGGGATCACGGCGTCGCTTTTGCCATTTGGCGAGTTCCTGGTCGTTCTTGAGCAGCCGCACATAACCGCGTGGGAAGAAGAAGCGCTGTTTGAGCCGCTTGCCGCAGTCGCGGAAGAAGCGCAGAGCGTCGCGGTAAAACATCTCGTAGCGCCAGCTCACGGTGAGGCGCATACCGGTGATCGGCGTGATCAAACCTGCGGCGACTTTGGAGCTGGTGAGCGGCTCGTCGCGATCGACGATGACAAACGGTGTGTTGCGTTCCCGCAAACGCCACGCCAGCGCGGTTCCGGCAAGTCCCTGGCCGATGATGAGGATGCGGGCAGACATTCTCGTGCCGGGAACGGGATTACTTTGTGATCAGCTCCTGCATCAGCTCCTTGAGCTTTTCGTTCGTCTTCACGGCCTGGGCCTGAGTGATGGTCACTTTGTCGAGATCCTGCCAGGAGACGCAGGTTTCATCGATGACGGCACACACACGGACCAGAAGCGGCAGACCACGTTTCTCGGCGCTGATGAGGTCGAAGTCCTTGCGCAGTTCCCGCAGCAACACAGGTGAATCGCGTCCAAGAGGACCCATGTCGCTCTCCGGCGCGGCGATGATGACGGCGGAGACGATCTCCAGCAACCGCAGGCCGACGCCGACGTCGATGAGCAGCGCGAGATCCTCGTCCTTTTGCTCGCGTAGCAATCTGACGGCTTCCTGATGACCATCCACCAGCTCCTGCCGCAGGTCTTTCCAGGCTGTTTGCTCGGCCAGATTTCCCTGCGTCATGAGGCGCGGGGTGAGCTTCTCGCCAAGCCCGAGTGTGCGGCAGTAGGCGAGCACGTCCTGGTTGTTGTTTCGGAACTGCTGCGCATCGCCGGCCTGCAGGACGAGGAGGCTGTCGCCGATCAACGTGCCGAGGATCAACGCGGCACGTGCGCGGTCCGCAGGCGGCGTGGGCGGCGGTCCACGGAAAAGGAGGCGCCAGCGCACCTTGGTGTGATTGCCGACTGCGTCGAGAAAATCGGCGGCGTTTTGTTCCGTGATGGCGGGCGTGGAAGTGTTCTCGACCGCGGCGGCAGGTTCCTGGGCTTTCGCCGCGCACACACAACTCCCCAGCATGATGAGGAAGATTGTGCGGCGAAATCGGGAAAGGAGGGCAGGCATGCGAGCCCACTATTACTCAACTGTCACGCTTTTCGCCAAGTTTCTCGGCTTATCCACATCGCAGCCGCGGGCGACGGCGGTGTAGTAACTCAAGAGCTGGAGCGGGATGACGTTGAGGATCGGCGTCAGGTAGCTGGGGCAGTCCGGCACGTAGATGACGTCCTGGGTGAGCCTTTCGAGCTCGGTGCGACCCTCGGTGGTGACGGCGATGACCGGGCCTTTGCGGGCGAGGACCTCTTCGATGTTGCTCACGTTCTTATCGAAAACGGCATCACCGGGAGCGATGAACACACTCGGCATGTCCGGCTTCACCAGGGCGATCACGCCGTGCTTCAGCTCGGCGCTCGGATGGCCGCTGGCGTAAATGTAACTGATTTCCTTCATCTTCAGCGCCCCTTCGAGAGCGACTGGATAATTTGCCTGGCGGCCCATGAAGAGCATGCCCTCGGCGTGGCAGTGCTTTTCGGCGATGGCTTTGATCTTGTCCGCCTGCTTCAAAATGGACACGATCTTGTCCGGCAAGGCTTCGAGCTGATCGATCATCTCCAAACCATCCACGCTGGAAAGGTGGTGGATGCGGCCGAGCAGCAAGCTGAGCAGCGTGAGGATGGTGACCTGCGAAGTGAAGGTCTTCGTGGCTGCCACGCCGATCTCAGGTCCGGCATGAATGTAAACGCCGCCATCGCTCTCGCGGGCGATGGTGCTGCCGACGGTGTTCACGATGCCGAGGCAGCGGATGCCCTTGCGCTGGCCTTCGCGCATGGCGGCGAGCGTGTCAATGGTCTCGCCGCTCTGGCTCATGACAAACTGCAGCGTGTTCTTGTTCGCGGGCACGTTGCGGTAGCGGAACTCGCTGGCGATCTCGACCTCGGTGGGCACACGGGCGAGGGTTTCGATCAAATACTCACCCACCATGGCGGCGTGGTAGGCCGTGCCGCAGCCGGCGAGGATGATGCGGTCGATTTGAGCCAGCTCACGCGGCGTCATGTTCAGGCCGCCAAGCACGGCGGTGCATTCATCGCGGGAAAGACGGCCGCGCATCGCATTGCGCAGGCTCTGCGGCTGCTCGTAGATTTCTTTGAGCATGAAGTGCGGGAAGTCGCCCTTCTCCGCGTCGTCGGCGCTGAATTCCACGCGGCTCACCTTCACCTCGGCGGGCGTGCCTTGATGCGATTGCACATCGTAGCTGTCCTTCGTGATCGTGACGATGTCGTAGTCGTTCAGATACACCACATCACGCGTGTGATTCACCACGGCGGCCACATCGCTGGCCAGGAAATGCTCGTTTTTGCCCAGACCGATGATCAACGGGCTGCCTAGTCGCGCACCGACGATCACGCCCGGCAGGTCCGCATGCATCACGGCGATGCCGTAGGTGCCTTTCACGCGGGCGAGAGCGGCCTTCACCGCGTTCACGAGGCGCAGCGTACCGTCTTTCTCCGTCGATTCGTCAAAGTAAGTGCCGACGAGATGCGAAAGGACCTCTGTGTCGGTTTGCGAGTGGAAGACGTGTCCCTTCGCGGCGAGTTGATCACGCAGCGCCTGGTAGTTCTCGATCACGCCGTTGTGAACGAGCACCAGCTTGCCGCCCTGATCGGGATGCGGGTGAGCATTTTCATCGGTGGCGGGACCGTGCGTGGCCCAGCGGGTGTGAGAGATGCCCACGGTGCCTTCCGGCTTCGCCTCTTCGACCGCGAGGCGCAGGTTGTCGATGCGACCGGCTTTCTTCACCGTGTGCAAACCGCCCGTGCCGCAGAGCGCCATGCCGGCCGAGTCATAGCCGCGATATTCCAGACGACGAAGACCATCGAGAAGGATGGAGCTGGCCTGACGAGTTCCGATGTAACCGACGATTCCGCACATGTGATTCTGAGGGGGTTTGAAAAAGGGGCCAAAATCTACGGTCCAGCGCAGGTCGGCGCCAGCAGTTCATGCCCCTACTTTGATGTTTATTGGAACAAAGTCCCCCGTTCAGGCCATGATTCCATTCACCAGTTCCCCATGCACGTCCGTGAGGCGGAAATCGCGGCCTTGGTAGCGGAAGGTGAGGCGCTCGTGATCGAGTCCGAGCAAATGCAGCACGGTGGCGTTGAGATCGTGCGTGTGGACCGGGTTTTCGGCGATGTTGAAGCCGAACTCGTCGGTCTTTCCGTAAACCGTGCCCGGTTTGATACCACCGCCTGCCATCCACATCGTGTAGGCATCCTTGTGGTGATCGCGACCGGCGGAGGTCTTGGTGCCGTCAGCGTTAGCTCCCTGGCGCAGCGGCGTGCGGCCGAATTCGCCACCCCAGACGACCAGCGTCTCGTCCAGCAGGCCGCGTTGCTTCAAATCGCGCACCAGCGCGGCCATCGGGCGGTCCACGTCCTTCGCCTTGGCGGTGAGGCGCTGCTTGAGGCCGCCGTGGTGGTCCCAGTCGGAATCAAAGAGCTGCACCATGCGCACGCCGCGTTCGATGAGGCGGCGGGCGAGCAGGCAGTTGTTCGCAAACGACGCCTTGCCCGGCTGTGCGCCATACATGTCGAGCGTGGCCTTGTTTTCCTGTGAGATGTCCATCAGCTCCGGCACGCTGGCCTGCATGCGATAAGCCATCTCATACTGGCTGATGCGCGTGGCGATCTCCGGATCGCCGACGATGCCGAGTTGCTGCTCATTGAGCGCCTTGACTGCATCGAGCACACGGCGGCGGTCTTTCGTGCTGTGGCCCGCGGGGTTGCCGAGGAACAGCACCGGTTCGCCGCTGCCGCGGAATTGAATGCCTTGGTAAACGCTGGGCAAAAATCCCGTGCTCCACAGCGACGTACCCGCGCCGCCGGGCGGACCCGAAAGCAGCACGACGTAGGCTGGCAGGTCGCGATTCTCCGCGCCGAGGCCATACGTCACCCATGCGCCGAGGCTTGGGCGTCCTCCCTGGCCGAAACCGGTGTGGAGAAACATCTGCGCCGGCGCGTGATTGATCTCGTTCGTGTGCAGTGATTTCACCACACAGATGTCGTCCGCCACCGTGCCGAGATTTGGCAGAAGCTCGCTCAATTCGAGCCCGCTCCGGCCATGGCGCTGAAATTTGAACTCCGTGCCCGCCAGGGTCATCTCGCCGCCGATGAAGGCGAAGCGCTTGCCTTTGGTGAGCTCCTCCGGGCACTTCTGGCCGTCCATCTTCTGCAGCAGCGGCTTGTAGTCGAAAAGATCGAGCTGCGACGGCGCGCCGATCATGTGGAGGTAGATGACGTTCTTCGCCTTCGGCGCAAAATGCGGCCGCGGAGCCGCCGCTGCGGGCAGATCACGCGCTAGCAAAGACCCCAGCGCCGCCGAGCCAAGTCCGAAACCGGACTGGCGGAAGAACTGGCGGCGCGAGACATGGAGGAAGTCTGGGGCGACGGTCATGACGTGGCGGAAACGGTGAGATGCAGCCGCAAGTTTCCTGATTTGAGGCTCAAGCCGGTTTGCGCACGCAGCGCACGATGAACAATCCTGCCAGCGTGGTCAGCGCGCCGGTGGCGTCAGCAATGAGGTCGCGCATGGTTTCGTGGATGCTGTGCTGGATGCGCGTGTGATAGACGACATCGGAGAAGAGCTCCGCGAACTCCCAGAACAACCCGACGGTGCAGGCGAGGGCAAAGGTGAAGACATAACGCGCGAAAGGCGTCAGCGTGCCGAACCACGACGCAAAGCAGTCGAGCGCATGCCAGAGGAAGAAGGAGATCGCGACTCCGCCGCTGTAGTGCATGGCGAAGTCGAGCGGCTGCCGCCAGGGCGTGTTGAACACAATGCGGTGGAAGATCAAGACGGCCACAGGAGCCCAGCCAGCACGAAGAATGAGCTGGAAGAGCGGTTTCATCAGACGCCCCAGTTCACCTTCACGCTTTGCTCACGGCCGTTTCGGTCGTGGTACTTCACGTGGCCGTGCTGCGCGCCGTATTCGTGGACGCACTTGGTCACCTTCACGTCGTAGCAGCAGTATTCGGCGATCTTGGCGACTTCACCCTGCTGCCACCATTTCAGCGCGTCGAGTCCGTCGGCGGTCTTCCCCGTCCCGAGCGTGGCGGCGGCGACGGCGTCCAGTTTGATGCGATGGCCGAGGGCCTTTTCGAGGTCGATCAGCAGATCCAGGCTGTGAGGCAGGTCGGCGGGATCGAACATGATGTCGTGGCCCTTCAGCACCTCGTAGTCGAAGCCGATGTGGTTGAAGCCGACGACGAGATCGGCCGCCTTGAGCTGCTTGATGAGCGCAGGAGCCTCGTCCTGCGTGTAGATGGCGTACTCGTTGTTCTTTGTGCTGAACGTGACGGCCACGGAGATGCCCATCAGGTGCTTGTTGCCCCAGCCGCCCACGTCGTTCGCGGTGCGGCGTGTTTCGAGGTCAAAGTAAACGATGTCGCCGGCCATGATCGCGGTCTGGAGCGAAAATCAGCCGATGCGGTAAACGATGCGCGCCTTGTCCATGTCGTAGGGCGACATTTCGATCTTCACAGCGTCGCCGATGACGAGGCGGATGAACTTTTTGCGCATCTTGCCGGAAATGTGGGCGAGCACCTCGTGGCCGTTGCGCAGCTTCACGCGGAACATGGTGCCCGCGAGCACGGCGGCGATCACGCCGTCGAGTTCGATGGCTTCTTCCTTGGCCTTGCCACCTTCGTCGGGTTCCGGTTCACGCGGCGGAGGCGGGGCAAAACGCTGCTGCGGCGGGCCGCCACGGTTTGGAGGACCGCCACGATTGGGCGGGCCACCGCGATTGGGAGGACCGCCACGGTTTGGAGGACCACTGCGATTGGGAGGGCCGCTACGGCCGGGAGGGCCGCCACGTGACGGGCCGCGATTGGGAGGAGGAGGCATGCTGGGAAAAGTAGGGGCGGAGGATGCTGCCGCAGGCGGGGATTACAAGGGTAAAATTGCCGGGGCCTGGGCTGAAACGAATGAGGCGGCGTTTCATGCAGACAAAAATCTCGCCGCCATGCGTCCTGTCCGTGAAACTGCCTCCCGCATGCCTGCCGCCCCGACACTGCCTGACCTCTACGACGCCCACGCGGCGGGGCTGTTTCATTACTTCACGAGCTTCACGGGCGCGGAGGCCGACGCGAAGGACCTGCTGCAGGAGTTTTTCATCAAACTGGCGCGGCAGACGATTCCGCAGGGCATTGCCAACATGCGCGCCTGGCTGCTGCGGTTGGCGCATCACCACGCGATCGACTGGCTGCGCAAACATCGCGTGCGGCGTCATGCGGAGGAGGAGTCGCACGCGTCGGTGGAGCTGTTCGCACCGCAGGATGATCCAGATCAGGCCGAACTGGCAAAACGTCTCACGCATGCGCTCGCGCTGCTGCCGCTGGAGCAGCGCAGTGTGGCGCAGTTGAAGCTGTGGGACGGGCTGACCTTTGAAGAAATCGCGGAAGTGCAGGGCATTCCACTGAACACGGCCGCCAGCCGTTACCGCTACGCGCTGGAGAAACTGCGCAGCGAGCTGCGGCCGCTTTACGATGAACTGAAACCGTCATGAACACGAACCCTGATGCCTTTGAAAACGATCTGCGCGCCCTGCAACGCCGCGAACTGCCGGCGGCTTGGCGCGATGAGATTTTGACTGCTGCGAAAACCGTCAAACCGGCACCACGCACGCCGCGCTGGCTCGTTGCGGCCTGGAGCGCGGCGTGGGCGGCGATTTTGGTGATGTATTTCACCACACCGGCGGAACCGGACACTGAAACGCGCTCCGCCCGCCTTTCGCAGGTACTGCGCTTCGATGAGCGTGCCGCGCTGATCGACGCCCTGCTGGCCTTCAACTGATTTTTCACCTCCAAACCTGTTATATCCCATGATTCGCAAAATTTTTTCCCACCGTGCGACCCGCGTTCTTTTGTGGATTTCTCTCACGCTCATCACGCTGGTCGTCCTGCTGTTCACGTGGGTGAACTGGAGCGGGAAACGCCGCTGGGCCGTCACGAAGGCGATGATCGAGCGCGAGGGCGAGACGCTCGATTTTCGTGCGCTGCTACCCGAGCCGCCGCCGGAGGCGGAAAATCTGCTGGCCATCGAGCCGCTGCGCGGGATCGCTGGTGTGGTTGACAACGACCCGTCCAAAGGCGAACCGGGCGCGAAACGGGCCGTTTTGGCGGCGATGAAGTGGCAGGGAGGCACGCTGAGTTTCAGCGGCGTCACGCTTGGCAAAACGACGGATCTTCAGGAGTGGGTGAAGATTTTGCGCGACGCGAAGTTTCTCCAGGTGCCGCCGGATTCGTCCGCGCCGGTCGCGGATGTGCTGGCCGCGCTGGATGCGAAGTTTCCGCTGCTCAAGCAACTCGCGGACGAGGCACCGAAGCGTCCGCAGGCGATGTTCACACCAGCGCTGAAGGAGCGCGAGCTTCCGGACATGCTGTTTACTCTGAGCATGGCCCATTACAACGGGGCGCAGGCCCTGGCGCGGCTGCTCACGCTGCGCGCCCGGGCGGCGATCGAGGCGAAAAATGGCACCGAGGCCGCTCGGAGCATCATCGCCGCGCACCGCATCGCGCATGCGTGCCGGCAGGAACCGTTTCTGATCGGCCTGCTGGTGGGTATTTCGATTGATTCCATGACCCTGGAGTCACTCTGGCTCGGATTGCGGGAGCGTGTGTTCGCGGAGGAGGAACTGCGGCGCTTGCAGAAGTTGTATGCGGCGGATGAAACGGAGAAGGCCTTGTTGCAGGCGATGCGCGGCGAGCTGGCGGCGGGGGTGGACGCGCTGGAGTATCTGCAGAGGGCAAAGGCCGAAGGAAAAGGCAGCGCGGCGGAGACGCTGGCCGGACTCTCAGGCGGGAATGATGACTCGGGGCTGATGATCGCCCGCCTTCCGAACGGAATGCTCGATCATTGGAAAAGCGTGATCGGCGAGGTGGAGCTGCGCTACATGATCCAGCCGATAAAAAAAGGGATGGCCGCTGCTGTGAGCGCGGGCGAAGCGCTTGATCGTGAGATCAAGGATAAGCACAACATCGTGCTGCATGCAGACTGGATCATGGCGCGGCTGATGGTGCCCGCGGTGAAGCAAGTGAGCCTGAGCGCCTGGCTGGGGGCGGCACGCGAGCAGCAGGCGCTGGCCGCGATCGCGCTGGAACGTTTTTTTGCGAAGCGCGGAGCGTATCCCGCGAAGCTCGAGGAGCTGGTGCCGGAGTTTCTGCCCGTCGTGCCGCTGGATGCATGCGATGGAAAACCGCTGCGCTACCGCACGACGGAGTCGGGCTGCTTCAAGCTGTGGTCCGTGGGTTTTGACGGGAAGGATGATGCCGGGAAAGTCACGGTGGAGGCAAACAAGACGCCGAAGCTCAACAAAGGCGAGTACCTCGGCGACTGGGCCTGGCAGTATGAGCCGGTGAAGTGAGCGCGGTGTCTGCAAAAGTGTGGACAGGCAGGCGGTTTCCTTTTTGAATCGCCCGCAACTCATGAAGCCACGCCAACCAGCCAACGCGGAAGCCGCAACCGCCGGAGGCATGTTCCCAGCGGTTGAGGTGGCGGTTTTTGAGCATGCGGATGTGGTGTTGTTTTGCGTGGCGGTGAAGCCCCGCGGGGAGTTTCGCTTCGCGGCGGTGAACCGGGCTTTTTTGAAGGCCACAGGGCTGAAAAAAGGACAGGTGGTGGGCAAACTCGTGCAGGAGGTGATCCCGGCCGCGTCATGGGCCATGGTGTCGAAGCATTACCGAAGGGCGGTTCGGACAAAGCAGCCGGCGAAGTGGCAGGAGACCAGCCTTTACCCCAAAGGCAACAGACATGGCGAGGTCATCGTGACACCCATGTGCGATGAGAAAGGGCGCGTGACGCATCTTGCCGGCATGGTGCATGACATCACCGCGCGCAAGGACGCGGAGGAGGCGCTCCAGCTTTCCGAGAGCCGCTACGCCCGGGCGGTGCGGGGCACCCAGGATGGTGTCTGGGACTGGAACGTCCAGACCGGGGAGGATTATCACTCGCCGCGCTGGAAGGAGCTTTTGGGATTTCAAAAAGACGAGCTGGAAGATCATATGAGCACGTTTTTCTCCCGAGTGCACCGGGAGGATCTGCCGCGGGTGAAAGCGGCGGTACGGGCGCATTTGAAGAAGCGTGTTCCCTACGATCTGGAACTGCGTCTGCGTTGCAAGGACGGCAGCTACCGGTGGTTCCGCTCACGCGGCGAGGCGGAGCGTGATGCCAAAGGCAGGCCCACATGCATGGCCGGGGTCATCACGGACATCACGGAAAGCAAGGCCGCGGAGGAGGCGCTGCGCGTGAGCGAGGAACGCTATCGTCTGCTGGCGGACCACATGGAGGACTTTGTCTCGCTGAATGACACGAAGGGAAACCGCCTTTATATCAGCCCGTCGTTTTTCCGGAAGACGGGTTGGACGCACGAGCTGCTCGACAAAATGGACTGGCGCACCCGCCTGCATCCTGATGATGTGAATCTCGTGCTGGGCACCTACCGGGCAAATCTGAAAGGCAAGGCCACGACGATCGAGCACCGCATGCGCTGCCGGGACGGCTCCTGGATCTGGGTGGAGACCCATTGCAAGCCGATCCGGGACGAGAAGGGCAGGGTATGGCGGCTGCTGGTGATCTCGCATGACATCACTGAACGCAGGAAGACGGAGGAGCAGTTTTTGCGCGAGCAAAAGCTCAGCCGGGTGCTGGCGAACCATCCTTCCATGCTGATCATGGTGCTGGATGCGAAAGGCCGCATCGAGCAGGTGAGCCCGATCGCCGCGCAAGGACTCGGCTTCCGGCTGCAAGAGGTCCTCGGACGCACGCCCTGGGAGCTGGGGTTGATGGAGGAGCGTCAGATCCGCCAGTCCAAAAAGCGTTTTCAAAAACTCCTGGCAGGAGAGCCCAATCCTCCGGTCGAGCTGCGCATCCGCACGAAACAAGGCGAGCAGCGGCATGTGGAGCTGCGCACGGCCACGACGCGCAACGCGGATGGGACGACGGACCGTGTGATCGTCATCGCCACCGACCTGACTGAGCGGCTCCGCATGCAGCAGGAGGTGCTGCGCATTTCCGAGCAGGAGCATGCGCGCATCGGCAGTGACCTGCATGACGGCGTGGGACAGACAATGACAGGTGTCGCCTCCCTGCTGGACGCGCTGGAGCAGGATCTGGACGGCGAGAAGAAGCAAAGCGCCGCACGCATCCGCACGCTGTTGCAGGAGGCGATCCAGGACGTCAGGCGTCTCTCCCACGGCCTGTCGCCCGCCGCCGTCCGCCACCGCGAGCTCAGCGGCGCGCTGCGTCTGCTGGCGGACACCATCCGCACGAATTTCCGCACGGACTGTGTCTGCCGGATTGCCGGCAATGTTCGCGTCACCGACCCGGAAAAGCAGATGCATCTCTTCCGCATCGCCCAGGAAGCGGTGAACAACGCGTTGCGGCACGGCAATCCGCGCCAGATTCGGCTGACCCTGGCACGAAGAGGTCGCCAGGAGGGCGTGCTGCAGATCGAGAACGACGGCGCCGACCTGCCGAAGAAACGTCATGGCGCCGAAGGCATCGGCGTGCGGGTGATGGACTACCGCGCCAGCCTCATCGGCGGCATTTTGCAGGTTCAGAACAGGCGCGGCGGCGGTGTGTGCGTGACGTGCCGTTTTCCGACCACCTGAGTCAGAACAAGTCGAGCGCCAGATCCAGCGCCCGCGCCGAATGGGTGAGCGCGCCGACTGAGATGGCGTTCACGCCGGTGGCGGCCACTTCTTTGATCGTGTCGAGCGTGATGCCGCCGCTGGCCTCGAGCCAGAGTTTGCCGTTCACGAGTTTCACCGCTTCACGCTGCTGGCCGGGAGTCATGTTGTCCAGCAGCAGCATGTCCACGCCGTCGAGCGTGAGAAAATCGGCGACCTGCCGCAATGTGGCGGCTTCGAGCTGGACGCGCACGCCGGGGCGCTCGGCGCGCAGCTTGCGGATGGAGGCCTGAAGCGCGGGCAGATCACCATTCGCCGCGAGATGGTTGTCTTTGACCATGGCATGATCGTAGAGGCCCATGCGGTGATTGGTGCCGCCGCCATGCTTCACGGCCGCTTTTTCGATCAAACGCCAGCCCGGCGTGGTCTTGCGCGTGTCCCAGACCTGCACCGGGTGAGGTTTCACGGCATCGACATACTTTTTTGTCTGCGTGGCGACGCCGCAGAGACGCTGGAGGAAGTTCAGGGCGGTTCTTTCGGCGGTGAGGAGGGATCGGGTGCTCCCGGCGGCCTTCATGAGAATATCGCCGCGTTCAAAGGGGCTTCCGTCCGGGATGCAGACCTCGACTTCGAGGGCGGGGTCGATTTCCTTGAAGACTGTGGCCGCGATTTCGGCCCCGGAGACGATTCCCGGCTCGCGGGCGACGATTTCGGACCGCGAGCGGGAATTCTCAGGAATGAAGTAGAGGGAGGTGACATCACCTGAGCCCACATCTTCGGCGATGGCGGCGTGGATGAGAGCTGTGACGGAGGGGTGCATGGAGAAGGGAGTCTTAGGGCGTAAAGCGGCACTTTCCAGCGCGGGGAAAAACAGGTTGCCAAATCAGGGGAACCGCCCATCTTCCCCGCCCCTCGCCCCCGGCCTGACTGATTCACGGCCTGCGATGCGAGGCTCAGGAGAGCGTGTCATGAGCAAAATCATCGAAAAGATCAACCAGGAACAAGTCAAAAAAGAAGTCGCCGCATTCAACGTGGGCGACAGCGTGAAGGTGCATACCCGAGTCATCGAAGGTGACAAGGAGCGTATCCAGATTTTCACCGGCATCGTGATCGCCCGCAAAGGCCACGGCATCAACGAGGCCTTCACCGTCCGCAAAATTTCGTACGGCGAGGGTGTGGAACGCGTGTTCCCCCTTCACAGCCCGAAAGTGGCGAAGATCGAGGTCACCAAGCCCGGCCGCGTGCGCCGCGCCCGCCTGCACTACCTGCGCAAGCGCCAGGGCAAGGAGGCGATGTCCGTCAAGGACCAGGGCCAGCAGCAAACCGCCGAGGCGGCTTGATCGTCAGTTTTTCTGTTCGTGTGTGTTTAAAAAAGGGAGTGCCGAGCGGCACTCCCTTTTTTTGCGAACGATTCAAAGCAGACGGCTTATTTCTTCTTCTTGCCGCCTGACATGGCCGCGACCAGCACGATGACCAGCACGCCAACGCCGATGAGCAGCAGGGTGTTGGTGCTGATGCCGCCTTCTTCTTCAGCAGGAGCAGGGACAGCAGCTTGAGGAGCAGTCGCCATTGGGGCGGTGTTGTAAGGCTGCTGATAAGCACCGGGTTGCGGCTGAACTTGGGGAGCGTAGCCTGCCTGCGGTGGGACGGCGCCAGGCGCCACCATGCCTGGTGCGGCTTGAACAGGAACACCGGCAGGCGCGGCAGTCATGCCTGCGACAGGCGCCACAGCGGCATTCGGCACCGCAGCGGGCTGAACTGCTCCGGGCGCGACCACTCCCGGCGTTTGTGCTCCGGCGGGCATGGCGGTTCCGGGAGCAGGGGCTGCCCCTCCACCCGCCGCTGCTGCAAGAGCCGCGGCCACACGGTCATCCATGCCTGGCGTGGCACCTGTGCCAGCGATGGCGCTGGAGCCGCCGACAGAACCAGGAGCGGCTCCTGGCGTGGCACCAGGCTGGGCCTGTGTGGCGATCTGCTGCTGAGCGTAGGCATAGCGCTGGCGGTAGCCTTGGAAGATGGTCGAGTAGAATTGTTGTGTGTTTGTGTCGGTGCTGCCTGCGGCGGCCTCTCCTGCGAGGATCGCATCCCCCATTTTTTTCAGTGCTTCCTGATCCTTCATGGCGGCGGCCTCGGCGCTCATGATTTGGGCGATCGCCTCATTCGTCTTGGTGATGGCGGCGAGGTTGATGCCTGCAAGGCGGGCCTTTTCAGCAGCGATGGCCTGTGAGAGGGCTTTCAGGCTGGCGAGGTCATACTTGTAAGGCGTGAACCATTTGGAACTCTTGCGCTCCAAGTCGTAGGTTGTCTTCCATTGCTCTTTCTCGCGATCGATCGCGGTTTTCATGCGCGAAAGGTCTGGCTCGATGAGTTTTTTGATGCCTTCATCCCGCATTCTTTGCAGCGTGGGCTGGTCCTTGATCATCTGCTCGACCTGGGCGTCAAATTTGGTCAGGATGGCGCGTGCTTCTTCAACGGCTTTCGGGAAATAAATCGACGCCATGCCCACGGGGCCGGCGAGCTGGTCAAATTCCTTGAGCGCGCCGGGATAGTCTTTCGCGGCCTCTTTTTCCAGCATGGCTGCCCGCAGGCCGTAGGCTTTGATGTTGTATTGCGCCGACTTCGCCTCGTCCGGGTTCAGCCATTTGCCTTCCATTTTGATGCCGCCGGCCACGACCTTTTCCTTCTCCGCCTGGGCCTCTGCGACAAGCTTTTCAGCCTCGGCGGCCTCCTTCGTTCCGGGGTAGCGGTTGATGAACGGGCGCAGGCGGTCCTGGATGAGCTGCTCATATTTCTCCGCCGTCATGAGATCGACGGTGGGGAAGAGTTTTCTCAATTCAATGAGCTCCACTTCTTCCGGCTTCTGCTTGATGATCTCGGCGATCTCGCTGCGCGGGATGTCCTTGTCGTCCCAGATTTTCGGCGTCAGCTTGTAACGCATGTGGATCGCCGTTGGGTTTTCCGCAGTGATATTGCCCTCCAGACGCTTCCCGTCCTTGAGGACCACAATGTCGGCTTGCAGGAATCCGGCGCTGCAGGCCAGCGCGAGCAAGGCAGGGTGAATACGGCTCAATTTCATGGGAACGGCGGGTTGGATGCGGGGTGTGCTTTGGAAGGTGGCGCGAATCAATTTGCGCGGGTTTTGAGAAATAACTCAAAACGCCTGCGGGAGTAAAGAACGAAGCTGTTTTTCGCTCAAATCATCAACGGCGGACTATTTGGGCCGGCGTTTGAGGAAAATGCGTTTGAAGCGGGCGCTGCCTTCCTGGCTGACGCTCATCACTTCAGGATCGTTGACGAACACGTTGTGAACGAGCCGCCGGTAATAGCTGTTCATTGGCGGCAGATCGGCGTTCTGGCCGGTGGCGCGGACGCGTTCACCGAGCTCCTTGGCGCGTGCGACCATCTTGTCCTCGCGCATGGAGCGGTAAAACTCCACGTCTACGCGGATGCGCGGAGCGTCCTTGATGTGACGCTGGAGCACGCGGTTCACGAGGTACTGGATGTCATCCAGCGTCTCGCCCCGGCGGCCGATCAGCGCGTCCGAGTCATCCGTGAGAACCTGGAGCGTGGGGCCGTCGGGTCCGTTGTCCTCCTCGATCTGGACGACAAAGCCCAGATAGCCGAGCATCGTGTCGAGAATTTGGCGGGCATGTTCGAGCGGCGTCATGGGTGTTTTTTCAGTTCGCTGTTCTCAGTTTGCGGTCTGTTTACATCAGGCAACGGTGACTGCGAATCTAAAACGGCAGGCCTGGGGCAGTCTAACCGCCCAGCTTCGGCGGCTTCGGCCCTTTTTTCTTCTCTTTGTGGCCCATGGGATTGAAGAACGGGTTCTGCGGCGGCGGGCCTTTGGGCACCGGCTTCTGCGCCACTTTTTCAAGCTTCGGCTCGGGCATGTACAGCTTCATCACCCAGGTCTGCGCGATGCTGAAGATGTTCTGCGTGGACCAGTAAAGCGCCAGGGCCGCGGCGAAGTTGTAGCAGATGAACAGGAAGAAGAACGGCATGAGCATCATGATGCGCTGCTGCATCTTGTCCACGCTGGCGGGCTGGGGGGTGAGCTTCATCTGCGCGATCATGGTCACACCCATGATGAGCGGCAGCGGATTGATGTCGAAACCCATGAACTGGGTCACTGTGTCGGCCGCGGCCAGGTCCTTCACCCACAGGAATGACTGCCCGCGCAGCTCGGCGGCGTATTCCAGCACGCGGTAGAGGCCGAAGAAGATCGGAATCTGCAAAAACAGCGGCAGGCAGCCGCCGAGGGGGTTGACGCCATACTCGCGGTAGAGCTTCATCACCTCCATCTGCTGCTGCTGCGGGTTGTCCTTGTACTTCTCCTGCAGCTCCTTCATCATCGGCGCCAGCAGGCCCATGCGCTTCATCGTGTAAGTGGACTTCGCGTGGATGGGCCAGATGAGCGTGCGCACGAAGATCGTGAGCAGGATGACCGCCAGCCCCCAGCTGCCGGTGAAGTCATGCATCCAGCGCATCACCCAGGACATGAAGATGCTGATCGGCTTGAACCAGCCGTAGAACATCGCGAAGCTGCGCTGCTTGCCGATCTTGCTCAGGCGGTCGTATTCCTTCGGCCCGAGGTAAATCTGATAGGTCTCGCTCTGTGAAGCTCCGGGGGCCAGATCCACCACCGGCAGACCCAGCGCGGCATCAATGGCATGATCCTGAATGTCCGTCTTGCCCGCATGGGCCGCGTCGATCGGCTGCGCCAGCTTGCGTTGGGAGGCCCAGAACTTGCCCGGCGCATCCTTCGCGGAAACTCGTGTCAAGATGTGCGTGTAAAAGCGCCCCATCACCCCCGCGTAGCGCAAAGCGCCGTAAGATTGCCGGAACTCCGTCTTTGCGTCGCTGAACCAGCCTTTGGCGAAGTAGTCGGCTTGGTAAAAGTCAGCGTCACCGGCGTCATTCCAGAAAAAGCCCTCGTAGCGCGCGTCATCGTGCTTCAAGGCGCTCGAAGCGCCGGCATAGAGGTAATACTCTTCCGAGCGGTGCTGCGCGGTGCCGGTGTTTTTCAGCGTGATCGTCAGGTCGATCAGGTGCGCGTCGCTCTCGTTCCCCTCGGTCAGCGTGTAGGTTTTCGTCACCACGATGCCTTCCGTGTTGGTGCCTTCAAAGGTGGCGCTTTTCTCGCTCTTCGCCGTCAGCTTGTAGGCGATCGCGTCAAGCCCCGCAGGTTCGCGACGCAGCGCGCCGATGGGCTCCAGCGCATTTTGGTTCAGCGTCACCTGATCCGTCCCCGCCAGCATGGCGCGGGCGATGCCGCCGCCCTTCGAGGTCAACTCAAACGTCACGCTGCCGACTTTCAGAGCGTGCTTTTCTTCGGGAATCTCGGGCGTCGCAGACTTGGCCGGTGTTGCGGCGGCGGTGGCCGTCACTGTCGTTGCCTCGGGGGGCTTCGGCGCGGTTTCCGCTGTTTTTTTGGCCTTTTCGGCCTGCACTCGCTCCGCCTCGGCCTGCGCTGCCTTCTGATTGAGACTCGTGTAATGCAGATTCAGTCCAGCGAGGACAACACACGCGATGATGACGATCCAACCTTTGCGGTCCATGAAATTTGCGGGAGGGAGAGGGTTTGTTTGGGAGGGGCGGCAGACTGGCGGGGGGATGCGATGCCCGCCATTGCAATTTAGGTCAAAAAGAATCCGTCATTTCTTGTCCGGGACCGGATCGTGGCCATGTCCGCCCCAGGGATGACAGCGGCCGATGCGGCGGATGCCCAGCCAGCTTCCACGCAGCACTCCGTGGGTCTCCACCGCCTCAAGAAAATACACCGAGCAGGTCGGCGTGTAGCGGCAGCCGGAGCCCGGGCCGCCGATGGCATGAATGACGGGCGAGATGAACATCTGGTAGCCGCGGATGAGGATTCGGATGAGCCATTTCATGGGGCGGCCGCGGCTGGGGATGGCGTTTGCAGCAGATTCATGCGGCGTGCGAGCCGCAGCCAGTCCCTTTCCAAGTCTTCCAGCGTGGCCTGCGGTGCCCGCCAGCGGGCGATGAGCACCATCTGCCAGCCGGGCATGATCTCCGCACGATGCGCGCGAATGACTTCGCGCAGCAGACGGCGGATGCGGTTGCGCACCACGGCCTTGCCCAGTTTTGCGCCCGTGATGAGACCGAACTGGAATTCCTCCAGCCCTTCCGTCTTCAAGGCACCCAGCACCAGGAATTTCCCGGCCTGGCTGCTGCCCTGCGTCTTCACCCGCGCGAAATCACGCGCCAGTTTCATCCGCAGGCTGGAGGGAAGGCGCATGGGGAGGAAAGCGCCGTGCAGGATCAGGCGTGCTGCTGCGTGTGGCGCTTGAAGTGGATTTCCACGCCCTTCGGCAGGAGACGCTTGCGTCCGGCGGCGCGGCGGCGGCGGAGGATGTCGCGGCCGTTCTTGGTCTTCATGCGGGCGCGGAAGCCAAACTGCTGCTTGCGCGTGCGTTTGGAGGGCTGGTAGGTCCTGAATGTTTTAGGCATGGGCGTGTGGGGTGGTGAAAATTTTAAAAATAACAGGCGCAGGCCGGACAAATGGCGACCTCCCATGAAAAGGGGGCGGGAGACTAGCGGGAGCCGCCCGTTTGTCAATCAGGCGATCATTTCGCGTGAACTTCGGCCCTCCGGGCGTTATTCCCGGCCCATGATCCGCCCTCTTTTTGCTCTTTTCACCCTCCAAAGCGCCGTTCTTGCCGCCGAACTGCCCAAAAACCTCCCGCAGGCCATCCCGCTGTGGGAAAACGGCGCTCCCGGCTCTGAAGCCCGCAAAACCGAGGCCGAGCAGGTCGAAGGCACAAACGTCTGCAACATCCACAACCCCACGCTCACGCCATTTGTGCCCGCTGCGGACAAAGCCAGCGGCACCGCAGTCATCATCTGCCCTGGCGGCGGTCATTCAAAGCTATGTCTCGGCCATGAAGGCTACGCGCTCGCCGAATGGTTCAAGGAGCGCGGAATCGCCGCTTTTGTGCTGAAATACCGCCTCGCTCGTGAAAAAGCCAGCACCTACACGATTCAAGATCACGCCATGGCTGACGCACGCCGTGCCATCCGCCTCATTCGCAGCCGTGCCGACGAATGGCACGTCAAAACCGACCGTCTCGGCATCCTTGGCTTCTCCGCCGGGGGCGAACTGGCCGCCTTCGCCGCCATGAAAAACGACCCCGGCCAGAAAGACGCCGCCGATCCCATCGAACGCCAGTCCAGCCGCCCCGATTTCCAGGCGCTCATTTATCCCGGCACCTCCGGCCTCTTCAATGCGGAGAAAGGCATGCCGCCGCTCTTCATCGCCGCCGGTTACAGCGACCGCCCCGACATCTCCGAGGGCATGGCCACGCTCTATCTCAAATACAAGGCCGCCGGTGTGAAGGCCGAGATGCACATGTATGCCAACGCCGGCCACGGTTTCGGCTACCGTCCCGACGCCAAGCCCAGCGCCGCCGCAAGATGGCCCGAACGCTTCACGGAATGGCTCATCGACAGCGGCCTGTTGAAGTAGGGCAAAGGAGTCACGAGGACTTGTCCGGCCGCTGGTGCACCGCCGCGTTCACGGCGTCGGCCAGCGCATCCAATTGGGCGCGGTCAGTGAGTTTGCGGCCGTTTTCGTCCTGGATGTAGATGGCGTCGATGGCGACGCCTTTTTCCGTGCTGATGCGGGCGTGTGTGACGCTGAGGCCGAGGCGGCCGATGGCCATGAAGATGTCGTAAAGCAGGCCGAGGCGGTCCACAAGCTGGAGCTCCAGCACGGTCTGGTCGGGTGAGATCTGGTTGTTCACGTAAACGCGTTGCGGGATCTCGTCGCCGATCTCGTCGAGCATGGTGATGGATTTGCCGAGCTTTTGCACAATGGCGTCGCTGAAGTCGAACTGCGTGCCGCCAAAGGCTTTGCGCACGGATTCCTCGACGCGGCTGCGCGCGCTTTTCGAGGTGACGGCGGCGAAGTTGGTGTTGCAGACGCGGAAGCTGTCCAGCACGAGGTTGTCACCGCGCTGGAAGAGGTCGGCGCTGAGGATGTTGATGCTTTCGGCGGCCAGCGCGCCGGAAATGCGGGCGAGGAGCAGATGGCGGTCCCAGCAGACGACGGTGAGTTCGCTGTAGCCTTGCTCGGCGTGATCTTCCCACATCATGACGGGCAGCAGGCCGGCTTCTGCTTCCTCGTGGATCAGTTGCTCGAAGAACAGACGGAAATGGCGGATGTGCGCGGCGATGACATCGGCCTCGCGGAAATTGAAATACGAAGGCGGCATGTGGCGGAAGTGCGCGTCCACTTCCGCTTCAAATCCCGCTCCCAGCAGCTTCGCCACGCCAGCTTTCAGCTCCTCCACCGGCACCTGCACGTGGTTCATGAAGTCCGCGGGAGCGTTCATGAAGCGCAAGGTGTTGTGGTAGAGCTGCCGGATGGATGCCTCCTTGTAGCCGGACCAGCTTTTGTCGCTGGTGCCCTTCGAGTCGGCGTAGGTCATCAGCAGCAGCGTGTCCAAGTTCTCCTTCGTGCGCACGATGGCGGCGAATTCCTCGATGACCTGGGGGTCTTCGAGGCTCTTCGTCGTGGCGGTGCGGTACATCAGCAGATGGTTGTCCACGAGGAAGAGCAGCAGCCGGCGGCGCTCCCCCTTGATCTGGAGACGGCGGCAGACGGCGGCGGCCAGGGTGGTGCTTTCGTCTGTGTGCGTCTTTTTGTTCGCAGCGCGGCCGGCGTCATGCAGCAGGAGCGCGAGATAGAGCACATACGGCTGCTGGAGATCATGAAACAACTGCTGGAAAAGCTCCGCGCCCTTCAGCGCGGGATCGCTGAGCTCGTCGAGCTTGTCGATGGTGCGCAGCGTGTGCTCGTCCGCGGTGTAGAGGTGGAAGAACTCATGCTGCACCAGGTTCGTGAGAGCGCCGAACTCCGGCATCCATTTTCCGAGAAAGCCGACACGGTGCATCTGCCGCAGGGTACGCGCCGTGTCGCCCTTGTTGGAGAGAATGGCCTCGAAGGTCTCGCGGTTGGCCTTGTTGTAGCGGAAGCCCGGGTCCACGAGGCGGAAGTTGTCCTGGATGAGCTGGAAGAGGTCCGGGCTGAGCCGCAGATGACGCTGCTGGGTGTGCAGGAAAAGGCGCATCATGCGCTGCGGCTCCTCTTTGAAGACGCCACCGCTTTCCGCATAAACGCGCTCGTGCTTGCGGATGAAGCCGTCGAAGCGCTCCTGCTGCTTTTCCGAGCGTTTGCGCGCCAGGAAGCCGATGAGGCGTTTTTTCTGCCCCTCGCTCTCGAGTTGCTGCAGATGGAAGCGGTCCATCACCTCGCTGCTGCGCTGGAGGATGTCCCGCGTGGCGGTGTAGTAGTCGTGCATCAGCGCCTCGATGCGGCGCAGGATTTTTTTGTGCCGGTAACCGAGGTTCGTGGCCACGGGCCCCTGCAAACGCAGCGTGAGCAGGTCCTCGGCGCGTTTCTCCGTGTAATGCATCTCGTTGCGCACGCGCAGGATGAAGTCATACGCCTGCTCCACCTCCCGCCAGCCGGCCTTCGAGATCAGGCCGAGGCCCACGAGATCCTTTGGATTGAGCCTGCGGTGCCGCGCATACGTCATCCAGATCAGGTTCTGATAGTCGCGCAGCCCGCCGCAGCCGTTCTTCACATGCGGCTCCTGCACAAAAGGCGTGTCACCCTGCTTTCCATGCCGCGTGGCCAGGTCGAGCTGGCGCAGCCTGAGAAACTCCTCCTCGCGCCCGTCCATGCATTCCTTGTCAAAACGGGCGCGGAATTCCTCCCACGCCGCCGGCTGTCCGGTGATGAGGCGCGCCTCCATCAGCGCGGTCTTGGTCTCCATGTTCTCGTTCGCCAGCGCGATGCACTCCCCCACGCTGCGCGAGCCATGGCCGACCTTGAACTTCAGGTCGTAAAAATACAGCAGGTAGTCACGGATGAGCTGCGCCACCTCGTTCGACACGCGGCCGCTGTTCCCTGGAAACATAAAGGTGAGGTCCACGTCGCTGCCAGGGCTCATCACGCGCCGGCCGAAACCGCCATGCGCCACCACGCTCACATTCAGCTTCGCGCGCACGTCCGCGGGCAGCGCGGCCACGCTCTCCTCCCAAAGCGTTTTGACGAGGTAATCGATCACGTCCGAGCGCATGCGGCAGATTTCCACGCCGGAAAAATTCCGGCTGCGGTGCCGCTGCTTGATGCGCTGCTCCTTGATTTTCAAAAAGCGCTTCGCCCGGCGCAGCGTCTCGGCGCGGCCACGTGGCAGCGTGTCGTCCGGCGGGAAAAAGGCCTGCGCGCTTTTGTTCAGGTGGCGCAGATACTCGCGTTCCGTCATCGCAGTGTTGTTTTAGTAGCTGATGAGCGCGTGTACCGGCCCGTGGCCGCGCAGTTTCTCGCGTCCGTTAAGAAACGACAACTCGATGAAGAACGTGCTGCCGACGATTTTCCCGCCCGCCTGCTCGATCAACGTCAGCGCCGCGCCCGCCGTGCCGCCTGTGGCCAGCAAGTCATCCGCCAGCAGCACCGTCTCTCCCGGCGCGATGGCGTCCTGGTGGATCTCGACCGAGTTCGTGCCGTACTCGAGCGAATAATCCACGCCACGCGTCATCCACGGCAGCTTGCCCTTCTTGCGCACCGGCACGAAGCCCGCGCCGAGCCGTTCAGCGATCAACGCGCCAAAAATGAAGCCGCGCGCATCGATGCCGACCACCTTGTCCACCTTGAGCACGCCGGTGGCGTCGATCATCCCGTCGATCGTCCGCGCCAGCAGCGCCGGGTCCGCCAGCACCGGCGTGATGTCTTTGAAAAGGATGCCCGGCTTCGGGAAATCCGGCACGTCACGGATCGTGGCGCGGATGTGGTCGAGGGTCTGCGAATTCATGCGCCCCGATGATGGAGGAGATGGCGGGATGCGCAAGCGATGGGAACATTGCCATCGGAATTGCCTTCACCCTTGCGGAAACGTGCCATGCCCGCGAGTATCCGCCCCCTCCTGCCATGCCCCCTTCCCAACAGCTCCTGGCCGCCGCCACGCTCCTTTTTGTGAGCGCCGTTGTGCAGGCCTTGCTCGCGCTCAAATCGGGCGCGTGGAAGCAGACGCGTGCCCAGTTCGTGCTCATGGCGCTCGGGTTCGCGCTGCAGACCGGCTTCATCTACCTGCGCGGGCAGGAAGTGCGGCAGTGTCCCATCCGCAGCCTTGCGGACATCCTGGTGTTTATCGCGTGGAGCGTGGTGCTGCTCTATTTCCTCGTCGGGCCTGCCTACCGGCTTTCTCTGCTGGGCTTGTTCACCGCGCCGCTCGTCACGGTCATGCAGGTTATGAGCTTCATGAACGGCTTTGCGCCGTATCCGCCGAAGGGACCGATCAACGCGTTGGTGGAACTGCACATCGCGCTGGCGCTCATTGCCTACGCGGCCTTCGCGCTGGCCTGCATCACCGGCGTCATGTACCTGGTGCAGGAGCGGATGCTGAAGCTGCATCAGATCGGCGGCCTGTTTTATCAACTGCCGCCGATCCAGGGCCTCGCGCAGGCCATTCAGCGCCTCGTCCGGCTCGGACTGCTTCTGCTGAGCGTGGCGCTGGGCATTTCCTTCGCCCTGCATCTGCCGATGACAAAGACCGGCCACGTTGTCTTCGCCTGGATCGTGTGGAGCCTGTATGCCGTGATCTCCATCCTGATGTGGCGGCATTTCACCTCGCCGCGCAAAACCGCGTGGCTGGCGGTCGTCGGATTCATCCTGCCGTTCATTTCCCTGTGGATTGTCACGCATGCCTGAGCCGACCGACAACCGCAGCGGCCTCGTCTGTGTGGGCCTGAACTACAAAACCACGCCCGTCGAAGTGCGTGAACGTCTCGCGTTCCCGGAAGCGCAGGTGCCGCAGGCCGTGCAGCAGGTCCGCGGCCTGCCCGGCTTCGAGGAGAGTGTCGTCATCAGCACCTGCAACCGGGTGGAAATCTACGCCGCGCATTCGCTTCCCGGCGGCGACCACGGCCATTCCGCGCTGCGCAATTACCTGGTGGAGCATTTCAAACTTCAGCCCGAGCACGCCGAGGCGCTCGTCCTTTACAACCTCGACTCAGCGGAGGCCGCGCGTCATCTCTTCCGCGTCGTCAGCGGACTCGATTCCATGGTGCTTGGCGAAACGGAAATTTTTGGCCAGGTCAAAGCGGCCTATAAAACCGCGCTCGACACCGGGGTGACCGGGCGCACGCTCAACAAGCTCTTCCAGCAGGCCTTCACCGTCGGCAAAAAGGTGCGCAATGAAACCACCATCCAGCGCGGATCGACCAGCGTCGGCAGTGTGGCGGTCGATCTCGCCGAAAAGGTCCACGATCTGAAGGAATGTCGCGTCATGCTCGTCGGTGCCGGTGAAATGAGCCGGACCTGCGCGCAGAGCCTGCTCTCACGCGGCGCGAAGAGCATCATCGTCTCCAACCGCAGCCACGACAAGGCCGTCGAGCTGGCCACGGAGATGAAAGGCATTGCGATGAAATTCGACGAATGGGAGCACGTGCTGCACGAGGTCGATGTCATCATCTCCAGCACCAGCGCGCCGCATTTCGTCATCAAGCCCGATCAGATCGACCAAGTCATGCGCAAGCGCCGCTGGGAGCCGCTGCTGATCATCGACATCGCCGTCCCGCGGGACGTCCATCCGGCGGTGAACGAGATCGAAGGCGTGTATCTCTACGACATCGACGCGTTGCAGGCCATCGCCGACGAAGGCCGCCGCGAGCGAGAGCGGCAGCTCGCAGCATGCGAGCGCATCATCGAGGAGCAGCTTGAGAAATTCGGCTTCGTCAAAACCACCCATTCATGAGCATCGAAAAAGTCATCCTTGGCACCCGCGGCAGCGAACTCGCCCTCACGCAGACCACCATGGTCACGGCGGCGTTGCAGACCGCGCATCCGCATCTGAAAATCGAGCGCGAGATCATCCAGACTAGCGGCGACAAGCGTCAGGATCTGCGTTTCTCCGAGTTCAGCGGCGTGGCGAACGTGGACAAGGGCATCTTCATCAAGGAGCTCGAAATCGCGCTCGAAAACAAGCAGATCGACGCTGCGGTGCACAGCCTGAAGGACGTGCCGAGCGATCTCGCTGCTGGATTTACCATCGCCGCCGTGCTGCCGCGTGCCGCGATCGAGGATGTGATGATCACCCGCGATCCGCACACGCTCGACAGCCTGCCAAAAGGTGCCCGCGTCGGCACCAGCAGCGTGCGGCGTGCGGCGCAGCTCAAATTTCTGCGTCCGGACCTCGAGATTGTCGAGATCCGCGGCAACGTGCCCACGCGCGTGAAGAAAGTGCTCGGCGAAAACGCGCTCGATGCAGTCCTGCTCGCCGCCGCCGGTTTGCTGCGCCTGAATTTGCTCAACGCGAACCTCAGCCGCATCCACATCGAGGGGCAGACGCTCTGCGCGCTCGTGCTTGATCCGGTGAAGTTCCTCCCGGCCGCAGGGCAGGGGGCCATCGCCATCGAATGCCGTGCGGGTGATGACGCGGTGATCCACGCGATACGTGCGCTCAACCACGCCGAAACCGAGTCACGGGTCATCGCTGAGCGGGAATTTCTCAAAATTCTCGGCGCCGGCTGCCAGACGCCGGTCGGAGCGCACACGACGATTCGAGACGGTCGGCTCCACATGGCCGTGCGCGTCTTCAACGAGGCCAATCTCTCCGCCGCTCCGGTCGAACGCGAGGCCAGCCGTCCCGTTCACGAGGCGAAGCAACTCGCCGCCGATCTCGCGGCGATGCTTTGATGGAGCGCACGCGTCCCGCGTGTCGTTTTCCGCGTCTCGCGGAAAACCGTCCCCCCAGCACACGCAAACAAGTTCAACGCTGGACGGGGAACGACACCCTGGGCCCGCATTCGGCGGGACGCCGAACGCAGCACGCGAGACGCGTGCGCTCCTGCCGGACTGGGCCGAAGAACGCAAAATCCACATGCAACCTCATGCGTGGTGCGGCGTTTCAGCGTGCATGAAGACCACTCTTCTTTCCTTGTTTGTGACAGCCCTGCTTCCCGCCGTTGCCCTGCCCGCTCCAGATGCCAAGGGCAAAAAAAGACCCGGTGCGTCCGCGCACCATGATGGAGCCAACGCTGAAGTTTTGAAGACGTTCGACAAGAATGGCGACCATAAAATCGACGCTGACGAGCTGCCCGCGCTGCAAAAGGCTTTCTCGACGTTGAAGAGCCTCGACAAGAACAGCAACGGCGAGATCGAGCTGGCCGAAGTCGAAAGACCGCAAGCTCCCGTCGCCGCCGACCGCAGGGTCCGCATGCTTGCCGGATTCAAGCAGGTGGACAAGAACGGCAATCACAAGATTGATGCCGACGAGGTCGAAGGGCTGCAAAAGATGATCGCTGGCGGAAAAGTCATGTCGCGACTCGATCAGAACGGCAACGGCAAGCTCGAGCCGGGTGAGGTGGATCGTTTGAATGAACGCCTGTCACAAGGTTTCGGTGGCAGAGGCCGCCCTTCCGCCACGCCCGCGCCTTCAGTGCGCAAGCCGCCGGAAAAACCTGCCGAATCACCCAAACCAGAGGAGAAGAAGGAAGAAAAGCCCGCCGCTCCGGCTCCCGACGCGAAGCCGCCCGGAAACTTCGGTGCTTGAATGGAGCGCACGCGTCTCGCGTGCCGTTTTCCGCGTCTTGCGGAAAACCGTCTCCAAGCTCACGCCAGCCGGCGCAACATTGGATGAAGAATCATGTCCTGGGTCAGCATTCGGCGGGACGCCGAATGCTGCACGCGGGACGCGTGCGCTCCAGCTCAGCGAAACAGCTTCGGCGCGAATTCGGCGAGGTAGTCGCGCCAGATGGGCCAGGAGTGATCGCCGGGTGTGAGACGCCATTCGTGGTTCACGCCGCGTGATTTGAGCGTGGCTATGAGCTGGTTGTTGCGTTCGAGCAGGAAATCCTTCTCCCCGCAGGCGATCCAGAGGAGTTTCAGTTTCGCATTCGTGCCCGCGGCGTCATCGAGCGCGGGTTTGATCTCATTTTCATCGACCGCGCCGCTGAAGGAGCCAATCCACGCGAATTTGTCGAGATTCGTCATGCCGGTGCTGAGCGACTGCCAGCCGCCCATGCTCAAACCCGTGATGGCGCGCTGTTCGCGGTCGGGTGAGACGCGATAACTGCGTTCCACGAGAGGAATCGCGTCTTCAAACAACTCACACTTGAAGGCCTTGAGCGATTCGCCGCGCTTGTCGGCCATTTCACGCGGCACCATGCCGAGCGGATGGCCGTCGATCATCAAAACGATCATCGGCTTCGCTTTGCCGGCGGCGATGAGGTTGTCGAGAATCCAGTGCGCCTTGCCGTGCGTGACCCACGTCTCATGACGGTCGCCCGAGCCGTGCTGGAGGACGAACAGTGGGTACTTCGTGGCTGTGTCAGCCTCGTAGCCAGGCGGTGTGTAAATCCACGCGCCGCGCTGTTTGCCGAGCGCTTTCGAGAGATAGGTGTGCTGATGCACAGTGCCGTGCGGCACGTCCTGAAAGTCCCACACGTTCGGCGGATTGGCAGGGATGTGCAGGATGCTCGCGCTGGGGTTGCGCTGCGGTTTTTGCGCCGGATTCGCGGGATCGATCATCGTCAGGCCATCGACGACGAAGCTGTATTCCCACACGCCGGCGGGCACGTTCGGCACGGTGAGGCTCCACACATTTTCTTCTCCCTTCGTCATCTCCACCTGCTGCCTGTCCCACTGGCCGCGCAGAGCCACGCTTTGCGATTTGGGAGCACGGATGCGGAAAGAGACGCCGTGGTCGTCCTTGATTTCCGGCGAGACGATCGGCGCGGAGCGTTGCGCGAGGGCGGGAAGAACGAACGAGACAAAAATGGCGCAGCAGATGACGTGGAGCTTCATGGTTGAAAAGAAACGCGCTCTCGAAATGCGGCTTTCGCGCATCTCAGTCCTCGACTTCCTGCTTCGCGAGCGTGTGGGCGAAGGGACTGGTGGGTGCGAGCTTGTACTGGCGGATCGCCGTGGACCAGAAGGGTGCGAGTTCGTGATCGGCGGCGCTCCAGAGGCGGTAATGCAGGTTCGTCACCGTGTCGGTGTCGTGCATCATGGCCTTCAACTCCTGCGCATTGAGCGTCTGCGGCCCCTGGGTGATGAGCCGGTGGCCGATTTCATCGAGGTAGCTGCGCGAGACGTCGATGGTGCGGCGGCGGCGCAGCAGGCTGACGTGCAGGCCGTTCACATACGGATCGAGGAAGACCTGCATGAGGCCGTAGTGGCGTTCCAGCTCGGGCGGAAGCTGCAGGCGGTCTTTGATCTCCTCCAGGGTCTGCTGCATCGTCTTGAGCACGGTGGGCGGATCGTATTCCTCCGGTGTGAGGAAGATGCCGAGGCGCCTGCCGCTGCGTCCGCCGGAAACGATGGCCGCGACGAGGATGGAGACGATGAGAGAGAACAGGATCGGGCTGATCCAGATGAGGAAGGCGAAGGAGCCGAGCTTCACGCCGATGCCCGCGCCCACAGCAGTCCAGAGCAGGCCCAGGACGGTCACGCTGGCAAAGGTGAGGATGATCTCGCTCCAGTTGATGCCGCCGTCGATTTTCCGGCGCTGTGTGACCCAGCTCACGCTTTTGCCAATGAGCGTGTAGATGACGAAACGTGCATGAAACACCATCAGCACCGGTGCCATGAGCGTGAAGACGACTGTGTCGAGCATGCTGCTGAAAAACGTGAGGAGGCGCAGGCGCAACGGTTTGAACATGCGGCCGGTGATGACCTCGTCGAGCAGGATGACCGTCTTCGGCAGGAAGATGAGCATGATGGTGACGCCGAGGAGGATTTTCTCCGCGAGCAATGACTGCGGTGCCACGTGCGCCGTCGGCGTGGCGGCGAGATACGTCACGAGCACGAGAAAGATGAACCACAGCAGCGAGCTGACGTAGCTGAGGATGCCGTGGAGGAAATTCACGCGGCTCATCGGATGCCAGCCCTTCGCAAACACGAGCCAGAGATGCTGGATGTTGCCCTGGCACCAGCGGCGATCGCGTTTGAGCATGTCCACGAGCGTGGGCGGGCCTTCCTCGTAGCTGCCACGCGTGGTGGGCAGCAGTCTCACGGCGTAACCCGCTTTGCGCATGAGCGCGGCTTCGACGAAGTCATGGCTGAGGATGTGGCCGCCGAAGGGCGCGTTCTTCGGCAGCGGCGGCAGGGCGCAGTGCTCGATGAAGGGTGCGAGCCTCAAAATGGCGTTGTGGCCCCAGAAATTGGCCTCGCCGCACTGCCAGTAGTCGAGTCCGGCCATGAAGGGCGGTCCGTAGAGTGCCTGTGCGAACTGCATCACGCGGCCGAGCAGCGTGTCGGCGGCGATTTGCTTCGGAAATGTCTGGAGGATGCCGATGCCGGGATTTTTCTCCATGATGCGCACCATGCTGGTGAGCAGCGCGCCGGACATGAGGCTGTCCGCGTCGAGCACGACCATGTAGCGGTAGCGTTTGCCCCAGCGGCGGCAGAAGTCGCTCACGTTGCCGCTCTTACGGTTGATGGGCTTGCGGCGTTTGCGGTAGAAGATGCGGCCGAAGGCCTTCAACTGACGACAGAGTTCGAGCCAGGCGGTTTCTTCTTCGATCCATTGGCTGGTTTTGTCCGAGTCGCTGAGGATGAAGAAGTCGAAGTTCTTCGACTGGCCGGTGGCTTCGAGGGAGAGGTAGATCGAGCGCAGGCCTTCATACACACGCGTCACGTCCTCGTTGAAGACGGGCATGACGATCGCGGTGCTCGCGGTGATGGGCTGCTCGTAGTCGTCCGCGTTCAGCGTGCGCCAGAGGTCGAGCGAGTCGGGCTTCGGGCGGTTCATGAGCCACACGCCAAAGAGCGCGGTCCAGAAGCCGACATTGAGCTGGTAGTAGAGCGGGATGAAGACCAGCAGCAGCGCCCACTCCGAGATGCGCATGCCATTTTCTGACAGGAAAACAAACGAGAGCCAGGTGCCCACGATGGTGCCGAGACCGACGAGGGAGAAGAAGGTCGAGCGGCGCGTGCGCGAGACACGTTTCGGCGGCATACCGGCGTTCATCGCGATGTTTGCGGTCTGGCTGCCGAGGGGTGCGCTCATCTGAAGAGGGAATAAAGATAACCCAGTACACCGAACACGATGAGGAAGAGCACCGAGTATCGCAGGATGGGATGGCGGCCGAGCTTGCCGAAGGTGTCCTCCGCCACGTCGGGGATGAGGCCGAGGTCGATGTCACGCGGAGTCATCTTGCTCACGCTCATGCCGGGGCCGGAGGTGCGCAGGGCGGAGCGCATGGCCTCGGCCATGTCATCCGGCATGTTTTCCTCATCGAGGAAGAACTGCGGCCAGCGTGAGGGGCCGCCGGCCAGATGGAAACCGAGCCGGCCTGTGGCCTCGAGCTGTGCTTCGTTCAAGTTCAGGTCGCTGTAGATCGCGCCGAGCCATTCGCGCAGCATGAGCCGCGCCTGCTCGATCGCGTGTGCCGTGGGCCTGCGGGAAGGGTCCTTCGCATGTGCCTCGGCCGCCTTGCGCAGCGTCTCGAGGATGAGCTGCGTGCGGCGGATGCGGTTATGGAGCTGGTAGGAGCGGAAGTAGTCGGCGAGGCGCGCATACGCCTCGTTCCACTCTTCCTCGGTGCCCGTTGCGGGCGCGAACTGGATGTTGACTGCTTCCATGACGGCTCAAGACGAGAGCCATGACGAGGATGCGCATTTTTGATGCCGTGAAAAGTGAATCCTCACCGCCTTGTTTTTTACGCCGACGAACTAACTGGAAGAAAGACCCGGCTCACGCAATCAGCTCGTTGATCAGCCTGCCGCCGTTCACGATGTCCACGGGACGCACGTTTTCGACGACGATGCGCTTGCTGGCGTTGATGCCGAGCAGGCGGTACATCGTGCGGGCGAGGTCTTCGGGGCCGACGGGATCTTCATCCGGCTCGCCGCCGAGGGCGTCGGACTTGCCATAGACGAAACCTTTCTTCACACCGCCACCAGCCATCGCCACGGAGAAGACACGCGGGTAGTGGTCGCGACCGTTCGTGCTGTTAATCTTCGGCGTGCGGCCGAATTCGCTGCTCACCAGCACCAGCGTCGTGTCGAGCATGCCGCGCTCGTCGAGATCGCGTATGAGACGCGCGAAGGCGGTGTCGAACTGCGGTGCCTGGCTCTCAAACGAGCCTTTGATGTTCGAGTGGTGGTCCCAGCCGCCGTAGTTCACCGAAACCATGCGCACACCGGCCTCGACGAGGCGGCGGGCGAGTAGGAAACGCTGACCGGCGGCGTTGCGGCCGTATTCATCGCGCAGCTTGGCCGGTTCGGCGGCCAGATTGAAGGCCTCGCGGGCTTGTTGCGAGCTGATGAGGTTGTACGCGGCCGTGTAGAACTTGTCCATCGCAGCGAGGCCGTCGGATTTCTCCGTCGTGCGGAAATGCTCGTCCACGGAGGAGAGCAGGCTGCGGCGGCGGTCGAAGCGCTTCTGGTCGATGTCTTTTGGCGCGGCCAGATCGCGCACGGTGAAGTTGCCGTCCGCAGGATCACTGCCGAGAGCAAAGGGTCCGAACGCGCTGCTCATGTAGCCGCTGCCCTGCTCGGGTGCGAACACACTTGGCACCACGACGTAGGGCGGCAGGTTGTTCCGGCTTCCTTGTTCATGCGAAATGATGGAGCCGAAGCTGGGGAACTTGATCGCCGGGCTCGGACGGTAGCCGGTGAACATGTTGTGCGTGCCGCGTTCGTGCGCTGCCTCGCCATGCGTCACGGAGCGGATCATCGTGATCTTGTCGAGGATCTTCGCGATGTTCGCGAACTTCTCGCCCACGTATTCGCCCGTCACGCCTTTGACCGGATTGAAGGGTCCGCGGTAGTCGGGCGAGGCAAAGGGCTTCGGATCCCACGACTCATGCTGCGCCATCCCACCGGGCAGGTAAATGTGGATGATCGAGGTCGCGACCGGCTTGTAGCTCTCCACCGCCGGCATCGCCAGTGTTTGCTCCGCCGCCTGCAGCTTCAGCATTTCCGGCAAAGTGATGCCCAGTCCTGCCAGCGCCCCCACATGCAGAAAGTCACGACGGCTCTGCGAGGTCGCGAAGGGATTGCGGTGATTACCGGAGCACAAGGGATGCATTTTCATGGTCGTGTCAGTGGGTTTGGACACGAACTTACCATGCACTGCCGTGCCTTATTGCGCTCACGGCCCATTCTCACAAACCCGGAACAATGATGCGCAAGGGATGCGCATTCGCTCACTGGTCCCACCCACGGATCTTCACATGCACCTGCGCAACGCGGCCCATGTAGTGGTCCATGGCGAAGTCTTTGGCGGCTTTGAGCATGTGCCCCTTCGCCTTCGCGTCTTCGCCGGTCGCCTCAAAGTAGAGGCCGAGGTAGAGGTGGGCGTAGCAGCGGTGGTTGCGCAGGTTTTCGCCCTGGCCCTCCTCGGCGGCCTTCAAGACGGCTTCCACGCTGCCTTTGCCGGCAAAAAGCTCGTGAACCTGCTTCATCGGGATGCGTGAGTCGCCCTCGATGGGGATGAAGACCTTCCGCGCGGCCTCCACACCCTCGCCTTTGGCGATGCAGAGGAAATGCCAGGCGGCGTTTTCCACGTCGTTGCCGTTCACAGTCTGATGCACCTCAAACTGCTCGCGCCCGGCTTTGAAATCACCCGCGTAGTAGAGCGAGAGGCCACGCTGCCAGAGCTGCGGCTTCGCATTCGGTGCCAGCGTGATCAATTTGTCGAACGCGGCGACGGATTCCTTCGGTTTCGCGGCGAAGAAGGCATCCACGCCTTGCTGGAAGAGCGCGTCTGGCGATTCCTGGGCTGGAAGAAGGGCCGCGAGGCCGAAAAAGAGGATGCAGAGCTGTTTTTTCATGATGTTCGTCAAACGTGAGCGTCACCGCGTTTCGCGCAATTCACAGCCACGCGAGCGGCAGGGGCAGGATGAGAGCCAGATCGGCCAGCACGCGGTAGGCATCGGTGGAGAGGCCTTTTCCGGCGCGCTGCACGACCGCGTGCAGCACCAGTGCGCCGAGCACCGCCTGCGACGGACCACGCAGGGAATTCTCCAGCAGACCGCCCTCGACCAGCCACCGCACCGCCAGCGTGAAGACCAGCGCGCCGAGCACGAGCGGCGCATGGCTGCGCTTGCTGTTTTTTTCATGGGTGGAGATGCCGTGCAGGTTGCAGGCGAAGAGCGCGGCCAGCAGCAGGCTTTCCAGCACGGGTTCGAGGATCGTTTCCGGCATCGCAAGGAAGCGCGTGCTGGTGCTGCAGCCGAGCGCGAAGAGCAGCGCGGCGGTGTATTCCTTCGGCAGCCATTGGCCGAGACGGATGTCGATCTGCCGCAAAAAACTCAGCACCATCGCCACCAGCAGAATCAGGCTGAGCGCGAAGCGATACCCGGCGGGCAGCGGCATGCGGGAGATGAGGAGGATGCCGCCGAGTCCTGCGGCGCAGAGAAAGACATCCCGCGACACGCGGCTGCCCTGCGCCGCCCATGAGGCCAGATAAAGCGCTACCAGCATCGACAGTCCCGCCGCCTGCCACAGGATGCCTTCAGGGATCACATAAAACGCCGCCCACACCAGCCAAGAAGCGGCGGCGGGCATCACGCCGAGCAGCAGCACACGGCGGTGGCGGCGGTAAAAGGCATGCCGCGTGTCCAACGCGGAGCCAGGCTTCGCTGAAAAGGTGTCCAGCGTGCGGTCGGCGAGGTAAATGAGCCAGCAGGCCAGCGCGAGACCCGCGTCCAGCATCGGCGTGAGGCGGACGCCATGCGCCTGCGCCAGCACGCGCTGCCACAGCACGGCCACCAGCGGCGCCTCCAGGCTTAGCACATGCGGCCACAGCCACCACGGCGTGGGTTGATCGGGTGTGGAGTCACTGTCGGGCGGCGGCGCGTTCAATCGGTGTTCTTTCGGGATACACCATGGAGTGATGGAGTGTCGGAGCAATGGAGTATTGGCGCTGGAACCATCACTCCACCACTCCAGTTCTCCATTCCTCCATCTTCCCGCCGGATTCCCGCGCTCGCAGGTTGCGATGAAGTTCACACGCGGCACCTTGCGCGACCCCCACATGATCGGTGATGACTATTTTGAACTGCGTTCGCGCATCGGCACGGACCTCCTGGCGCTCTCGGCCGCGGTGCGTGACGCCGGCGGCGACGCCGAGTCCGCCGCGATCCTCGACAACCTCATCGCCAGCCTGAAGGAGCCGTTCGTCTTTGTCGTCGTCGGAGAGGTGAACGTGGGTAAATCCACCTTTCTCAACGCGCTCTTCGGCCAGGACTTCTCCCAGACCGGCGTCATGCCCACGACGGGCAAGATTCTCTTCTTCCGGCACGGCACGGAGCACAGCGTCGTGCCTGTCACGCCCACGCTCGATGAAGTGTATGCGCCCGTCGATTTCCTGCGGGATTTCCACATCGTGGACACGCCGGGCACGAACTCCATCGAGAACGAGCACCAGCAGATTACCGAGCGCTTCGTGCCCATCGCCGACCTCGTCATCTTCGTGTTCTCGGCGATGAATCCGTGGGGCGCGTCCGCGTGGCAGTTCCTGGAGAAAGTTCACCGCGAATGGATGCGGCACGTCATTTTCGTGCTTCAGCAGAGCGACCTGCGCAGCCCGGAGGAAATCCAGGTGATAACCGACTACATGGGCCAGCTCACGCGTCAGCGTTTCGGCCGCGACTTCCCGCTCTTTCCCGTCTCGGCTAAAAAAGCCATCCTCGCTCACAACGCCGGCATCGAGCACGACCGCTTTCACCAGGACAGCGGCTTTCACGCCTTGGAGGCGCACATTTCCAGCCTCGTGCGACATAATGCCTCCCGGCTGAACAAGCTTGCCAGCACCATGAGGCTTGCGCGCCAGATTCTCGAAACCACGCGCGACCGTGTCGTGGCCGGCATGCACGGCGCTCAGCGAAAAGCCGTCGTGTTGCAGGAACTGCAAACCGAGCGCGAGCTCCAGGTGGATCGCACGCTGAAAAAAATCCTGCCCGCGCTCGATGCCACCGAGCGTGACTACCACGAGTCCGTGATGCGCGTCGCGGGTCTCGCCAGCGACGCGCTGGCCACGCGGAAGGCCTTCCAGCGCAAGCCCGCGCCGGAAGATGACACTACTGAGGAGCAGCGTCCGCAGAGCCTCGACCACCGCCTGTTTCAGGAGCTGCAGCACCGCACCGGAGACCGCTGGCGGCAGGTCGGCCTCGTGCTGGAGGAGGATGTGCATCAGTTCGAGCGTTTCCTGTATGCGCAGGGCCGCGGCGTGATTTTCCCGGTGGACGTCTCCATGCCCGTGCATGTTTATGACGACGAGGAAAGCGATCTGCGCCGTCGTTTCGGCACGCATGTCGATTCCTCGCTGCGTCGCTTTGTCATCGGTCTGAAACTCGACGAGGACATCGAGCCCGGCCTCGAAAACGCCCGCCGCACCGCCCGCTGGCTGAAGCGGCTCATCCTGCCTGTGATCATCGTCTCCGCGTTGTGCGGATGGCTGGACGGCATCGAGGGGGGGGCCATCGCCGCGGGTGCGGGAGTGCTGCTGCTGGCCGTCATTTACCTGCTCACTCAGGTCAGGCTAAGCAGCGCCCGCAATGCCATCCTCGACAAGCTGGAGGAGTCCTCCGTCACCTTGCGCGCGATGCTGTCCAAACAGGTCACGGACGACGTCACCACCATCTTCACCAAGTTCCTCGAAACCCTCAATCCCGCGCAGGCCGACGCAGCGCATGTCGAACGCGAGCAGTCCGCGCATGTCGAGCGCCTCCGCATGCTGGCCGACTCCTTCGACATTCTCGACAAGCAGATCCAGTCCCTGACGCCACCGGGCGGGAAATGAGCCTGGGGTCTTCCTGCCTCGGGAATCTGTCATTCGTCATCTGATTTCGTCATTCCTCATTGTGTCCCCGGCAGAGATCAAAACCGAACTCATCGCCAAGGCCCGCTCGCTCGGCTTTGACGACTGCCGCGTCGCTGCCGCGTTGCCTGCGAGGCACCGCGACCTCTATGAGCAGTGGATCGCCGAAGGAAAACACGGCGACATGGCCTGGATGGCCCGGAACATCGAGCGCCGTGTCGATCCGCGTGTCGTCTTGCCCGGTGCACGTAGCGTGATTGTTCTCGCGCTGAACTATTTCCAAGGGCCGGGCCCGCAGACCGGCTATCGCATCGCCCGCTACGCTTGGAACGACGACTACCACGACCTCATCGAGGAAAAGCTCCGCGAACTCGACGCTTTCCTCGCCACCCACGGCGGCGTGCAGAAGCCTTACGTCGATACCGGCCCTGTTTTGGAGCGTGACTTCGCCAGCGAGGCTGGCCTTGGCTGGGGCGGCAAAAGCACGATGCAGATTCATCGTCATCTCGGCACCTGGTTCTTCCTCGCCGACATCCTCACCACGCTCGATCTGCCCGCCGACACGCCGGCGAAGGACATGTGCGGCAAATGCACCCGCTGCATCGACGCCTGCCCCACGCAGGCCATCACCGCGCCGCGGAGCATGGATGCACGCCGTTGCATCTCCTACCTCACCATCGAAAACAAAGGTTCCATCCCGCACGAGTTCCGCCAAGCCATCGGCGACCGCATCTACGGCTGCGATGCCTGCCTCGACGCCTGCCCGTGGAACCGCCACGCCCAGGAATCACGCGAGGCAGCCTTCCAGGCCCGCGAAACCGTGTTCACCAAGTCCTTGCGCGACTTTCTCTCCCTCACCGACGACGAATTCCGCGCCCTCTTCGCCAAATCCCCCATCAAGCGCATCAAGCGCCCCGCCTTCCTGCGCAACGTTTGCGTCGCCCTCGGCAACACCGGCACGCCGGACGATCTCCCTGCCCTCGAAGCCGCCGCTGCCGATCCACACCCGCTCATTGCCGAACACGCCGCCTGGGCGGTGGCTGAAATCCGCCGCCGCCACGGCGGTTGACAGGGGGAGGGCCACCGCCTACTCTCCGTCCGCTTTCGAGCATGGCGAGGTAGCAAAGTGGTAATGCACTGGTCTGCAAAACCGGTATGCGCGGGTTCAATTCCCGCCCTCGCCTCCA
>NZ_JBIIHA010000013.1:0-142264 GCF_044236155.1 Prosthecobacter sp.
GGCATCGGATAGCCCGGAGGGTAGCCTCCCGGCATCTGCGGCGGATAGCCCTGCGGCATCGGATAGCCCGGCATTTGCGGCGGGTACCCCGGCGGCGGCATGTAACCCTGCGGATAGCCCGGCATCTGCGGCGGATACCCCGGCGGCGGTGTGTAGCCAGGCGGCAAGGGCTGCGTGGAACCAGGAGATGGCGGCTGTGTTGGGTTCATAACGTCAATCGGGTGAAATTCAGTCCAGATTACACACTTTCGCGGGCATCCGACAAGAGCAATTTACGAAGGTGGACAACCACACCTTCCCAAGGTCAGACGTTTTCGAATTTTCTCCAGTAAAGCAGGGCGATCGGCACCATCGAAAGGCACTCCTGTCCGGCGAGCGCGACGCCCTCCATCGAACGCGTGTTCCAGGCCCCGAGAACGAAGGAGACAGCGATGAGAATGGCGGAGCCGAGCGTGAAAACGGCTCGCGGCGAGATCGTGAGCCGCGCCGGGCGCGTCTCCGCCGCGAGAAGGTCGATGAATCGCGCGGCCGTCAGCACGAGGACGACGACAGAGAGCCAGCCGTTGTCATCGAGAGCGCCGGTCGCGAGCCAGTCGTAGCCGCCGTGCGCGGCGATGGCGAGCGCGAAGGTGCCGAGGAACTCGTCCGCGCGGGCAAAGCGCGTGCGCAGCATGTGGTAGAGGCTGTGCCCGCAGATTCCGGTGAGGGAGATGTGGATGAAGTTCGCGGAGAGAAAGCGTGTCCACGCGATGGTGCCGCCGTAGTCCTGGTAGTATCCGATGTTTTCCTCCAGCGAGAAACCCAGGCCGACGAATGCTCCCGTGAGCAGAGCCAGGCCCGGCTGGCGTCGCCACAGCAGCCACGGCAGGAAAAGCGCGAAGAGCAGGAGTTTACAGCCTTCTTCCCGCAAACCGACGCCGACGAGATAATAGATCAAATCGTGGGGGAAGGGAGCGTTCGAGGTCATGCCCTGCACAAACTCCTGGTAGGCCAGAATGCTGAGCGTGGGCCACACGCTGCACACCCCGGCCATGAGGGCGACGATGGGGCGCGCCCAGCGCCAGCGCTCACGATCACTGTGCTGCACAAGGATGAAATACCACAGTGCGGCGGCAAAGAAGGCGAGAGCCAGCGTGCCGTAGGGAATGGCGCTGAGGCGATGCCGGACGAGGCCGCCCCATTGCATCCAGATGTCTCCAATGAGCGCTCCTGCGTGATGTTGCAGTAGGGGATGGCAGTCTTCAATCCAGCCGGGATGCTTGGCGATTTCATTAAGCAGGTCGAGATCACGCGCGGTGACGGCGAGACGCAGCGCTTCCTCACGCGCGGCGCTGGCGTCGGCAAAGTGGAGTCCTTCAAGGAAAAAGGCTCGCATCGCGGCGTCGTTGTCACCAAAACGCTTCAAAAGGCTGCCGAGCAGTTCGGCGGCGAGCATCTCGTGCGGTGTGGCGGCTGCTCTTTGTCGTAGGCCGGCCAGGGCTTTCTCATCATGGTCGAGAGCGGCGGCCAGATAATCCAGGAAGAGGCCGGCGGGTGCGTCGGAGGTGGCGTGCTCGTGGATCAGGCCGCTAACATCGTAGCCCCACAGATGTCCGTTGCTGGTGAATGCATGGTAGGCTTCCGCGTCGCCGTCCGCGACCGGCTTGGAGGATTGCGCCAACGCCCGGCGGAGCCATGCGGCCAGTTTTCTCGGTTGCGGCTCTTTTTCATGCCGCAGTTGATGGAATTCGCCATGCAGCCGGCTCAGAGCGGGGGAGACCACGTGTTGGTCAGCGGTCTGATCCTGCAATCTGTCGCTTACAATGATCGCGCTGGCGGCGATCATGCCCAGCGCGATGATCGCGGCGGAGGTGCGCAGCAGAAAGAGCCGGTCGCGAGTGAGGAAGTGCGCGCGCGCGCGCCAGCCGTGGAAAAGAGGTCGCTCGTCGCTCATGCGTGTCAGTCGCCGTCTTTCCTCCACCAGTCCGCCGGTCGTTCCCATGGCTCTGACGTGTCTTCTTCCTCGCTGGAGGCATGGGGCTGGTGTCTGGCGCGTTGTTCCTCGTCCTCCAGTTCCATGAGCAGGCGCACATGCGGCTCCGGGCGCGTTGTGCGCCGCCAGATGAGCCAGGCCCAGATGGCGAAGGCACCGACCAGAAACAGCAGCGTGCCCAGCGTAAAAAGCACAAACCAGTCGGACGCCTCCACCCATTGATGCGGGATGCCGGGCGCGCTTCCGGGGCGGGCGGGAAAGGCGGGCGGCGTTTGCATGACGGCTCAGGCTTCGTTGAAGACAAGGCGCATTGGGATCATTTTAGAGAACTGGAACCCGTGCTGCTGGAAGAATGATTGCGAGTCCGCGCTGATGCGGTCGGTGAGCAGCGTGATGCGCTTGAAGCGCTTCTCCTTCGCGAACTCGATAGCGTGGTCGAGCAGGCGGCCGCCGTAGCCCTGGCGCCGATGCTGCGGATGCACGATCACATCCTCCATGATGAGAACGAGGCCGCCCTCCGCCGTGCTGATGGTGAAGAGCAGGTTCACCATCCCGATGACCTTGTGATCCGTGCGCAGCACGAAGATGCGGCCGCGGTTCGGCTGCTCCAGGATGAGGCGCAGGCCGTGCTCCTGCTTGGTGCGGTCCGGCTTGAAATCCTCCTCCTCGCTGAAAAGCGCGACGAGCAGCTCCACGAGCTGCGGCAGGTCTTCGATGGTGGCCGGTTCGATGCGCGGCTCGGTGTCGGTGGCGGACATGGGCCGACTATTAAGCAGGCGCGCGGACAAAGGCAACGCGGACGATGCGGCATGTGTGAAAGGCTTTCGTCACCATGCAGGGCACAAAAGTGCGACGCGGCGGCGTCAAACATGCTGAAACCGTTCTCGCAGAGGATGGTTTCAGCCTCCCGCAATCCCAACCCACACTCCCATGAAACCCGGAATGAACTCCCTGGCCATGCTCTGCGGCGCATTCGCCCTTGGCGTGGCATCTCTGCCCGCGCAGGAATCCAAACCCGCCGAAACGCCCCGCGCCGATGCACCGCCCGCGCCCGAACGCCGCGCTGAAAACGCGCAGCCAAGGCGCGAAGAACCACGCGGCGAACAGCCGCGACGCGACGCGGAGCGTCCTCAAAACGGTCCGCCGCGTGCGGAAAACACCCGCGAAACGCAGCGCCGCCCGCAAATGGACGCGCCACGTGAGCAAATCCAGCCGCGTGGAGGACAGCCAAATCCACGCGATGCCGGACGCGGGCCTGCCAATCCTCCGCGTGAGGAAAATCGCGGCCGCGGGGATCATTCTCCAGCCGAAGGCTTTCATCGTCCGCCAATGAACCAACCGCGTGATGGCGGAGAGCATCAGCAACGCGGCCCGCAGCCTGAAAACCGCCGCGGACCCGAAAATCAGCAGCATGGTGGAGATCGCGGACCACAGGCCTTTCATCAGCCGCCTGGACCACGTGGTCCTAAAGGAGGTCACTCAAGAGGAGGCTTCCAACCGCGTCAGCAAGGCCCCGCTCCGCAACATTTCGCGCAGCGCGGCTCCTTTGGCTCGCCACGTGGTCCTGAGATGCGTCGTGGCGGACCTCGTGGCCCGCAGAACTTCGGTCGTCCGCAGCATGAGGGTGCCTTCAACGGCCCGCGTGGACCTGCACCGCGTTTTCAACACGATCAACGCGGCCCCGTTCCGCAGCACTTTGGATCACGCGAAGGCGGACGCGGTCCCGGCGGCCCGCCGCACTTTCATCGCCCCATGAATCCGCCGCCGCACGGCATGCGCGGAGGAGAACGTGATTTCGTCCCACCTTTTCAGCGTCATGGAGAAGGACCGCACGGTCCTCAGCCGCCGCCGATGAATCGCGAGCGCGGACCTGCGCCGCAGCAGCCTCAAGAACCGCGAGGTGGTGAGCGTGATCGCGAAGGCCCCCCGCAGCAGCGCGGCGTGTGAGGAAAAATGCGCGAACGAATCCAGCGAAAGGCGGCCTGATTTGTCAGGCCGCCTTTTTTCATGCCGCGCCGGGTTCATTCGTGGCTTCGCCGGTTGTGTTTCTGAAAAAGAACTCCATCATCGCGCTCGAACCCGCCGCATGAGCCTGTTGAAGAAGCCCGCCAACTTTCCGTCCGCGAAGCAGAATCCTGCGGGTGACGGTCATGATCAGGTGGCGCTGCCATGGTGGTCGCCCAAACGCTGGGAACATCTGCTGAACGGGCGGATGCAGGTTTCCGCAGCGTCCGCTGCCACGGCCAATACGATGCTGCCCGTCTTGATCGAAGTTTTCGCCGCGTTCAGCAAGCTGGACGGCAACATCGAGGAGGAGGAAGTCGAGTCCAGCCTTGGTTATCTGCGTTACGATTATCCCGAGGCGATTTACGCCGACATGCGCCGTCTTTACTTTGAGGCGCTGCAGCAGCCGCAGGATCTCACGCAGCGCGCGAAGGAGCTGGGCCAGAAGCTCACGCAGGAGCAGAAAGTCCTGCTTGGCGTGCAGCTCTACCTCCTCATCTCCCGTGCTCAGCAGAATCAGCGGCAGATGGTGGAGTTCTACCTCTTCATGACGAACCTGGGCATCGCCGCGCAGGCCATCGACATCGTCTATCAGCTCAACGCGGGCGACAAACCGCCGGAGGAGGGCTTTTCCACCAAAGGCGGCCAGCCGCTCGACACGCTGCGCATCGGTTCCACGAAAAACTGCGACGTGCTGCTGCGCTCGCTCTCGGCGGACTGCTCTGTGGTGGCGTTTCGCTTCCAGAACCTTGTGTTGCTGAAAAACACCGGCGGCATCTCCATTCTCGTGCGCAGCCGCCGCCAGCCGCCCGGAGAATTTTCGCGTCTGTATCCTGGTGAGCGCGTGGTGCTGGAGGACGTCGCGCTCGACTACAACGACCTCATCTCCTACTTCAACGCCAAGAAGACGCTCTCCGGCACGCAGATCTACCTCACGCTCACGGAGAGCGGCAGCGCGGAGATCGCACCGCAACGCACACGCGGCACGAATCTGCGGCTCAGCTTCGGACTCGGCGTCACCGTCGAGGCGCTGCGCACGACCAAGGCCACGCTCAATGGCGTCGTGTTGAGCGGAGGCACCATTGTCGAGGCCAGCATCGAGGACAGCATCATCGCGCATGGTGAGGTCGAGATCGCGCTGCGAGACCTTCGCGTGCGCGCGCAGGAGTTTGGCGGCCAGTTCCGTCTCGAAGGCAGCAGGAATACTTATCTTGTCTCCAACAAGCCCGAACTGCTCGAAGAAGGCGACATTCTCCTTTCCGAGGACACGGACGGCGAGATTCTCCTGCGCATCGAGTGCAACTACGCGCAAAAAACCGGCGTGCTGGAGGTGCTGCGCTCCTCGCGGCCGCTCTACATCGGCCTCATTCCGGTGCGTGACAGGATCACGCTGAACGACGGCGACACCATCACGCTCGGGGAAGGGCAGTATCTGCGCTGCCACTTCGCCGACCGCATCATCGAGGAGGAGCGCAACACGATCCGCCAGGTCGAGGTGCGCGAATTGAGCCACCGCTTTGACGGCCGCGACACCGCGCAGGATGGCGTGAGCTTCATCGCCCGTCGCGGAGAGATGATCTGCGTCATGGGGCCGAGCGGCTGCGGCAAAAGCACGCTGCTGCGCATCCTCGGCGGCCAGTTGAAGCCGAAAGGTGGCGAAGTGCTGATGAACGGCCTCGCCTTGTATGACAATTTACGCAATCTCACGCCTTACATCGCCTACATCCCGCAGGAGGACGCCTTCGATCCGCTGCTGAAGGTGCAGGAAAACCTCGACTTCTCCGTCGCGGTGCGCTGTCCGCATCTCAAGACCGAGGAGCGCCGCAAACGCGTCGAGGCGAAGCTCGCCGAACTCGGGCTCGCCGATTTGCGCGCTCGTCTCGCCGGCACGCCGCAGCAAAAATTCCTCAGCGGTGGTGAGCGCAAGCGTCTCAATGCCGGACTCGACATGATCGGCATCTCCGACGTTTACTTGTTCGACGAGCCGACTTCCGGCCTGTCATCGAAAGACAGCGAGCATGTGCTTGAGATCATCCGCAGCCTCGCGCGCAACAAGATCGTCATCACCTCGATTCATCAGCCGAGCTCGAAGCTGCTGGCGATGTTCGACAAGGCGCTGCTGCTCGACAAGGGCGGCAAGATGGCCTACTTCGGCACGCCCCAGGGCATGATCGAGTACTTCTGGCAGGTCTATAACACCGAGACAGGCCATTCTGGTGACGCGGAGGCGAAGCCGCCGGACAATCTCACGCCGGACTTCGTCTTTGATGTGCTCGAAACGCCTCTGCGCGACATCAGCGGCGACATCATCCAGGAGCGCAGCGCGGACGGCCATCTCGTGGCCGCACGGCGCTTCCCGCCAAATTTTTGGCGCGACTCCTATCAGCGGCACCTCATCATGGAGAGCATGGCGAAGCAAAAGGCCGCGCCCGGCAGCACCAGCGTCATCGCCCGGCCGAAGAAGGACGGCAGCCAGAGCGCCAGCCTCATGCGCAGCATGCCGAAGCCGCCGAAGCACACCTTCCGCGAGGAGAGTATCCTTTTTGCCACGCTGCTGAAGCGAGCCTTCCTCAGCAAGCTGCGCAACCGTACCAACCTCCTCACCACGCTGCTGGAGGCGCCGCTGCTCGCCTATCTCATCTCCAGCGTTCTCAAATACTCCGAGGAGGCGAACTACACCTTCGCCACCGCCTTCCACATACCGACCTACCTCTTCATGAGCCTCGTTGTGGCCATGTTCCTCGGCCTCACCAACAGCGCCGACGAGATCATCCGCGACCGCCACACGCTCAGCCGCGAGCGCAATCACAACCTGCGCACCTTTTACTACCTCAGCGGCAAGATCATCTCCCTCTCCACCTTCGCGCTCGTCCAGTGCGTGATTTATCTCATGATCGGGAACTGGGTGCTTGAGATCCGCGACATGTTCATGATTCATCTCTGGTGGATGTTCCTCACCTCGCTGACCGGTGTCTGCCTCGGCCTCTTCATCTCCAGCATCGTCAGCGACAACCGTACTGCGGTGAACGCCATACCGCTCATCCTCATCCCGCAGATCATCCTCGGCGGCGCCCTCATCAAATACGAGGAGATGAACAAGAACCTTGATCTCGTCTATTCCGTCGGCCGCTGGCTCAAAAAGGCTGGCAACGACGAGGACGCCGCCAGCAAGCTCAAAGTGCCCTTCATCTGCCAGTTCATGCCGCTGCGCTGGTCCTACGAGGGAGTCATCATCTCACAGTCCAAGCTCAACCCGCTCACGCGGAATCAGGATTTCCTCGACGAGCGCATCCAGTCACTGCTTCCGCCGCCCGGTTCGGATATGTCCGACCTTCAGCGGCATGAGCTGGAGCTCACAAAACAATCTCTTGCCGTGGTCTCCGGTCTCTATGCCGAAAATCCGCGGGAAATCTCCAAACGCCTCGGCTCCATCCGCGACGCCGTGCTCAGCGGGCGAGTGGAGTCTCCCATGCTGGAAAACATGCTCCAGCAGAACGACGGCGTCAGCGCCGAGGAGATCTATGTGAACCGCAAGGTGCTCGACCTCGTCACCAAGGCCGAGATGGAACGCGAGGACTACCGCCGCAAGACCAGCCCGAACGTCTTCTTCGGCACGCGGAAGACCTACCTTGGCACTAAGTACAACACCCTTTGGATCAACAGCATCGTCATTCTCTTCACGCTGGCCCTCATCATCACCGCTGTGGAGATCAGTCTGCGCCGCCAGCTCACGAAGGTATGATCACGCCTGCGCTGTTTGCGATTGCTCCTCCCAGCGTGCGAGCAGCCATAGCACGTCCGAGAGCCGGTTCAGAAAGCGGATGATCTCCACGTTCGGCACCTCGTCGGGCGTCTCTTGCAGGTCGATCACGTTTCGCTCCGCGCGTCTGCAGGCCACACGGGCAAGGTCTGCATGAGCGCCGCTCATCACACCGGCCTCTCCGGGCAGCGCCCAGCCTTGGAACTTCAAAGCACCGCCTGCTTCAAGTTTTGCCACCCACTCGTCGAGCCAATGGACGTTTTTTTCAGTGATGCGGTCGGGGTGCGTCTCGATGTAGCGCTGCTCCTGGCCGGGAGGCGTGGCGAGTTCTCCCATCAATCCAATCAGCCAGCGCTGCACCTGCGGCACGATTTGTTTTGTCTCCTCGCGCAGCGCGCTGATGCGCAGCGGCCCGAGCGCCGCGTTCAACTCGTCCACAGCGCCGAGGGCATGGACACGGGGGTGGGATTTGGCGAGCCGGCAGCCGAAGAGAAGATCGGTCTGCCCTTGGTCTCCTTTGCGGGTGGCGATGGACATGAGGGCGATGTGAAGGGACTTTTGATTACGCGCAGGATCACTCGTCAGGCTGCGTGTTTGGCGAATTTTCGACCGCTGGCGTTTTCACGCCGGGCAGGATGGTGGTTTGGCCCTTTCGCCAGGCCCGCATGGTCCAACCGAACAACAGCACCAGCAGCAGCATGGCGGCAAGACGGGCGGAGCGTGAGGAAAGCATGATCAGCCCTGTTGCTTGTCGCGGTTCATGAGCCGGCTCGCACGTTCCAGCGTGCGGCGTTCCTCGTCGGTCAGGCTGCCCATGCCTTCGACGCTGATTTTGTCGAGGATCGGGTTCACCTCCTCTTCGATGAATGTTTCGATGGGGGCGGCGCGTCCGGATGTTGGGCTCGTGTCAGGCTCCTCCAGATCAAGCTGCGGACGCAGCATGCGCCGCGCCCGTGCCAGTTCCGGTTTGCGCATCCGCAGGGCCGGCTGCGGCTGCCACTGGCTGGCATAAGTCATCGGTCTGCCGCCATAGCCCAGGCTGCGGGCGTAAAACCAACCCGCCGCAGCGCCCCCCAAATGCGCGAAGTACGCGATCTGCATGACCTCTGGCAGCACCCCTGAGAAAAGCCCCGCCACGCCCACGACAAGCTGGGCGAGAAAAAGTCCCTTCGCCAGCGTCCACATCCGCAGACGAACAGGAATGATGAAGTAGATGAACGCCGTCAACTCTTGTCCCGGCAGCATCACCGCCAGCGCCATCAGCAGGCCGAAGGCCGAGGCGGAGGCGCCGATCAGCGGTGTGACCGTATCCCCGCGGGCCCAGCCGTTGACGATCATCTCCGTCGCCGCGCCCGTGATGGCGGAGAGCAGGTAAATCGCGAGAAAATGCCGGCTGCCAAAGTGCTTCTGCACCCCCATGCCTGCGTAGCCCAGCAGCATCAGGTTCAGCAGCAGATGCCAGAGGTCGGCATGCACGAAGGCGTAGGTGAAAATCGTCCACACCTGGCCGCGTGCCAGCGCCTCTGCGCTGATGCCTCCGTAGGGGTAAAAGCCGTCCTTCCACACCTGCCCGAAAAGGTGAAACCCATGCTGCAGCACGAACATCCCGATGTTCAGCAGCATGGCGGCCTGAAACGCCGTCACCCCGCGCACGGAGGTGCGTGGTGACTCGCGCATATAGTCACGGTCGGACAGGGCCATGGGCGGAAATGTGCGCCTCGACGCGACCTTGGCGAGGTTTTTTTCGCCACGTCAGTGACAACGCCTCCCATTTTGCTTATGCTTCGGGACGCGCATGAACTCTGAGATCAACAACCTTCTGGACGCCGTCTCCAAAAGCGGCGCGCATGATGCCGCCGACCTTCTGGAACAGGCCTCAGGCGAGGATGCGGCCAGAGTCCTTGAGCAGCTCAATCCGATGGTTGCCCAGCAGGTGATGGATGAGATGCAGGAAGCTCCGCGCACGGCCGCGCTGCACTTCATCCCTCTCGAAAAGACCCGCCAGTGGCAGGCCAACCGCGAGTATCCCGAGGACAGCGTCGGCTGGCTCATGGAGGCGCCTGTCGCGGTATTCCGCCCGACCCTGAGCGTTGGCGAGACGATCGAGGAGCTGCGCGGGCTGACTCGCACCGCGTTTGTCACCTACGGCTACGTCACCGACGACTCGAACAAGCTCCTCGGCGTGCTCGTGATGCGTGATCTGATGCTCGCCGACCGCAGTGCGAAATTGAAGGAGGTCATGTACACCAATGTGTTCAATCTGCGGCCCGACATGCACCTGACCGAGGCGATGAAGGCGTGCGTGGGCCAGCACTATCCGGTCTATCCCGTATGCGACGCGGAGGGGCGTCTGCTCGGCCTCGTCCGCGGGCAGACTTTGTTCGAGGCACGTGCCATCGAGATCAGCGCACAGGTCGGCTCCATGGTCGGTGTGGAGAAAGAGGAGCGCCTTTCCACACCGCTGCTGCGCAGCCTGCGCTTCCGCCATCCGTGGCTCCAGATCAATCTGCTCACCTGCTTCGTCGCGGCGGCCGTCGTCGGTGTTTTTCAGAGCACGCTCGACCGCCTCGTGCTTCTCGCCGTTTTTCTCCCCGTTCTTTCCGGACAATCCGGGAACACCGGTTGCCAGGCGCTCGCCGTGGCGCTGCGCGGCATGACGCTCGGGGATTTGAAATCGGGTGAGGAGCGCAGGCTCGTTATGAAGGAAGGCTTTCTTGGTCTGCTCAACGGCATGCTCGTCGGCGTCTCCGCCGGACTCGGCATGTTTGTGTACGCACGGATGAATCACAATCCGAACGCCCTCGTCCTGGCCGGCGTTGTTTGGATCGCCATGTCGGTCAGTTGTGTCGTCAGCGGCCTCAGTGGCGCGTTGATCCCGCTTCTGCTGCGCAAGATCGGAGCTGATCCTGCCACCGCGTCCAGCATCTTTCTCACCACCGCCACGGACGTCATCAGCATGGGCACCTTCCTCGGCCTGGCGGCGCTGCTCGTGCCATGAGTGGAACGGTCTGGAGTCGTGAGGAATGGCAGGCGCGCATGCATTCGCATCTGCGGCGTGTGGAGGGGCCGGCGGATGCCTTTGTCGAGCGCCGCAGCCGTGGCGCGAAGCATCCCGTGCATGACTTTCTCTTCACCTACTACAGTTTCACACCGGCGAAGCTCAAACAATGGCTCCCACCGCTCGGCGTCAGCATCGAACTGACTTCTGTGGATCTTGAAGCCTGCCCATGGATGCAAAGCGACCGCTGCGTGCGTGAGAACGGCCGCTTGCGCCTCGATGAGTGCCGTTTCGGCCTGCGTGAGCGTGAATTCGCCGCCTGGGTCGCCGCGCTTTGCACCCGCATCCTCGGCAGGGCAGGGCGCTTCACCTGCTTCGGACTGCATGAGTGGGCCATGGTTTATCGCCAGCCAGTCGAGGAGGTTCGTCATCAGGGCTGGGAACTTCGTCTCTCGCCTGAAGAGCTCGCCGCCTTTGTCGAATCCCAGCCGCTGTGTTGTTCCCACTACGACGCCTTCCGTTTCTTCACGCCAGAAGCGCGACCGCTCAATGCGCTGCAACCGGACCTCGACTCGCGCCTCGATCTGGAGCAAGCCGCCTGCCTGCATGCCAACATGGATCTCTACAAATGGTCCTCCAAGCTCTGGCCCTGGACAGGCTCCGACTTGATCGGTGAATGCTTCGAACTCGCCCTCGCCGGCCGCGATCTCGACATGCGTGCCAGCCCCTACGACCTGAGTGCCATGGGCTACGAACCCGTCAAAATCGAAACCCCTGAAGGCCGCGACCAATACGAACGCGAGCAGCGCGTGCTCGCCTCCCGCGCGGCTGAAGTGCGCCAGAAACTGCTTTCAGCATGCCACGAGCTTGGCCGTATCAGCTCCTCGGATCCACCATCCGTCGGCCCACTTCCTCGCACAAACCGATGAAGGTGCGCTCGGGCAGATTCACTGGTCGTCCTTTAAGAGTAGAGACAACCCACCTGCGTTTCAGCTTTGAGCGAGGCATTGGGAGGGCAACGAGCTGTCCCGCCTCAATCTCAGATCTCGCAATCCAGCGTGCGGCGATGGCGACGCCGATGCCGAGTTTGGCGAGTTCTTTGGTCGCCTCGGAGCTACCGAGTTCGATGAAGTTGTTCAGCCGCACTCCTTGCTTCATGAAGAATTCCTGGATGAGGGCGAAGTTGAGGCTGTTGCGGCTGGCGACGATGAAGGTCTCATTGGCGGCCTCTTTGAGCTTCGGTGCCTTCTGCGCCCACGGATGCAGAGGCGAGACGAGGAACTCGAGTTCGTCGTCAAAGATGGCGTGGCAGCTGAGTTTGGCGGTTTCAGCCGGTTTGAGGCTCACGGTGATGTCCACCTGGTTTTTTTCGAGCTTCTCGATCGTGTCGGGGGTCTCGCCCGTGATGACTTTGATCTCGTATTGAGGGAAGCTCTCTTTGAACTCGCGAAACACCGTCGGCAGGATGAACTGAGCGGCAGCGGTGGTGCAGCCGATGCGCAGCTTGCCGCGTGGGGTTTGATCCAGCGTGCCGAGGATGCTCCTGGCGGCGCTCATGCTTTGCAGGATGTTCTCCGCGTGCGGCAGCAGCTCACGGCCCGCATGCGTGAGGTGCACGCTTTTGCCCTGGCGATGGAAAAGCTGCGTGCCGAGATCGTTTTCGAGCGATTTGATGGCGTGGCTGATGGCGCTCTGCGTGAGGTGCAGTTCGCGGCCTGCCTGCGTGAAGCTGCCGCTGCGGGCGAGGCAGATGAAGGCACGGAGCTGGCGGGAATCGATGGCGTGGTCCATGAATGCCATTCATACATCAGGTGAAAAACATTGCGCATGGTTTCTGCATGAGTCTGGCACGCTGGCACCACGGCTGCTCAGAGATTGGGCGTCATGCCAAACGCCGCTCCCAGTTCCAAAGCCACCCTCAGCGGGGTCGTTCAGCCCGTGCGCATCGGTTTCATTCCGCTCGCCGACTGCGCCCCGCTCCTCGTGGCCAAGCACCGTGAGCTCTTCCGCAAACATGGCGTTCGAGTTGAGTTAAGTTGTGAGGTCGGATGGGCCACCATTCGGGAAAAGCTGCTGTACGGCCAAGTGGATGCCGCCCATGCCATCGCCGGCCTCGCGCTGGCGATGCGCCTCGGGCTCAGCACGCCGCCATGCCGCGTGGTGGCCCCATTCGTCTTCAATCTCCACGGCAATGCCATCACCCTCAGTCGCGATCTCTGGAACCGTGGCGTGCGTGATGCCGCCAGCCTGAAAAAACTCATCCGCAGCAGCACCAGCCGGAAATTCACCTTCGGCATGGTCTCACGCTATGCCTCGCACTTCTTCCTCCTGCGCCAATGGATGACCGCAGGCGGCATCGACGTGGAAAAGGACGTGCGCATCGTGGCGCTGCCACCCACACAGATGGCCTCAAGCCTCGAAGCCGGCCTCATCGATGGCTACTGCGTCGGCGAACCGTGGAACTCCTTCGCCGTCGAACGCGGCACCGGCTGGATCGCGGCCACGAGTGAGCAACTTGCCCCCGGTCATCCCGAAAAGGTGCTGCTCACCACCGAGACCTTCATCGAGCGTCACGCCGATGAGATCCGCGCCATCATCGCCGCGCTTCATGAATCTTGCGCCTTCTGCGATGCGAAAGAAAACCGCAGCGAGGTAGCCCACATCCTCGCGGAAAGCGGCTACTTCAGAGGCAACGAAGCCATCTTGAATCGCTCCCTCGTCGGCCCTCTCGATCTCGGCACGGAGAAGTCGGTCGAAGTGAGTCACTTCCACATCTTCAAGCGCCGCGAGGCCAACGAGCCCACCTCCGAACGTGGTCGCTGGCTCATCGATGAATTCATCGCCCACGGCTTGCTCACACCCGCGCAGCGCCCCGAAGCCGCCGCCGCCATGCGTGAATGCTGGACCTCCAGCGCCCTCCCTCTTCCCGAAGCAGCCGCCGCCGCTAAACCCGCCATCAAACCCAAGAAACGTCCACCACTCGCCCTCGCATGAACAACGCCACACCCCTCACTCGTCGCTCCATCCTCCGCCAAGCAGGTCTTGGAGCCCTGCTCTCCGGCCTGCCCTCCGGCTGGGTCGGCTCCGCCTATGCCGACGATTCACCCGAGACTGCCGACATCAAACTCGGTATCATCGCCCTCACCGATTGCTCACCCATCGTCATCGCGCATGAGAAGGGCCTCTTCAAAAAATTCGGCATCAACTCCACCGTGAGTAAAGAAGCCTCCTGGGCCGTCATTCGCGACAAGCTCGTCACCGGCGAAAACCAGGCCACGCACATGCTTCTCGGCATGCCGATCGCCTCCACCATGGGCCTCGGTGGCTCAGCCGTGAAGGAAATGGTCTTCCCATGGATCTTGAACCGCAACGGCCAGGCCATCACGCTCTCGAACAAATTCAAAGGCACCGTCGCAGGCGATCCGAAGGCCCTCAAACCCCTCGTCGATGAAGCGAAGGCCGGTGGCACACCGCTCACCTTCGCGATGACCTTCCCGCCCGGCACACACGCCATGTGGCTTCGCTATTACCTCGCCGCTGGTGGCATCAATCCCGACTCCGACATCACCTTGACCACCATCCCACCTCCCCAGATGGTCGCGAACATGAAGGTCGGCAAGATGGACGGCTACTGCGTCGGCGAGCCCTGGAACGCCCGTGCCATCGCCGAAGACATCGGCTACACCAGCGTCGCCACGCAGGAAATATGGAAGAACCACCCCGAGAAGGTCTGCGCCTTCACCAAGGAGTTCTCCGAAAAAAATCCAAAGACCGTCAAAGCCGTTCTCAAAGCCCTGCATGAGGCCAGCGTCTGGCTCGACGACCTCGGCAACCGCAAGGAGCAGGTCGAGATCATCTCCGCCGCCAGCTATGTGAATTGCCCGCCCGAGGTCATCTACAGCCGCCTCATGGGCGAGCTCGACTACGGCGACGGCCGCACGAAGAAGGACGAAGACTACATGATGTTCAGCGGTCGCAACTGCAACTACCCGCAGCCGAAGTTCGTGAAGTGGTGGCTCTCCCAGTTCCGCCGCTGGGGCATGGTCGAAGGCACACCCGACTACGACGGCGTCGCCAAAGCCACCGCCGGAACGGCTCTCTACGAAGAAGCCATGAAGGAGATCGGCTACACCGGCGGCAAGCTCGATGACAGCCCTGAAACCTTCATGGACGGCGCGGTCTTCGATCCCGCCAAAGCCGAGGAATTCGCCACCTCCGCTGCCATCAAGAACCTCAAAGGCTAATTCATTTATGATTTACGACTTATGATTTTTGATTTCCCGAGCCGCTCCACACGGAGCGGTGAGGGAGATCGGCAAATCATAAATCAAGAATCATAAATCATAAATCCCCCCGCATGAAACTCACCCGACAACAACTCCTCCACTGGTTCATGCCCGTCATGGGCATCTTCGCTGTCCTTCTCATCTGGGGTGCCATCTCCGGTGGCGTTCGTGAGGAAAAGACGCCCTCCGGCTTTACCAAGAAGGTGAAAGTGGGCCTCATCAAAGACCTGCCCGGACCGCTCGAAACCTGGGACAAGACCAAGAAATACATCGTCGAGCCATTCGCCAAGCGTGAGGAGCTCGATCAGGGCATTCTCCGTTTCACCTGGTATTCGCTCATCGTCGTCGCGAAGGGCTACTTCTTCGCCCTGCTCGTCGGCACGCCCATCGGTTTCATGCTCGGCCTCTCCAAAACCTTCACGCGGATGTTTGATCCCATCATCCAAATCCTGCGACCTGTCTCACCCCTCGCTTGGATGCCTCTCGGTGTCGTTCTCTTCATGGGAGCCGGAAAAAATGCGAACGAGATGGGCGCTCTTTTCACCATCGCCATCTGCGCCATGTGGCCCACCGTGCTGAATACCGCCGTCGGCGTCCGCGCCGTGCCGCAAGACTACCTGAATGTCGCCAAAGTGCTCAAGCTCTCGAAGTGGAAGACGCTTTGGAAGGTGCTCGTCCCTGCCACACTGCCCTACATGTTCACCGGCTAACGCCTCAGCCTCGGCATCGCCTGGCTCGTCATCGTCGCCGTCGAAATGCTCACCGGCCGCATCGGCATCGGCAACTTCCTCTGGAACGAATACAACAACGGCCTCTACACCAGCATCATCCTCAGCATCCTCACCATCGGCGTCGTCGGCTGGGCCCTGGATAGGCTGATGAGCCTCGTGGAGAGCCGTTTCAAATCCATCTAACCGAGAAACAAGCCGCCGCCATGTCTCTCATTCAAATCAACAACGCCTCCAAAGGCTTCGGGCACAACGGTTCGAGGACCGAAGTTCTCAAAGACATCAATCTGACGGTCGAAGAAGGCGAATTCGTCGTCATCGTCGGCTACTCGGGCTCCGGAAAGAGCACACTGATCAATTTGATCTCCGGTCTCGTGAAGCCCGATGCCGGCGAAGCGCTCATCGAAGGCAAAAAGATCACCGAACCTGGCCCGGACCGCGGTTTGGTCTTCCAGAACTACTCGTTGCTCCCCTGGCTCACCGTCGAGGAAAACATCGCGCTCGCGGTGGATGAGGTTTTCAAAGAATGGACGTCGGAACAGCGCAAAGCCCACGTCGCCAAATACATCGCCATGGTGAAGCTCACGCCAGCGGCACACAAGCTGCCCAAGGAACTCTCAGGGGGCATGCGTCAGCGTGTTTCCGTCGCTCGCACACTCGCCATGAACCCGAAGGTGCTTCTCATGGACGAGCCTTTGAGCGCTCTCGATGCCCTCACACGAGCGCAGCTCCAGGACGAGATCAGCGACATCTGGATGAACAACAAAACCACCGTCATCTGGATCACGAACGACCCCGATGAGGCCATTTTGGTCGCCGATAAAGTCATTCCGCTGCTTCCCACCGCTCCCGCCACGCTTGGCGAGCCGATGATCATCGACCTCGAGCGACCCCGCGACCGCCGCACGATCAATCACGATCCCAAGTTTAAGAAACTGCGCACGCAGCTCATCACCACGCTGCTCGATGCCAAAGGCCGCACCAAATCGAAGACCAGCCTCAAACTCACGCTGCCGGACATTCTGCCTGAAGACCTCACCACCGTGAATAGCCTGCAATTCCTCAATCGCAGCGGCCCGAAACGCCGCACCGCCGAAAAACGCGAAGAAGTGGAGGTGGCCGCATGAGCACGCACAAGCTCCCCATGCTCGAACTGGACCGTCTTTGGAAGACCTACGACACGCCCAAAGGTCCGGCCACCATCGTCAAAAACTTCAATCTCAAGCTCAAGGAGGGCGAGTTCGCCACGCTCATCGGCCACAGCGGTTGCGGCAAAAGCACCGTACTCATGATGGTCGCCGGTTTGAGCGATCTCTCGAAGGGCAACATGATCCTCGCCGGCAAAGAAGCCGTCGGTCCGGGCCCGGATCGCGGCATCGTCTTCCAATCACCTTGCCTACTGCCGTGGATGAGCGCCTTTGAAAACGTCATGCTCGGCGTGAACCAGGTCTATTTCACCGCCAGCAAGGCCGAGCGACGCCAGATGGCCGAGTATTACCTCAGCATCGTCGGCCTAGGCGATGCCATGCACAAACACCCCGGCGAACTCTCCCAAGGCATGCGCCAGCGCGTCGGCATCGCCCGCGCCTTCGCTTTGCAGCCGAAAATGCTGCTGCTCGACGAGCCCTTTGGCATGCTCGACTCCCTCACGCGCTACGAGCTTCAAGAAGTGCTCCTCGACCTCTGGCGCCGCAATCGCATCACCACCCTCATGGTCACGCACGATGTCGATGAAGCCATCTTCCTCTCCGACCGCGTCGTCATGATGACCGACGGCCCCGAAGCCGAAGTCGGCGATATTTTGAAGATCCCCTTCGAGCGCCCCCGCAGCCGCAAAGAGATCATGGAGGACCCGCGCTACTACGAACTCCGCGAACACCTCATCACCTTCCTCAACGACAAATCGCACATTCGCCCCAGCAAAGAGCCTGAATTCAGGCCCTCACCCGACATGGCCGCCGAAATGGCCCTGCATGCGGCCGCGGCGTGATGGTTTCGTGGCTTAGCATGTTCTAGCCGAACGTAGTCCCAAAAATGTGGCAAGGTGCTTGGCCGCCTTCTTCGCACTCCGCCCCTCGCTGGAAACGATGTGCAGTTTTCCTGACTCGCGATCGGCTTTGAGGTCGGCGTGGCCGGTGAAGTGGGTGCCATGCAGGAGCGGGAGGGCGTAGTAGCCGCGTTGGCGCTTCTGAGGCGGCACATAGACTTCCCAGCGGTAGTCGAAGGCCCACAACTGCTCGGTCACACGGCGGTCGTAGATGATGGGATCGAGCGGAGCGATCAAAAGAGGCTCGGAAGTGCTCGGCGGGCTGTTTTGAGCTTTTTCGAGCTGCGGGAGGTCACGACGCAAAACATGCAGTTTGAGCTTTGGCAGCTCCTGAATGCTCACAGAGATGATTTCATCGCCCAAAGCACGCACTTCGCTGCTTTTGAGGATGGCGAGTCGTCGCTGGCGCAGTTTGAGTTCCGCGAGCCTGCGGGCGGTTTCGTCCTTTGATGGCATTGGGGCATTCAAAGTGCCTGTGGGCAGCACTTTCTCAGGCAGATCGTAGTAGCGGCGAATGCCATCGCGACGCGCGATGAGCACGCGACCATGGAAGAAGAGCTTGTGCAGCGTGCTCTTCGCGAGCGTGGTGCTGTCCCAGGCATGCGTTTTGGCTTTGCGGGCACTTTCGATGTCCTGGGAGCTGAGCGGCCCTTCATCCGCCATGCGGGAGAGGATGCGCGCGGCGAGTTTTTTCTCCGCAGGAGTCAATTTACCTGACCAAGTGCTCTCTCTGGCGGCGCGGGCCTTCATGGCACGTTGCAGGTGCGGCCAGGCATCCAGCGGCAGGGCGGCGAGGTTGCTCGAGTCAGGCAAATGATGCTCGAAGGCGCTGCGAGGCCCTTCGCGATGCAGATGGCGCATGAGATCGCCTTCGCCATAGCCCTGCACGCGATGACGCAAAATGTGGTCGTGCATGCGGCCGCAGACGTTGATGGGATCGATCTGCACAAAGCCCAAATGACCAAGCGCCGTATCGACATCAGCAAAAGCAGTGTCGAGGCCGGTGGCCTGCCGCATGAAGCGGCGTGCGGTGTCGATGGGCAGCGTGAGTGACTTCATCAAGCTGCCGACGAGAGCGGCAAAAAGCCCATCCGTCATCCTTGAATCTGAAAGCCCGGCTCAATACCCGTGCGCAAACTGGATGTCGAGGGTCTGCAGGTAGGTGTGCAGGCCGGCGTCTTGCACGGGCAGGACGATGGCGTCCTCGTCGCTTTCGTTGTGATGGGAGTGCCACCAGCCGGGGGGCGTCACAAAGGCTCCTCCGGCCACCCAATTGGCACGGACGGGGTTGATGATATTACCATCGCTGTCGAGATCGCGACCGATCATGGTATAGACGCCTTCCGTGGCCTTTACGGCGAAATCGAGAGCGATGGAGTTGTGCCGGTGGGCCTTTTGTTTGCTCTTCGCGGGCAGCAGATTGTAGAGCGACCACATCGAGTGCGTGAGCGTCTTGGTCTGCGGGCAGTCGGGATTCGCGAGGAGGATGCCGTTGCGGTTCTTGTCCTTGCCTTCGTTTTCCTTGCGCACCTTTTCCAGCTCGCTCGTGAGCAGTTCACGAGAGAAATAGAGCGGGCGAAATCTCGGTGTCGTGGGCTTGGCACCGAGGAAGTCCATCAACGGCTGGTCGTTCACCCAATAGAAGGCGCTGTCCTCGCTCGCATGATGACGGATCTCGCCCGTGGCAGGCAGCGCAAAGAGATCGCCGGTCTTCCAGCTCAGCTTTTTGCCATCGATCATGCTGAAGCCAGCGCCTCGGATGACATAGAAGACCTGGCTGCTGGCATGGCAGGAGGTGGGCAGTTCGTCACCAGCGGCGATGTGGATGAAATTGGCCAGCAAATCAGGCCCGGTGACCGGGAAGCTCGTTTCCAGCTTCTTCGACAACTCCAACGCAATGACCTTCGTCTCGGCGATCTGATGCATCGCAGGCGGAAACACATCGATGGCAATCTTCGGCATCCGCGGATTCGCGGCGCTGCCGTACTCGAAGAACAGGCCGTGCTTCTCCCAGTCTTGGTTGCAGGTCGGGGCGGTGTCTGAGGTGGTCGGATTCATGAGCGGTAGAAACGTTGTCGATAAAATAGGCATCGTTGGGGTGGCAAGGGAAGCGCTTTGTCGATCAAGACATGGCGGCCGTGAGTGACAGCCCTGAGGCTGTGCATGCGGGGCCATCCATGAACGGAATTCATTCAAACCACGCAAAGGATTCAAGCCGCTGCTTGCTGCGTGGGAGCGCTTTGGCACGCGGCTGGCTCATTGGCAGGCATTCCCTGAATCCCTTTCCCTCGACCCTACAGCCGCCGCGTAGCCGAAAACCCAAACACCACACCCACACACCGCACTACCATGAAAAGGCTGCTCCCCATCCTGCTCGCGACGACCACCGCGTCGTTCGCGCAAACACCCGCTGCCAAACCGGCCGCGCCGCCTCCGCCTCCCGTGCCGGGCTTCACACTCGCGCCGCCGCCGCCGGCTTACGCGCCCATCAAGTATGGCGGCCTCACCATCGACGTGCAGGAAAAGATGCGCATGGAAGTGCGTGACAACAATTTCGACTTCAACAGCGCTGTGAACGGCCCTCAGGACGCCTCGTGGCTGCTCCAGCGTTTTCGCCTCGGCCTGGGCTACGATATGAATCCTTGGCTGAAGTTTTATATCCAAGGCCAGGACATTCGTGAGCTCGGCGGCAGCCGTCCGAACAATGTCGGCACTTTCGCCGCGGAAGGCGATGACAGCTTCGACATCCTGAAGGCCTATGTGCAGCTCGGCAATCCGAAGAAGGGCCTCAGCGCCACGCTCGGCCGCCAGTTCCTCAGCTATGGCGATCAACGCCTCGTCGGTCCGCTTGAGTGGTTGAACTCCGCGCGGACCTTTGATGCCGCCAAGTTCCGCTACACCGCAGAAAAATACTCGCTCGACTTCTTCGTGTCGTCGCCGGTGGCTTTCACGAACAACATGTGGAACCAGAGCCCCTTCCTCGACAACGACGAGGCCTCGAATGATCTCTTCAGCGGCATTTATGCCTCCACGCTGTTTGTTCCATTCAATCTCACGACTGACTTCTACCTCTTCAAAAAGAGCGATGACGGCAATGGCAACTTCGGTGCCCGCCTTGGCGACACGGACTTCTACACCGTGGGCACTCTGTGGAAGGGCGATCCGAAGAAGCTCGGCGGTTGGGATTACACCACCGAGATGGCTTACCAGTTCGGCGAGGTCAGCGGTCGCGATTTGAGCGCCTTCGCCGGTCACTGGGCTGTCGGTTACAACTGGCTCTCCCATCCGTGGAAGCCCCGCATCGGCCTGCAATACAACTTCAGCCCCGGTGATAGCAACGCGGCAGATGGCGACATCGGCACCTTCCAAAACCTGTATCCCACGAACCATCTTTTCTACGGCTACATGGACACCACGGGCTGGATCAACATGCACAATCCCCAGCTCAACCTCAGCTTCTCGCCCACGCCGAAGCTGAAGGTCATGCTCGACTACCACCTCTACTGGAATGCCACCAATGCCGATGCCTGGTATCGCGTGAACGGCGTCACCACCGTGCGCCCGCTCAATGCCGCAGCCACCGGCGCTGGCAGCACCTTCCGCGGCCAGGAGATCGACCTCACCGCCATCTACAAGCTCCATCCGCACGTCGGCCTCATGGCTGGCTACAGCTACTTCATCGCCGGAGACTACCTTCAGGCCACGGGTGCCTCGGATGATGCGCACTTCGGCTACGTGCAGGTGCAGATCGACTTTTAAACCGCGCTCGTCATGCAGATCACGCCGCTCATTCCTGACAACGCACCTTTCTCCGCCGAGCAACGCGCCTGGTTGAATGGATTCCTTGCCGGAGTCCTGCAACGCGGCGGAAAGGGTGGTGCGCCGATGGCAACTGCCGAGGCAAAAACACCTCTGCTCATCGCCTTCGGCAGTCAGAGCGGCAACGCGGAAAGTTTGGCCAAGCGGCTGGCCAGGGAAGCATCGGGTCGAGGTTTCGCGGCGCGAGCCGCGGGCCTCGACTCGCTGCAACCGGCCGATCTCATCCAAGACAAGAACGTCCTCCTCATCACCTCCACCTGGGGCGAGGGTGACATGCCGGACAACGCGGCCACCTTCTGGGATGCCATCAATCAAAACGGCAGCAGCCCCAAATTCGACGGCGTGCAATACTCCGTCCTCGCGCTCGGCGACAAAAACTATGCCGACACTTTTTGCCTTGCCGGCAAGAAGCTCGATCAGCGCCTCGCCGAACTCGGCGCCAAACGCATCGTGGACCGCGTGGACTGCGATGTGGAGTTTGATGAGCTGGCCAAAGAGTGGTCGAAGAACGCCTTCACCATTCTCGGAGCCTCCAAACCGTCTGACTCGTCGGACGTGTCAGACTCGTCCGACACAGCGTGGTCCAAAAAGAATCCATTCCCGGCCAAGCTCCTCGAAAACCTGCCTCTAAACTCCCCCGGCAGCTCCAAAGATACCCGCCACATCGCCTTCTCACTCACCGGCAGTGGCCTGACTTACGAAGTAGGAGACGCACTCGGCGTCTTCGTCCAAAACTGCCCCGAGGTCGTTGATTCCGTCATCGCGGCGCACGGTTTCGATCCAAACGCCCCCGTGGGCTCCAAAACCCTCCGCGAGGCCCTCATCTCCGATTTCGAAGTCCGCAGCCTTCTCGGGAAAACGCCCGAGGCCCGCCTCACACTCGACTCCTTCCTCGAAAACCTGCGCAAGCTACAGCCGCGCCTCTATTCGATCGCTTCGAGCATCAAGGCGCACCCCGATGAAGTGCATCTCTGCGTCGGTGCGGTGCGCTACAGCACCGATGGCATCGCGCACAAAGGCGTCGCCAGCACCTTCCTCGCGGATCGATTGCCACTCGGCGAGACCACCGGCATCTACTTCCACGCCGCGAACCATTTCCGCCTGCCCACTGATCTCACAAAGCCCGTCATCATGGTCGGCCCCGGCACCGGCATCGCGCCCTTCCGTGCCTTCCTCGAAGAGCGCGAGGCCACCAAAGCCCCCGGCAAGAACTGGCTCTTCTTCGGCGATCAAAAACGCAGCACCGACTTCCTCTACCACGATCAAATCATCGCCTGGGTGCAAAGCGGTCACCTGACGCGACTCGACACCGCCTTCAGCCGCGATCAGGAGGAGAAAATCTACGTGCAGACCCGCATGCTCCAAGCCGCCAGCGAACTCTGGCAATGGCTCCAAGAAGGCGCGCACTTCTACGTCTGCGGCGATGCCAAACGCATGGCCAAGGACGTTGATGACGCCCTCCATCACATCATTGAAACCCAGGGCGGCAAAACGGCTGACGAAGCCGCGTCCTACGTCGCCCAAATGAAAAAGGAGAAACGCTATGCCCGCGATGTCTATTGATGCACCACGAGTCACCAGCCCTGCGATAGGCGACGACTTTTCCGCCGAGCAGAAGCGCTACCTCGAAGGCTTTTTCGCCGGCATTGCTGCAGGTGGAGTCACCTTCGGCGATCTCGCGGCCACGCCTGCAGCACCCGCAGGTCCTTCGCTCGATGATTTGACGAAGGAAGAGCGCATCAAACGCGAGCTTCATCCGTTCGATGCCATCGAGCAGCTCGTGCTCGATGCCCGCTGGAATGCCAAGCCGGAGCCGGAGAGCGTGTTTCGCTACAAGTGGAACGGCCTCTTCTGGCTGAATCCGGTCAAAGATGGCTACATGTGCCGACTGCGCATTCCGGGCGGCGTGGTGAAGAGCTATCAGCTTCGCGAGCTTGCGGCCATTTCACGCGAACTGACCTCCGGCTACATCCAGATCACCACGCGGAACAATTTCCAAATCCGCCTCATCGAGCCGAAAAACTGCCCGGAGGTGCTTCGCCGCATCCAAGGCTGCGGATTGCATTCCAAAGGCGCGGGCGCGGACAACATCCGCAACATCACGATGAACCCCTGCGCGGGTCACGATCTGTTTGAACTCATCGACGTGCGTCCGCTCGTGAACGAACTCGCCACGCTCATCATCGGCTCGAAGGAGTTTTATGATCTGCCGCGCAAATTCAACATCGCCTACGATGGCGGCGGCCTCATCTCGTCCGTTGAAGACACGAACGACATCGGTGCCAGCGCGGTGAAAATCACCGAGAACAGCGAAGGCATCGAACCCGGTGTGTATTTCCGCATCGCCCTCGGCGGTGTCACCGGTCATCAGACCTTTGCGAGCGATTGGGGCGTTCTTGTGAAACCCGAGCAGCTCAACGATGTCATGGTGGCCCTGCTGCGCGTCTTCATCGACTTCGGCGACCGCACGAATCGCAAAAAGGCCCGCTTCAAGTATGTCGTGGAGGACAAAGGTCTCGATGGCGTGCTCGTGGAGGCAGAGAAGCATCTCAAATTCAAGCTCACACGCCTCGCTCCTGGCTCGCCCATCGAGGCGAAGCGCGAATTTTCGCAACAAGGCCACTCGCATGTCGGCATTCATCCGCAGAAGCAGGATGGGCTCGTTTATGTCGGTGCCAGCGTGCCGGTCGGACAGATGACGGCGAAGCAGATGGAGCGCATCGCCGATCTCGCCGACAGCTATGGCAGCGGCGAGGTGCGACTCACGGTTTGGCAAAACTTCATCATCCCGAACGTAAAGACCGCGTATGCCGCCACGCTCGCGAAGTCGCTCAAAAAGCTCGGTTTCCCCTGCGAGCAGTCGAATTTGAAGAGCGGCTTCGTCGCCTGCACGGGCAACAAATACTGCAAATACGCCGCCAGCGACACGAAGGGCCACGCCATCGCGATGATGGACTATCTCGACAAGCGCGTGAAGCTCGACAAGCCCGTGAACATCCACTTCACCGGCTGCGCCCACTCCTGCGCCCAGCACTTCATGGGCGATATCGGTCTGCTCGGCACCAAAGTGAAAACCGAAAGCGGCGAAGGCTACCACATCACCGTCGGCGGCGGCTTCGGCGAGAACCGCAAGATCGGTCGCCAGGTCTTCAGTGGTGTGGCTTTTGAGAGTCTCGGTGAAACACTCGAAGCCATGCTCAAAGGCTATCTCAAAGGCCGCAGCGGGCCGGAGGAGACGTTTCATGCCTTCTGCAATCAAAGAACTGTCGGCCAGCTTCAGGAGGCATTTTCGGCCGCATGATCTCGGTGCTGTCAGACTTGTCCGACCAGTCTGACTCGTCAGACCTGCTGCGGAAGGTGCTCAAAGAACAGCAAACCCTCCGCACACCGGTCGCTCTGTTCTCCGAGGAGTATGACACCCGCAGTATCCGTGACCGCTTCACCCACCTGATCCCGCTTTCGAAGCCGAATCCCGGTGAGCAGTATGCCTTTCAGGTCAATCTGGATGCCTGCACGGGCTGCAAGGCCTGTGTGGCGGCTTGTCACTCGCTGAACGGGCTCGATGACAATGAAGCCTGGCGTGATGTCGGGCTCATCACGGGTTTGCGGAAGCAGCAGCCATATCACCAGACCGTCACGACGGCCTGCCATCACTGCGAGGACCCGGCCTGCTCGAATGGCTGCCCGGTGCTCGCGTATGACAAAGATCCCATCACCGGCATCGTGCGGCACCTTGATGATCAGTGCATCGGCTGCAGCTACTGCATTTTGAAATGCCCGTATGACGTGCCGAAGTTCAACTTGAAGCGCGGCATCGTGCGCAAGTGCGACATGTGCCAGGGCCGTCTCGCCGAAGGTGAAGCTCCCGCTTGCGTGCAGGCCTGCCCAAACGAGGCGATCAAGATCCAGGTCGTGAAACTGAGTGATGTGCCGGATCGCGGCCAGATCATCGCCGGAGCGTTTGATTCGAGCTACACACGGCCCACCACGACCTATGTCTCCACCAAAGCCATCGCGGAAGCGAAAGCTGCCGATGCTGGCCTGCTGCGACTCGACCATGCGCATCCACCGCTCACGTGGATGCTCGTGCTCACACAGATGAGCGCGGGAACCTTTTTTGTCACCGCGTTGGCGGTGTTGAGGGGCTTTGTGAGCATTGAGGCGACCCGATTGACCTCGTTGACGGCGTTGATCGTTGGCATCGTGGGCATTGCGTTGAGTGTTCTGCACCTCGGGCAGCCTTTGAAGGCTTGGCGGGCATTTCTCGGTTGGCGCAAAAGCTGGCTCTCACGCGAAATCATTGCTTTCGGGCTGTTTGCGAAGCTGGGGGCACTGGCGGTCGTTTTTCCTTCGAAACTCACGCTTGGCCTCGCGGGGATCGCGGGCGTTTTGGCCGTTTACACGTCCGTCATGGTCTATGTGGACACGCGGCGGCCGTTTTGGTCGATGAAGCTCGTGAGTGGCAAATTCTTTGGAACGATGGTTTTGCTCGGCGTGGCCATTTCGGGCGTCGTTTGGGCCTGGATGGGTCATTCAGCGGCTCAAATCGCCATTCCGACGGCGCTTGTGCTGCGCTGGTGTGTGTCGCTGTTTGAGATGCGTGAGATTCGGAATGCGCGACGCGATGCCAGCAGCGCCTGGCACATGAGCGCCCGCATTCTGACCGAAAAGCTCCCGCATCTGCTACGGGCACGAAAAATCATGCTCGCCATGGTCGGCATCATCCTGCCCACGGTCATCTTCACGCAGTTCTATGTCGCTGCGATCTTCACCTTGTCCGTCGCGATCACCCTGGGCAGCCAGTTGATCGAGCGGCACTACTTTTTCACCGCGGCCTGCGGGCCCAAAATGCCCGGGAACTGATGATCACGCTACCAGCCATGACCTTCCGCGAATGGAATGGGCCGCTCACGGCGGATCTGGTGCGTGACCCGGCGAGGTTCGGATTGGGGCAGTTGCCTGCCGTTTCGGTGCCCACGGCGACGACGAAGGCCGTGTGCGGCTTTTGCTCGACCGGCTGCGGCTTGAAGATTCACCTCAAAGATGGCGAGGCGATCAATCTCACGCCCGATGCCGAATATCCCGTGAACCTCGGCACGGCCTGCCCGAAAGGCTGGGAGGCGCTGAGCGTGCTCGATGCGCCGGATCGGGCACGGATGCCCATCCTGCATGGCAAGGAAGTCGATTGGGACACGGCGCTGCGCTACTTCTGCGATCAGATGCGGCGTATCCTCGATCAGCATGGCCCCGAAGCCGCCGCGTTTTTGAGCACGGGACAGATCATGTTCGAGGAGATGGCCTTCCTCGGGGCGCTGGCGAAGTTTGGCATGGGCATGATCCACGGCGATGGCAACACACGCCAGTGCATGGCCACGGCGGTGGCGGCTTACAAAGAAAGCTTTGGCTTCGACGCGCCGCCCTTCACCTACGCCGACTTTGAGGAGAGCGATGTGCTCGTCTTCATCGGCGGGAATCCCTGCATCGCACATCCGATCATGTGGCAGCGCGTTTTGAAGAACCAACGTCAGCCAGAAATCATCGTCGTCGATCCCCGCACCACCGAGACCGCGATGGCCGCCACGCAGCACTACGCGATCAAGCCAAAGAGCGATTTGACGCTGCTGTATGGTCTCGCGCATCTTCTCATTCGCGATGGTGGAGTGGATAAAGCCTTCGTCGAAGCGCACACGAATGGCTTTGAGGCTTTCGAGAGCTTTGTGGCCGATTTTACGCCGGAGAGGGTTTGTGCCGGAACCGGACTGAGCACTGAGCACTTGGCACTTTTTGCCAAAACCATCCGCCAAGGCAAAGCGGTGTCCTTCTGGTGGACGATGGGCGTAAATCAAGGACATCAGGCCACACGCACGGCGCAGGCGATCATCAATCTGGCGCTGATGACCGGAAACATCGGCAAACCGGGCACAGGGGCGAATTCGATCACCGGGCAGTGCAATGCGATGGGTTCGCGTTTGTTCTCGAACACGACGAACTTGCTCGGCGGGCATGATTTTCGGAATGCGGCGCATCGGGAGAAGATCGCGAAGGCCACGGGCATGCCGGTGGAGCGCATTCCGGATCGCCCGAGCCTCGCGTATGATCAGATCATCAAGGCAGCGGATGAAGGAACGGTGAAAGCCATCTGGTTTGTCGCGACGAACCCGAGTCACTCGTGGATCGACCAGAACGAGATGAACCGCATCCTCGACAAGCTCGATTTCCTCGTCGTGCAGGACATGTATTGCAGCACCGAGACCGCGAAGCGTGCTCATCTCGTGCTGCCAGCGGCGGGATGGGGCGAAAAAGAAGGCTGCTTCATCAACAGCGAGCGCCGCATCGGCTACTCACCGAAAGTGCGTCGTGCGCCGGGGCAGGCGCTGGCGGATTTTCACATCTTCCGGCTCATCGCCCACTACTGGGGCTGCGGGGAGATGTTTCGCGAATGGCAGACGCCGGAGGACGTGTTTCGCGTTTTGCAGCGCTGCTCGGAAGGGCAGCCGTGTGAGATCACGGGCATCGAAGGTTATGAGATGATTCGGAAGCTTGGGGGCGTGCAGTGGCCGCTGGTCAAAAGTGCTCAGTGCTCAGTGCTCAGTCGGGAACGGCGGCTATTCGAGGATGGAAAGTTTTTCACGGCGGATCAGCGGGCGAAGTTTTGCTTTGATGAGCCGGTGGCACCGCCGGAGCTGCGTAGTGCGGAGTTTCCTCTCATTTTGATGACGGGCCGCGGCACGAGTGCGCAATGGCACACGGAGACGCGGACGGGGAAGTCGGCGGTGCTGCGGAAGATGGCGCCGGAGGAGTTGATGCTGGACTTGAACCCAGAGGATGCGGCGAAGCTGGGTGTGCTGCGGGATGGGCAGCGGGTGCGGGTGATCTCGAAACGGGCGGAATTGACCGTATTGACCCGAGTGACGAGCTGCGTGAAGCCCGGCGAGGTGTATTTGCCGATGCATGACGGGCGGGTGAACCAGCTCACGCATGCGTCATTCGATCCGCTGAGCCGCCAGCCGAGTTACAAACACTCGGCGGTGCGGGTGGAGGCGTTTTGATCAAAACGGAGGAGGCGGAAGACCACCGCGAGGCGGTGGACGCATGCCGGGAGGGCCTCCTGGGCCGCCACGACGGCCGCGTCCGGGTGGGCCGAATCCGCCACCGCCGGGAGGGCCGCGGCGTTCAAAGCTGGCATCGGGTGTTCCGGCGAATTGACGTGGAATGAACGGGTATTCGTTGGTGAGCACGTAGTAGTAAGTGCCTTTGGGGAACTCGGGGGTGACGCCCTGGCGGCCGTTGTTGGCATCGAGGTCCCCGGAACCTTCGACATATTCGTAGTCCTGGACAAACGAGCCGTCGTATTTGCCACCGGGCGAACCAGCAGGACGCTCGCCTGCTTTGACGGCGTAGCTGGAGGCGAGCTTCTTCACGCTGCTGCTGGCGTTGTTCGCCTCGCTGTAGCCCCAGGGGCCGTAGATGGGGAAACCGTCCGCTGCCCAGCCGAGCAGGGTCATCTGCGGCTTGTTGCTGCTGAGTTTTTCGAGCAATCCATTCGGGATGCCGTGGTAATGATACGCGCCGTTTGGCTGCACGTGCGCGTTGCTGGAGTCGATGCCGAGATCGATCGCGCCACCTTGCGGTTCATACTGCCAGCCGCTGTTGGGATCGTTTTGCCACCATTCGGCAGCGAAGGGATCGAAGACGACTCCATTCACGGCGATGCCAAAGGGCTGCATCCGGAAGGGCGAGGGTTTCGCGGCCAGCTTCGGATGCAGCGGCACTTTGTAGTCATACGCCTGTGGCGCGATCGTGTTGGGATTGCGACGGTTAGGAAATTGTCCCGGCTCATGATCCGGGATGCCATTGGCCTGGATGCGCCTGTAATCGCCATCCGTCGTGATTTTCACCTCGCTCGGCGGCAGGGATGTGGAGGCTGCGAGGCAGGCAGAGACCAGTACGCAGCCGCAGGTGCGGAGCAGCAGGGAAGAGACAGATGGTCGGCGGGAGGGCTTCATGACGGACGAGATAACCACGCGGCGCGGTGTTTGTTACGCTTTTTCTTGGTTCGTGAAGGATGTTTGCCTCTTGCGCTGGCGGGGTCCGTTGGGCTTGATGCGGCGTGCCTTCACGGAAATCAGCCGCACCAACCGCACGGATCCCTGAAGTGGCCGTGCTGGTTGATACTTCACGCTCGTATGGGCGTGACATCGTGCGCGGCATCCGGCGTTACGTGGCGGAGCATGGGCCGTGGTCGATTTATCTGGAGCCGCGTGATCTGCGCAGCCAGTTTCCCGGATGGCTGAAAGACTGGCACGGCGATGGCATCCTCTCACGCACCGTGGATGAGACGCTGCTGCGGCAGCTCAAGGCTACGAAGCTGCCGGTGGTGGAGCTGCGGACGACGGTGCTGAAACATCCGTTTCCCTACGTCGGCATGGACAACAGCGTGATTGGCACACGGGTGGCCCAGCACCTGCGTGACCGCGGCTTCCAGCATTTTGCCTGCGTGCTGGATGATTCGGAGAATTTTTTCATCGAGCGCAGCTCACGCTTCACGCAAACCGTCGGTGGGATGGGGTTTGAATGTCCTGTGTTTCATTCGAAGCATCAAAACTGGGAGCAGCATCAGCGCGATCTGGCCACATGGCTCGGCGAACTGCCCAAACCCGCCGGTGTTTTCGCGGTGAACGACCAGATGGGCTTCTGGGTGCTGGATGCCGCACGTCGGGCGGGCATCGCCGTGCCGGAGGAGGTGGCCGTGGTCGGTGCAGAGAATGACAACATGCTTTGCGAGACGGCCTCGCCGCCGCTTTCCAGCGTGCGTCTGCGTGGACAGACGGTCGGTCACCATGCGGCGAGGCTATTGGATGATTGGATGGCTGGCAGACGGATCCCGAAACCGGGCGAAAGGCATTACCATCAGCCTGGCGACATCGTGGTGAGGCAATCGAGCGACATCGTCGCTGTTGACGATACGCGCATTGCTGCGGCGCTCCGGTTCATCCGCCAGCATGCCACGGAGCAGATCGACGTGCCGCGAGTCGCACGGGAGGTGGCGCTCTCACGCAGTGTGCTGGAGCGCCGGATGAAGGCGCTCATCGGTCGCAGCCCTGGCGAGGAGATCAAACGGATGCGTTTTGGCGCAGTGGAAAAGTTGCTCATGGAAACTGACCTGACGCTGGATGCGATCGCCATGCGCTGCGGATTCACCCATCCGCAGTACATGGCGGAGGCTTTTCGGAAGCGGCACGGCGTCACGCCGGGCGCGTTTCGGCGTCATGCAGCAGGGTGAATGCCTGGCGGTCTTGTCACGAGACCAGCAATCATTCCAAATGCCTGCCGAGCATGAGGTCGAGGTTGCGCTCCACGATCTCACCCATGCTCTGGCAGGTGTCGAAGAGGTGCGTGCTGTGATACTGGCCGAGTTCCGAACGTAGCTGGATGACCTTTTCAAAGGGCTCCACGGCATTGTTTTTCATGCAGCGGAGGAGCGCCATGATGCGGGTGTGCTCGGAGAGGTAGCGGCGTGAGATGAGATTGCGCTCCTCCTCCTGATACTGCTTCATGGTGGGGAAGTTCAGGCAGGCGGAGCAGAGCTGGACGACGGGATTGTTCTCTTTGAAGAATTGCGGGAGGTACAGGCTCTTGCGGCCTTCGTAGCTCTGCTGGTCGAAGTCGATGGCGCGGACCCGGTACTGCACCTCCTCGAAGTCCGGAGTCATGTCGATGACGTAATTATAGCTTCGCATGTCACCCAGAAGACGGATGAAGCAGCGCTCGGAGAATTTCACGAACTCCTTGGCCAGACGCACCCGATTGAGGTCCGGACGGGTCAGGTAATCGCGGATGAAGGCATCTCCTGGAACACCGGCGATGTGCTCTTCCACCAGCGTGCCACCGCGATGCATGAGGTAGTTGATCCGGTTCGGCGAGAGGAGGTGTTCGAGTTCGAGGCCATAGACACGGGAGGCGTCTGCGGTCTTGACGTAAAAATGGTCGTAGTTGTCGTTGTATTGATTCACGACGCGGACGCGGAAGGGACGGGAGTTTCCAAACTCGCAGTAATCGACGCGCTCCACATAGAGGTGCGGCACGGCATGAAAGTCACCGGTGCGGAGCTGCGAGTAGATGCTGGTCAGCTTCGGGTAAATCTCCTGCTGGTACTCGCGGGGATACATCACGCTGCTCCAGTGCGTGGCGTTGCCCTCCTTGTCGTAAAGCGGGTAGCTTTCACTAAAGCCACGCAGCTCGTCGTAGGTCGTCGGCAGCGAGTAGCAGCGTCCGAACTGGTCGAGGTATGAGATCAGCTCGTCGGTGACGGGGATGAAGTTCTTGCGCTTAGTGATCTCGTTCATGCGGTGGGTGTGTCGCACGCGGCGTTCCAGCTTTCAAGATGTCATCTGGTGGGCCGCAGGTTGCGCGCCGGTCATGCTGGGGACATGATGGCGGATGCTTACTCCGCTCGATTTGAAGCTCTTCCGCGACCTCGGTCGCATGAAGGGGCAGATCGTGGCGGTGAGCCTTGTCATGGCCTGCGGGCTGGCGATGATGATCATGACGCGCAGCATCATCTTGACGTTGGAGAGCACGCGGGACGCTTATTATCAGCGCTACCGGCTGGCGGATGTGTTTGCTTCGCTCAAACGAGCACCGATGGCGCTGGCGGATCGTGTGGCGGAAATACCTGGTGTCGCCGCCATCGAGCCGCGGGTGGTGGTGGATGCGACGCTGGACCTTCCAGGCATGACCGAGCCCGCCTCCGGGCATCTCGTTTCCCTGCCGGAGGACAGGCCGCAGACACTAAACCAGGTGTTTGTTCGCCAGGGACGCGTGCCGCAGCCGGACGAGCGCCGTCATGCCGTGGTGAGCGAGTCCTTTGCCAAAGCGAACAAGCTGCGGATCGGCGACAGCCTCGTCGCGGTGATCAACGGGAGGCGAGACAAAATCATCGTCTGCGGGATTGGTCTCTCGCCGGAGTTTGTGTTTGAGGCGCGGCCCGGTCAGACTTTGCCGGACAACAAGCGTTACGGTGTGTTCTGGATGAACTACCGAGCCATTGCCGTGCCCTACAATCTTGATGGAGCCTTCAATGACCTCAGCGTCGATCTTTCTCCAGGCGCGCAGGCCGGGCCGGTGCTGGCGGAGATCGACCGGCTGCTGGCGGATTACGGCGCACAGGGCGCCTACACGCGGCAGGATCACAACAGCGCGAAGCGCCTGGATGACGAGCTGCGCGTCGTGCATGCGCTCTCCGTGGCCTATCCGGTGGTTTTCCTCAGCGTTGCGGCCTTCATGGTGAACGCGGTGCTCGCACGTCTGGTGCGTTTGCAAAGGGAGCAGATCGCCCAGCTCAAGGCGCTCGGATATTCCTCATGGCAGGTGGGGCGGCATTACCTGAATTATGCGTTTGTCATTGTCGTGCTCGGCACCTTGATTGGCGGCATCGTCGGTCGCTGGATGGGCGGCGGTCTGGTGGGCATCTACACGTTGTTTTTCCGCTTTCCCGAGCTGAATTTTCGCATGGACTATAACGCGCTGGGCATCGCCCTCGTCGTCAGCGCCGGTGCGTCGATCCTCGGTGTCATCAGCGTCGTCTGGATGGCGGTGAAGCTGCCGCCGGCGGAGGCGATGAGGCCCGAACCGCCCGCGGACTTCAAACCTTCGCTACTGGAGCGAATGGGGCTCACACGAGGCAGCGGTCCGGCGCTGCGCATGGCCTTGAGAAACATCGAGCGTCGGCCGGTGCAGGCGCTGTTCACCATTTTCGGTCTCGCACTGGCCACGGGGCTGATGGTGCTGCCCGGGTCGATGGCGGACAGCATCGACTACCTGCTCACCTACCAGTGGAATGACGTGCAGCGGCAGGATGTCGTCGTTTTTCTATCCGAGCCGGGCTCAAGCACCGCGCTGCACAACCTGAAGGAGATTCCCGGCGTTCAGCGAGCCGAGCCGGTGCGCGCTGTGCAGGCGCGCATCCGTTTTGGACATCATTCGCGCAAGCTCGCGGTCACCGGCCTGCCACGTGACGCGGATCTGAACCGTCTCTTGGACGCGAAACGCCGGCGCATCTCGCTGCCGGAGGAGGGGATCATCATGTCCGAGCAGCTCGGCAAAATCCTCGGCGCACGCATTGGCGATGTCGTGCAGGTCGAGGCGCTCGAAGGCAGGCGCGCCACGCTGAACGTCGCGATTCGCGGTTTCATGGAGGACTTCGCGGGAGTGAACGCCTTCATGGATATCGAGGCGCTGCACCGCCTTATGCAGGAGGGAGACACGATCAGCGGCGCTTACCTGACCGTGGACCAGTCACGCTGGGCCGACTTCATGCGCGAGGTGAAGGACACGCCGCGCGCCGCCGTCACGCTGGTGAAAAAAGACCAGCTTCAGGCCTTCCGCGACACCACCGGCCAGAGCATCGGCGTCATCCGCAAGCTCTATCTCGTGCTCGCCATCGTTGTCGCTTTCGGGGTTGTTTACAACAGCGCCCGCATCGCGCTTTCCGAGCGCAGCCGCGACCTCGCCACGCTGCGGGTTGTCGGCTTCACCCAGCGGGAGGTTGCCGGCGTGCTGCTTGGAGAGCTGATCCTGCTCATCCTCGCCGCGTTGCCGGTTGGATTGCTGTTTGGCCGCGGGCTGGCCATGTTCATCATCGAAAAAGTGCGCACCGAGACCGTCCGCCTGCCTTTGCAGATCAGCCTCTACACCTACACGATGGCCGTGGTCGTCGTGGCGGCCGCCTCCTGCGCCTCCTTCCTCGTGGTCGGCCGCATGTTGAGGAAATTGGACATGGTGGGTGTGCTCAAGGCGCGGGATTGACACGGCGGACCCCAAAGTACTTGGCCTGCGGCACGTTTTGCGATTGTATGGAAGCCATGAATGCCGCTCCGACCGCCGAAACCGTCTTCGCCCTCGTGGCGCGGAAAGTTCAGGCGTGGGTGACACTGCGGCGCTGGCTGGCGTTGCTGCGCATGACGCTCATTCCCGCCTCGCTGGTGCTGGTGCTCGTGATCCTGGCCGCGTTGCGTGGCCGTGATGTGTTTTTGCCGGCCTGGGGCGGATTGTTTGTCTGGCTAGCCGGAAGCCTGGCTTATGCGTGGTGGCGCAGACCGGGCGAGTTCAGCGCGTTGGCCTTGTGGGATCAGGCAGCAGGAAGACGCGAGGCATTTGCCACCGCGTGGTGGTTTGAGCAACGCGCCGAGGGCGGAGAGGCCGCGCGCGCCCACATCGACGCGCAGCGCGAGGTTTTGCCGCGCGCGCTACCTTCTTTGCGGAAGGATTTGCCTCTGAAACCGGACCGCTGGCTCGCACTGCCGCTGCTGATCGCGATCCTCGGCAGCTTCGTCAGCATCGTCACCGCGCCGCCCTCGACGGTGATCGTGATGGACGAAGAAATGACGCGCAAAGCCGCCGAGGAAGCGAAAAAACTCGCGCAGACCGACTGGGAGAAGAAAAAACTCGCCGGACTCAATGAGGATGAAAACAAGCAGGTCGAGGACTTGAAGCAAAAGCTGCAGCAGACCGCCACTGATCTCGCCAACTCGGCGGGGAAGGATGCGCGTGATGTTCTGGCCGAGCTTGAGCGCCGTGCGCGTGACGCGGAAAAACTCGCCGATGAGCTCGACAAGGCCAAGGAGGCATGGGCTTCGGAAAAACTCGTCGAAGCGCTGCGCAAGCATGCCGACACCGCCGACCTCGGCGATTCCGTGGCCGCGAAAAATGCCAAAGCGGCGGCGAAAGCCGCTGAAACGCTCGCCAGCCAGCTCAAGTCCCCGCAGCTCACCAACGAGGCGAAGGAGCGCATGAACGAAACGCTCAAGGACGTGCGGCAGCAGTCTGAAAAGGAGGATCGCCAGCGCACCGTCGGACAGAACGTGCTCGCGGCGGGTGATCAGATGCAGCAGGGGCAGCCAGCCGGGGCGGGGGAGGAGTTTCAAAAGCTCGCTGACAAGCTGCGTGATCTCGCCTTGCGCGAGCAATCGCGCAACGAACTGCAACAGCTCGCGCAGCAGTTGCGCGACTCCGGCAGCAGCATCGCCGGGCAGAATGAAACCAATGGGGCGATGCAGCAGATGGGCCAGACCGGGCAGGGAGAGCAATCTGGGCAGCAGGGCAGCACGCCGCAGGTCGGACAGGCGCAGAATCCGCAGCAGCAGCTCACGCCGCCGGGCATGGGCCAGCAGTCCGGACAGCAAAACCAGATGCAGCAACAGCAGGGTGCGCAAGGTCAGCAGCAGCAAATGATGAGCATGGGCCAGCAGGGCCAGCAGGGCCAGCAGGGCCAGCAGGGCCAGCAAGGTCCGCAAGGGCAACAAGGCCAGCCTTCCAACGGCCAGCCCATGCTCATGGCTCCTGTTCCAGGTGGAAAGCCGGATGACAAGGCCCCCACGATCATCATGCCTGGTGATGGCAGCCCTGATGATGCCAGCGGACCCGTCATCGCGGTTCCCGGTTCAGGTCAGCCGCCCGGCGTTGGCAAAGCCGATCTCAACAACACGCCCACGCAGAAACAGGAGAGCGGCAGTCAAAGCGTCGTGCAAGCGCGGCAGAACAACGAAGGCCAGAGCACTGTGCGCAGTGTGGAAGGCGGGGCGCGCACCGAGCAGTCCACCCGCTCCGCCACGCAGACCGCTCTCGAAGCCATTCAGGCCGAGGAGGCCGCGCTCGACGAGTCCGCCCTGCCTCCCGCACGCCGCGAGCAGGTGCGGCGCTACTTCAACGAGTTGCGGAAGCGGTTTGAGAAGAAGTGACGTGGTGAATTTTCACCACGTCATCACATCTCCAGGAAGTTCTTCAGCAGCTTCTTGCCATCCTGCGTGAGGATGGACTCGGGATGGAACTGCACGCCGTGGATGGGCAGTTCCTTGTGCCGCAGGCCCATGATCTCGGATTCGTCGTCGCTGGCAGTGGCGGTGATTTCGAGGCAGGCGGGCAAAGTGGCGCGTTTGACGAGCAGCGAGTGGTAGCGCGTGGCTTCGAACGGCTCCGGCATGTTTTTGAAGACCGATGTGCCCGTGTGGTGAATCATCGAGGTCTTCCCGTGCATGAGGCGGTCTGCGCGGACGACATCGCCGCCGAAGACATGCCCGATGGCCTGATGGCCGAGGCAGACGCCGAGCAGCGGTGTGGTCTTGCCAAAGCGCTCGATCACAGCGCAACTGATGCCGGCTTCCTTCGGTGTGCAGGGGCCGGGGGAGATGCAGATGTGGTCAGGCTTGAGCTTTTCGATCTCTTCAAGCGTGATCTGGTCGTTGCGGCGGATTTCCATGACGGCTCCCATCTCGCCGAAGTACTGGACGAGGTTGTACGTGAAGGAGTCGTAGTTGTCGATGATCAGAAGCACGGAGTCCGGGTTCCAAGTTTAAGGTTTCAAATTCAGAAGCCGCGCATGCTCAGCAGCGTGTCGAGTTCACGCTGGAAGGCGGGGATGTCGGCGGCGGGCGGCTGGTAGCCGGGCGCGGGGCCGCGCATGCCGAAGCGTCCCATCTGGTCCATGAACCACTGCACGGTATTGCCATCGCTGAAGGTGGCCTTGCCGCTGATCAGCGCTCCGGCTGGCGGGATTTCATCGACGGTGACTTTCAATGCGCCTCCGGCACCTGCGGGTGTGTCGGGGGCGTGCACTTCATCGGCGACGGCTTCTTCGTCTGAGGCCGCTGCCTCAGGGGCTGCTGGCGCGGGCTTTTCCTCCGGCGGTGTCTCACGTGGCTTGTCCTGGATCTTGACGCCCAGCTCCATGATGAGCAGACGCGTCTCCATGTAGGTGAGCGTGATCGAGCACTCGCTGCGCAGGCGGTCCTGGATTTGATTGAGGTTCGCGCCTTCGGCGGCCCATTGTTCGACGAGCTGACGTTGTTGCGTGGAGAGATTGGCCATGAGGGTCGGGTTGCGAGACGGGAGATCTCAGTCGTTCATCTTGTCCGTGATGACGTGGGATAGTTCGTATGCTTTTTGATGCATCGCCTTCACCTCGTCGTGGCTCAGCGCCTTGCCTTCGGGAACGTCGAAGAGCGGGATCATCTCCTCCAGCCCTTTGCGCAGCTTCTGCAGGTTGGGATTCTTGGTGATGCTTGGATGCAGGCTTTCGAGGCTCATCAGGTAGTACTCGGCGATGTCGCGGCGGGTGAGCTGGCGGGTCTTTTCCTCGGCGTAGTTGTCGTTGATGCTCTGGGTGGAGATTTCCAGCGCGCGCAGCCAGCCGCCGAGGCTGATGAGGTGGGCGATGTCCACATCGCGGAGCTGCACCATTTCTGCCTCGACATCGGCCTGTGTTTTGGCCAGCTCGACGCGCAGATCCTGCCAGTTGCCCTTCAGGCTGTAGTCAAAAAGGCTCTGCTGGTGTTTGGCGAGCCGTCCACCGGCCCCGAGTGCCTTGCCGTACTTGATCATGGCGCGGCCGACGTTCTCCATTTCCTCCAGCTTTTCGCACTGCACGATCAGGAAGCCGTCCGCGATGAGCGTGCCGAGTCCGAGGGAGACGAGCACCCGGTCCGCGGGTGTCTTGTCGGTGAAGGGGCGCTTAAGGTTGACGTAGCTGAGCTTGCCCACCTTGTTGAGCATGTCGAAGAGCTTGCGGATGGAGGGCGTGGTGAACTCGTTCACGCCGAACTCCTCGCGCACATGCTCGTCACCCACGACGTCCTCGGGGATCGGGTTTTTCTGCGGCGTGCGCTCCGGCGCGTCCTGGGCGCTGAGCACGGCGGTCCCGGCGGCGCCGAGCAGAGGCAGCAGGAGGCGGACGAGATAAGTGCGGATCATGGCGGCGATGATACGGAGTGGCATCGTGATTTCCAGCGCGAGTCTGGAAAAGTCGCGCAGGCGGTCAATTCGCTACATTTCGGCGTGTTCCGGCGTTTCATGCGCACCACCATGCGCTTGCTCACCTGCTTGATCCTCATCGCCTTTCTGAATCTGCCAGCCCAGGAGGCGCCTCCTGGGCTCACGGAGTACATGGGCCGCCAGATCGCCATGACCATGCACTGGAAGGGCGCGGAGTGGCTCATCCGCCGCGTGCGCGAGCAGGAGGAGGGACCCTCAAAAATGCGCGAGCAGCTCCAGGTGAAGCCCGGCATGACCGTGTGCGACATGGGCTGCGGGAACGGCTACCACACGCTGCCGCTGGCGGAAATGGTCGGTGAAAAGGGCAAGGTCTTCGCCGTGGATGTCCAGCCGGAGATGATCGAGATGCTGAAGCAGAACATCGACCGCAAAGGCGTGAAGAACGTCGTGCCCATCAACGGCCTCTACCACGATCCGAAGCTTCCGCCGGACACCTGCGACATGATCCTCCTCGTCGATGTGTATCACGAGTTCTCCCATCCCGTGCAGATGCTCGCCTCGATGCGTGCCGCTTTGAAAAAGGACGGCCTGCTCGTGCTCGTCGAATTCCGAGCCGAGGACGAGACGGTGCCGATCCGGCCGGAACACAAGATGACCAAGGCGCAGATCAACAAAGAGATGAACGCGAACGGCTTCACGCTGAAGCGCGAGTTCGACGGCCTGCCGTGGCAGCATTTGATGTTCTTTGGCAAAAGCGAGGCGAAGTGAGGCGTTCGCAATGACGAAACCAGAATGAGGAATGTTGAATGACAGAGGAGTGAATGCTGCGAGCGTTCGCTCGCTCATTCCTCATTCGCCAGTCGGGTTTCGTCATTCCCGCCATGCGCGGGCTTACAGGATGTTCACTGCCGCGCCGCCGTCCACCACGATGCCCTGGCCGGTGATGTAGCTGCCTGCCTCGCTCGCGAGCATCAAAGCCGGGCCTGCGAGCTCACGCGGAGCGGCCCAGCGTTTCACCGCCGTGCGGTCGGCGAAGTATTTCTTCTCCTCGTCGTTGAGCAGTTTGCCGGGCATGTCCGTCAGGAAGGGGCCGGGGCAGAGGCAGTTCACCGTGATGCCATAGGGGCCGAGATCGAGCGCGCTGGCACGGGCCAGGCCGATGAGCGCCGCCTTGCACGCGCAATAGACGTTTCGCTTCAGCCTTCCGCCGACGCCGAGCACGCTGGAGATGTGGATGACGCGTCCCCACTTGCGCGCCTTCATGCCGGGCACCACGGCGCGGGTCAGGCTCATCACGGCGGTGAGATCCACCTCGACATTGCGGTCCCAGACCTCGTCGGTGATCTCGTCGATGGCCTGCGGGTTGTTGATGCCTGCGTTGTTCACGAGGATGTCGATCTTGCCGAGGCGCTTTTCAGCTTCGACAGCCAGAGCTTTCACAGCGGCACGATCTGCCATGTCGGCGACCATCCATTCGACCTTCACCTTCAAACCCTCGCCGATTTCAGCGGCGGCGGCTTTGAGTTCGTCGGCATTGCGGCTGGAGATGAAGACATCGGCACCGGCTTCTGCAAAACCGCGCGCCATGGCCTTGCCGAGGCCCTTGCTGCCGCCGGTGACGAGCGCGCATTTGCCGGAGAGATCAAAAAGTGGGGAGGACATGCGCGCCGTTTAGCATGCACGTGTGAAGTGCGCGAGAGGAAAGCATCTCACGTCCTGAAACCCAGTTCGTCCGCCAGCCTCAGGCACTCGGCGACGGGTTTCAGCCCCTGCGACGGCGTGGGATGCGTCAGGCACATCGCGGCGGTGCAGACGGCGAGCTTGAGGCGGTCGGCCACCGGCCATTCCTCGTGCGTGCCGTGGAGATAACCGGCGGCGAAGGCATCGCCCGCCCCCGTGGCTCCGGCGATGAATCCGGCGGGAAGTTGGAGCGAGCGCTGATGATGCACCGCGCCATTTTTTTCTGCGACAACGGCCCCCGCTTCAAAATGGATGATCACCTCGCGGCGCACGCCTTGCGCGAGGAGTTGCCGGGCAGCGGTCTTGATCTTGTCGAGATCCGGCGGCGATGATTTCAGGTCGAGCCCGGTCGCGTTGCCCGCCTCGATCTCGTTCAGGATGAGAAAATCGGTGAAGGGCAGGGAGGCGGCGGTGATCTGGCGGAACTGCGGATGATTCGAGCTCACGAGATCGACGCTCGTGTGCAGTCCCGCGTTTTGCGCGGCCTCCAGCACGCGGCTGGCGATGCTGCGGCCATCAGGGAGCAGGCGGTCCATCTCGGTGAGCAGCATCAGGTAGCCGAGGTGGAAGATTTTCGCCCTCGTGTTGCTGAAATCGAAGTGCGACTCACCCAGGATGGCGTTCGTGCCGAGCTGATGAAAAAACGTGCGCCGTCCTGTGCCGGTGACGGTCATCGCATCCGTGTAGCTCGTCGGCGCGGCGTCGGTTTGGTGCAGTTGCGTCGTGTTGATGCCCGTGTCGCGGCAGTCGCGCATGATCCAGTCCCCATTCGCGTCTTGGCCGACGAGACCGGCGGCCGCCAGCGGATAACCGACACCCATCGCCGCCAGATCCTTCAGCACGTTGTAAGGTCCGCCGCCGTTCGAGGACGTCTCGCTGTGGATGAACGCGAGCATGTCCTGCTCCGGCCAGGCGTCGATGAGCTTGACGTGGTCGATGATGAAATTGCCGCCGGCGAGAAGTCCTCTGCGAGTCATGGATGGGTTCAGGGCTTGATACGGTCAATAGGGCTTCAGATTTTCCCGTCACGCGGGATCGGGGAGACTGTTCTCGTCGGAAAAAGTTTCATCTCAAGATTAACAAAGTGCCGGGCGATCGGTGCTGCCTCAAATCCGCACCATCGGGGCATCCTCGCGTTTCACCAGCTTCCATGTCGTGCCTGTGCGGCGGAAGGTGTGGCGGATTTGCCTGAGATTCGGCGCTTGGTGGCCGATGGAGAGCGTGGTCGTGACCGTGTTGTCCGTGGCGGCGTCGATGTCGATCGTCACCCGCGTCGCCAACGCATCATCGGAGCGCCGGTGGCTCCGAGTGAGGCCGGGCCAGTCCTTCACCGGGGCTGTGTAAGTTTCGGAAGCATGCCGCAGCGTGAATTCCGGCAAATCCCGCTGCAAGGCCGCCACCTGCTCCGGTCCTTGGCAGAGGTAGAACTCGCGGATGTCGCCGTGACGCGGCAGTTCATCGCGCAAGGCCATCAAGACGACGCTGTAGCGCGGTGATGGCGGGAGGTCGTTGGGCTCGCAGAAGTCGGAGACGTAGGGCGTCTTGGGTGACGCACAAGAGAACAACCCAAGTGAATTGACTGCAAAAAGTAGCCGATTGAGTATCAATGCTCAGATTCTTAACCGCAGTCATCTGTCGGGTTGTCTGTTGCGCGATTTCGGTTTCGAGATCTTTATTGGAACGATCATGCCGAACAATGTCATTATTCTTGGAGCAGGGGCTAGTCGCGCAGCAGGGATTCCTCTCATGGGCGGCTTTATGGATCAAATGTGGAATTTGGCAAAGAAGGGTAAGCATAGAGACGCAAAACTGAATTCCGATGACCAGAAGCTCTTGTCAGATGCGCTTTCAGTCAGAGATGAGCTTGATGAATACCATGGAAGGGCATCACTTGACGTTTGGAATCTTGAAGAAGTTCTGTCGATTCTTTCACTGAATGCTCTCGCCGGACGGCCAGCTGACAAAAAGAAACTGGAGCTAATGACCCGAGCGATTGCTCGGACAATCGAAATTACCTGCGATGTTCGTCATTCAGGCGCTCTGAACATTCGAACGGTTAACGGAGAAGGGGTAAACCCCCTATATAACCAATTTTGGCACACCCTGTTTGCGTGGTGTCGGGCTCGGAATGAGGAAATGCCGTTTATCATCACATTCAATTACGATCTGGTATTGGAGAGGTCTCTCCTGCACGCCCTAATTGGAACTGCGTATGGCCGTCACCGGCGCTTTCCTTCGAAAGGCATAATCATTGACTACCACACTCGTGTCATGAGGCCGATAGCACTCGGACTCAAGCATGCGGCGTTTCATGTGGATGCTGATTATCATCGAACAGAACCCGGGTATATTCTGGAGGAGCTTGATCCGGTTGATCCAGATAGCCAACTGACCAAGATCAACATCGTCAAATTACACGGCTCAAACAATTTTTCGAAGAAAGGGCGCATCGATGATGAAAAAAAGCTAGCTGGACCACGCCTAGTAGAAGCCGCTGAAGATCCGTTAATTATGCCTCCTGTGTTCAACAAAGCCTCGCAGGCTATTGGCGCGGAGTCTTGGGCATCTGCACTAGATGCTTTGCGATCCTGTAAAAACATAATCGTTTGCGGCTACAGTTTGCCGGTAACCGATATCTACATGCAGTATTTCTTGAAGGCAGCGCTTGGTCCCAACCAAGATCTCAACAAGATCACTGTTTTTGACCCCTGCCTGTTTTCGCCGCAAAACAGCAGTGACGGAGAGTCACTGCGTCGGCGATACGGCGCGAACTTTTCGGTGCCCATTCAAAAAAGAATCGACTATTCGCCGCCCGGCGCGTCCAACTGGCCCAGCGGACATGGTTCGATGGAGCACTTGGTTTGGCTGCTGAATGAGCAGCCCGACAGTCTATTGTTTGGGTGAAGTCACCACCCACTCCGCACCTTCCACTCCTCGACGAGGTCCTTCGGCAGATCCGTGAGAAAGCGTGAGGGGCGCATCATGATGTCGCCGTCGCGGGCTTGGTGGTTGATGACGGGATAGGTGAGGTAGAGTTCGTCTTTGGCGCGGGTCACCGTGACGTAGAAGAGGCGGCGTTCTTCTTCGAGGGCGCTGTCGCCGCCTTCGTCGATGGCGCGTTTGTGGGGGAACATGCCATCGGCAAGCCAGACGGCAAAGACGATGTTCCATTCGAGGCCTTTGGCCTGATGGCCGGTCGTGAGCGTGACGGCATCGCGGTCCTGGGCATGCTGGTCGGGCTTGTTGTCGGTATCGACGCCGCTGAGAAGGCTGAGCTGGCTGAGGAACTCCAAAGAGTCGGTGAAGCGGTCGCTGAAGTTGCTGAGCTGTTCGAGGTCCTGCTGGCGCTGCTCGTAGTTTTTGAACTTCGCCTTCATGTAGTCCTCATACACGCCTTCGACGATGCTGCGGATCATGAAGGCGGGCGCGACGGGTTTGCCCTCCTTGTCGATGAGCTCGTCGAGGGTGTAGGCGAACTGTTCCCACGTCGATTTGGCCTTCTTCGGCACTTTGAGCGGCAAAAGCACCTCGGAGAAGGTGCCGGTCATCGTCTCGGCCTTGGCGGCATCGCTTTGCAGCCACTCGTTCCAGAGCTTGTAGGCGCTGACATTGCCGATGCCATCGCAGAGGCGCACCATGCGCATGAAGCTGACCTCGTCCTGGCGGTTCACAGCGAACTTCATGAACGCGGCGACGTCCTTCACATGCGCCTGCTCGAAGAAGCGCAAACCGGAGGTGATCTGAAACGGGATGCCGCGCTGCGTGAGCTCCATCTGGATCTCCATGCTGTGAAAGTGCGCACGGTAGAGGATGGCGATGTCGTTGAGCTCGCAGCCTTCGTCTTGTAGCTCCAAAATGCGTTGCGCGACGAAAGCGGCCTGCGCGGAGGAGTTGTCGAGCGCGACGAGCGCGGGGAGCACGCCCTTGGATTCGCGGGCCGGCTGGAGATTCTTCGGGATCTGCCCGCGATTCATGGCGATGGCCGCATTCGCGAGATTCAGCACCTCGGGGACGCTGCGGTAGTTCACCTCGATCTTATGCGTGCGTGCCTTTGGCCAGTGATCGGAGAAGTTGAGGATGTTCGACACATCGGCTCCGCGCCAGGAGTAGATGCTCTGCGCGTCATCGCCCACGACCATGAGATTTCCCTGCGGGCCGGTGAGCAACTCGACCATGCGACATTGCAGGCTGTTCGTGTCCTGATACTCATCGACGAGCACGAACTCGAACTGGCGGCGATACCGCTCGAGCAAATCCTCGTTCTCCTCGAGCAGCGCGACGGTTTGCGTGAGCAGATCGTCGAAGTCGAAGCAGTTCGTCTCGCGTTTTTTGTCCTGGTAGAGCTTTCGCACCTTCAGGATGCCTTCGGCGACCTTGTCGAAGTAAGGATAGCGCGTGTCGATGATCTCCTGGAGATCGCAGAGCGTGTTGTCGGCGAGCGAGAAGATGTCGCCGAGCACCTCGGCCTTCGGGAAGCGATAGGTCGTCGTGTCGATGCCGCTGGCACCGATGACGGTTTCGAGCAGGTCCTTCTGGTCCTCGCGGTCCATGATCGAGAAGCCTTTGCGGTAGCCGAGCCGCTCGGCGTTGTAGCGCAGGAGGCGGTTCCCGATGCTGTGGAAGGTGCCGCCCCAGATGCGGCTGGCATCCTGCGTGACGAGCGCCTGCACGCGCTCCTGCATCTCGCGGGCGGCTTTGTTGGTAAAGGTGAGCAGCAAGATCGACTCCGGCTGGATGCCATTGTCGAGCAACCACGCCACGCGATACGTCAGCGTCCGTGTCTTGCCCGAACCCGCTCCCGCAATGACGAGCGACTGCCCCGGCGGGCTGACGACGGCGGCGTATTGCTGCTCATTGAGCTCCGCCTTGTAGTCGATGCGGTGGGAGGGTTCGTGCGCGTGATGCAGCGTGTATTCGCGGGGCATTTTGGGACGTAGAGCGTCGCGGCGGGCTGGGCAAGAATGAATGACGAAACCAGAATGGCGAATGACGAATCAATGAAGAAATCGGAAGCTCCGTCATTGGGGCTTCATTCGTCATTCCTCATTCGGATTTCGTCACTTTAGACGGGGTACTTCCACTCACCGCGATACTCGCGGCGCATGAGCTTCGCGGCTTCGGGGTCGCCGATGATCTGCTCTTTCTCGGCGTCCCACTGGATGCTGCGGCCGGCCTTGTGGCTGATCATGCCGAGCAAAGGCAGGCAGGAAGAGCGGTGGGCGCTTTCGATGTCGGCGACGGGTTTGCGCTTCTTCTCGATGGCGTCGATGAAATCGGCCCAGAGGAGGGCGATGTTGTGGCCGTCAGGCTCCTGAAGCTGATGGTTGCCGTGTTTCTCGCCCTGCTTCGGATCGGCGGGGTAGAAGGTCCAGCCGTCGCGCCAGCCGATGTGCAGCACGCCTTTCTCGCCGTAGAAGTAGCAGCCGATCTTGTGCTTCTCGTTGTTGTTGTCGGCGAATTTGCGGTGCTCCCAGGTGGCGGTGAACTGCTCAAACTCGAACGTGGCCATCTGATGGTCAGGTGAGTCGGTGGTCTGCTCCTTGTCATTCAGCACGGCGGGGCCTGCGATCTCGCGACCGCCGGTGCAGAACACTTTCTTCGGCCCCTTCTCGCCGCTCCACCAGAGGATCTGGTCGAGCCAATGCACGCCCCAGTCGCCCATGGTGCCGTTCGCGTAGTCGAGGAAGTTCCGCCAGCCACCGGGATGCATCTTGGTGTTGAAGGGGCGCATAGGCGCCGGGCCGCACCACATCTCCCAGTCCATGCCTTCGGGCACCTTGCTGTTCGGCTTCGGCTGCTCGGGGCCGCCCTTGCTGATGGCAAAGGCGCGCACCATGCCGACCTTGCCCACGGCTCCGGACTTGAGGAAATTCATCGCCTCGACGTGATGCGGGCCGATGCGGCGGTGCAGACCGACCTGCACGACGACGCCCGCCTCGCGCGCGGCCTTCACCATGGCCTGGCTCTCGCCAATCGTGTGCCCGGTGGGCTTTTCGACGAGCACATGCGCTCCGGCCTGGCACGCGGCGATGGTTTGCAGCGCGTGCCAGTGATCCGGCGTGGCGATGATGACGATCTCGGGCTTCTCCTTTGCCAGCAACTCGCGGAAGTCCTTGTAGAGCTTCGGATCGTCGCCGTTGAGGCCGTTCACATCGTCCGCGGCGTTGGAGGCGACATCTTCATGCGCATCGCAGAGGGCGCAGACCTTCACGCGTTGAGAAGCGATGGCCTCGCGCAGGATGTTCATGCCCCACCAGCCGGAACCGATCAGCGCCGTGCGGTATTTTTTCGTCGTATCAGCGCCGAAGATATGAAACGACGAAGCGGCAAACGCGGCGGTGCTGGCGGAGAGGAAATGGCGGCGGGAGGTCATGATTGGCGATGAAAGCATGCGCGACACAAAAAGCCATCATTTCGCGGCGCTTTGCGTCGCTGTCTCAATCTCCTCACGCGGAATTCCGCTCGCTTACGCAAACACATCCATCACCGGCTTGCCCTTGTCGCCGACCGTGAAGGGGCGATTCGAAGGAGACATGACGACTTCATCGACCGGGAGGCCGAGGCTCCAGCCGATGGTGCTTAGGAAGTCCTGCGGGCTGGTCTGCTTGTCGGCCACGGCCATGCCTTCCTTGTCGCTAGCGCCGTAGATGAAGCCGCCCTTGATGCCGCCACCGGCGAGCAGGGTGGAGAAGACCTTCGGGTGATGATCGCGTCCGGCGTTGCCGTTGATCTTCGGGCCGCGACCGAATTCGGAGCAAAGGACGACCAGCGTGGTTTCGAGCAGGCCGCGTTCCTTGAGGTCATCCAGCAGCGCGGAGAGGGCGACATCGAGCTCGGCCCCGTGCTCTTCGAGACCTTCCTCGATGTTGTTGTGCATGTCCCAGCCGCCTTTGGCGACTTCGATGTAGCGGATGCCTTTTTCCACGAGACGACGGGCAAGCAGGCAACCTTGGCCAAATTTGTTGCGGCCGTATTTTTCCTTCAAGGCTTCCGGCTCGGAGGCGAGCTGGAAGGCCTCCAGGTCGGTGCTGGACATGATGCTGACGGTCTTGTCGTAAAACTCCGTGTAGCTCTGCACTTCCGATGTTTTGAAGCGCTGCCGGAAGCCGGAGTCGAGCTGGTCGAGCATGACGAGGCGCTTGATGAGCTGCTCCGGGGTGGCGTCGCTCTCCGCATACTGGAGGCCCGCATCGGGATCGAGGATGGGCAGCGGCGCGAAGCTGGAGGGGAAGAAGCCGTTGCCGTTGTTCGGCTGGCGATTCACGCACACACTGGAGGGCAGCGTCTTGTGGCTGTTGCCTTTGAAATGCTGCGCCCAGGCGCCGATGTTCGGATGCTTGATGGTGCCGCGCTGCTCATAGCCGCTGCGGATGAGATACTGGCCGCTGGCATGCACGCCGGTCTTGGAGGTCATGCTGCGGATGATGCTGATCTTGTCCGCGTGCTTCGCGAGATTCTCCATCGTGCCGCCGAGCTGGAAGCCTGCTTTTGTGCCGACGGGCTTCTTCGGTCCCTGCGTTGGGCCTTCCTTGGGATCGAGCGTGTCGATGTGGGTCATGCCGCCGATCATCTGGAGGAAGATGACGTTCTTTGCCTTGCCGAAACCGGGACCGCCGACGGGGGTGGAGGCGGCTGTTTCAGCGGCAAGTCCATGACGCGCGGCCCCATGCAGGACGGTGACGCCGAGAGCGGCCCTGGCCCAGCGTTCGCAGAAAGCGCGGCGGGTGACGGGATCGAGTTTGTTTTGGGAGTTCATAAGGAGTGCGGTTTGAAGCGGGTTATTCCACAAACATGAATTCGCGGGTGTTGAAGAGGACCCACGTCAGATCACGCATGGTCATGCCGGATTCGAGACCGGCGACGGCGGTCTTCAGCTCCTCGGCGCGTGGCTTGCGGCTGAAGAAGCTGAGGTAGAGGCTCTCGACCTGTTGATCGGGCGTTTTCTGCTCCGCGGCCGTTTTGACAACGAGGGAATCGTCCTGACCGATGACGCGTTGCGCCTCGCCGTTCATGAGCATCATGACCTGCGGGATGCTGCCCTCCTCGCTGCTGCTGTCGGCGATCTGGCGGTCGCTCTGGCCGAACATGCGGAGGAAATGCTGGTCCTTCTCCGGCTGCGGCAGCTCGGAGGCACGGGCCAGGACGAGGCCGTTTCGCACGGGCGGGTTCACGGTGAGGTCCTCTTCCTCGCCGCCGGCCTGCTGCATCATGCGTTTCTTTTTCGCATTGTTCTTCGGATTGCCCTGCGCCTTGCCAGCGCCGAACTGGCGCATGCTGGCCATCGCATTTTCAATCTGTGCCGCGAGGGCGTCAGGAGAGTCGGCTTTGCCGAAGTCGATGTTCATGGCCTTGGCATAGGTTGCTCCGCGGTGCTCCCGGTACTTGTCCACATCCGCGCCGACGACGAGCGTGGCACAGGAGTCCCAGGCTTGTTCCGCAGTCATGCGGCGGAGGATCGGTCCGGGGAAGAGGTAAGGCGTGCCGTCGGCCATCTCATGGCTGGTGGCCTCACGCTGGTAGGCCTGGGTGTTGCAGAGCAGGCGCATGAACTGCTTGAGGTCGAACTTGAGCCGCACCATCTCGCTTCCCAGGTGGTGAAGCAGCGGCGGATTCACGCTGGAGGCCGGATCATCAAGGTCGGTCACCGGCTCCTTCACGCCGAGGCCGAAAACGCGCTTCCACATGCGGTTGGCAATCGTCATCGCGAAGCGGGGATTGTCCGGCGAGGTCATCCATTTGGCGAACTGCACACGCAGTTCCTCCTCATTCTTTGTCTGCACGTTCTGGTAGGCCTTTTTGGCCTTGTCATCGCTCCATGTCACCAGTTTCGGCTTCACAGGGTCGCCGGGCTTGGCATCCGGGTACTTGTAGTCGTCCGGCAGGCGCAGATCGTTCTCCGTGGTGTCCTCCACAGCCATGCTGTTGATGCGGAGAAGGTTTTTGGCCTGCTGCTGGATCTTCTTGTTGTCGAGCGAGGCGAGCGCCTGCCGCATCATCCTCGCATTTTCGCCCTTGGGGGCGCCCCTGGCTCCGAAGGTCTCCGTCGCGCCAAAGAACGCCGCCATTTCATAAAACTGGTGCTGGGTCCATTCGGCGAAAGGATGATCATGGCATTGCGCGCAGGAAACGTTCGCGCCGAGGAAGGTGCTCAGCGTGAGGCTGAGGTTGTCCAGGCGCATGCCCGCGTCCCGCAGCAGGTAGCCGGTGGCGCCGTTTTCCAACAGCTTGCCATCGGCGGTCATCATCTTGTACACGATCTGGTCCCACGGCACATTGTCGGCGAGCTGGCTCTTGAACCAGTCCTGATAGGTGTAGAAACGCGCCTTCTGCGCCACGTCGGCCATGCGCAGCATGTCGGAGAAGTAGTTGAAGAGGTGGCTGGCGAAGCCGGGGGAGTTCAGCAGGCGGTCGATGACCTTCGCGCGCTTCGACACGCTGGTGTCGTTGATGAACTCCAGCGTCTCCTCACGCGTGGGGATGCGTCCGGCGAGATCCAGGAACACACGGCGCACGAACTGCTCGTCGGAGGCGAGAGGGTTGGGCTTTTGCCCGGCCTTTTTCAATCCGCCGTCCACGAGCATGTCGATGCGCGCCGCGGCCTGGGCGAGATTTGGATCAGCCGGGATGCCAAGGCCTTCCGGCTTCAGCGTCTTCGCGGCCTCCTGATCGGCGGGCGTCAGTTTGTCGAGCGGAATGCGATAGACATAGCCGTTGCGGACCTGGAGGAAGATCTGGCCGTTCTCGATGCCGCGGAAAGTCGCCTCCAGTTTGCGTCCTTGGGTATCCGTCCAGGTGCGATAGACTTCATTGTCTGCTCTGAGGCTGTGGCTGAGCAGGACGCAGGCAAGTGGGAGGAGAAGGCGCGTTTTCATAGACAAAACGTCCGGTGATCCGGTCGGTTGCGCGATGAAACGGAGGGGGCGTGGGGAAGTTTCAGCTCATTTCGTGTGCCGCTTCGCCTTGGAAGTGCCGCCTTGCCAGATGTCGTATTTGGGATCGGCATGGCGTGTGAAAAAAGTGTCGAGCTGCTTGGCGAGATTGCTCTTCACGGACTCGGTGCCGGGCTGGCCGTATTGGTTGAAGCGCTCCTGTGGATCGGATTGCATGTCATAGAGCTCATGCGGGCCGTCAGGATGACGTGCGACGTATTTCCAGCGCTCCGTGCGGATCGCGCGCGTGGTTTCCATCTCATAGAAGATGGTGTTGTCCCAATTTGCGAGTTTTTGTCCGCGCAAGGCAGCCGAGAAGTCGCGACCGGGTGATTGGGGCTTCTGCGGCATCTTGTCGGCCAAGCCGAGGTAGCCGAGCACGCTGGGCATGAAGTCGTAGTTGCTCACGATGGCATCGCAGGTCTGTGCGGCGGGGATTTGGCCCGGTTGACGAAAGATCAGCGGTATCTGCATCATCAACTCATGCGCGCCGATCGGGCGAAAGTGGTCGCCCATGCCCCACATCCCGTTCTGGCCGCCCATCCAGCCCTGATCGCTCGAATAGACGACAAGCGTGTCGTTTTCGAGGCCGTTGGCCTTCAGCGCGGCAAGGATCTCGCCCACACCATCATCGACTCCGCTGCACTCGGCGGCCATGCGGCGGCGGCCCGCGTCGGTGTTGTGAAACTCCTTGTTGTTGAACTGCCACGGATGCATCGCATCGCGCGGGAAGGAATGCAGCGGCTTGTCGGCGTAGTAGGCCGCGTGGCGGTTGCGCGCCGGCTGTGTCATCAGTTTGCCGAGCGAATAGGGGCCGTTGTAGGCGAGGTAGAGGAAGAAGGGCTTGTCCTTGTTCTGCTGGATGAACTCGACGCCCTTGCGCGTCCAGAAGTCGGTCGTGTAGCCAGGCTCGACGCGGAGCTGGCCGTTTTCGATGACCTTTTGATCATAGAACTCCTGCGTGCTGCCGTCGGGCTTCGTGGTCCACGTGGTGAAGCCCTCGCTGGCTGTCATGTTGGCCCCGAGGTGCCATTTCCCACTCAATCCGCAGGTGTAGCCAGCATCCCGCAGCACCTCGCCGAGGGAGGTGAACTCCTGCAGCGTATTGTAAGCCTCCGGTCCCATCATGAACTTCGGGTCGAGGAAGGAATGCAGGCCGTGCTGCGAAGGGATGAGTCCGGTGAGAAAGGTGGCACGTGTGGGGGAGCACACGGGATTGCTGCTGAGCGCCCGGGTGAAGCGGATGCCCTCGGCGGCCATCTGGTCGATGTGCGGCGTGCGGATGTCCGGATTGCCGTAGCAGCCGAGGGTCCACGCGCCCTGATTGTCGGTGAGGATGAAGACCAGATTGACGGGCTTTGCCGCCATGGCGGACAGAGCGAAGAGGAGGAGCGGCAGCACGAAGCGCATGGCTGGAAAAAACGGCTGGAGGGCAGGGGACTTGCGGGTCGAAACCCGGCAAATAACAATAATTAACTAGAAATACCATATTAAAGAGGGTTGATTATGTGCCTCTGGACCGGTTCTCGCCGGTTCCAACGGCTCATGTCATCCAGCATTCCCCAGCAACCTCCGCCCAAGCCAGTGCGCATCGCACCGTGGCGCGGGCCGTTGCATTTCCTGTTGCTGGTGGTTTCTGCCGTCATTTCGCTGGCTTTGCAGTTCAGCTACCTGCTGCTGGTCATCGGCCTGTTTGTGTGGATGTGCTGGCAGGTGTGCCAGATCACCGGCAGCATGGCGAAGACGGGGATCCTCCAGTGGCGCATCATTCCGGAGTTTTTGAAGTTTGGCTTCATGGGCGTGACTTGGGTGCTCATGCTGCGTCCGCTACGGCCGAGGCCGAAGCACGCGAAAGTGGCCATTCAGATCACCGCCGCGACGCAGCCGCAGCTTTTTGAGCTGATCCACATGCTCTGCTGGCACCTGCGGGCCGTGCCGCCGGCGCAGGTGTGGCTCGACACGACGATTTCCGTCCGCAGTTCCATGTTCGGCGGCCTTTACGGGATCCTGACCGGGCAAACGATGCTGCATGTCGGCCTGCCTGTGGTTTCGGTGATCACCGCACGGGAACTGGCCGGCCTGCTCGCCCACGAGCTCAGCCACAACGCCGGCGGCATCGGCACGATCTTCGTCCATGCCGTGCGGGAGATGAACGCGTGGTTTTTCCGCGCCGTGATGGAGCGCGACGAGTGGGAGATGAAAATGCGCGAGGCGCCCAAGAAGGAGAGCGAGTGGCGCAAGATGGGGCGCAAGATCATGCGCGGCTGGATTTGGGCGGCGAAAATCCCCTTCATGGTGTTCGCGCTCGCCTCCCGCATGACCAGCGCGGTCACGCTCTGGCTCATCACGCGCTCGGCGGAGCGCACCGGGGCGAACGTGATCGGCCGGGAGATGTATGAGCGCATGCGGCGGAAGCTTTCGCTGCTCGGCTCGGCGTGGAAGTCGGCGGAGCAGGAAATCCAGCGCGGTGTCATCCAGCACCGGCTGCCTGAGAATCTTTCGCTGCTCATGGCGCGTCATGTGGCCGCTGAGGCGAAGACGAAGGCCTCCGCCCGTGCGGAGGCGGGAGAGCTGGAAAAAGAGGAGCCGAAGGCTGACGGCAGCCGGCCCCGCGGGGAGGCAATCGTTGCCTATCTTTCGCATCTGCAGCCCGCGGCGTCGGTCATGAGGCAGTTCGTCGATCTGTCGCGGCAGGTTACTTACTTTTACTACCAGCACGACCTCGGCTTGAATCTCCACGAGCACCGCATGGTCGCGGATGAAGAAGTGATTCATCAAAACCGCCGCGAGGAGGAGGCGCTTCTCGTCATCCGCCGCTACTTTGGCGGTCTGGCCCATCCCGAGCGTGCGATGTGCGGTCTGGGCAGCACTCCCGCCGGTTCGACTTCACGCGCCGAGTTGCAGCGCACCATCCAGCATGTGCGCGAGGAGATCGTCGTCTGGGGGCCGCAGTTCAAGGTGGCCCTGCAGGAGTGGAACCAAGCCTGGCAGCGTCGTCGCGATCTCGAAGCCGCCGCCACGCTCAGCCTCGCCGGATTCACCGTCTCCCGCATGCAGTTCGGCACCGAGGACGCCAGTCCGCCCTCGCTGCGCGCGGAGGCCGCCCGTCAGCGCATGGTGATGGAGCACATGGAGGGACCGCTGCAGGAGCGGGAACGCGTTTTGGAAAGCCGCTTTGCCGCGGCGCTCGGCATGTTGTGGTGGAGCGACAAGTCCGAACTCAATCCGTGGCTGCGCAAGCGCCGCGAGGAGCTGCCCGCCTGGGTCAGCATCTACGAGGCAATGTGCGGCGCGCTGCCTTCCTTTCGCGAACTGCTGACCACCTTTTTCGCGTTTCAGACGCTGGGGGCGAAATTTGCCAACACGGACGATCCCAGCGCCTTCCTCACCGCCCTGCAGTCGGTGGTGCCGAAGATGCTCAATCTTGTGAGGCAGATCATGTCCACGATGGACGGGGCGCCCTATCCTTTTGCGGAAGATGGCAAAACGAAGTCTTTGAACCAGCACATGCTGCCCGCGCCTTTGCCGGAGATGCCGGGGGTGTCCATGACCTCTCTCGACGCGGCAAGCATGCGCGCCATCGGCCTGAAGATGGCCTCCCAGGCCTCCGAATGCATCGCTCCGTATGTGGATGCCTTCCTCAGCCTCTACCACCGTTCCTTTGCCTGGCTGGCGGAGTCTGCCGAGCGTGTCGAGACCCACTTCATGGGCTCCCTCAGCCTCGGTTCCGCCACGGAGATCCTGTTGCCTGACGAGTTCACAACGCAGCGCCTTGGCATGAAGTCAAAATCCCCCGACTCAATCGCCGCGTGGAAGCCGCCGACGGCCTGAGGCGAAGGTGATTTCCGCAAACCGAAACCCCGGCTTGAACATCCGCCGCATGGCTGGATAGTCGCGCATTCCTTCTCCTCACAGCGCCCCCATGTCGGAGCCGATTCAATTCAGGCATTACCAAATCGTTCAGGACACCGACGGCAACAACGTCGAGCTGGTGCGCAATGCCGAGCAGGTGGCCGTGCTGGCCTTTGACATGCAGCGGCTCGAATACGTCCACTGCCATGTGCTGCTGGAGCCGCTCTCCAACCGCGCCGCCTTCGAGGACGCCTGCAGGACGCTGCAAAAACGCGGCCATCCCGCGCTGGCGCGCATGATCGAGTTTGGCGAGGACGAGGGGAACCCGTTTTACATCACCAGCAACATCGACGGTGAGGCGCTGCGCGGTTATCTCACGCGCCAGCAGGAGATTCCCGGCTGGCTGGCCATCATGATCGCCTGCCGCGCGCTGGAGACTGCCGTGGCGGTCTGCGAGCGAGGTGAATACCTCACCGAGTCACCGTTGGACGGATTCCGCGTGGTGCAGACGGCTCCGCAGGCCGTGCAGGTGCTGGCGGCGGATTTTCGCGTGCTCGACAGCAGCGCGGCGAAAAAGCGCGCTCTGAAGACCAGCTTCGAGAAGCAGGCGAGGTTCCTGCGCACCTTCCTCGTCGAGCAGGGCGGAACCCTGCCGGACCAGCAGCTCTCCGCGGCCGATTTTTGCGATCTTCTCGGCTCCTGCCTCGCCAGCGCGGGCGTCGGCGTCATCGCCGCGATGCGCGATCTGCGCGGTGCCCTGCAAAAGCTCGCGCCCGATCAAATCTCCGGGGAGATTCCCGCCGCGCAGAAACCTCGCGCGCTGCTCGCCCCGCTGCTGGCAAGTTATCAGGAGGTCGCCCGCGGCCTCGTCAATCTCGTGCGCATCCAGAGCCAGCGCCTCGACATGGCGAATCCCTACAGCATGCGAGGCACCCTCACCAAGACCGGCCGCGCCGTGCTCATCGAGCAGGTGCCGCCCTCACGCATCGCTTGCGCCCGCGTGAAGGAAGTCGATGACACCGCCTTCAAAGTCACCAAGCAGCGCGACAACTCCGGCCTCATCACGCTCGCGCTCGTCAACGAGGCCGACGACATCACCTGTCTGGCGGAGGAGGTCGTGGAAGGCATCAGCCTGGCCGACTTGATGCGCGAACGCCGCTGGCTCGACGTGCAGGAGGCCTATCTTGTGCTCGCGGGGCTCGACTCAGCCCTCACGCAGATCGAAAACTCCAGCCTCGCCCTCAGCAAGCTGCGGCTGGAGGACATCTTCCTGCTCACCGGCTTTCCACGCGAGGATTCGCGCAGCACGAAGCTCCTCGTCTCCAAGCTCAACGAGTGGCCCGCCTTCAACATCATCGTGCGCGCGCATCCCACGCTCGCCTCCATGTCCGGCCGCGGCACGGATCCCGCCACGTTGCTGCCCCCTGCGAAAGCAGCCGCCACCACGACCTGGCATGCCGGCTGGCTCTCCGCCTTGTGTAAATTTCTCCTCGGCCTTGAATCTCCCGTCGGCGTCCAAGCCTCTCCCGAAGGCGGCGCACGTGAACGAGAAACCGTCGCCCGTCTGCTGGATGACGAGATCGCCAAAGTTGCCGAATCAAAACCTGGTCAGCGCGGTGATTTCCTGGCGCGTTACGCCCGCATCATCCAGCACTACGACCTCGTCAAACCGAACGAGCCCGTGCGCTCCGGCGGCACGGAACCTGCGCTTTCACCTGGCTTGAAACCGAGCCAGAAAACCATTCCGGTCACGAAAACCGGCGTGAAACGCGAATTTTCCGCATCACCCGCCCCCGAACCCCTGCGTTCTCCCGTCGCCCTGACCATGGGCGGTCCTGCGGGCAAAGAGGAGACGAACATTGGCTTTGCCGAACTGCTCTTTCGCAATGCGGGTGGCGAGCCAACTCCGCCTGACGCGCCCGACTGGGCCCGAGCCGCCGCCAGCGCGCCGCCCACGCTTCCGGAGCATCTGATTCCCCGCGACGACGTGCCCATGTGGTTGAAGGCCGCCGTCTTTCTCGGCGGCTCGATGGTGCTCGGCGCCTTCTGCGCGCATCTCTCCGGCACCGCCCTGTGGCAGAAAAAACGCGGAACAGTGCCAGTGGAAGCCGTCAAAGGCGGCAAATCATCCGCCGTCATGCCGGCACCTGCTGTTTCGACCCAGACCGCCGTGCCCAAGGCCATTCCCGTCACCGAACCTCCGGTCGTCGTCGCGCCGCCGGATGACGACACAAAGCGCCCAAGCGGTGTGTCACTCACCCTGCCGCCGGGAGCCGCCGGTTTGCGCGAACAGCTCGCCTCGCCCACCACGAATCCCCCCTCGCCACCGCCATGAGAACCGTACTTCTTCGTCTTGCTGCCTCCGTCCTTGCGGTCTGTCTCTTGAGCGCGTGCCCGGAGACCACCGTCGATCAGGACTTCGGCCTCAAGCCACTCGAATTGCAGCCAGGCGACTGGAACGGCCTGTGGACCTCGGTGGATGAAAAAGAAAAGTTCCAGTTCACCGTCATCTTCCCCTCCAATGGCGTCTTGCGCTTATCCGACCCGGACGACAAGAAGGAGGAGCCCTCCGACTTGCGCCTCCACCGCGCCACTGCTGACGACAAGATCAAACTCTGCTTCGCCCTCATGCAGGATCAGGACGACAAGGAAACAAAATCGCAGGTCATGCTCATGCGCCAGCCCGATGAGGGAGTCATCCTCGCCTGGACGATCGACGATCTCGCCGTCGAGAAGGCGCTCAAGGCCGGCCAGCTCAAAGGCACCACGCAGCGTGTCAAAGACGACCCGCACAATCATCTCGCCACCGATCCGGCCAACCACGCAAAACTGCTCGAGCCGCAGTTTTGGAACTGGTCCGAGCCCGTGATCTTTAAGCGTGTCGGGAAGCCAGGTAGGTAACCTTCCTCTCGCCTGAAGACGAGGTGTCCTGCTTTTACATCTTTGTGATTGTCACTTCGGAGGCAGCGTGATAAAAACGCGCCCTTCTTGTGAAATTCGCCTTCTTCAGACTGCTTGCCTGCCTCCTGCTGGGATCTGCCGCGTCATACGCGGAGGAGCCTGTGCTGCCGCAGGCGTTGGTTCCCGGGGCGGGTTTCAACACAGGTGGTCCACGCGGTTTCCTGAAGCCTTCGAAGTCGATCAAACCGCCGCCTGCGGCTCCCGGTGCCGCCGAGGTGGCTCCTTCCATCGTGCAGACGCCCACGGCGGAAACACGTCTGCGCCGCCTGGTGGTCCTTTCCGGCGACATGACACCGGAGGCCATTCGTGAGGCGATCCTTGCCTGCGGCCAGTCACGCACGCCGGTGACCACGCTGGGCGGTGTGAACGCGCCCGCGCCCGTTTTGACCGATCTCGCCGGTTTGTTCGGCTCCACCGTGACCGAGGACACGCAGAAGAAAGTGCTCGAAACCGTGCGCAAGGGCATGGGCGCGTCCTCCAAGCCTCTGAAGCGCGCCGAAGTCGTCGGCTGGCTGCCTAGCGAGGGCGTCATGGCCGTGGTGGTGTATCCTGAAAGCTGAAACGCTTTTCATGACACCCGATCCGGCCCCAACCGCAGTCCCCCGGGTGCTTCTCGCCGAGGAAAGCCTGCCCTACCGTCGTGTCATCCGCGAGGCGCTGACTGCTTTTCGCATGTGCGAGGTCGATGATGCGCCGAGCGGTGAGCGTGCCTTTGAAATGGCGCTGCGCCGTGAGTACTCGCTGTTTCTTTTCTCCCTGCCGCTGCCTGACATGATGGGTGACATGCTCGACCGGCTACTGAGCACCGCTTATCCGCTTGTTCATTCCGCTGCCCATGCCGCGCCGCCGGTCATCTTTCTCATCCGGCCCACGGATTCGATGCGTTTTGACGAGTTGAAGCGCGATGTGCGCGTGCGCGGCAGCATGCCGCTGCCGCCCAAGCTCGACGTGCTTCTCTCCGTGACCGCCCCGCTGCTGCCGGAGCGTGTGAATCCCGCTTTCCCGACTCATGTTCCCTGATCCCGGCCGTCAAAGCGTGAAAATCTGCGGCATCACGCATCCGGAGCAAGCGGCAGAAATTTTCGCGCTCGGCGCGGACGCTGTCGGCATCAATCTCTGGCCCAAGTCGAAGCGTCACATGCCGTTGTCGGTCGCAGAGGCTTCATTGCGTGACGTGTCGGCGAAAAATGCGCTCGTTGCCGTGCTGGTGAATCCCGATGACGTGCTGCTCGATGCGGCCATCACCAGCGGCCTGTTTCAAGCGCTGCAACTTCACGGCGATGAAACGCCTCATGATGTCGAACGCCTCATGAATCGCGGCGTGAACGTCATCAAGGCCCTGCAAGTGCGCGATGCCGCTTCGCTGCCGCAAATCGGCGAATTTCCCTGCGCCGCGATCCTGCTCGATGCCTATAACCCAGGAACCTACGGTGGCGGCGGGCATGCGTTTCCATGGGAACTGGCCGTGCGTGCTCAGGAGATCTTTCCCGGCAAGCACATCCTGCTCTCTGGCGGTCTCAACGCTGACAACGTTCGTCAGGCCGTGCAGCAAACGCGTCCGGTGGCAGTCGATGTCGCCAGCGGAGTCGAATCAGCGCCCGGCATCAAGGACTTGGCGCAAGTTGCCCGCTTTATCGCCGAAGCACGGGCAGGCTGGGCGTGTTAGTTCGGCTGTGCAGGATGCGTTATCCTGACATGCATCCGGTTGAACAGCAGATCCTTCAAAAACGCCGCGAATTTCTCGCCACGAGCGCCAACGGCATCGGTGCGCTCGCTTTGGGGGCGCTGCTGACGGAGGAGGGGCTCATTTCGCGTGCTTCGGCCATGGAAGCCGATCCGCTGCTGCCGAAAGCGCCGCATTTCCCGGCCAAGGCGAAGAACTGCATCTTCATCTTCTTCGAGGGAGGGCCGAGTCAGATGGATTTGTTCGATCCGAAGCCGAAGCTCAATGAATTGAACGGCCAGTCGCTGCCGGAGAGCATGACAAAAAACGTGCGCTTCGCCTTCATCCGCAAGGAAACCGCCAAGTTGATGGGCAGCCCGCGCAAGTTCGCAAAACACGGCCAGTGCGGCATGGATTTCAGCGATCTGCTACCGCACATGGCCAAGCACGCCGATGACTGGCTCATGATCCGCAGCCTGCACACGGATCAGTTCAATCACCATCCCGGACAGCTCGTGCTGCATTGCGGCCGGGCGCAGTTCGGGCTGCCGACGATCGGATCGTGGCTGAACTACGGACTTGGCAGCATGTCGCGCAATCTTCCGGGCTACGTCGTGCTGTCTGCCGGACGCGGCACCAGCGGTGGCGCGTCGTTGTGGCAAAGCGGCTTCCTGCCGAGCACTTACGCGGGCGTGCTGTTCCGCAATCAAGGCGAGCCCGTGCTCAATTTGAAAAATCCGCCGGGCATCCCGATGAGCCTTCAGCGCAAGGGGCTGGATACGCTGATGGAGCTGAATCAGAGCCGCTACGAGCATCTGCGCGATCCGGAGATCGCCAGCCGCATCTCCGCGTATGAACTGGCTTTCCGGATGCAGTCCTCCGCGCCCGAGTTGATCGACCTGAAGGGTGAAGACGAGAAGACGCTCGAAATGTACGGCGTGAACCGCAAGGATCCGCCGATCAAAGCCTCTCGCGGCGGTGGCCCGGGGCAGTATCAGGCCTTTGCGAAGAACTGCCTGCTCGCGCGGCGCCTTGTGGAGCGCGGCGTGCGTTTCGTGAGCCTCATGCATGCAAGCTGGGATCATCACAGCAATCTCAACGACGAACTCAGCTACAACGCCGGCATGGCCGACCAGCCCATCGCGGCCCTGCTCACCGATTTGAAGCAACGCGGCATGCTGGAGGACACGATGGTCATCTGGGGCAGTGAGTTCGGGCGCACACCGCTCGGGGAAAACCGCGGCGGAAATCCGAACGCCACCGGCCGCGATCACCATCCCTTCGCATTCACGATGCTCGCCGCCGGCGGTGGCATCAAAGGCGGGCAAACCTATGGCGAGACCGATGAAATCGGCTGGAGCGTTGTGCGTGATCCCGTCGATCTGCACGACTTCCATGCCACGCTGCTGAATCAATTCGGCTTCGACCATCTGCGCCTCACGCATCGCTTCCAAGGCCGCGATTTCCGACTCACAGATGTGTCGGGGCGCGTCATCAAGGAGTGGATTTGAGCTCCGTGCCGGTTAAGCATCACAACTTATGCAACCTGATGTCCGCCGCCTGCGTCTCTCCGCCTTCACCGGATTTCTCGCCGTCCTGTTCGGAGCGATGGGCGCGCATGGTCCGCTCCACGAAAAGCTGAAAGCTGCCGGTCAGCTTGAGCATTGGGAAACCGCGCTGCGTTATCATCTGCCGCACGCGGTCCTGTTGTTGGTGATCGCGTTGCTGGCCGGTGGTAGCAAGACGCTGCGTCGCGCTTGGAGCCTGTTGTTCGCGGGGATCATCCTGTTCAGCGGATCGCTCTATGTGCTCGCCTTCACAGGCGTGAAGTGGCTCGGCGCCATCACGCCTTTGGGCGGCGTGAGCTTCATGCTCGGCTGGCTCATGCTGGCCTTTGTGGCGAAGGAAAAATGAGCCTTGGATCAATCTGCGGAAGCCTGGAAAAACCCGTTGCGCCCCGATTGAAGCATGCTCCAATAGCGGCCCTTCTAGTCAGAGGCTCGGTAGCTCAGTCGGTAGAGCAGGGGATTGAAAATCCCCGTGTCGGCGGTTCGATTCCGTCCCGAGCCACCTCTTTCCAAAGAAATGTCAGAGGCGTTGAGGCGACGATCACAAGCTCGTTGTGCTGGCTACGATCTCTTCGGCGAGACCTGGGATGGCGGAGAGTGTGCGGGCTGGAGTGTCGCGCATGGCGGGCACGCGGAGGCCGTCGGTGCCGATTTGATGGAGCAACTGGTCCAGTGCGCAGCCAAACGCGGTGACAGCGGCTTCCTCCTCCTCAAGATCGTGGTTGAGACCGTTGAGCAGGGCCACATGCTCGTAGCGTTGCAGCCACTCGGCGGCACGCGGACGATAACGCTCGATGATGCGGGCCATAAGGCTCTGCGCGGAGCGGGGTTCGGACTCACGCAGCACCTGCCAGGCCAGGCAGCGCGCCACATCGGCGGCGGCGGTGATAAGGCCGGGCTCGTTCACGCCCACCTGCTCGTGCGTGAGCTGGCGGTGACGGTGCTCGAAGTGAAAACCGAGATCGACCTGGCACTGCTGCTCGCCGGGCAGATGACGGAACGCCTCGCTCAGCATTGAAACCTCCAAACCCCAGCCGCCGGGCAGGCTGAAGCTCTCGAGCGCGTCCATGTTGGCAGCGAATTCACCGGAGAGCGGGTAGCGGAAGCTTTCAAGGTGTTCGAGCAACGGTTTTGTCCCGAGCACGTCACGGCAGGCCTGAACGAGAGGAAAGATTAGCAGGCGTGTGACGCGTCCATACAGACGGTCGGACACCCGGCTGTAGTAGCCTTTGGCAAAACGATAGCCCATGCGCGGATGCAGCAGCGGGTAGCACAGCCGCCACAGCACGTCGCGGCTGTAGTTCAGGATGTCCGTGTCGTGACTGACGACGATGCCTTTGAAGCCGCGTGCGTGCAGGTAGGCGATGCCCATCCAGATGTTCGATCCCTTGCCGGCGTGCGCGCCTGCCATCCCGGCCTCCTCCATGCGCTGATAAACGCCGGAGAGCTGCGGGCCGTCATTCCAAAGCAGGTGTGTTTTTTTGCCGCGCAGATGCTGTCGGCAGACGCGTAAAGCGCGCTCGTGCTCGGCGGCGTTCATGCCGTTCATGCTGAGGATCACCTCGCTGATATGCCCGGCCTGCGAGACCTCCTCCAAAATGCGTGGCAGGGCAGGGCGCTCGCATTCGGCGTAGAGCGCGGGCAACAAAAGGGCCACTGGCTTGCTCCGGGCCCACTCCAGCATCTCTGTCTCCCGTGCGGAGCTGTCCGCGTGGGCGAGGTGATGGAGCGTGGGCACGCGGGCGTGCTGATAGAAATCGGCCATGGGCTGGGGTCGGTCCAGTTACGCTCTCCAGGGCATTTGTGAAACAAAATGGTTTCAAATCTGCGCGGCGGGATCGGACGCACGCGGCGACATGGCTTCGTCCTCGCCGGTGAGGATGCGAGTTTCGACCTCAGGATCCACTTCGGGCGACTCCGGCTCGATCTCGATCTCCTGCCGCCACTGGCGTGAGATCCACGGACGCGCCAGTCCGTAGAGCAGGTAGCTCACAAAGATGACCGAGGGCATCCAGTGCCAGTTCATCACGGTGAAGGCGATGACGACGATGCTTATGAGCACCCAGTGGAAGGAGCGTTTCGTGCGCCAGTTCACCGCCTTGAAGCTCGGATACTCGAGATTGCTGACCATCAGATACGAGAGCAGGGCCATCAGCCCGGCCAGCGCATACTTCCAGTGGCCGATCTCGCGTCCATTTCCGTCCAGCCAGATGACGAGCAGCGTCAATGACGAGATCACGCCCGCCGCCGCCGGGATCGGGCAGCCGCGGAAGCTCTTGCTGCTGCATTTCACATCCGCCGCTGCGAGGCAGTTGAAGCGGGCCAGTCGCATCGCTCCGCAGACGAGGTAAATGCATGAGATGAGCCAGCCGAGGCCCTTGGGCGTGTCGATTTCCTTCAGCACGATGTCATGCACCAGCAGCGCCGGGGCTACGCCGAAGCTCACGATGTCCGCCAGCGAGTCCAGCTCGCGGCCGAACGGGCTCTCCGTGCCGCCCATGCGCGCCACGCGGCCGTCGAGTGCGTCAAAGAGGCAGGCCAGAAGGATGAACACGATCGCGTAGTAGTAGTGCTGGTGCTCGTCGAGATGCCGTCCATCAAAGATTTGCAGGATGGCGACAAAGCCGCACAAAATATTGCCCGCCGTCATCAAAGTCGGCAGCACCGGGATGCGAGGTTCTTGGGCAGAGGACATGGGCGGCAAGGTGAATGACGAATGGGGTAATGTCGAATGACGAAATGCGGGCTCAAAGCCGCATGCGGGACATCGAAACACTTGTGCTCCGCTCTCATTGCTCCATTCTGAACGCCCCATGCCCGACGCGCTCCCCCCCTTGAACGGCGACATGACCATGAGCCAGGTGCTCCAGGCCTATCCTGGCGCGCAGCGGGCTTTGTTTGCCCGCTACCATATCGGTGGCTGCCGCAGTTGCGGCTTCCAGCCGGGGGAGACGCTGGCGCAGGTCTGCGAGCGGAATGAGAACATCCCTGTCGCCGAAGCCATCGCCCACATTCAGGAAAGTCATCAGAGCGATGCCTCGCTGCAGATCAGTCCGCACGACTTCGAGCAGCTCCGCCGCGCCCTGCCTGACCTCGTGCTGCTCGATGTCCGCACGCGTGAAGAACACGATGCGGTGAAGCTCCCTGGCGCGCGTCTGCTCACCCAGGAGCTCGTGCATGAGATTTTCACCCACGGTGACAAGACCAAGCCAGTCGTGCTCTACGATCACACCGGCTCCCGTTCGCTGGATGCCGCCGCCTATTTCATCGGCCATGGCTTTGGTGAAACGAAGTGTCTGGCTGGCGGCATTGATGCTTACAGCCAGGAGATTGATCCAACGCTGCCCCGCTATCGTATCGAAATCGAAGCCTGACCCACCATGGACGAAGCCGCGCTGCAACAAGCCCTCACGAACACGCAGAACCTCGGTGAAATGCCCGATGCAGACGCCGTGGGCACGGTGGGCAGCCCGGATTGCGGCGACATGGTGCGCATGTGGATCAAGTACAAGGACAAGGACGGCCGGAAGGTCATCGACAAGGCCAGCTTCCAGAGTTTCGGCTGCCAGACCGCCATCGCCGTCGCCAGCATCGCCACCGAATTGATTCGTGGCAAAACAAAGGCTGAGGCGCTTGCCATGTCCGCCGACGAACTCAGCAAACCGCTGGGTCCGTTGCCACCCATGAAGATCCACTGCGGCCAGATGGTGGAGGGCGCCCTTCGCGCCGCGCTCGAGGCCGAGAGCAAAGAAGCAAAGGCCCAAAACAACAGCCCCGCCCCACTTCCGGATCAATCGGGCACGCTCGCCGACGCCCTCAACCTCGCCGGCAAGACGCAGGGCAAGGTCAAAATCGTGCTCACCTCCTAGTTTCGTCTTTCTCCCCTTCTTCATTCGTCATTTCTCAGCATGCATTCCTCCCTCGAACTCAAACGCGAAGTCGAAGCCATCCAGATTCCCAGCGGTGACAGCATCAAGCTGCCGCTCGGCATGAAGGTCATCATCACGCAGTCGCTTGGCGGCACCTACACCGTGGCCACCGACTTTGGCCTCGCCCGCATCCAGGCGAAAGACGCCGATGCGCTCGGCATCGATCCCGAGGCGTCCAAAAAAGACCAGGAGAGCACCTCCTCGAACATTCCCTCTGATGTCAGCGACCTCGAAGGCCAGGTCTGGAACCAGCTCAAGAACGTCTATGACCCGGAAATTCCGGTGAACATCGTCGATCTCGGCCTCGTGTATGATTGCAAGGTTGAAGCCGACGCGGAAGGCAAAAACAAGGCCGTGGTGAAGATGACGCTCACCGCTCCAGGCTGCGGTATGGGTCCCACCATCGCCGCTGACGCCCAGAGCCGCATTATGACCATCGAGGAGATGGACGATGCCGCGGTCGAGCTCGTTTGGGACCCGCCATGGAACCAGGGCATGATCAGCATTGAGGGCAAAATGAAGCTCGGCATGGTCTGAGCGCCCGCGGCCTCCGTCATGCCATTCTCGGCTCATGGTTTTCCCTGGCGCTTCGCCGTCTGTTTCATCGTCGCCAGTTATCTGCTGGCGGACTTATATGTGTGCAAAGGTCCGTTGCATGCGCGTCTGATGGCGGGCAGCGGGGACTCACCACAGGGAAAAGCCGGCGGGCATGTGGCGGAGGTCTATGGCCGGCCCGTCACGCGGCTGGAACTGGAGGAGGCCATGCGCGAGCATTTGTGGAAGCGGAACGAGGTGTGGTCTTCGCTCGGTGTCGAGGCCAGAAAGCAGACCCGCTGGCTCGTGCTCGAAAACCTCGTCAACGACCGCACCCTGCGCGCCTTCCGCATGATGAACGGCATCGACACGGTGCCGCCTCTGGGCGATGCCAGACGCGAATCGGACTTCATGCGGCGGCAGTTTGCGAATGCGGAAGAATTTCCCCGGCGTCTCAGCAGCCAGCAACTGACCGAGCAGTCGCTCGATGCTTCAATCCGTGACGCGCAGCTCGACGAGGAGTGGATTCGCGAAAAAATTGCCCATCGCATGGCCGAACTGACCGCGGCCGACGCCCGGGCCTGGTATGACGAGTTCAAGGAAACCCTGCGCATCCCGCAGGCGCATCATGTGGCGCATCTTTTCCTCACGCGGCATGACAAGGCGAAGCCTGACCGGGAGATGGAGATCCGCGAGATTCACGGCCGTCTCATGGCAGATCGGAAAAGGTTCGTCGAACTTGTCGCGGCACATTCGGAGGATGAACGCACGAAGAAAATCGGCGGTGATCTCGGCTGGTTCACCCGTGAGCGGATGCCGGCGGATTTCGTCGCCGCTGTGGAAAAGCTCAAGCCGGGCGAACTCAGCTCACCTGTGCTCACCAAGCTCGGCTGGCACATCCTCCTCGTCAAAGAGCGCCGTGAATCACGCCTCCCGGCCTTTGAAGAGTGCAGGGACGAGATTTTCGCCATGCTAACGAGCCAGCGGCGTGAGAAAGCGGTGCGGAACCTAATCGCCGAGCTGCGGGAGAGGTCCCAGCGGCCGACAAAATTTGTGTTTTACCATCCCGAGGTCATTGACCGCGCCGAACCCGCGCCCTAAATGCCGCCCATGAAACAAAACGTCGGCGTTCTCGGTCTTGGCATCATCGGCAGTCGTGTCGCGGAAAATCTCCGCAAGGCGGGGCATGAGGTGTTTGTGTGGAGTCGTAGCGCACGCCCTGTGCCGAACTTCCTCGCCTCCCCGCGTGAGGTGGCGGAGGCCGCGGGCATCATTCAAATCTTCGTGCGGGACAGCGCCGCGCTGCTGGAGGCTATCAACGACATGAAGCCCGCGCTCAAGGCCGGTCACCTCGTAATGAACCACGCCACCGTGAGCAAAAAAGCCACGCTGGAGGCCGCGAAGCTCGTGGAGGCGACCGGCGCGTCATTTCTCGATGCTCCCTTCACAGGCAGCAAGATGGCCGCGCAAAACGGCAAGCTCTGCTACTACCTCGGCGGCAGCGAATTGATGATCGAAAGAGCCAGGCCGGTGCTGGAGGCCAGTTCGGTGAAAATCCTGCCGCTCGGCGGCATCGGCGACGCGATGGTGCTCAAGATCGTCACGAACCTGGTCTCCTCCGTCATCGTCGAAGCCGTGGCCGAGGCCGCCTCCATCACGAAAGCCAACGGCATCCCGCTGGAGCGCCTGCACGAGGCGCTTGAAGGAAATGCGAACTACTCCACGCTCATCGGCATGAAGCTGCCCGCCATCATCAAGGGCGACTTCGAGCCGCACTTCAGCCTGCGGAACATGCTCAAGGACGCCGACTTCGCCCGCGAACTGGCCGCCGCGGCGAAACTGGAAACTCCCGCGCTCGAATGCACCGCCGCCGCGATGCGCAAAGGCGTGGACGCCGGCAAAGGCGACCTCGATTTCTGCGTGATCGGTCAGCGCTGAACTGCCTTGTGGCAAAAATCGCCACAAGCCGAAGTGGGACGGTTGGATTGACCATTCCCGCATGGTTCCGCTAGCACAGGCTCATGTTGTCTCTGCCAGCCCGGGTGCTCGTGGCTTTTTTGTTCTTCATCTCCGGCTTCGCGGCGCTGGTTTATCAAGTGGCCTGGCAGCGGCTCCTGGTGGTCTTTGCCGGCGGAGATGTCACGGCGGTCACGATCATTGTCACGGCCTTCATGGCCGGATTGGGATGCGGGAGCTTTTGGGGCGGTGTTCTCGCGGATCGTGGCACCCACCGGTCGAATTTGTTGTTCTTCGCTTTCGCGGAGTTGCTGATTGCGATCTTCGGCCTTGTCAGCAAACCGCTCTTTTATGATCTGCTCTACCAGCAGCTCGGTGGTATCGCTGGATCGCGGATGTTGACGGCGCTGGTCCTCGTGTTGGCCCTGCTGCCACCGACTTTGCTGATGGGCCTGTCCATGCCGCTGCTCGCTCGTGCGATGATTTACCGCCTGCCGGACGCTGCGGTGCGCACGGGACAGCTTTACGGCATGAACACCCTGGGCGCGGCGGTGGGCGCGCTGGTCACGACCTGGGCGCTGTTGCCGCTGCATGGCATTGAAGGTGCGATCCATGATGCCGCGCTGCTCAATGGCATCTGCGCCTGCGGCATTCTGCCGTTGCTGATGTCAAAGGTAGGTCATCCTGCCGAAGAAAACGGATTATCATCCTGCGAGACGGCAGGCTGGGGGTTGAGAACCTGCCTGCTCGTGTATGCGCTGTCAGGTTTCATCGCGCTGGCGTTGGAGATGGTCTGGTTCCGGCTGCTCGGAGTCATGCTGAAGTCCACCGCCTTCACCTTTGGCACGCTGCTGGCCATTTATCTCGCGGGAGTGGGAGCGGGTTCCTTGGCGGGAACGCTGCTCGTGCCACGCATACGCAAGCCGGGAAGCTGGTTTCTGGCCCTGCAGTGTGGTGTCGGCATTTGTGCGGGATTCATCACTGCCGCAGTGCTTGTCGGGTTGAATGAATGGCAGTCCCTCGCGTGGTTGCGAAGCTATCTGGACAGCTACGAGCCGGTGGACGCGAACACGGCCGTGCTGCTGCTCCAGCAGTGGTGGAAGGGCACCCACTCACCAGACACGGGCCCGGCGTGGCTTTTTCCCGTGCTGCATTTCGGCCTGCCGGTGTTGATGATCGGCCCGCCCACTTTTTTGATGGGAATGAGCTACCCCATGCTGCAAAGAGTCGCGCAGAATGATCTCGCGTTCGCAGGACGCCGTGTTGGCTGGATTCAGGCGACCAACATTGCCGGCAGCATGCTCGGCGCGTTGTTGGTGGGCACCTGCCTGCTGCCATGGCTCGGCACGTCGATGACGCTGAGGCTGCTGGTACTGCTGAGCACGATCTTCGGCGTGATGATGCTGGTCATTCCCGGCGGCATCAAAGCTTATGGTGGCAAATGGGTCTTCATCATCCTCGCCGTGGTCTCGATGGCGGTGATTCCCGGCAATCCAGCCTTGTGGGCGCGTGCGCATGGTGTCGCGCCGGAGCGGATTCATCTGGCGGAGGATGGAGCGGGCGTCTCAGTTCTAAAAAAACCGCCGCCGGATGATTCGGCCGCGGCGATCGTGGTCTTTGTCAACGGCATCGGCCAGAGCTGGATTCCTTTCGGCGGCATCCACAGCGTGCTGGGGGCGCTGCCTGCGATGATGCATCCGAAACCCGAGGACATCGCCATCATCGGCCTGGGATCGGGCGATACGCTCTTCAGCGCAGCATCACGCATCGAGACGAAAAGCATCATCTGTGTGGAGATCATCGGCGCGGAACTCGAAACGCTGCGCCTGCATGCCGAGGAGTCAGGATATGCGGGAGTGCGCGCTTTGCTGGAGGACGGGCGGATCCAGCATGTCACCGGCGACGGGCGGCGGTATCTCATGACAACCGGGAGGCGCTTTGACATCATCGAGGCTGATGCGCTGCGGCCCACCAGCGCGCATTCGGGGAATCTTTACTCCGAGGAATACTTCCGTCTGCTGCTCAGCCGCCTCAAGCCCGGCGGCTTCGCCGTCACCTGGGCTCCGACGGACCGTGTGAGTAACACCTTCGCGAGCGTTTTCCCGCATGTGCTGGTGCTGCCGCACATTCTCATCGGCAGCAGCCAGCCTGTGCCCTGGGATGCGGACACGCTCAGGCTGCGGCTCGGCCATCTGGAGTACCGGCATCATTTTGCGATGGCAGGCATAGATCTTCCGCGGCTGCTGGCGCCGTATCTTGATCCGCAGACTCCCCGGATCGTGCTCGGGCCTGACTTTGACCGCGCATCGCTCCCGGCACCAAACACCGACCTCTTTCCTCGTGATGAACTGGCGATTCCGGCTCTGTGGAGCGGAGAGGAAGGCAGTTTCCGGGCCGAAGAATCACTTTTCCCGGAAAAGGTGCCGTCCATTCATGAATGAACTATGAGCAGACCATCCTCTCCCGACCTCTGGCGGAAAGTTCTCGTGCCGACGGATTTCTCTGATTGTTCGCTGCCGGCATTGCGGGCCGCTGGTGCGATGGGGCAGCGCTCCGGCCTGGAGGTCGTCCTGCTGCACGTCACCGAGCCGGCCTATCAAGGACTGCGCGTGCAAACCGGCGACCTGCATGAGCGCATGCGCCACGAGGCGGAACACGGCTTGAAGAAGCTGGCCGCCGAACACTTCCCCAACGCTGAAAACATCCGCGTGCTCGTGAAGGATGGCCGTCCTGCCGAAGTGATCTGCCAGACTGCTGCGGACGAAAAAGTGGATGCTGTTCTCATTCCCACCCACGGCCACTCAGGCCTGAAGCATGCCCTGCTCGGCAGCGTGGCGGAGAAAGTCGCGCGGCAGGCACCTTGCAGCGTGCTGGTGGTGCGGGAGTAGTCCATTCATCCGCCTTTTCATGCAAAACTCGCTTTTACTGCTCCTTGCGGGCGTGCTGCTCGCCTGGTTCGGCGGAGAATTTTTTGTCAAGGGCGGTGTGGGCCTCGCCCGCTGGCTGCGCTGGCCGTCAGCGGTCATCGGAGTCACCGTCGCCGCGTTCGGCACTTCCTCGCCGGAGCTGTTCGTCGCCATCCATGCCGCGTTGGAAGGCTTGCCGCAGATATCGCTCGGTGACGTGCTTGGCAGCAATGTGGCCAACGTCTCGCTCGTGCTTGCCATCGTGCTCGCGCTCTCCGGCATGAGGGTTGAGGATGACGGCGTGAGGCGGGATTGGTTCATGAGCCTGCTCGTGCCTGGCTTGGTGTATGCGTTGCTTTATGACGGCTGGTTCTCGCGTCTGGACGCGGTCATCATGATTTCCGTGTTTGTTGCCTGGCTGTGCCTGGTCGTTCGGCATGCGCGAAGGCACGCGGCGGCCTTGCAGGAGTCCGGCGAGCCTGTTTCTCCTGGAAAGACGATCTTTGTCCTCGTTCTCGGGCTTGGCCTGCTCATTTGCGCCGCGCAGTTTGTCGTGCGCGGCGGCAAAGGCGTGGCGGAGGCGCTCGGATGGAGCCCGTTTGTCGTCGGTGCCGTGGTGGTGGCCGCTGCGACGAGCACCCCTGAACTCGCCACCACGCTCATCGCACGCATGCGCGGTCATCATGATGTCGGTTTGGGCAACATCCTTGGCAGCAACATCTTCAATGTCGTTTTCATCGCCGCCGTGGCGGCGTTCATCCAGCCCTACGAGGTGAAGGCGCCGGAAGTCCTGCCCAGCCTTGTTTTCGGCATCGTCACGACGCTGATGATTCTTCCGGGCAAAGGCGGCTCGCTAGGCCGCTGGCGTGGATTTGTGCTGCTGGCGCTGTATGCCGTGTATGTGGCGATGACGCTGAACGCGGGCGGTGCTGCTCATTGAATCCATCTATCTGACACACTAATGAATCCTGATTGGTCCACCATAGCCGAGTCCGAACTCGTTAAGACCTGCGTCATAACGGCTGCGATCTTCGTGCTTGGCTGCGTCTTCTGGATCAAAGCCGAGTGGATCGGCGAAAACTTCGTCGGGCATTTCACCTCACGCGGTCAGATCACGGCACCGACACCCGCCTGGATGCTGAAAGCCTTCGCCCTGCTGATGTTCTTCGGTGTTATCGCCGGAGGATTCAGGATTTATCATCTCCTCGCGCCCCATGCGGCTGAATTTCCTATCCTCCCTTAAATTAACTCATATGACTGCCTCCCCGATCGAAATCCTCGCCAGCGCGCTCTTTGCGCTGTCCGTGCTGCACACGTTTTCAGTGAAGCGTTTTGCGCATTGGGCGCACCGGTTTCCAAAGGGTTCTGTCCAGGAAAACATGCTGCATTTCATGGCGGAAACCGAGGTTGTCTTTGGCCTGTGGGCGGCGGCTCTCTTCGCGGGCATCACGGTGCTCAAAGGCAGCGTGCACGAGGCGGTGCATTACATCGAAAGCCTGAACTACACCGAGCCGAAGTTTGTCCTTGTGGTGATGGTCGTGGCGGCCACGCGGCCCGTGGTGCGGCTGGCGGAGGCACTCATCTCGATGATCGCGAGGCTCCTGCCTTTCAAAGAAAACATGGCCTTCTACCTGTCGGCGCTTTCGTTTGGATCGCTTCTTGGGTCCTTCATCACGGAGCCCGCGGCGATGACGCTGCTCGCCATCCTTTTAAAAAGGCGCTATTTCGACCGCGGAATCACACCGAGGCTTGCCTATGCCACGCTGGGTCTGCTTTTTGTGAATGTGTCCATCGGCGGCACGCTCACACATTTCGCCGCCCCGCCGGTGCTGATGGTTGCGGTGAAGTGGAACTGGGACATGACGTTCATGTTCACCACCTTTGGCTGGAAAGCCGCCGCGAGTTGCATGGCCTCAACCGCGCTCGTCGGCTGGGTGTTTCGCCGGGAAATCGCCGCTGTCGAGGTTCATCATCAGGAGCCGCAGCCCATCCCCATGTGGCTCACGGTGCTGCACGTGGTATTCCTTGGTTCCATCGTTTTCTTCGCGCATCACCCGGATGTGTTTTTTGGTGTGTTCATGCTCTTTCTCGGACTCGTCACCGCCACGCGGGAGTTTCAGGACGGTTTGAAATTGCGCGAAGGCCTGCTCGTGGGGTTTTTCCTTGCCGGCCTGGTCACTCTTGGCTCGCTTCAGTCATGGTGGCTCAAGCCTCTGATCAGCGGGCTCGATGGTGCCACTCTCTACTTTGGTGCCACAGGACTCACCGCGATCACCGATAACGCCGCTTTGACCTACTTAGGCAGCCTGGTGGAAAGTATCACACATGATTTGAAATACGCCCTTGTCGCCGGAGCCGTCACTGGCGGCGGTCTGACGGTCATCGCCAACGCCCCGAATCCGGCCGGGGCGGGTATTTTGCAGACAAGCCGGGCATTCCAAGGCGAAGGAATCAGCCCGCTGGGCCTCTTCCTAGGCGCGCTGCCTCCCACTTTGGTGGCGGTGGTGTTCTTTTGGCTCCTGCGCTAAACCGGCGCAGGCAGCATGGTTTATTACTGAGAATCAGAGAGTGCTGCCGTTGATGGCGAGCAGTTCGACCTCGAACACCAGCGTGCTGAACGGCGGGATGGCCGGGCTGGGGCTGTTTCCACCGTAGGCGAGGTTGGAAGGGATGGTGAACTTGAACTTGTCGCCCACTTTCATGAGTTGCACGCCTTCGGTCCAACCTGGAATCACCCCGTTCAACGGGAAGCTCGTCGGCTGTCCGCGCAGCACCGAACTGTCGAACACGGTCCCGTTCTGCAGCGTGCCGTGGTAGTGGACGGTCACGTTGTCGGTGGCCGTGGGTGATACGGTGCCGGTGCCGCGCTGCAGAACCTCATAGCGCAATCCCGACGCGGTGGTGTGGATGCTGCCGACGGTGGTTGGTGGCGGCGCCGCCGGCACCACGGGAGCAGGAGCGGGCGGCGGTGGGGCGGATTTCTTGGGCTCAGGCTTGCTGCTTTCGCAGCTCAGAAGAAACAGGGCGGGAAGGGCAAGGGCGATGGATTTGGTCATGATGGTTTGGTTCGGCAAAGTATGGCGAGTGTCCCGACAGGCTCCGAGTGGTCAAGCGGGCATGTAAGTTGATGACAATGTGCGTTAATCGATGCGCACGGCCGCGCAGACCATTTCAAGAATGCGGTTCAGCGATGAAGCGCCTGAGCCTTCCATGAACGCGCTGCCGGGGAAGGCCTCCCAGGTGTCACGGCTGGTGTCGGGCTTCGGCTGCGGGATGCGCGTGAGCGTCGGATCATACTGGCCGGTTTTACCGCCGAGTTTGTAGATCACGAGGTCGAGCGAAGGAATGACGTAGAGGCAGAAGCCGCCCGCGCCGCTTTTCCAGAACGCATCCTTCGGCGCTCCGGCCACATGACCGTCGGCGTTGTGTTCCCATTGCAGGCTGAAGGGCGTGTGCGGGTTGTAGGGGCTCCACGTCTGGCACTTTTTGATGTAATCCGGCGGAACGAGCTGCTTGTCCTTCCATTTGCCGTCATGGGCGAGGCAGTAGCCGAACCGCGCCGCGTCGGTGGCGTGAAGGGCGGTGCTGCCGGCGCCATTGGCATGTGGCATGACGAAATCGCCGCGATGCAGGCAGTAATCCCACGCGCCCCAGCCCTGCGGCTTCGCCAGGCGCGTGTCGATGTAATCTTTCAACTCCATGCCCGTGACATGACGCAGCACGATGCTGGCGATGTGCGGAGAGGGTGATGAATACGAGTAACCCGCGCCCGGATCGCACCACAGCGGCACCTTGAGCGAGGATTGGTCGAGATCGCGGATGTTCTGTCCTGGCACTGGCTTCAGCGGCTTCGCTTTGGGATCGCCTTTGACGTAGCCAGTGGGTGTCTGGCCCTCGCCCCAGTAACCGGCGGTCATGCAGAGTAGCTGGCCGAGCGTGATGTCCGCCTTGCGCGGATCATTCAGCGGGAAGGCCTCGGGCAGATACTTTTCAGTGAAGACTTTCGTGTCGAGACCCTCGGGAATCTTGTCTTTGAACTCTTCCAGCATGATGCCGCAGGCGATGCTGCAAAAGCCCTTGCCCGTGGAGGCCATATCGGGGTTCGCATTGCGGTTGGCCCGGCCAAAGTAGCGCTCGAAACACAGCCAGCCATTGCGCACGACCACGAGCCCGCCATGCGCCGTGCTGCGATCGGTGAGAATGAAGGCCGTCTCCAGCTTCGAGAGATCCATGCCTGCCTTGTCGCGGCACTCCTTCTCCGTTTTCGCCTCACGCCAGCCTCCTTCACTGTCAGGCGGTGGGAAATAAAGATCCGCGGCGTGGATTGTGACGGAAATGAAGACGATGGCGGTGCTGAGGAGACGGAAGTTCACGCGGCGACGATTGCATGAGTTTCTTGCGGGAGGCAAACGCCAGCACGGAGTGAATTGCCGCTGGAGATTCTCGCACGACACGCCATATCTGGCCGCCCCATGCCTGCCCAACCTGCCTACGATCTGCTTTCTCTCGGTGAAGTCCTGCTGCGCCTCGACCCAGGCGAAGGACGCGTGCGCACTTCGCGTCAGTTCACGGCCTGGGAAGGCGGCGGCGAATACAACGTGGCACGCGGTGCCCGTCGTTGCTTTGGCCTGCGCAGCGGCATCCTGTCGGCGTTTGCCGACAATGAGATCGGACGTCTCATTGAAGACCTCATCCTTCAGGGCGGCGTGGACACCTCGCTCATCAAATGGGTGCCTTACGACGGCATGGGGAAGCGTGTGCGCAATCCGATCAACTTCACCGAGCGTGGCTTCGGCGTTCGTGGCGCCAAAGGTAGCGTGGATCGTGGCAACAGCGCCGCGTCGCAGATCAAGCCGGGCGATTTCGACTTCGATCATCTCTTCGGCACCTTGGGCTGCAAATGGTTGCACACCGGCGGCATCTTCGCCGGATTGTCCGAATCGACCGCCGAGGTCACCATCCAGGCCTGCGAGGCGGCGAAGAAGCACGGCGTGACGGTGAGCTATGATTTGAACTACCGTCCCTCACTCTGGCAGGAGCGCGGCGGCTTTCCTGCGGCGCAGGCGCTGAACCGCCGTCTCGCTCCTTACGTGAATGTGATGATAGGTGTTCTGAGCGACGATCCGCCTTCTGCCTCCGCTGTTCCGAGCGATTCGAACGACATCTTCGCCTCCGAGGATGCCAAACTGCGCCCGATGATGGAGAAACTCGCCGCCGAGTATCCCAACCTGCACACTATCGCCGCCACGCTGCGCCGCGTGCACACCGCCAGCATCAACGACTGGGGCGCGCTGTGCTGGCATCGCGGAAAGTTCCATCGCAGTCGCAATTACCCGCGTTTCGACATCCTGGACCGTATCGGGGCAGGTGACAGCTTCGTTGCCGGCCTTATTCACGGCCTGCTGGTCGAGAACGATGCGCAGAAGGCCGTTGATTACGGTGCCGCGCATGGCGCGCTGGCGATGACGACACCTGGTGACACCAGCATGGCGACGTTTGTCGAAGTGCAGAAGCTCGCCGAAGGCGGTGACGCCAAAGTGCAGCGCTAAGGAATGACGAAACCAGAATGAGGAATGTCGAATGAAGCCCCAATGCCCAAGCACGGGATAGGCATGAGGATGAAGGTCGATATTGGCTCATTCGAGCTTCGACATTGATTCCTCATTCGTCATTCTGGTTTCGTCATTGATCTCCTTCTTGACTCACTTTCGCTCTCCCATCCACTCGCATGGCCTTCACCGACTTCACGCCTCCACACGTTTACGAGCAGCCTTTCCCGGCCTTCGACATCAACGCGATCCAAACGCCCGCCTACGTGGTGGACACGGCCTTGCTGCGCAAAAACATGGAGAAACTTGCCGCCGTGCAGCGTGAGTCGGGCGCGAAGGTGCTTCTCGCGCTGAAGGGCTTCTCGATGTTCAGCGTGTTTCCGATCATGCGCGAGTATTTGAGCGGCTGCTGCGCCAGCGGCCTGCATGAGGCGTTGCTCGCGAAGGAATTTGGCAAGGAGGTGCATGTCTATGCGCCGTCGTTCAAGGAGGCGGAGATGCGCGCGATCATCCCCATCGCCCATCATCTCAGCTTCAACTCGCTTGCCCAGTTCCGGAAGCACAAGCCGACGATCGATGCCGCAAAGGCCGCCGGTCATGCGCCAAGCCCGGGCATCCGTGTGAATCCGGAGCATTCCGAGGTCGAGGTGTCGCTCTACGATCCTTGTTCGCCCGGCTGCCGTCTCGGCATTCGAGCCGATTCGCTGGAAGGCGAAGATTGGACCGGCATCGAGGGCCTGCACTTTCACGCCTTGTGCGAGCAGGACGCCGATGTGCTGGAGCGCACCGTCGCCGCGGTTGAAGCGAAGTTCTCCCACCTCATCGAGCAGGTGCAATGGGTGAACATGGGCGGCGGTCATCACATCACGCGCAACGACTATGACGTGGAGCTCCTCGTGCGTGTCCTCCGCACCTTCCGCGAGAAGTGGGGCAAAGAAGTCTATATCGAACCCGGCGAGGCCGCTGGTCTGAACACCGGCTATCTCATCGCAGAGGTGCAGGACATCGTGCCGACGCCGGTTCCCACCGCGATCCTCGACATCTCCATCACCGCGCACATGCCGGACTGTTTGGAAATGCCCTATCGCCCGCACGTCTTCGGAGCAGGCAAAACGGGCGAATTCGCGCATGAGTATCGCCTCGGTGGCCCCACCTGCCTCGCGGGCGATGTGATCGAGGGTTTCTCGTTCCCCGAGCCGTTGCGTGTCGGTCAGCGGCTCGTCTTCGCCGACATGGCGCATTACACGATGGTGAAGACAACCACCTTCAACGGCGTGCCGCATCCTGACATCGCCATCTACGATGCGGAGGCAAAGCAATACCATGTCGTGCGCCGTTTTGGCTACGAGGACTTCCGCAACAAGCTCTCGTAAGCACAAAAGCACCAAGATTGGGCGCATTCGCGTCTGGCACGGCAAATCGAGGATCGTTTCTTTCGTATCCTCGCCATGCGCCGCTTCGTCCTTTCTGCCCTTTGCGTCTCTTCCGTCCTTTGCACCGCCCAACCGGTGACGAAAAAGATAGACCTCCTCGAAGTCATCAAGTCCGGCAACGTGGACTACCACGTCAATCCGAAAATGGACTTCCACGATGCGCCGAAGGACATTTGGACCTTCGCTGCGGATGGCACCTTCAACATCAGCGGCCGCGGCTACGGCTATGTCGCCACCAAGGAAAACTACCGCGACTACCATCTCGTCATCGAATTCAAATGGGGCACGAAGACTTGGGGAGCCCGTGAAAAGAAAGCCAAGGACAACGGCATCCTCCTCCACGCTTACGGCCCGCACGGTGCCTACAGCGACACCTGGATGGCCAGCATCGAGGCCCAGATCATCGAAGGCGGTGTGGGTGACATCTTGGTGCTCTCACCGAAGCTCGCCGATGGCACCGAGCTCACCACATCGCTCTCCGCCGAGTTCGTGCTCGACCGCGATAAGGAGAAGATTTGGAAACAAGGCGCACCACGCCAAACCGTCACCAAAGGCCGCATCAACTGGCGTGGCCGCGACGAAGACTGGAGCGACACCGTTGGCTTTCGTGGCAAGAACGATGTCGAAAGCCCCAGCGGCGAGTGGAACCGCCTCGAAGTCATCGCCAAAGGCGACACGCTGCAATACTTCGTCAACGGCGCGCTCATCAATGAGGCCTTCGATTGCAAACCCGCCGAAGGGAAAATCCTCCTCCAAACCGAGGGCGCGGAGATGATCGTGCGTCGCTATGAGCTGTATCCGCTCGGCGAATTCAAAGAGAAATGGTCCGCCATCCAGGCCAGCGGCGGCAGCGACATCGGCGCGGTGCGCGATGGTCAAAGTGAGGCTCTTTCGCCCGAAGAAAGCATGAAGCGCATTCAGCTCGACGGGCCGTATGAGGTGCAACTCGTCGCCGCCGAACCGCTCGTGCTCGATCCCGTCGAGGCCACTTGGGACGAAAAAGGCCGCCTATTCGTCGCCGACATGCGCGACTACCCGCTCGGCCCGCCGAATCCCGGCGATCCATGGCTCTCGCGCATTCAATTGCTCACCGACGAAAACGGCGATGGCCGCATGGACAAGGCCGTGACCTTTGCCGACCACATGGACAACGTGCAGGGCCTCCTCCCCTACGACGGCGGCCTCATCGCCACCACCCGCAGCCAGATTCTCTTCCTCAAAGACACCGACGGCGACAACAAAGCCGACCTCATCAAGCCCCTCATCCGCGGCTTCAATCCGAAGCACAGCCAGCTCCAAGTCAGCGCCCCGCGTTGGGGCCCTGATGGCTGCGTGCATTTCAACAACGGCCTCGATGCACGGGAAATCTATCCCGTAACTGCTGTAGCCGGGGGCACTGATCCCGGCACGAACGTCCCCAAGCCGGGGTCACTGCCCCCGGCTACAAACATCAGCGGCTCCAACTTCAAATGGAACCCCAAGACCGGCGAGATCACGCCCACCGGCGGCAAAGGCCAATACGGCGGCGCGTTCGACGACTACGGCCATCACTTCTACTGCTCGAACCGCAACCCGCTCATGTTCACCGTCATGCCCTACGAGGCCATGCTGCGGAATCCGCACGCTGGCATCACGCAGGTGCATGAAGACATCGCCACGCCCGGCGCGGAGACCCGTGTCTATCCGCTGCAAATCACCCACACCACCGCCGATGCCCACGCCGGCACGAACACCGCCTGCAGTGGCCTCGGCGTCTATCGCGGCCACTTGATGCCCGAACTCAAAAACAACGTCTTCGTCCCCGATCCCACCGGCCAGCTCGTCACCCGCTACAAGATCGAACCCAACGGCGCCTCGCTCAAAGCCACCCGCGTCGGCGACCGCACCGAGTTCTTCCGCAGCAGCGACGAATGGAGCCGCCCCGTAAACTTCACCACCGGCCCCGACGGCGCCATCTACATCTGCGACATCTACCGCCGCTGGATCGACCACGCCCGCTTCTTCCCCGAGGAGTTCGTCAAAACCCACGACATGCGCCAAGGCGAGAATCATGGGCGGATTTGGCGTGTGGTGCCGAAGAAGGGCCAGTTGATCACCTCCTCCGCTTTAAAGACAGCCGGGACGGCTGCACCACACTTCCCAGCCCTCAAAGAGCACGCGGGACGCATCATCTTTAACAAGCTGCTCCTCAAGCTTGATGCCGATGATCAACCCGATGGTCAGCATCTCGCTATTCGCACCGATGCTATTTGCCAATATCCCGAAGACCCTTGGATGGCCAAAGCCGCCCTTTCATCCAGCACCTACACCGCAGGCCATGTTTTGGCTCAGTTGCTAGCCGATGAGCGATTCTCGAAAACCTACTCAGCGAACCGCAACGACACGATCCGTTCGTTCGCCAGCGCATCAATCGCCGCAAAGCACGCTCCAGACATCGAGAAGCTACTCAGTGTCTTGAAGATAGAACCCGGCGAACTCCTCTGGTGGAAACCCGCCTTGCTCCAAGGCCTCGCCAAGCTCCCGAAAGATCACGAAGACGCCGCCAAAGAGATCGCCGCGCTTCAAACGAAGATCGACACCATCATCGCCGACTCGAAGGCACCGCTTGATCAACGCCTCGCCGTGCTGCCACTGCTGGCCTCGCGGAAATGGGCCGCCGTCGAGCCGGTGATGAAGAACCTGCTCACCAGCAACCAGCCCACCGAACTCACCACCGCCGCCGTGGCCTTGCTGAAGAAATTCAGCGCCACCAGCACCTCGCCGCTCATTTACGACCTGCTGCCCAAAGCCGGTCCCGCTTTGAAACGCGACCTCGTGACCATCCTCACCGCCAACGCCACCACCGCGCTCGAACTCTTCAAGCGCATGGACAAAGGCGAGTTCCCCACCGCGTGGGTCGATGTCGAAAAACGCTGGGCCTACCAACGCGGCAAAGGCGAAATGGCCGAACTCGCCAAAAAACTCTTCGGCGAGGCCAACACCGACCGCGCCAAGGTCGTCACCAGCTACCTCGACGCCGCCAAAAAGCCCGGCGATGCCAAAAAAGGCCAGCAAGTCTTCGCCACCATCTGCATCACCTGCCACAAGCACGGCCAGCTCGGCGTCGATGTCGGCCCGCCGCTCTCCGACGTGAAAGTGAAGCCCCCCGAAGCCCTCCTCAGCGATATCCTTGATCCCAACCGCATGTTCGAAGCCCGCTGGAGCGCCTACTCGGTCGAGACGAAGGACGGAAGAACCCTCAGCGGCCTCATCCAAAACGAAACCAGCGACGCCATCGTCCTCGCCATGATGGGCGGAGCCAAAGAAACCCTCTCCCGCAGCGCCATCAAAGACATGAAGAGCCTCGACCGCACGCTGATGCCGGATGGTCTCGAAGCCGCGATCTCCAAAGAGCAGATGAGTGACTTGATCGCGTTTTTGCTGGGGAAGTGAAACCTGGGCGGCCACACCTTATTCACCTTCCTGAGGACAAAATAATTTACTCAGAATGCCGGCGATGTGATAAACACAGCCAATGTTTTTGTTAAATCGCCTCTTCCTAGCGGCCTGCGCCTGTTTTCTGCTGACCAATTGCCAGTTGATCAACACGGCCCTCAGGCTTGCACCGCTGCTCATGATGGCGGAGGAGCGTGGTAGCAGCGCGGTTGAATCGCGGGCGCGAGAGGTGGAAAACAAGGGGGCGCATCAAACCCGGCAGGAACTGCTGGTGGAGCATTCCGGATATGCCCTGAGACGCTGAATTCTTGTTGTTTACAGAACCCTCCCGTCATGATAAACAGGCTCTTAATGAGATATTCTCGCGCCGCACTCCTTGTTGTTCTTTCCGCTGGCCTCACCAGTTGCCAGACCTTCCAGGGTTTGATGAACAGCTTTCCCGTGAGAATGCTGGACGGCATTGGATCGCAGGCAATGGGCTTCTTCGCCGAGTCCGGTCCCGAGGCCGGCAAGCCCGCCTCAGTTCAGGATCGTGCCCGCCAGGTGGAAAGCCGCGGCATTTATGCGGGTCGTTCTCCGGCGGGTGTCGCGCCTCGTCAAAGCATGGCGGCCCGCTAAGGGCGGGGGTCCGAGATCATGGACTGGCACCGCATCCGCTCTGATTTTCCCATTCTCGACCAGCAGGTGAATGGTCATCCGCTCGTTTATCTCGACAGCGCGGCCAGCAGCCAGAAGCCGCGTGCGGTGATCAGCGCGCTGACCCACTACTATGAACGGGACAACGCCAACGTTCATCGCGCGCTGCATGAACTGAGCGCGCGTGCCACGGATGCCTTCGAGGCGGCTCGCAAAAAGGCCGCCCGTTTCATCGGCGCCGCTTCCGAGGACGAGATCATTTTCACCCGCGGCTGCACGGAGGGCATCAACCTTGTCGCGAACACCTGGGGCGTGCAGAACCTGCGGCCCGGGGATGTCATCCTCGTCACCGGCATGGAGCATCATAGCAATCTGGTGCCCTGGCAGCTTCTCGCGCAGCGCACGGGAGCCACTTTGAAGCACATCCCGGTGCTCGATGACGGCACGCTCGATCCCGCCGCCATCGACTCGCTGCTAAACGAGCAGGTGAAGCTCTTTGCCTTCGTCCACATCTCAAACTCTCTCGGCACCATCAATCCCGCCCGCGAACTTTGCGCCAGGGCGAAGGCCCTTGGCGCGGTGACGCTGCTCGACGGTGCGCAAAGCGTCGGCCATATGCCGGTGAACGTGGTGGAGATCGGCTGCGACTTCCTCGTCTTCTCCGGACACAAGATGTGCGCCCCCACCGGCATCGGTGTGCTTTATGGCCGCATGGCATTGCTCGAAAAAATGCCCCCGTGGCACGGCGGGGGCGAGATGATCCTCTCGGTCACGCTCGAAGGCAGCACCTACAAGCCGCCGCCAGCGCGTTTTGAGGCTGGCACACCCGACATCGCCGGCGTCATCGGGCTTGGAGCCGCCATCGACTACCTGGAGACCATCGGCCTCGAAAACATCCACCGTCACGATCTGAATCTGTCCAACTACGCCGTGCAGTGCATGAGCGAGATTCCCGGCATCCGCATCCTCGGCCCGCAGTCCGGCCAGCGGGGCTCGCTGGTGGCTTTCCATCTGGATTACGCCCATCCGCATGACCTGGTCGAGTTCGCGAACAGCCACGGCATCGCCATGCGCGGAGGGCATCACTGCACGCAGCCGCTGATGAAGCGATTCAAGGTCCCCGGCACCACCCGCGCCAGCTTTTATTTCTACAACACCATCGAGGAGATCAATCGACTCGTCGAAGTGCTGCATGCCGCGCGTAAATTCTTCACCTGATGCCCCTCTCCGACGAACTCCGCGACCTCTATCAGCAGGTGATCCTCGATCACTCGAAGAATCCACGCAATCGCGGCGAGATCCCGCCGCCCTGCCTCCATGCGCATGGCGACAATCCTTCCTGCGGCGACGAGATCGATGTGTGGTTGCGTTTGGCTGACAACGGCCTCATCGAGGACCTCAAATTCACCGGCCAGGGCTGCGCCATCAGCCAGGCCAGCGCCTCCATGATGACGCAGAAGATCAAGGGCAAGTCCCGCGAACAGGCCGCCACCATGCGCGAGGACTTCCGTCGCGTCGTGATGGGCGATGGCAGCCCGCAGGATGAGGACGCGCTCGGAGAACTCATCCTGCTCGAAGGCGTGCAAAAGTTCCCCCAGCGCGTGAAGTGCGCCATGCTCGCCTGGCGCGCCCTTGAGCAAGCTTTGGAAGAGAAGAAGGACTGATTTGCCGGCTCAGGAAGCTGAAGCCGCCGCCTTGCCGCGCTCAAACACGCGCGGAGTTTCGATGCCAGCGTTCTTGGGCTTCGGCGCGTTCTTGGGGTCGAGGTTCTGTTTCAGGTCCTCCGCTGTCACGGTCGATTCGACGCCTTTTTCCGGCACCTCGACCTTGGTCACCCACAGCAGCGCGTTCAGCACGGCCTTGCGCACGTTGTCGTTGCCCCAGTTGTAGTGGAAGTGGCCGCCGGTGAAGCCGAAGCCGCGTCCGCCGTCGGCGCGTTCGATCGTCCACATCATCGTCTCCGGGCTGCCTTTTTCGGCCTGGATGTGCGGATACGGGCCTTTCGGGTAAACATATGGACCGTCACGCGTCGCATCCGTCGGCGTGGCGACGAGGATCGGCGCGAATTTGGCCGCGCCATCCTCGGCGGCCTTCACACCGTGACCGAAGGCCGGGCGGAAGCGCATGTGGAAGTACCACTCGTCCTTCGTGGTGAAGGGCTGCACGCCGCGGGTGACCGGATGCTGCGGCAGTTCGGCATAGTTCGCGTCCCAGATCGGATTGCACGAATACGCGTTCTCGTAGTGCCCGCCGAGCCATTCCTGGAACTCTTTGCCCGCCTGATCTGGCACGATCTCCACGCCGTAGTGCATGCAGCCAAAGCCAACGCCTTTCGCGATCAGCTTGCGCAGCGTTTCGAGATGCCCGTCAACCACCGCAGGATGCCTGCCGCCGCCATCCGCGTAAATGACCACCGCGTCCGCGTTCTCGAAGGTCTTTTCGTCGCTCACCCAGCCCATCTCATGCCGGTCCACGACGAGATTTGGCACGCTGGCGAGGCATTTTTCCAAAAGCATTGTTCCGGCGCGAAACTCATGCATCCCCGGCGGATGCGACGGTTTCCCAGCGATCAGGACGAGTTTCTGTTTCCCTTCGGGCGTGACGGCTTGAAGTGAGACGACGGCAGAGAAAAGCAGCAACGTGGAATGGATGAGTTTCATGAGATCGTGGGGCATCATTCCAGCATGCCTCTTCAAATCAAGAGCCGCTTGAAGGATGGCTGCGTGGTCAGTTCGACGCCGCCGTGAGGAGATGAGCGAAGTTTTGGTCGGCGATCATGCGGGCAAACTCCTCGGGGCTGAGTGTGACACCCGCCTGCTGGGCTTGTTGCTGATTTTCGGCCCACATCCGCCGCAGAGACTCGTCCAGAGAATCGCCAAGCTGCAAGGTTGTGCGCAGCGTGGTGCGCCAATCGGTGCCGCCTCCGAAAATTCGCTGAGTGATCGATGCCACCAATTGATCCTTGTCCGGCGCGAGAGTTCCGATGGCGCTCAGGACATAGTTTTCGAGCAAGATGAGCAGTGGGCGGCCAGCGTAACGACCACCTGCTGCCGTGGCTAATGATGGCTTGGGTGACCGGCGGAAGAAATCAAAAAGACCCATGGATGGGAGTGCGGTTCAATTGGGCTTCGCCATCGCGTGATCAAAGTAGCAGAACGCCTTCCGCCAAAGCGGCGGCACGCAGGGAATCATCCGCTGTCAGCAGTGGCGCAGCGAGGCGGATGGCAAGCTCCAGGTAGCAGGCGTCATACGCGCTCAGTGAATGACGGCATCCCAACTGCAGGATGCGGGAGATGTGATCAGCACATGCGGCTTCCTTGAGCAAGGGCAGACCATGCAGAATGGAGATGGCTTCATCGCGCTGTACTGGGGTGATTTTCTTTCGCCGCTCGCGCACGAGCAGCACATTGAGTGTTTCGAGATACCACAGGCTGGGAACGTGAATGTCGTCGCCGAGCAGGAGATGGTCCCGAAACTTCTGGGTCACCGCCGGATCATGGCCTGGCAGGACGAGACCCAGGGCGGAACTGGCATCAGCCACGAGATTCATGACTCGCGGCGGCCGGCATGAAGGTAGTCGGCGGCGCTCCAGTCATCTCCGGTGCTGCCATGGCTGATTTCTGCGCGCAAGGCCTCGGCCCGTTCTAGAACTGCACGCACCACGGGGCGGTCAGGAACGATCCGGGCCTTGATCTGCCCGTGATTCGTCAGGCAGACCTGCTCGCCCTGCTCCACGCGGGCGAGGTAGGAGGCCACATCGGCCATGAAGTCGGTGACGGTTGCGGTGAGCATGCTGTATCATCCAATCATCCGCGGAATTGTGCAACCCCGCATCAGGGGCTACAGCCTGCGCAGCCCGTCCTCCGTCATCGGATTCGGAATCGCGGCGTCGATTTCATCGATGCGGGCCAGCGTTTCGGCGCTGAGGACGAGATCGGCGGCGGGGAGGCTTTCTTCGAGCTGGGCGACGGTGGTGGCGCCCACGATGGTGGAGGCGACGAAGTCGTGCTGCTTGCTCCACGCGAGCGCGAGCGCGGTGACGCTGACGCCAAGGTCGGCGGCGATGACCTGGAGGCGGGCGGTGGTTTCGAGGCTGCGTTCATTCACGAAGCGTGCGGCCATGCGTTTTTGACGCGGGCCGCCGTTCTGGATGTAGTCGGTGAAGCGAGAGCCCTTTGGCAGCGCGCCGCCGTTGTATTTGCCGCACAGCACTCCACCGCCGAGCGGCGAGTAGGGCAGGAGACTGACGTTTTCCTTACGGCAGACCTGGGCGAGTTCGCTCTCGCAGCGGCGGTTGATGAGGGAGAAATTGTTCTGCACGGTCATCATGCGGGCGAGGCCGTGCTTCTCGGCCTCCCACAGGTTTTTCATGACGCCCCAGCAGGTTTCATTGCTGCTGCCCCAGGCACGAATTTTTCCCTGGTCGATGAGCTTAGTCAAAGCGGTGAGCGTTTCCTCCTGCTCCATGCCGTGGTCGGGCCAGTGCGTCTGGTAAAGGTCGATGTAATCGGTCTGCAGGCGGCGCAGGCTGTCTTCGCAGGCTTGGAAAATCTGGCGGCGGTCCAGCGCGGTGAAACCGCCGCGAATCGGCGGGCGGAACCAGCCGTGGCCGGGGCCGGTGACTTTGCTGGCGATGATGATCTCGCCACGCGTGCGGCCTTTGAGCCATTTGCCGACGATCTGCTCGGTCACGCCGAAGAGTTCGGCGCTGGGAGGCACGGGATACATCTCGGCGGTGTCAAAGAAGTCGATCCCCGCGTCCAGCGCACGGTCCATGATGGCAAAGGATGTCTTCTCATCGGCCTGGAGGCCGAAGGTCATGGTTCCCATACAGATGTCGGTGACGACGATGCCAGAGCGGCCGAGGCGTTTGCGGTTCATGCGCGGATGCTAACGAGCGAAAGGCGGAGAGCCAAGGGCGAAGCATTCGCTTGTGAAAATCGTGACATCGCAACTCGACAAGGGGAGGCGGCTGCGGTGTAATTCATCTATCCCAGCCTCCCGCATGCAGTCTCCGCCACGCACGCCCCCGGACATCCGCGATCATGAGACGCTCCGCCTCATCGGACGCGGTGCGTTTGGGGAGGTGTGGCTGGCGCGGAGTGTGACCGGGGTGTTCCGGGCGGTGAAGGTGGTGTGGCGGGAGGATTATGACAAACCGGACTCGTTTGAGCGGGAGTTTGAGGCGCTGAAGCGCTTCGAGCCGATCTCACGCCGCCACGAGGGGCTGGTGCCGATCCTCCAGGTGGGACGTAACGAGCAGGAGGGTTTTTATTACTATGTGATGGAGCTGGCGGATGATGTGGAGCGCGGGCGTGACATCGATCCGGCGACGTACAAGCCGCACACGCTGGGCCTGCAGATGAAGCGCGAGAAGCGTGTGCCGGCGGAGCAGTGCATCAAGCTGGGGGCGTCGATCGCGGAGGGCTTGGATTACCTGCATCGGAACCAGCTCATTCATCGCGATGTGAAGCCGTCGAATCTGATTTTCATCGATGGCGCGTGCCGGCTGGCGGACATCGGGCTGGTGGCGCTGCTGGGGCAGCGCAGTTTCGTGGGCACGGAGGGCTTTGTGGCTCCCGAGGGGCCGGGGACGGCGGCGTCGGACATTTTTTCCCTGGGCATGGTGCTGTATGAGGCGAGCACGGGCAAAGACCGGCTGGATTTCCCGGATCTGCCCTCGTGCTCGGAGTCGGGCGCGGATCTGGAGGTGTGGCGCAGGCTGCAGGATGCCATCTGCACGGCCTGCGCGCCGAAGGCGAAAGGGCGCTTCGTCAATGCGCGCGAAATGGCGCTGGCGCTGCGCGGCGAGCCGCTGCCGTCCTCGCGCAAACTAATGTGGTCATGGATTGCCGCCGGTTCGGTGGCGCTGGTGCTGGCGGTGGGCTTCGGCATGTGGCTGGCGCAAAGCAAACGCGGACGGGCCATGGTGGCGATGAACAACAGTGTGCCGCGGCTGAAGATCGTGACGATGCCGGCGGGCGCGGTGGTCTTTGCGGGGGAGGAGAAGCTGGGCGAGACGCCGCTGGAACTGAATCCTGCGGAGGGCGTGCCGGTGATTTACCAACTCCGGCTGGCTGGCCATAAACAGATCGAGATCGAGCACATCGCCTCGGATGAGAAACCGGCGGTGTTTGACCTGAAAATGGAGCCCTCACGTCTGCCGCAGAAGGGCGAGCGCTGGATGAACAGCCTGGGCATGGAATTCAAGCCGGCCGCAGGAGGTCATCTGAGCGCCGTTCCGGTGGAGATGAAGTTTTTCCGTCGTTTTCTGGAGGCGACCGGCCGCTCGTTCGAGGGGAAGGTGGTGCGCTACCAGCCGGGGAAAGAGACGGCCTATCTCGTGGTCGTGCCGGACGGGGACGCGGAGGCGTTTCGCTACTGGCTGACGGATCGTGACCGCAGCGAGGCGTTTTTGAGCCAGGAGCATCACTACGCGGTGGAGCCGTTTTATTTCGTCGAGAGCGGACAGCCTGCGGGCGAGGAGATGCCGGACGGGCGCGAGGTGGAGACTGATCCTGAGGAGGAAAAAAACTGGCGCGCCTTCCATCTGCGTGTGGAGCGCCAGACCTACGGCAGCGTGATCGTGCGCAGCCAGCCGGAGAAGGTGCGCGTCTATCAGCACGAGCAGCTTCTCGGCGAGACGCCGCTGGAACTGCCGCGAGTCCGCACCGGGCCGGTGGAGTTTGAGCTGCGGGAGGAAGGTTTCGCCGACGTCGTGCTCGAAGGTGAGGTGCGGGAAGGGGAGCAGGCGGAGCTTTTTGCCGACATGCAGACGCGGAAGGCGGTGACCTTTGGCCGTCAGTGGAAGGAGAACAGCCTCGGCATGAATTTCGTGCCGCTGGGCGATGTGATGATCTCCGCGTGGGAGATCCGGCACCGCGACTACATGGAGTATTGCAAAGCCACGCAGGCCCGCCGCCCCGGCCGTGTCGATGACAGCGGCAAAGGCGGCGCGCTGCCCGTGGTGGGCGTGGATCGCAATGAGGCGCGGGCGTTTTGCACCTGGTTCACGGAACGTGAGCGCAATGCCGGCCTCATCGGCCCAAAAGACTCCTACCGGCTGCCAACTGACGAGGAATGGAGCCGTGCGGCCGGATTGCCGCCTGAACGCGGTGCCACGCCCGAGGAGCGCAACGGTCGCATCCGTGGTGTTTACCCCTGGGGCTACGACTGGCCGCCGCCGAACAACGTGGACAATCTCGCCGACATCAATTCCGCCCGCAAAGCCAGCCTGGACAGCGCGATCGCCGGTTATGAGGACAAATATCCTTTCGTCGCGCCGGTGGCCGCGCTGCCGCTGAATGAGCGCGGCATCTGCGGTCTCGCGGGCAATGTCTCGGAGTGGGTGGACACGGATTACGAGCCCGCTCCTGCCGCCAAACCCGGTGAGACGGCCAAGCCTTCCCTCGGCACCACCCGCGGCGGCAACTGGCGCACCTCCGCGCCGGAAGAACTGCTCGCTTCCGCCCGCATGCCGGTGCCGCCGGAAACGAGACGGAACACCATCGGCTTCCGCGTCGTGCTGGTGCGCGGAAAATGAGCGTGCTTGCGAGGCCGTGCTTTTCAATTTTTTGTTCAGAACTAGGCCGTGTTTGAAAACCCTCAACATCCATACCGAAGCCAGTCGATGATGGAAGCAAACTGAATGAGAGCCAGGAAGTGGGAGGCAAGTTTGTCGCGGCGCGTGTTTGCTTAGGTACAGTGCTTCAGGCGGCAGAAGTAGTTCTCCACCTTGTAGCGCTGACGATAGAGCTTCTTGTTGAGCCTGCGCTTCTTGCGCCGGTTCGACTTGCTGGGAATGCAATGAGAGGCTCCAAGCTGCTCAAGTTGTCGGCGAAGAGGGGCGCTGTCGAAGCCGTTGTCTCGTCTTTGCCTTGCCCCTGCGGGCAGCCTGCGGCTGGCTGTCTCGCTGCGCTCGGCTGTCTCCCACTACCATCAGCCCCTCTGGGACTTCGAGCAACGGGATGACATATTTGCCCTCGTAAGCCTGGCCTTCGATGAGCAACAGCTTCACTGGCAGCCCCCGACCGTCGGTCAGCGCCATGATCTTGGTGTTGCGTACGCCACGCGTGCGGTCCATCGCCTGCTTCCGAGCTCCTCCGGCGGGATTGGCGGCGCATTGGTGCACCACCACATGCGTGCCATCGACCAGTCGGATCCTGCTTTTGGAGCGGCACGCCAATCGGCGCAGCAGTCGCTCCCAGATCCCTTGCCGAGCCAGCTGCTGATACCAGCCATAGATCGTGCGCCAGGGACCGAAGCCATCAGGAAGGTCACGCCAAGGTCCTGCATTTCTCAGCCGGTAGAACAGCGCATCAAGCACCATGTCCAATCCTGCTGGAGGTCTGCAGCCCAGTTTCAGACCACCATTTTTTTGAGCCGCTCTTTGAGCGGCCCCCACCATGCAAAGCGTTGGTTTTTCATCGTCTCTGCCCTTTCCGCCATCACCACCGATTTGCCAATCGACAGGTTTTCAAACACGACCTAAGCACCGACCGTGGTTTGATCACAGAACTGGAACCAAAACGCAGAATGGATGTCAGACAATTCGGATTTTGAATGCGTATGAAGCCGGATTAATCAAGGTCACTGGCGATGCACCCAAATTTAAGAGGAAGCTCACCGAGGATAACATCGAACTAGTCGTTAAAACTGTATTCTCTAACCACGGAAACCCCATCACTGACTCCAGAGTCCAACAAAAAATATCCAACACGATTCAGATGCTTAAAGCAGCCCAAAAGATTTCAGGCGCTTTATTTTCATAACGCTCCGCAACTTACAATGATGCATGCCACCGTTCGAGTCTTGTGCAGATGGCTCAACTCCCGGTAAGTGGCCTCACTTCACCCGATACGCCTCCACCTCGGTCGTGAAAGCAAACGTGTTGGGGAAGTTGCCCGCCTGCTGCGCGTGGTGGTCGAGGTAGGTGAGGCGGATAAACTTGGCCTCGGTGTCGGGGAAGGTGATGGAGGCGCGTTCGGCTTTGGCGAGGGGGAAGACATGTTTGCCGACCTCGCGGAAGGTTTGGCCATCGGTGCTGACGGAGATGGCGACGGTTTTGGTGGAGCCGATCTCGGGGGCACCGACGAGGATCAAATTTAGCGTGCGCGGTTGCTTGAGGTCGATGGTGACGTGCTTCGGGAACTGGTCGGTGTTGCTGGTGGCGTAGCAGTTCGGCGGAAAGGAGGCCCAGGAGCCGTCGGTGAGGCCAAAGTCCCAGCCGTAGGTGTTTTGGTCGCTGCTGGTCCAGGTGCAGCCTTTGGCGAAGTTGTCGCCGAGGTCGGGATCGACAGGCCAGTGCGTGTGGAAGGCGGTGGCGGGCAGGCCGTCTTTGTCCATGAGGTTCGGGATGGCGAGCTTGCTCCACGCGAATCGCGCACGACGCGGCTGCGGGACCTTGGCGGAGGTCAAAACGACGCTGTCGCCATCGATTTGAGCGTCCGCAGGCTGGAAGAGGCCATCGCGGCCGGCGATCTCGAAATGCGTGAGCGGTTTGCCATCGCGTGAGGCGAGTCCGCTGGCGGCGTGGGCGAACTTCACGCGGATGGCGCTGCCTTCGATGGCGTGGCTGGCGTAAAGCGGGCCGCTGGGGTCGATGTCGGTCTTGCCGTAGGTCTTTGCCATGGCCCAGAGCGAGAGGCGGTGGGCGACTTCTTTTTTCTTCGCGGGATGGATGTCCGGGACCTCGCCGATGTCGGTAATGACGGCCATGCCGGTGTGCGGGATGTCGAGGCACTTCGTCTGCGCCTGCCAGAACTGCGCGAGGATCTCCGGCTCCTCGGTGCCGTATTGGAAGGGGGCGATCTGCACGAAGTAGAAGGGCAGCTCAGGCTGCTGGAACACGCTGCGCCAGGAGGCGAGCAGGGCTTTTTTCTTGTCGGTATAGACGAAGCCTTCGTTGTGGTTCGATTCGCCCTGATACCAGATGGCGCCGCGCATGGCGAAGGGGACGAGCGGATGGATCATGGCATTGTAGAGCGCGGTGGGCGTGCCAGCACCGGCGTCGAGCGTGGCAGGCTGGCCGGGGATGGCGGGCACGGGCTGCTTTTTCTCCAAGGCGGTCTTCACGGCCTGCTGCCACTGCGTGACGGCGGCGAGGTGTTTTTCATGCGCGGTGCGGTAGGCGTCGCTGCCGGGAAGTTTCGCGCGCACATCGGCGACGAAGTCTTTCAGCTCCGGAACGGCGTCAAAGCCCTCGATGCTCGTCCACGGCTCGATGCGCGTGCCGCCCCAGGCGCTCAAAATGATGCCGACGGGCACTTTGAGCTCCTCGTGCAGTTTGAGACCAAAGTAGTAACCCACAGCGGAAAAGCTGGCGGCGCTCTCCGGCGAGCTGCGTGCCCATTTCGCGGGCACATCGTCCTGCGGCGTGAGCGCGGTCGTTTTCGGCACCTCGATGAGGCGGAGGTTCGGATGCGTGGTGTTCGGGATGTCGGCGTTCGAGTCGGGCTTCATCTGCATTTCCCACTCCATGTTCGACTGGCCGGAGGCGAGCCACACTTCGCCGATCAAAACATCCTGCACGCTCACATTGCCCGCCTTGAGCACCTGCGGCTCCGCATTCGCGGGCATGGGATCGAGCTTTACCATCCATTTGCCGCCCGCATCGGCCTTCGCGGTCTTCTTTTGCCCCGCGAACTCGACGACGACCTCCTCGCCCGGCGCGGCCTTGCCCCACACCGGCACCGCTTTGTCCCGCTGGAGCACCATGTGGTCGGTGAAGATGGAGGGCAGCCGCACTTCGGCGAAGGACGAATGCAGAATGACGAATGAGGAAAGGAAGGCGGCGAGCGGTTTCATGGAATGCAGGCGGATGGTTGTCGGATTGGACATGAAATCCAGCGGCCTGCATTTCTTTCTTGGCATCTGGAGCCGCTCCCTTCATCGTCGCGTTCTTCCAATCACCATGCGCACGCTTCTTCTCCTCGCTTTCCTCGCCCACACCGCCACGGCGGCGGAGTGGACCATCTCAACCTTCTCCGGAACCGGCGTCAAAGGCGGCAGCGGTGATGGTGGTCCCGCCACGGCGGCCCAGATCGACAATCCGTTCGGCGTCGTGCGTGGCCCCGATGGTGCGATCTGGTTCTGCGAATACACCGGCCAGCGCATCCGCCGCGTGGCTCCTGATGGCACGATCAGCACCATCGCGGGCACAGGCGCCAAGGGCTACAGCGGCGATGGCGGCCCCGCTTTGCAGGCGACCTTCAATCTGCCGCATGAACTGCGTTTCGACTCGAAGGGCGACCTTTACATCGTGGACATGGTGAACAATGCGGTGCGGAAGATTGACCTGAAGACGAAGATCATCACCACCATCGCCGGAACTGGCGTGGCAGGCTACAGCGGTGACGGCGGACCGGCGGTGAAAGCGCAATTCAAGCAACCGCACAGCATTCAATTCGGCCCTGAGGGCGATCTTTACGTCTGCGACATCGGCAACCACGTAATCCGCAAGATCGACATGAAGACGGGCACGATCAGCACCTTTGCCGGTGTTGGAAAGGCGGGGCCGACGCCCGACGGATCTCCCATCGCCGGGACGTCGCTCAAAGGGCCGCGTTCGCTCGATTTCGACAAGCAGGGCAACCTTTGGCTCGCCACGCGTGAAGGAAACCAGGTCTTCAAATTCGACCTGAAGGCCGGGAAAATTCATCACATCGCAGGCACAGGTAAAAGCGGCTTCACCGGCAACGGTGGTCCGGCGAAGGAGGCCACGCTGAGCGGGCCGAAGGGCATTTCTGTCGATGCCGAGGGCAACGTCTGGCTCGCCGACTGCGAAAGCCACTCCATCCGTATGATCAACATGAAGACTGGTAATCTTGAACTCATCGCCGGGCTCAATCAGAAAGGCGACGGCCCGGATGGCGATCCGCTTCAGTGCAAAATGGCGCGTCCTCACGGTGTCTTTTGCGACGCCGACGGCACGGTCTTCATCGGCGACAGCGAATCACACCGCGTACGCCTGCTGAAGAAGAAGTGACTGCTAGCCGCGATGCAGGGTGGAGATTTCCCGGTTCGCCTGACGAAGGCGCACCGAGAGCTCCTGGGTCAACTCATGCAGGAGCGTGATCTTGAGCGAAGGACGCTGGGCATTCAGAGCTTCGAACCAGTCCTTGGTGATCACCACGCACCTCACAGGCTCCATGGCAATCACATCGGCGGAGCGTGTTGAACCATCAAGGAAGGCCATCTCGCCGACTGTCATGCCGGCGGTGAGCACGTCGATGCGCTTGCGTTCACCACCCTCGGCGAGGATTTGAACCTCGACATTGCCTTTCACGATCACAAACATCTCGTCTGCCTTGCCGCCGGTGGTCATGAGCACCTCGTTCGGATTGTAGCAGCGCTGCTCCAGAGTTTCCTCAAGGTAGGCGATGTCGTCGTTCGTGCAGCCGCGGAAAAGGAAGCAGGACTTGAGCTTGAGGGTGCCCAGCGGCCTCCAGGAGGCGCCGGTGACCTCGAGAAGCATCGCGTCCTCACAGGCCTCCAGGGCGGCGTCGAGAGTGGCGTAGATCTGATCGGGCGTGATGCCAATGCCCCGCAGGGAGGTCAGCAAGCGGCCCGGCTGGCAAAAAACCATGCGCACCTGCTGCTCGGCAAGCCGCACTCCGAGGTTGGACAAGAGGATGAGGCTAACCGAGTTCGCATTCACCACCGCCCGCAGATCAAAGATGATGAAGCGGCAGCCCTCCTCGGCGAGGCTTGCCGCGTAACGCACGACCGGCTCGATGGTGGCGAAGGTCAGGCCTCCTTGTAGCTCGATGATCTGGATGCGTGCCCCGTTCACACGGAGCATCTCCCGGGCCGTCGGCGGCAGACGCCGGCGGGCCATGACCTCGCCGCCCTTGTAGGCCAGCCGCACGGAGGAACGCGGAGTCGCCGTGGGATTCAACATGTGCAGGGCGAGTTCGCGCGAGACATCCATGCAAACCTGGATGCCACGGTGGCTGTTGCCCTGTTTGTCCAGAGGTGGTGAGAAAACACCAATGCCGAGCTGTCCTGGCAGCACGGCTAGAATGCCGCCGCCGACTCCGCTTTTGGCGGGCAGGCCGACACGGTAAATCCACTCGCCCGACCAGTCATACATGCCGCAGGTGGCCATGACGCCGAGCACGTTGTCCACCAGCTCCGCCGGAATGACGCGGGTGTTGCTGGCCGGATGCACGCCCTGATTGGCCAGAGTCGCCCCCATGACCGCCAGATCACGGCAGGTGATCTCAACGGCGCATTGCTGGAAATAGGTCTCGAGGATCTCGTCCGGGTCTTCGTCGATGATTCCGAAATTCCGAAGCAGCCAGCCGATGGCTCGATTGCGGTGCCCGGTCTCGCTCTCGCTGCGATACACGGACTGGTTGACCTCAAGTTTCCGCCCCGCGAAGGCGCTGAGATACTCCACCACGCGCTCGATGCGGCTCTTGCCATCCTTTTTCAAGATTTGGCCGCTGGTGGCAATCGCTCCCGCATTAATCATTGGGTTCAGCGGCGCACCGGTGCCTTCCTTGAGGCTGATGGCGTTGAAGGCCTCCACCGAGGGCTCCACACCGATGCGGGACAGGACATGCTCCTCTCCGCGGTCTTCGAGCGCGAGGCCATAGGTCAGCGCCTTCGAGATGGACTGGATGGTGAACGGCTGTCTTGTGTCGCCCACTTCGTAAACATGCCCGTCTCGCGTGGCGATGCAGATGCCGAACCAGTTTGGGGATGCTTTGGAGAGCTCGGGGATGTAATCGGCCACATGTCCGCTGCTGTCAGACGCGTAACGCGAATGAAGCTGTTCGAGATACTCTTGGATGGGAGAGAGCATTTTAAGTTCCCAAGCAACTCTTGTGCCTGAGATTCATTTTTCTCTTCACGCCCTCTTGAGTTGATCTGATTCCCTATGGATAAATGGCCGCGCTTGCTCAGTATTCTCTGCCCTCATGAAATCATCACTCGCCAGCCTTCTCGTTTTCTTCCTGCCTCAGCTTGCCCATGCCGACCAGATCGTGCTTGTCGCCGGCGGAACGAACGACGCGGTGGACATTCCTGCGACGGAGGCCGTGTTGAAGGAGCCGTTTGGCACGGCATTCGACTCCGGCGGCCACCTGTGGATCGTTGAAATGGTTTCGGGCAACCGGCTGCTGCAGGTCGATGGCGGCGGCGTGATCCAGCATGTGGCCGGGCAGCTCAAGCCGGGCGACAGCGGCGACGGCGGGCCGGCGATCCGCGCGCAGTTCAACGGGCCGCACAACCTCGCCATCCTGCCGGATGACAAGGTGCTCATCGGAGACACCTGGAACGGCCGCGTGCGCGTGGTGGATGTGAAGGCACGCATCGTGAGCACCCTGGAGGGCTGGAAAGCGCCTGCGGGCAAGGCGCGTGGCAACGGCCCTTACTGCATCACCCTCACTCCTGATAGCAAAAAGCTCCTCATCGCCGATCTGCTCCAGGTCCATGAGTTGGACCTCGCCAGCCACAAAAGCCGCGTCATTGCTGGCAATGGGAAAAAGGGCAAACCCGTGGATGGTGCTGTGGCAGTCGATGAGCCGCTGGTGGATCCACGTGCGGTCGCCGCGGACGGGAAAGGAAACGTCTATATCCTCGAGCGTGGTGGCAACGCGCTTCGTGTCGTTGATCAAAACGGCCGCATCCGCACCGTCGTGAACGCCAGCGGCAAGCAGGGAGGGGAAGGGGACGGTGGTCCCGCTCTGGAGGCCACGATGAACGGGCCGAAGCACCTTTGCGTGGACAAGGACGACACGGTGCTCATTGCAGACGCGGAGGCGCATCTTGTGCGGCGCTACGTGCCTGCCACCGGCAAAATCGAGCGCGTAGCAGGCACTGGCAGGAAAGGCTGCGCGGGTGTGGGCGGTGATCCGAGGCAGTGCGAGCTTTCGCGTCCCCATGGCGTCACCATTCACCCGCAGACGGGCGAGCTGTACATCACCGACAGCTACAATAACCGCGTGCTGAAGATCACGCGGCAGTAGGCGCGTAGGCTTTACTCCTTCTTCAAGATCGGCTCAGGGCTGATCTTGATGACCAGCGGCCGGTGGTCGCTCGCCTTGTCAAAGTCTCGCGAGGAGTAGATATAGCAGCGGTTGAAGTCGATGTGAGGACGCAGCACGCGGCTCATGAAGCAGTAGTCGAGGCGTGAATAAGTGTCCGCCGTGTCCCAGAAGTGCGTCCAGACCTCGCCGTTGCGGTCTTTGAGCCAGATGTCCTGCATGGCGGTGTCGCTCGTGCGCGGACTGCCCATGATTTCGGCGATGGCGGGCTCGTTGCGGTGCTCGTTGAAGTCGCCGTAGGCCAGGATGCGTGCTCCGGAGTCGTGGGTGAAAATGCTGTCGAGGTGTTTGCGCAGCAGGCGTGCCTCGTTTCGTCTCATCTGGGCCTGGTCGGCCTCCTCGATCTCACGCATCGACTTCAAATGCACGCCGACGCAGTGCAGGTCGAAAGTCGGCGTGATGGCGATGGTCACATCCAGAATGCCGCGTTGAAAAGGCAGCGTCTGCGCGCCTAGCTGGTAGGTGAGGTTCGTCTGTGAGTTGCGCGCTTTGATCGGCAGACGGGAAAGCAAGGCAAGCCGGCGGGTGGAATCACCGCCATGGGCCAGCTCGGTGTGCGGCAGGTTGATGCCTGCGGCCTTGAGGCGTTTTTGCAGGTCGGCGAGGTCGTCGGCAGTGCCGATCTCGCAGACGCCGAGGATGTCCGGCTTGATGGCGGCGAGGATTTTGACCACCTGCTCGCGCTCGGCCTCCGGCTTCGGTGTGGCTGGTAGCGTCTGGTAGGTCTTCATGTCCAGCCGGTCCATCGTGAGCCAATTCTTCAGATTGTAGGCGCAGAAGGTGATGCGCTCCGGCTCGGCGCCCCCCAGCTGCACCGCGCAGGCAAAGAAAACGGCGGGTCCAAAGACCCGCCGCGTGATTTGAAGGAGTGGCTTCATGCCCATGAACGAGACTTGGCTAGGAATCTTCGACGTTGGCGACCGGTTGGCGCTTTTCCTGCGGCTGCTGGATCTGCGGGCGTTCCGCCTCGATCTGGGCGTTGTGAAGCTCCTTTTCGAACTCGTCCTTGGCTTTTTTGAACTCGCCCATGCTCTTGCCCAGGCTGCGGGCGAAGGTGGGCAGTTTTTTCGCGCCAAAAAGCACGAGAATGAGGATGGCGATGATGATCAACTCGGGCGTGCCGAGGGGGCCAAAGGCGGCGAGGATGTGGGGGGTGGTCATGATGGTACTAGGTTTGCATTGTTGGTGTGGACGTGCAACGCGGACTTTCAGTCGTTCCCAGTGGGGCCATCGTCCTTCGCGCGGATGAAAATGACCGAGGTGGAAACCTCAGAAACCATTTCCACCCGCTAAAACGCGCCAATGGCCGCCGGGCTAGCAGGAATCTCGCATTTTCGCGGGAAAACGAGGCTGGTTCTGAATTGAAACCAGAGTTTTGGCGATTGCAGGCGGGTTCGGCGGGCGTAGCTGTCGGCTACCATGCTTCACAACGTCTATTTCTGGCTCAAGCCCGACCTCACCGCCGATCAACGTGCCACCTTTGAATCGGAACTCGCCCTGCTTCCGAAGATCAGCTACCTCGCCCACGGATTCGTTGGCAAACCAGCTCCCACGGAGAAGCGCCCGGTCACGGATCACTCGTTCAGCTATTCCATCTCGCTGCTCTTCATGACCATGGAGGACCATGAATTCTACCAGAAGGGCTGCCCGGACCACCAGCGCTTCGTGGACACCTGCAAGACCTTCTGGGAGCGCGTCGTCGTGTATGACAGCTCCTCCCTGAGCTGAGTTTTCACCCTTCCAGCCATGTCCTACACCTTCCCGAAATCCGCGGAGCTCTACACCCGCGCCCAGCGCAGCATTGCCGCCGGTATCAACAGCGGCATCCGCAAGATTGAGGCCCCGGTGCCTCTTTACTTCGATCACGGCAGCGGCTCGCGGCTCTTCGATGTCGATGGGAATGAGTACATCGACTTCCAGATCGGCCAGGGTGCCATTTTGTATGGTCACGCGCCGAAGGGCATGGCTGAGGCGATCTCCGCGCAGGCTTTCAAAGGCACGCACTGGGCCGCGCAGAGCGAGTTGGAGATCGACGTGGCCGAGCGGCTGCAAAAGATGATCCCGGGAGCCGAGCGGGTGCGCTTCAACAACTCCGCCACCGAGGTCGTGCTCTCCGCGTTGCGTCTCGCGAGGGCGCACACAGGCCGTCCTCTCATTCTGAAGTTTGAGGGCCACTACCACGGCTGGGCGGATGAAGGCCTCGTCGGCTTCGCACCGCCGCCGGACAAGTGGGGCGATGACGAGAACCCCACGCGCCTCCACCCCAGCCAGGGCGTGATCCCCGAGGTGCTCGGCACCTTCGTCGTGGCCCGCTGGAACGATCCCGAGCACCTGCGCCGCAAGGTCGAGGAGCATCACGGCCAGATCGCCGCGATCATTTTCGAGCCCGTGCTCTGCAACACCGGCTGCATGCCCGCCGTGCCCGGCATGATCTCGACCATCCGCGAGCTTTGCGATGCGAACGGCATCGTCATGATCGCCGATGAAACCATCACCGGCTTCCGCTTCGGTGCTGGCTGTGCGCAGACGCACTATGGCTTCACGCCCGATTTGACCATCCTCGGCAAGGCCGTCGGGGGCGGTGTGCCTTTCGCGGCCCTCGTCGGCAGAGAATCATTCTTCGCCAAGATCATCAGTGGCGAGGTCGTCCACGCCGGCACGCTCAATGCGAACCCGCTTTGCCTTGCCGCTGCGAAATGGTGCCTCGATGAAGTCATCGCCCTCGGTGACAAGCATCCAGCAGGCGTCATCGCCCTCGGCGAGCACTTGATGGCCGGCTTGAGCAAGCTCGCCGCGCAGCATGACATCCCGCTGCAACCGCAAGGCCCCGGCCTCGTCTTCCACTGCGCCATGCTGAAGCCCGGTGCCGACAAAGGCCCCATCACCAGCTACCGCGACTACGTCCGCCGCCAAGACGCCCCACGCTGGGCCCACCTGCGCCGCTGCCTTCTCGAAGAAGGCGTCCGCGCCATCGAACGTGGCTTGTGGTTCATCAGCCTCGCTCACACCCAGGCGGACATCGATGAAGCGCTGAAGCGTGCGGCACTTGCTTTTGCCCGCCACGCGGCAGAGTGGAAAGCCTGATGCTGATCTCCGAGATCTTTTACTCTGTGCAGGGCGAAGGGACGCTGGTGGGCGTGCCTTCGGTGTTTGTGCGGACGTCGGGATGCAATCTGCGCTGCCGCTGGTGTGACACGCCGTATGCCTCGTGGAAGCCCGAGGGCACGGAGATGAGCGTGGAAGCGCTTTTGCAGGCGGTGAACGCGCATCCCACGCGCTTCGTCGTCGTCACCGGTGGCGAGCCGATGGTGGCCAAGGAGATGCCTTTACTGCTGCAAAAGCTGCGTGAGGCCGGAAAGCACATCACGATCGAAACGGCGGGCACCATCACGCCAGAGGGCGTGCCTTGTGATCTGGCCTCCATCAGCCCAAAACTGGCGCATTCGACGCCGGATGAGGCTGCCGCAGGTAAGGCATGGGTCGAAAAGCATGAACGCCTGCGGTTTCAGCCAGACGTGTTGCGGGCCTGGTGCTCGAAACATGACTTTCAGCTGAAATTCGTCATCGCCAGCGAGGCCGATGTTTTGGAGGTGAAGGCCGTCATCGCCTCCATCGGCATCGAGATACCGCCGGAGAAGGTCTTGCTCATGCCGGAGGGCATCACGCAGGACGCTTTGAAGGCCCGGCAGATGTTGCTCGTGGACATCTGCAAGCGTGAGGGCTGGCGCTACTCGCCACGCTTGCACATCGACCTCTTTGGCAACAAGCGCGGCACATGAGAAGGAAGCATCCGAAGCTGACGCGGAATTTGTGGATCGCGGTCTGGCTGCTGGTCGCGGTGATCCAGTCATGGGACTTTTTCCGCGAAAAACCCACCGCGCCCAAAGCGGAGCCTGATGGTTTCTTCGTTGAGTTGAAAAATGCGCGTTTGGTGGATGATCCGGGCAATGATGGTGACAGCTTCAAGATCGCGCATGACGGCGGCGAGCATGTGTTGCGGCTCTATTTTGTCGATTGCCCCGAAAAGAGGCAGTATGCGCTGGTAGAGGGCCGTCTGAAGGACCAGGCGGGTTATTTTGGTGGTTTGAGCATCCCGCAGATTTTGAACGCGGGCGCGCAGGCGAAAGCGTTCACTGAGAATCTGCTCAAGGAGGAGGATTTCACGATCCAGACACGGTGGGAACGTGTTTACGACAGCGAGCGCACCTATGCCGTGGTCTTGTTTGACGATGGCGAGGATTTGGCGATCAAGCTCGTCGAGGCCGGTCTGTGCCGCATTCACACGAAGGGCACGATGATGCCGGACGGGCAGCATGAGTTCGATTTCGAGAAGCGCCTGCGTGAAGCTGAGCGCGAGGCGAAGGCCGAGAAGCGAGGCGCGTGGGGTATTCCAAAACGGGCGCCGCCTAAGCCAAAAAAGTGAGCACCGGCACATCCGCCAGTGCCAGGGGATAGGAGGCGAGTTTCACGCTTTCCACCCAGGCAAGGCTGGTATGCTCGTGCGGGTGCGGCTCCGGGCTGTCAGGCTTGAGTTCGCAGAGAAAAGGAATGAGTTTGATGCTGCCCCATTCATACGAATGAACAAAAGGCGGCAGTTTTTTCGTGATCCTGACTTCGCAGCCGAGTTCCTCGCGAAGTTCGCGGTGCAAGGCGGCTTCCGGCTCTTCACCGCGCTCCACTTTGCCGCCGGGAAACTCCCATAAACCGCCGAGTTTCTTTCCGGGCGGGCGCTGCGCGAGCATGACCAGCCCGTCACGCACGATGACCGCGCAAACGACCGGCACTGGCGGTTGAACATGCATGCTCAGGAGTCGGAGAGCGTGAGCGCTGCCTTCGCGGTGCGCAGAGCCGCATCAGGCACGCTGAGCTTGCCCATGTTGGCCCGCATGCGACGGCCCACGGCGGCGTTGTTGGTGAGGATGCTCTCCACCGCGGCGGCGGTCTCCTTGGGGGTGCGCGTGACCACGCCGCCGTCGATCTTGGTCAGCAGTTCGGCGTTTCCTTCCTCCTGGCCAGGCACGACGTAGTCGATGACGGCGGGGATTTTCGCCGCGAGTACCTCGTGCAGGATGGCGCCGCCGGCCTTGCAGATGACGACGTCGTGCGTGCGCAAAAATTCCGGGATGCGCTTCGTCCAACCAATGATTTCGACTGATTCCGGCGGCAGCGAATCGGTGAGGCGGCGCAGGATGTGATAGAGACGCGCCGCGTGCTTGCCAACGGGCAACGTCAGTTTGTTTCCGGCGAGCAGCAGCGGCTTCAGCGCGTCCAGCGTGGACGCTACATGCCGTCCAGTAGTCGATGGCAGGTAAAGAATGCGTGCTCCCGCATGCGGCGCTTGCTGCGGTAGCGGTTCCGTGAAAGCAAGGCTCACCGGAAAGCCGGTAACGCGGATTTTTGTCTCGGGCACGCCGAATCCAACGACGACTTTTTTGGTTTCCTCGTCGGCCACGCAAAACAAATCGCTGCCGGACATGACCCAGATGCGGTTCACGGTAATCGAGTCCGTGATGACCGTGCAGAGAGGCGGCACAGCCTGTTGGCGCGCCAGGGTTTCCAACAGCACGGCGTAGAGCGGATAGGTGCTGACGATGAGGCGCGGCTGCTTTTCGGCGAGCTGCTGTTTGAGATGATTGAGCAAGCCCTTCTGCCACAGCGAATCAGGTCCGGTGACGCTGCGTTTGCCCATGAGGTCATAAGTGACACGCCATGCGGCGGGGAAATGCGTGATGGCCTGCTGGTAGAGCGCCTTCGTCATCGCGGCCGTGCGCGGCATCGCCTCGCTAATGAGGTCGCAAACCTCGACACTTTCACCCGCGCAAAGGCGTTCCAGCGCCTCGGCCACCGAGCGCGCCGCTGTGTTGTGTCCATCGCCATAACCGGCCGTTAAAATCCAAATCACGCGGCTCATCGCTGGCGGGGAAACGCGGCAGGACAAGCAAAAACACCGGCACCACACGGGGATTGACATTATTTAGCAAAAGTTAAATAATTAGCATTGCATGAACTGGCAGCGCGCCATCCCGACGAGTCGATGCCTCGCCATCACTGTGACCCTTGTCACGGTGATGATCATGCTCACGCCACTGCGTCGCGGACCGGCCGGATCACAACGGCAGGCGGGCTGGATGCCACTGCTGAACCTCGGCGGCATGCATGACAATGCGGCCTTTCAGCGCAGGCAGGTGGCACCCACCGGCTTTGCGGCCAGCGACACTCCCTTGAGCCGCGCCCCATCGACAAACTCTCGATCACGCACTCCATGAGCGGCCGCTTCAAGCCGCCGGGCCAGTGCCCGGTCTGCGGTGAATGGGCACCCAAGGGTGCCGTAGCCTGTGAAGAATGCGGCGCTTGCGAAAAGTCCGGCTGGAGCGGCGATACGCACGCGGATGGGCTCGATCTGCCAGACAATGACTTCGACTACGATGACTTCATCGCCCGTGAATTTGGCGGCCAGAATTCCCCAAAGCCTCGGAAGTCGAATCTCTGGTGGTGGGTGGCTCTGGCATTGCTGATCGCATTCGTGCTCTCCGCGATGCTGCCGCTCTTCGGCTAGATCAAGGCTGTGTTGTGACGCCTTCCATCGCGGCGACCAGCGCGACCTCGACCATCAGCTTCTGAATGTGGCATTGATTGGCAGCGAAGCTTTTTTGGAGGTCGTCGATGACCTTGGGGCCGTATGCGGCGGGCTCCTGCTTCACGAGATGATGAAAAAGGTGGCGTATGAAGGCGCGGTGGCCGGCGGGATTGTCGGCGACGTAGTTCACGATGTCCCGCGGGCCGGTGAGTCGCACAAGCTGGCCTTCGTGCGTGGTGAACTCGCTCACAGGGTTCACGGGCTTGTTGTTGTCCTTCGTGCGCCAGCGACCGACGGCGTCGAAGTTCTCCAGGCTGAAGCCGAGCGGGTTGATCATGCTGTGGCAGGTCATGCAACCACCGCTTCGGGTGAGTTCGGTGATCTTCTCCCGCATGGTGAGCTTCGGATTGAAGTGGCTGTCCTCGAACACGACGGCCTTCTTCGGCGGCTTGAGCGACATGCCGACAATGTTGCGCGTCAAAAATACGCCGCGATGCACGGGCGAGGACTGCTTCGTGTAGGCGAGCGAGGCGAGCAGGTAGGGGTGAGTGACGACACCGGCGCGCTGTTTCGGATCAAAGCCCACCCGCTGGAACTCATTGCCGGTGACCGGGTGGCCGTAGAACTTGCCTAGGCGCTCGTTGAGCAGGATGTAGTCTGCCTGCAGCAGGCCGCGGTAGTCGGATTTCTCGCTCCAAACCACCTCGTCGATGAACTGGAAAAGCGATTCGCGCAGGTCGGCGAGCAACTCGGGCGTGAAGTCCGGGAAGACCTTCGGGTCTTTGCTGGTCCCCTCGGCTCGCTCGAGCTCCAGCCAGTGATGGAAGAATCCGTGCAGTTTTGCCTTCGTGCGTGGATCGGCCAGCATCCGTTGCGCCTCCGCTCTCACTTGATCACGCGTGCGCAGCTTTCCCTCTGCGGCGGCCTGGGTGAGCTTTTTGTCCGGAACGGAATCCCAAAGCGTCAGCGCCAGACGCGAGGCGGTGTCGTAATCATCGGCTTTTTCGCCCGCCTGAATGCCGGGATAAAGAAACTGCGGCGATTTAATCGCCAGCATCACGACGCGTTTCACCGCCGTGTCCGGTGTTTTGGCCGACTTGAACTGCGATTCGATCATAAACTGCTTCAAATCATCGCTCAAAGGCCGGCGGAAGGCGGTTTCGATAAAGTTCTGCGCGAATTTGCGAAGCTTCTCGCCGCGATCAGGTGCTCCGGGCTTGGTTTGCGCGAGTTCATCCAGATTCGCGATCACATGCTCGGCGGTGGCGATCGCCGATTCTGTCACCGCCTGGTCCCAGCCCTTTGAAATCGTCGTGCCCCGCGCATAACCGCCGCTGCTGTCATCCGCTGGGAATTCCGTGCTCACGATCATGAGCTCTCGCGGCCTCTCAGTGCGCAGCGCGTGCGCGGGGATCAGCTCCTTCACGCCATGCGGCGGTTTCCAACACAGTTCGATGGAGGCGGACTTCTCCTTGAATTTGAAATGCTCAAGCACCAGGCGGTAAGCACGCCCGCCGACGAGGTGGATGCTCTTTTTTTCCTCCCGCACCTGCGGCCCTGCGCTGACCCAGCCGTCGATAAGCGCGTCGCCATCCGATGTGTCATTGATGAAAAGGCGGAAGCCGTTCTCCGACTTCACCGCGAACTCATAGATTCCGGTCTCACGAGCAATGACACTGCCCTCAAAGCGATTCTGAAACTGCTCCGCCTCCAGCACGGCCTTGTCCGGGCTGTCCGCCCCCCAGTGAAATGAAATCACCGGCTCGATCTTCTCGATGGTCTTGTTAGGCCGCTTGGCCTTGATGCCTGTTTTTGGCGTGGTGTCCACGGGCTTTTCGCCGGGTTTCGGTAGCTCCACACCGCGGTAAAAGGCCTTCAGTCCCTGCTCGCTGCCGATGGGGCGGTCAAAACCGGGGCCCATGCGGAAACGTCCGATCACATCCATCACGCTGTTGCGGAATTGTTCGATGGTGAGCCGTGCCAGCTCCTTTTTCGGCGGATTCAGCCGTGCCTGGGCCGAGGGCGAGTAAAACGCGTCGTAAATATACTGTGCGATGAGCTTCGCATTCTCCGCAGTTGTCTTGTCAGGATCATCCTCCGGCATCGTGCGGTCGATCTGACGTGCAAGCGCCTCGAGCGTTTTCTCGCCTGACAGCGGCTCGTCATATTCATCCTCCACGCCCTGCCCGCGGTCACCGTGGCAATCGGAACAGAGTTTTTGATACAAGGCTTTGCCCGGATGCTCGACAGGCGCGGCAAACGAGCACGTGGCGAAGACCCACAGGACAGGCAGTGGAAAACGGATTTTTGGGGATGAAGCAGCCATGGGGGATTTTTAGCGGCCAAGGGGATAAAGCGGTTCATTGCATTGCTCTTTCATCAGGTTTTTTCGATCCTTCGAGTCGTCACGCGAGTTCTTGAACAGGCTATTGCAAAAGCACCTCGCTGAACGATAGCCGCCAGCAACGCTCTCCCGCCGTGCCCACCCCACCCGACTCCTCCGCCCTGGATCGTGCCAGGAACAAAGCCTACTGGCGGCTGCTGCCGTTGCTCTTTGTCTGCTACGTCATCGCGTATGTTGATCGGGCGAATGTGAGCCTCGCGAAGCTCACGATGGCGAAGGACCTGCCTGAGTTCGACAACGCGGTCATCGGTTTCGGCGCGGGCATGTTCTTCTGGGGCTACATCCTGCTCGAGGTGCCAGGCACGCTGCTCGTCGAGCGATGGAGCGCACGGCGCATGATGTCGCGCATCATGGTGACGTGGGGCATTCTCGCCGCGCTCACCGCGGCGGTGAGGACGCCGATGCAGTTCTACTGCGTGCGCTTCGGGCTCGGGCTCGCGGAGGCCGGCTTCTTTCCCGGCGTGATCGTCTTCCTCACACATTGGTTCCCCAATCGCGACCGCTCCCGCGCCGTGGCGCTGTTTTTGATCGCCACACCCGTGGCACAGATCGTGAGCCCGAAAATCTCCAACCTCCTGCTGCAAATCGGCACCGACGAGGTCATCAACGGCGTCACCGTGCATCATCCCGAGCTCCTCGGTCTCGAAGGCTGGCAGTGGATGTATATCTTCTGGGGCGTTCCCGCCGTGCTGCTGGGCTTTGTCGTGCTCTTCATGCTACCAGACCGGCCGCGTGAGGCCAAATGGCTGGCCACCGATGAACGCGAGGCCCTCGAGCAGCAGCTCGAACTCGAAAAATCACAGCGCTCCAAAGGCAAACGCATGTCGCTCGGCGAAGCGCTGCGAAATCCGAAGGTGCTGCTGCTCGCGCTGGCCTTCTGCTGCAGCGTCACCGCGAACTACGGCTACGAGTTCTTCTTCCCCAGCATCTTAAAGTCCTGGTACAAGCTCGATCTCAACAAAATCACCTGGCTCGTCATCCTGCCGCCCTGCCTCGCGCTTGGCAGCCAGTTGTTCGTCGGCTGGAATTCCGACCGCACGGGCGAGCGTCGCTGCCACGCGGCCTTTTCCATCATCATCGGCCTCACCGCACTCGGACTCGCACCGCTCACGCAGGGCAATCTCGCCCTCACCATCCTGTGCTTCATGATCTTCTTCGCCGGCGTCAAAGGCTACCAACCGGCCTTCTGGGCACTGCCCAGCCTCTTCCTCACCGAATCCGCCGCCGCGGGCAGCATCGGCCTCATCAACTCCATCGGACAAATCGGCGGCTTCATGGGCCCGTATTTGCTTGGCAGCCTCGAAAAGAGCACCGGCTCCTTCGCCACCGGCATCTACGTGCTCACCGCGTCGATGACCGTGAGCGCCGTGATCATCCTCAGCCTCGGACTGGGCCATCGCCCTTCCTCCGACGAGCAAAAATGACATCGATGAATGCTGACGACGAAATCATGCACGTCGTGCCGGTCGAGCGGCACAATGCGGTCATCGCAGCCGCTTACCTCGCCCGTGGTTACGACGAGGACGAAACGCAATCCGCCGTGCGCATCGCGCAAAGCGCCTCGTGGCATGGCGTGCGCACGCACAACGGCATCAAGGCGCTGAGCCTCGACGATCACTTCGGCTCCAAAGTCGGCGGCTGCCTGCCTCGCGCGTCGATTGAGAAGCTGCCTGGACGTTTTCCCGCCACCGAAGTCTGGAACGCGCATCGCAAACTCGGCCAGCCCGTCGCCGAGCAGGCCATCGAAACCTGCATCGCCCTCGCCGAGCGCTACGGCATCGGCCAGGTGTCCGTGGACAGCGCGTTTCACTACCTCTGGGGCGGCGGTTACGTCATGGAGGCCGCGCGTCGCGGCTACGTCGCCTACACCAACTGCACCTCCGCCAAAACCGGCGTCGTGCCCTTCGGCGGCAAACACGCCACGCTCGGCACTAATCCGCACTCGTGGGGCTTTCCCACCACCGACGCCGTCGGCTTCCCCATCGTCATCGATTGGGCAACGTCCGTCATCGCGCTCGGTCGCGTGCAGCAGCTCGCTCGCGAAGGCAAATCGCTCCCGCCCGATCTCGCGCTCGACAAAGACGGCCGCATGACCACCGACCCCGCGCAAGTCGCCGCGCTGCTGCCCTTTGGTCAGCACAAAGGCTACGGCCTCGCGCTCGCCGACGAACTCTTCGCCGCGCTCATCGGCGGCTCGCTGCCCACCCTCCGCGGACGCGATCCCGTTCCCGGCACGAAGCAAACGCCATGCTTCTACTTCCAAGTCATCCATCCCGACGCGCTCTCATCCGGCGCCTTCTCCGGCGGCCTATCTCAAGCCGAAAACGTCAAAACCGTCCTCCACGACATCCTCTCCCACGGCAACGAACACTGCCTCCTCCCCGGCGAACTCGAAGCCCGCTGGGCCAAGAAATGCACAAACAACGGCGGCCTGCTCTTCTCCCGCCACGAGATTCGCCAGCTCAATCAAATCGCGCTCAAATGTGGCGAGCCCGCATTCGACGTGGCGGAGTTTCCTGAAGCGGACCTGGCTTAAAAAGCAGGCCAGGCACGTTCCCTTGTCCGCCCCGCATAAGCTGATCAACAACGTCCTCAAATCATACGCTTGGCAACCTTGTCCCGTCCCGCTACAATCTGGTCATGACTGCCACCCAAGAACTCTTTGCCCACGCGGTTCGCCTTCCTTCTGAGGAGCGGCGTTTCCTGGCCGAAATCATCTGGCAGACCGTGGACGCCGACCTGCCCGCTCAATGGGAGAATGAAGCCACCCTGGGTGCCGAGATAGAACGCCGTTTCCAAGAGTTCAAAGCAGGACGCGAGCGCGGCTTGAGCCATGACGATGTTTTTTCGGCTGCCAGAAGCCTCGCTGCATGAAGGTTGTCTATTCGGAGCACTTCCAAGCCGAGCTGTGCTGCGTAACGGGCCGCTACAGCGCGGAAGACAAAGAGCTTGGCCGCCGGTTTGTGCAGACAGTGGAGCATGCCTGTGTGGAGATCACGGCAGACACGTTGCGCTGCCGCGTTCTCGAGGGTCGCGTCCGCCGCTGCTTGGTTCGCCGCTTCCCATACATCATCTACTATCTCGTTGAGGATGATCTGCTCTACTTCGGCGCCTTGCTCCACAGCGCCCGTCATCCCGAGACTTATCGAGCCGCATTTGCCGATCTGTAGTCGGTGGATCACGCAAATCGGTCCGGTGACATCAAATCGAGCGCCACGGATGATTTCTCGCCACTCAACACCTCAGCAACCATTCTTCCCGTCGCGGGCGCGAGGCTCAGGCCCATCATCGCGTGGCCGGTGGCCACGGTGAGGTTCTTCCAGCGCTGCGTGCGGCCGATGTAAGGCATGCCATCGGGCGAAACAGGCCGCAGACCGCTCCACGGCTTCACCTCCGCGAAATCCTTCTCCTCAAACGCCGGGAAATACTGCGGAAACGCCCGCGTGATGCCGCGCACGCGACGCTGCGTGATCGATTCGTCGATGCCCGCCAGCTCCATCGTGCCACCGACACGCAACGCGCCCTCCATCGGCGTCACCGCCAGCCGCGCCTCGGTGCAGATGCTGCACAGCTCCGGCAACTGTTTCGGATTCGTCAGCGTGAGGCTGTAGCCCTTGCCCGCCTGCATCGGGATCTTCAAATCGAGCTCGTTCGCGAGCTGCGCGGACCACACACCGCCGCACAGCACCACTTCATCACCCGAAACTGCGCCTTTCGATGTCTTCACCGCACGAAGCGTCTGTCCTTCGACCTCAAAGCCCTTCACCTCCGTTTCCCACAAGAACGTCACGCCGAGCCTGAGCAACTCCGCCTCCACCGCGCCGATAAAACGTCCCGGTGTGAGATGGCAGTCCTTCGGGAAAAACACACTGCCGCAGACCTGCATCGTCACCGCAGGATCGAGCACAGCCGTCGCCTTCGCATCCAGCACCTCGGCGGGGATGCCGAGCGCGTTCGCCTTCCCCGCCATGTGACCTTCCTCATCCAGCGTCTGCTGTTTCTGGCACAGCATGAGCAAACCACGCTTCACAAGGCCAAAATCGAGTCCCAGCGTCTCAAAGCACTCGCGACTCAGCAGGCTCAAATCGCGCAAAACAGGCGCCGCGGCATCCACACGCGCCTTCGTGGCCGCTTTCCAGAAATGCAGGCCCCAGCGCATCAAATCGGCATCGAGCCGCGGTTGGATGTAAAACGGCGATTCCGGATTCCACATCCATTTCAGGCCCAAAGCGACCATTCCCGGCGCCGCGAGCGGAATGAAGTGACTTGGCACGATCATACCTGCGTTCCCAAACGAACAACCATCCCGCTGACGCGCCTTTTGATCGATGATCGTCACGCTCATGCCTCGCCGGGCGCAATAAAGCGCCGTGCTGAGGCCGATGACGCCCGCTCCGAGGATGATGACCTGTTTGCTCATGTTCCCGCTCAGAATGGCGCGGCGCGACCCGTCATCTTGGATGCTTTGGCGGCCCGCACCGCAATTTTTGCCAATCGCCACCGCTGGACGCCCCGCACGCGCTCGTTAGCATCGAACAATGGACCAATCTTGGACAGACAAAATCGTGATCGTCACCGGCGGTGGCGGCGGCATGGGACAGGCAGCGGCAAAGCGTTTTGCGGACGCCGGGGCAATGACATTTGTGTTTGGGCGCACACTGGAGTCACTCCAGGAAAGCGCCGCGCTTTCAGCGAACATCATCCCTGTCGTTTGCGATGTGGCAGAGGGTGCCAGTGTGGCGGCAGCGATGGAAACAGTGCTAAAAACCGGCGTGCCGCACGCGCTTATCCACACCGCAGGGATCAACACGCCCGACCGCTTCATGGCTCACGCCGACTCTACACGCATCGCGAGTGAAGAGAGCTGGCGTAAGGTCATGGAGATCAATGTGATCGGCGTGGCCAACATGATTCAAGCCGTTTCCAAGCCGATGGCCGCCAATGGTGGCGGCAGGATCGTTGTCGTGTCCTCCACAGCCGGCCATGGCTATGATTCCTTCGCCGGCGTGCCCTACACCGCCAGCAAGTGGGCTGTGCATGGCATGCTGTTCACGGCACGGATGCAGCTGAATGCGCATGGCATCGTCGTTTCTGAATACGCTCCTGGCGAAGCGGACACCCCGCTCGTGAAAAAGCGCCCGGTGCAGCCCTCCGCCAAGCACAAGGAAGCCATGATCACCTGCGAAGACTGCGCCGACGCGATGTTCTTCATCGCCAGCCAGCCGCACAGCATGAGCATCGTCCAACTCCCCGCCTACCAACCCTTCGGCGGCATGCCCCCGCAGATCACGCTTCCGTGGCTGGATGCGTTTGAGATCAAGCCGAAGGCGTGAGACTCACTTCAGCTCATGAATCGTCCCGTGCAGCACACGGTCGCCGATTCGGAGTTCGTAGCACCAGGTTGGAGCGAGGTCGGGGATCTCGAGCGTGATCGTTTTCTTGTCGTCACTGAGCTTCACATCGCGAATCGTCAGCTCGTGCTCGTCGTAGTGCTTGGAGCCATAGTTCTTCGTGCGCTTGAGGGACCAAACCTTCATCGCACAGTCAGTCGGGTCAATTAGGTCACTAAATGTCACGCTAAGGGTTCCCTTCTTCGCCTTCACCATCAGCGGCACCTGCGCAGGCCGCTCACCACGCCGGATGCGGTGAAACCCTCCAGGCGCAGTCGCGTTCCCAGCCCACGCAAACATCCCGCAGGTGTAAAGCGCGTCATCGGGGCCGAAACGGCCGCGCATGATGCCGGTGGCGAAGGCGGGCATGGGCAGCTCGCACACCGCGCCCTGCCATTTGCCGTTCACTTCCTCGTGCGGCACGAGAAAGGCTTTGCCGGTGCCGTAGCTGAGATTGAGCAATGAGCCACCGAGATTGCCCCAGGCGTTCTTGGGCACCCAGATAAGCTCGGCCGGGCTGCGGTCCTTGTCGTTGGTGATCCAGACCATCGGCGGCTCCATGGCGGCATCGGATTCGTCGGTGACGCTCGTGTAGCCATACATGTTGCCGTAGAAGCCGCCTGCTTTGACGCGGTTGATGCGGTTTTTCGGCGTCCAGAAGCCTTCTTGATCGGTGACGAAGAAGGTGCCGTCGTCATTGAGGCACACGCCGTTCGCTGCACGGAAGCCGGTGGCGAGGATGTCGGTCTTCGACCCATCGGCGCTTACCTTTAACAGTGTGCCATGCTGCGGGATGACGCTGTCGAGCGCATGACGGCCGGACTTGGCATAATAAAAATTACCTGCGGCATCGGTTTGCAGGCCCATCGCGAACTCGTGGAAGTGCTCGGTGACTTGCGCGTCGTCGTTGAAGCACTCGATGAAGTCCGTTTCGCCATCCGCGTTCAAATCAACGAGCTTCGCGAGCTGGTCGCGGCAAAGCACGAAGAGTTCACCATCGCGAAACTTCACGCCGAGTGGTTGAAACAGGCCACTGGCGATTCGGCGCCACGTCAACGTGGCGGGCGCTTTCGCCATCAAGCCATCGACCCGCCACACATCGCCATTCCACATCGCGACGATGGCCGCCTTGCCATCGGGTGTGAAGTCAAAGCCACCGGGGCGCATCCAGCTTTGAAACGGATTCTCCACCGGCAGCGAGAAGTCATCGGCGATGAATGCGGCATCGTCTTTGCCAGCCACGGAGGTCGTGGTGACGGTTTGCGGCCACTGTGCGGGACCGCCTTTCGTCAACGGAGCCAGATCGAGCGGCGCAGTGAAGTTTTTCGCCATCGTGTCGAGCGAGGCCGGATCGACGCGGGAGATGAAAAGTCGCGTTTGAGCCCCCGAAGCCAGTTTGGCGACCCAAAAGCCGTTTTCGCGCTTCAACTCGCCTTCTCCCTTCAAAACGACATTCACGCCATCCGGTGCCACACGCAGGAAAAGCGGCTGTTTGGCCTCGGCGACGTTCACCGTGCGCACGAGGATCGGCGTGGAGCCGTAATCCATCCACGCGGGCGATTCGAGCACACGCGTGCCGTGGATGCTCGCGGCGATCACGCTTTGGTTTTGATGCTTGTAGAGGCCGAGGAAACGCAAGCCGGCCATGGGACCGTATTTTTTGCCATCTTTGGCTGCGGTGCGGGTGTCTTCGAAATCACTGCTGAGGCTCCAACCGGGTTCGACGGGCATCACGAACTGCTTTTCGCCGATGAGGCTCGTGTGCGTGCCGTGACTGCCGTCGAAGGCGATGCCTTTCCAGTCCACAAACGTCCCAGTGCTCGCCGCGGCGACGCGCATCGTGTCGTGATCATAGATCATCCATGCGCGGCCTTTCGTCACGCCACCAGGACCGTCATCGAGCCGGATGGCGATGCCTTTTTGCGCGATATTGTCCGCAGCGACCTCCAGCGTCCAAAACAGTGCGTTGCCGAGTTCCATGCGTTGATACGGCGGCAGTGTGGTGTCGATCTTTTCGGCCTCGGCACGGGCGAGACCACGTGGCAGCGCGGCGAGGTCGATCTCCTTGAGCTGCGAGGGATTGTGCGGGCGCAGGAAGGTCTCGCGGATGTAATGGATGACCGCATACTTCTGCGCGGTGGTGTATTGCGGCTGCGGCACCATCTGGCCGAAGCCCTTGGTGAGCGTGAGATACATCGAGAACGGGTCGCTGCCGTTTTTGAACTGCCCTTCAGCGAATCGCAAAGCGGTGGGCAGCGATCCCGGCTGCACCTTCGTGCCGTGGCACACCACGCAGAGGGTCTTGTAGATCGTCGCACCTTCTTCGAGCGTCTTCGCATTCCAACTGCCCACGATCTCCGCGTGATCGCTGCGCTCCAGCGCCTGCACCCAGCCGCTGCCGCTTTCGATCACCGGTTTGCCGCCCGCTTTCGGTGCATGCGTGAAGTCCGGCGTGTTCGCACTCGCTCCACCGTCTTTGAAAAGCAGCGCGATCTCGCTCTGCGGCAACGCACGCTGCCAGACCTTTACCATGCTGATTTGGCCATGGGTGAAATCTCCGCCGAAGTTCGGCGCGGCACGCCCGACCTTGAAGACATACCCTTTCTGATCCGGTTTGGCGAAATTCGCCGCGTTCGCGATCTCTTTGCCATCCAACCAAAGCCGCACGGTGCTTCCACTGACGTTCAAAACCGCCGTGTGCGGTTTCCCATCATTCACCTTCGGCTTTCCAGTCATTGCGCCAAGCCAGCCGATGTCATACACCAGCCTGCCGCCGCGAATGAACAGCGCCTTCGCATCCGGCGACCACTTGCCCGTGGGCGCACACATCGAAAACAGCGTGCCTTCGCCATTCGACTCAAACTGCGCCATCGCCGTGAAGTCCGCTCCGAGGTCAAGCCCCGCGTCCGGAAAGTCCTTCGCGCCCGTTTTGGCCAATGCTGGCACCTCTTCCGGCCCGCGCACGAGTTTGCCTGCTCTCCACACCCGCAAAACAGGCGCTCCATTCGCCGGATGCTCCACTGCGATGTCGTGAGGCCCCTTCGCATCGAGTGAGAGTGTCAGCTCATCGCTAAGTTTCACCTTGGCCGCACCTTCGAGATGCAGACGGTAGTTCAACGGCCACTCCGGCGAATCGAGAGGCAGAGCTTCACACGGCGCGGCCGTACTGAGGCTGGCGAGGAGGATGAGAGAGAGCATGATTCAATGACAAGCGCAGGTTCCGCAGCCTTTCTTGAGGCCGGCGAGACGTTTTTCGATTTCGAGGGAGGTCGGGGTGACGGCGAGACCGCCGAGGGAGGTGCAGCGATGCTCGCGAGGCATGCGTTCAGAGACGGCTTTGGCGGCGTCGATGACTTCATCGAGCGGGATGAGCGGGTCGTAGCCGGCGAGAGCCATGTTTGCGCAGGAAAGGGCGTTGGAGGCTGCCATGACGTTTTTGCCGAGGCACGGTGCCTCGACGCGATTCGCGATGGGATCGCAAATGAGCCCCAGCATGCTCTGAAACGCCATCGAAGCCGCCGCGATGGCCTCATCCCGTGTGCCGCCCGCGAGTGTGACGAGCGCGGCGGCGGCCATGCATGCTGCGGAACCGCCTTCGGCCTGACAACCGCCCACTTCCGCCGCAAAGGTCCAGCGCGTGGCAATGAAAACGCCGATCAATCCGGCGGCGAGCATGGCTTTCGCCATTTCGGTCTCGTCCTTGCCCATCTCCTCCGCCATCGCGATCACGGCACCTGGCAGTGCGGCACAAGCCCCTGCTGTCGGCGCGGCCACAATGACGCCCATGCTGCTCTTCACCTCCATGATGGCGGTGACGTAGAGAATGATGCGGTTCAAAGCGCCGCCATCTAGCAGGCGGCCTTTTTGCATCATTTCGGCAAAACGCCCGCTTTGATGATTAAGCACGCGATCTTCGTAACTCGTGCCCGCGATGCCGCTGGCGATGGATTTGCGCAGGATGCGGACGATGTCGGTCATCTTCGCGATAACTTCCTCCTCGGTGAAACTTCCACGAGCGCGCTCATACTCGATGGCGAGTTGCCAGAGCGGCGTGTTTTGGTCCGCGTCATGCTCCAGCATGGCCGCGCAACTCGTGAAAGGCATGCGGAGGTTTTGGCGGGATGGGACCGGCAGGACGGGAGAAAGCCGCTTCACTGAAGACCCGTCGGATCCGACGAATCGGTCTGATTTCACCTGGATGAGTTGCTGGTCACCGAGGTTGTGAGTGATGCAGACACTCTTGTCTGCATCTGAGAGGCCCAAAGTGCAGACAGGAGTGTCTGCATCACACCAGAGCAGCGTCTCGTGATACCCACCATCCATCCGCAGCGCCACGCCATCGATCTCGATGACCTCGATCATGCCGCCGCCGGTGGAGATGGCGATCAGCGTGTGCGTTTCGCGGCTGTTCTTCAGCGTGAGGCGATATGTGTTCGGATGCGGATCACCGACATCGACCGTTTTGATGCGCAACTTGATTCCCGCTTCCGCGAGCGCCTGCGCCGAATTTGGCAGACGCTCATCATCTGCCTCCCAGCCGAGCAACCCACCAAACAACCCCATGTCGCTGCCCTGACTATCGTGCGTCGTCGGCAGCGAGCCCGCCCGATCAAACTCAACGAGCACCTCCGTGATCTCTCCATCCATCAAATCGCGGGCGAGCCTGCCGATGCGCAGTGCCGCGGCGCAGTGCGAACTCGACGGCCCGCGCATCACGGGTCCGATGACGTCGTTAAAGATAGAGACGGCGGTCATAAAGGTAGCAGGTTGGAGTTATCTGGGGATCTCATTCACCGTGTAATAGGCTTTCCGGTGCAGCAGCGGCTCTTGATCGCGTGAGACGAGCTTTCCGAAGTCAAAGTCGTGCACGTGATTCTCGACGATCTTGTCCACCACGAGCCGCACGCTGAGTCCATCGACTGCAGGTGTGGCGGAGACGATGCGCGGCGTGGTGTGATCGACTTCCGGGCTGCCGTAGGCTCCGTGGTAAATGTAAGTGTAAGTGCCGAGCGTGTAGTTCTCCGTTTTGGACGCTGTTGCGGCATCGACGGGCTTCGTGAAGCTGACGACGAAGCCATCAGGGCGAATGTTGATCTCCTTCACCTCAAACGGCATCACGCCCGACCAGTCGAGACGTTGCAGCGCAAAGGGCTCCGTGCCGCGCACCGGCCACTGACGCGATGTCGTGAAGCCACCCGCGATGAGCTGGCCCTTTGGCGTGAACTCCACATTCATGAGCCCGGTGGCCAGCCCTTCACGAAACGGATAGCACGCGCCCTGCCACACGCCATTCACCTGCTCCGTCGTGACGCGCACGAGGATGCTCAGGCTGTAGTCTGCGAGGAAAAGCTGCCCGTCGAACGGCCCAAACTTCCCGCCCGTCTGCGCCAGACGAAAACCGGAGATGCTGCGGCCCATTTTGATATACGGAAACAGCACCGCAGGCGGCACCAGCTCCGGCACGCGACGCTTCTCCACCGCCATGCGCGACTCCGTCTTCGGCTCCTGCGCGGGCGCTTTCACGTTCGGCGCATTCGGATACCAGTTGTAGCTCGCCGGATGGCCGAGAAAGCCGCCGGGCTTCAAATGCTTGAGCGAGCAGCAGCCATTCCACGGCCCTTGGCTCTCGACCGTGAACATGACGCCCTGCGCATTCGCACCCGTGCCGCCCGGACTGCGCAATCCACTGCACACCGGGATCATCTTCCCCGCTGGCGTCACCTTCACCGCCCAGCCGCGGAAGAGATTGTTCGATTCATACGAGCCGCTCAAACCCAGCGCGACCCACAGATTGCCCTCGGGATCAGGCTTCGATGCAAAAGCGAACTCATGCTGTTCCGCATAGCCCCAGTTGCTCGTCAGCGTGTCGTAACGATCCGCGATCTCATCACCATCCGTGTCTGCGATGCGCGTCACTTCGCCCCAAGTCGTCGCAAGCATCGCGCCATCGCGCCACGCGAGCGAAAACACCTCATCCTGCCCGCTCGCGAACAAATGAAACTGCGGTTGCGGCGGCGATTCGAGCACTCCTTTCACAAAATAGATGTCCCCACGCCGCGTCCCGACCGCAAGCCGCCCATCCGGCAAAAACTCCAGCCCACCCGGCCGCATCGGCACCGTGGCAGGAATCGGGATGTTCGTGATCGGATAATACTTCGCCTCCTCAGTCGCCGTGCCCCACATCTCGCCGAGGTCTTCGGCCGCATTGAGATTCGACAGGAAGATTGAGGACAGGAAAATTAAAATCCCCATCTTCCTGTCCTTAATTTTTCTGTCGAAAATTCTGATCATAGCAAAATGGTCGTAAACGTGACTTGATGGCGGGCGATGTTCACCCAGTGCAGCTTCTTGAATGGACTCGGAGCCATCAGTTTGCGAAGTTGCTCCTCATGCCGTGATCCGAGCGTCTCCTGAAATGTGGTGATTTGAAATGGGGCCTTCTCGCTCAGCAGGTGAAAACGTTGATTGCCGAGAGGTAGCCCGTCCAACGACATCGGAATCTGACGGGTAACGAGTTCCTCACCACCGAGACAGTGGACGATGGCCTGATGGTAGAGTGAAGTCTCCAGGCCCGTCCCCCAATCCGCGACCAGCTCACCAACAAGCTGATGAAAACCCTGCGGTCCTGACCAACGCCTCGTGTTGATGTCAAAGCGCCGTCTTTCGGCCAAGTCCATCGTCGCGTTCACGAACTCGCTTTTGATCGAGGTGGGCCGGAAGTTCACCAACTTGCCACGCGTGGCATTCGTCACGAAGAGGTAGGTCAAAAGTTGAGCCCGATGCGCGGCCGTGAGCACCGAGACCGTCTTCAGCTCATAGATCGCCCTTCGATTCACCACCAAATCCAGATAGAGCGGCTTCACAAAATCCCGGAAGTGTAGCATCACCCCCACTTCTAGCTCTACCTGAAACCCCGCACGCACCAGAATCTGGGCAAGACGGCTTTGATAGACCGACTCATCACACAGGCATCCGAGCTCACCATGCACCGCAAAGACATGCTGCATGACCTCATAATCCAGTGCCGCCATCTCTTTCTCTGAGATGCGGGCAATTGTGATCGGGCAGATGATTGGCATAATTTTGAGGACAAAAAGATTGAGGACAGAAAAATGGACTCAGGAATCTTCCTGTCCCCAATTTTCCTGTCGTGAACCTACCATTGGTATTCGAGAGTGAGAGTGGTCTTGCCCTGCGGCAAGGTGAGCGGAACGAGCACCTCGGCAGGCGAGCCATCGTGCACGATGGCGTTGGTGCCTTCGGGCAGGCGCAGGGTGAGCTTTTCGATGCGGAACTCGTTCGTGCTGATCTTCTCCGCGCTCTTGCCAGCGGCCGCGCGGAAGTGGAACTCGGTCTGCGCAGACAGCGCGATGAGTGTCAGCGTGCGTTTGAAGAAGGCGCGGCCATTCCTGCCGACCACATCCTCAAAGAACTCCTCCACCGCGATCTCGCCAAACTGATAGCGGAAGGTCGGGCGGCGTTTTGCATCGAGGCTGTAGCCTTTCCATTCGTATCCGTGGTCCTGCGGGAAAGTGTGGTTCGTTTTGCCTTTGTAGGGCCAGTTTCCATCTGGCGACTTCAACCGATGAAACGGAATGCCAGGCGGCAGCGTGATCACATCCGCGCCACGCGGATGAAAGCTGCCAAAGTCCACATTCGCGAACTCACCACGCCAGAGTTGCCGCAACGACATCTCCGTGGAGTCAAATGACAGATTCACACGCTCCGGATACCCGACGCCGATGCCGCGAAAACCCGCCGCGGAGCCGCGACCGCGACAAATCTCCGCCACATCGCCCACGCGCAGTTCATTTGTCTGCCGCGAGAGTCCAACGGGCTTCTTCGCGCGCTCACCATCAGCCAGATAGTTCCAAATCGCGTCGATTTGCTGTGCGGTGTCGCCATTGAGGATGTTCGGGCGCAGCGTTTTGCCATCGGGCCAGAAGCCGGGCATGATCACCGTGGGATGAAAGCGCGACGGCTGGCGCATGTAGAGCGTGAACCAGTTCTTTTGCAGCCGCTGCGTGATCGGCGCGAGATCGAGCGCACTGATCTCCCCGGCTCGCTGACCATTGAACTGATGACAAACAATGCACCCAAGCCCGCCTGTGCCGACCATCTCATAGCCCGCCGCCTTCGATTCCTGCAATGGCGCGACTTTCGGCAGCACCGCATCCTCCAGCTTGTCCACACGGCCAAACAACTCCACGAGATGCGCCACCTGCGCCTCGCCGAACTGCGGCATCGACGCCTCCATGTAGTCGCGCTGCCGCCTGCCATGCAGCAGCACCTCCGCCAGCCATTGCGGCGTGAGCTTCGCGCCGACATGCGTCAGCGGCGGCGGAATGCGTCCCTGATCGCCGAGCGAAGGCTGCGTGCTGGTGAAAAGCGCCCGCCGCTCCTGCGCCGGACCACCAAGCCCATCGCGCTCATGACAGGCGATGCAATTCAATGCTGCGAGCGTCTTGTGAATGCGCTGCGTGTCATCCAGCACGAGCTTTTCCGCCGTCGGCAGTGCTTTTTGAATGAGTGACCGCTGCGCATCGCTCAACGCAAAACGCATCACGCAGTCACGTGAGGCATCCAGCTTCGCCAAAACAGGCGCGGAGAGCATCGAGAGCTTCAAATCGTCGTGGCAGTTCGCGCAGCCGAGTTTCGTGAAATGCTCGCGACCTTTGTTGGCGAGCGTGGCATCCACTTTCGGCGATTCAAAGGCCACGATGGGCTCTTTGGTCACAGAAAGCATCTCGCTCGGCACTGGACCGCGAGGCATTTGCGGCGTTTGCAGCTCAAAAGTCAGCTCCGCTTTCCGACCCGTGTGAAAGTAAGTGAACTGAATCGCATGCGGACCTGCATCCAGATCCACCGATGCCTCGAACGACTTCACACCGCGACGATCACTCGGCGCTTCCTCGATGAGCGTCTTGCCATCCACCATGAGCGAGCCGCCATTCATCGTGAGGAAGAACTGATGCGTTCCTTTCACCCGCACATTCAGCCAGCCTTCATAAGTCATCGCCGTGTGCTGCTCGACACGTCCGAGGCTCGCGAGATTAAAATCGGCCACCTGTCCGCCACGCTCGGTCTTCACGTCTTCACCTTTGAGGCCTTCCCAGACCTGTCCGCGATACAGCGTGAAGCGTAGACCACCCGGCACGCGAGTCTTTTGCAGCAGAAAGTGTGCGATGCGCTCCGCATCACGCCCCTGAAACTGCATGTTCGGCATCCGGCCCGATGGACGCACCGCATGCGGATCACGCAGGAACTTCACAAGGCTCGCATGGCTATATTTCGCCTCCAACGGCCCGAGCGGCACCGAACCGGCCATTTGGAGTTCATCCGCCTTCGCATCGCGAGGCGCATGACAGGCCGCGCAGCCGCGAGAATGAAACAACGCATGCCCAAGTGCCGCCGCGACATGATCCGGAGCCTGCGGGGCGAAATCCGGCTTCTTCAGAGAGAGCAGGAACTGCGTGATCTCCTTCGCCGCCGCCGCTTTTTCGGCCTCCGGAAGCTTCGCGAGCACATCCGGCATCGTCGTGCCCTGTTTCATGCCATGCGGAGCACGGATGAAGCTTTCAATAAATGCCGGATTCACTCGCGCACCGACCTCCGCGAGCCGTGGAGCTTTCTTGGAGGAGCTTTGAAGCGCTTCGGAAGCGTGGCAGGCGACACAATTCAGCTCTTCGATCAAAATCTGGCCTTGGAGAGCTTTGCTGAGTTTGGCGACAGGAAGATTGGGGACAGGAAAATTTTCCGGAATGTTCCTGTCCCCAATTTTTCTGTCCTGACCTAGCGCAGCCGAGCCAAGAGCAACGATGAAAAGTAGGCAGCGCATCGGTTATTTGGCTTTAGCGGGAGGTTGTTGAAGCGTGCGGAGAGTCTCCTCGGCTTCTTTGAGGCGGCGCTCGATGTCCTGGCGCTGGAGTTCTTTCGCTGGCGTGTCTTCCATCGGCCAGTCGTCACTGCGTTGAGCTGGCAGAGTGACTTGGCGGTTGGTGCAAATGTTCGCCAAAGGATTGCGCGCCCAAGCATAGCGATAGTGCACGGGTTTCGTCACGAAGGGGCTGCTGAGCAGAAGAATGTGTTTTTCGGTCTTCTGGCCTTCGGTATGCCATTTCACCTGCGCGGGATAAAAACGACGATCCTCGCCGCAGATCGCGAAACCGGTCATTTCGGGCTCGGTGTCGTCTTTGAGTGTCACCGGCGTGCTCAGCGTGAGTTGCAGCGTGTTGTCGATGGGTTTGGCCTCTTTGATGACAGGCGGCAGCCATTGATCATCGGCTTCGTTGGGCTTGAAAGCGGCGTATTGAGTCGCGAGCGCCCACTTCGCGGCGCGTTCACCGGCGGGGATTTTGATTTGCGGATGATACCAGCTTTTGCGCAGGTCAAAAGTGCTCGCGAAGCCGATTTGCTTATCGTCCGCGGCACGGAAGTCGAGGAAGGTCTTGTATTGCGCCTCGCGAATAAACGAACCGGCATCAAACATCGGCTTGAGGAAGTTTTCGCGCGTCTGCGGCTCGCCTGCCGTGCAGAGCGAGAGGATGCAAAACGGCATCTGCGGCGCATCGAAGGCGGTGCGCCATGCGGTGATCATCTTGCCGAAGACCTGATAATACATCCGCGCTCCAGCGGTGCCGTTGAAGCAGTTGTTGAAGCCCTGATGCCACACCGCGCCCTTCACGGCGAGACCGGTGAGCGGTCGGATGACGCTGGCGTAGCAAAAGCCCGGCCGATTCCGATCCGCGATGGGACCGGGGCGCAGATCCGACGGCGGAGGCTCGCCACTGGCTTTCTTTTTCGGGTTCTTGTTGTGACGCTCGATGCGGCTCTTCAGATCGGCCTGCGCATCGTAGGTCGCGATCTTGTTGGCCCATTCTTTGAGCCAGTCCTGCGTCTCCTTGCCTTCGACTTTGCGGATCACGTCCTCGGGCGTCCACGTCTCGACCGTGGTGCCGCCGATGGAGGCATCGATGAGCCCGATGGGCACCTGTGTGGCCATGTGCAGGCGACGGCCAAACACATAACCGATGGCGGAGAACTCGCGCACCGTCTTCGGCGAGCATTCCTCCCAATCGCCTTTGCGGAAGTGCGTGTTGAAGAAGTCGCTCCACTCATGCAGCCGCTCGAAGCTGGCGACAGACTCGAAGCCCTTGCCCTGCGGCATCGTGAGCAAGCGGATCTGCGGGAAGTTCGCCGAGACGATCTCCAGCTCGCCATCGTCCACTCGCTCGATGGGGAACTCCATGTTACTCTGCCCGCCGAGCACCCACACATCACCGATGAGGATGTCTTCGAGCACCACTTTGCCCGACTTGCCGCTGATGGTCATTGTCTGCGGCGTGCGATTGACCGGCATCGCCTGCAAACTCACGCGCCACGAGCGATCCGCGCCCGCTTTGGCACTCGCTTGCTGTTCCGCGAACGAAACCGTGACCTCCTCGCCCGCAGCGGCCCAGCCCCAAATCTTCAGCGGCCTGTCACGCTGCAGCACCATGTGGCTTTGGAAAACATTGCTGACGCAGAGGCCCTCGCGAATCGCAGGCACTTCGACCACGTCGGATTTTGGCATGGGCTTCGACCCTTGCGCGAAAGCGAGGCTGCCAAGAGCGAGTGAGATAAGCAGGAAGATCGTCTTCATGAGGCGTCGATTCATTTCGCAGGCACGATCCAGATGTTCCGAAACGCGACTGGATTGTCGTGTTGCTGGAGATGGATGGGGCCTTCGGGGCTGGTGAGCGGCGTCGAGAGCGGCGCGGAGGTGGTGAAGTCCTTGTTAAGCTCCACGTTTTCGTGAATGACCACGCCATTGAGCCGCACCGTGAGTCGCGGCCACGCGGTGCGGGTGCCGGCGGCATCAAACTTCGCCGCGGTGAACTCCACGTCGTAAGTCTGCCACGTGAGCGGCGGCAGGCACATGTTCAGCCGTGGTTTTGCGATGGAGTAGAGACCACCGCACTCGTTTTGCTCGCCCGTCAGGCCGAAGGAATCGAGCACCTGCGTCTCCCAGCGACCACTGTGATACACGCCGCTGTTTCCGCGCTTCTGACCCCGCGCATACGGCTTGTAAGGCGTGCGAAACTCGAGATGCAGCGTGTAGCTGCCGAAACGTGATCGTGTGGTGCTCGCGTTGGCCATGAGCAGTCCGTTTTCCTCCTTGGCGTTCTCCCATTTGTCCGCGGACAGGACGATGGCGTTGCTAGGCGGCAAGGCCTGCAAAGTGGGGCTTTGGCGTTCGATCCGCTTCAGTTCCTGTTTCGTGCCATCGGCCTTCATGACGGTCAAGACGGCGTTTTTGAGCGTGGCGGTCGTTTTCGAGGCTGCATCGCCGAACTGGCCTTTTTCGCCTTTGAGCTGGATGCGTGATTTGCCCGGTTCCCATCCCGTGCCGGGCAAGCCGCCTTCGAGAACGTAAACCTCAAACTTCCCACCTCCCAACGCCACGACCTGTGCACCCATCGTCTCGTTGCGATACTCGCCTTGAATCACGAAATCAGGATCTTCCCGCCGCGCGACGTCTGAATCGGTCCACGTTTTGGATTCATCGGATGCCGCGACGAGCGATGAGATGCCGACGACAAAGACAAGGAAAAGGGACACAGGCTTCATGAGATGGATGGCAACAGAATGGTTGGCAGCAGAATGGAGGCTCCGGTCAGAAAAAATCATTCTGTTGCCAGACATTCTGCTGCCAATTTTAGAGTTAAAGCGTCTCGCCATAGCTCCAGCCCTCGCGGACGGGTTCTTTGACGAAGGCGTTGAGTTCGGGGTGGTTCGTGATGCGCATGTTCGCGGCGTCCCACTCGATGCGGGTGTTGAAGCGTTGCGCGAGCACACCGAGCTGGATGATCTCGGTGAGCTTGGCGGAGTAGGTGAAGTTTGAGCCGGGCTCCGGGCCTTCGCCTTTGATGGCCCGCATCCACTCGCGAAACGGGCCGCCAGGCACACGCGGGATGCTTTGCGGCGGCGGGCTGGCCTTCCAAGCCTGACGCAGCGCCTCATCAATGATCGCCGGAGGTCCAGCGTGCGTGCCGCAGCCAAGCATGCCCTTTGTGCCGACCATCCAGCAGGCGCGGCCGAGATGCGCAGCGTGCTCCGCGCCGAACTTTTCGATGCGGCCGACCTTTTTCCAATCCTGCGGCCCGTCGAACCATTCGAGCGTCACGGGGCCGCGAGTGCCTTTCGCGGCGAAATGGAATTTGATGTGGCTCTTCGCCGTGATGAGGCCTTCGAGCGATTCCTGCCGCTGCAAGCACTCGACGACGGTTGGCTCATCGAGATCGAGAGCCCACACCGGCGTATCGAGCGTGTGGCAGCCCCAATCGCCGAGCATGCCGGAGCCGAAGTCATAAAACGCACGCCAGCGCTGCGGCAGGTAGTCGGCGCAGTAGTCGCGCTTCGCCGCAGGGCCGAGCCACAGGTCCCAATTCAGCCCCGCAGGCACCGGCGATGAGGGCGGCGGCATCACGGACGGATTCGCGAAATGCGGTCCGCCCATCTGCGGGCCGCCATTGTGACAAAACACCTGCGAAACATCGCCGATGGCACCGGCACGCACGGCCTCGACGGATTCGCGGATGCCATCGCCCGCGTGACCTTGATTGCCCATCTGCGTGACGACCTTGTAGCGTTCACGCGCCTTCAGCAGCGTGCGCGTCTGCCAGATGTTGTGCGTGAGCGGCTTCTGCGTGTAAACGTGGATGCCGCGCTCCATGGCCGCGAGCGTGGAAGGAAAATGCGTGTGATCCGGCGTCGAGACGACCACGGCATCGATCTCCTTGTGCATCTTGTCGAGCATGACGCGGAAGTCTTCAAAGAAGGGCTGGTTCGTTCGCCAAGCCTTCATGTTCTCCGCGCACTGCCGCTGATCCGCATCGCAAAACGCGACGAGATTCTCCTCGCTGCATCCTTGGTTGTAAGGCTGCTGCGCAATCCATCCACCCGAGCCGATGAAGGCGATGTTGAGCTTTTCATTCGCCGACTTGCCCGGCTTGCCAATGGCAAACGCGGGTAAAGCGGCGGCGGAGGTCGTGAGAAAGGTGCGGCGGTTCATCGGAGAGAATTGGCAACAGAATGGTTGGCAGCAGAATGGGGACTCCGGTCAGAAAAAATCATTCTGTTGCCAGACATTCTGCTGCCAATCCTCATTTGAAATCATGGAGGTTCACGAGTGTGGGCATCTCAGTGCTCGCGGAGATGGCGGCGACTTGCTCATCGAACTCAGCGAGGTGTTGCTTGGACTTGTTTGCGGCGACGAGTTGGGCGCGGATGTCGGCGAGTTGGGGTAGGATGGCCTGGGTGTGTTTGCCGTAGCGTTTCAGGTAGTCGAGGCAGGCTTTGCTGCGGTTTTTTTCGCCCCAGCGCTGCGGCTCGATGACTTGGAGGATCAATGCCATGCCTTCGCGAATATGCAGGCGGGAAAGGAGATCGAGGCCGGCGAGGCGCACGCCATCGGCGAACATCTCATTGCTCGGCGCGGGCTTTTCGATGGCTTTCACGATGGCGGGCAGCAGGCGGACGAGGTCTTCATCGCTGAGTTTTTGATACGACTTCGCGAGTGAGCCGCGCACGATGGGGTCTTCGTTTTGCAGCAGCGATTCGATGGCAGGATGAAGCAGGGCGCGGTCCACGCCATCGAGCGAATCGGTGAGGATGCTGCGAGGCGTTCTCTTGCCGGGAAAAGGCGCGAAGAGCGCGATACTGGCAGCACGCTGCGCCATGCGGCGCGGGTCGGCGGCATTTTCGCGCAGTGTCATGGCGAGCAAATCACTCACGCAGGCTTTGCGCAGCTCCGGGCTGAGCTGCGGCATGGCCTCGGCGGCGAGGCTTTGCACCCAGGGATCGGTTTCGGTCAAACAAGCACGCAACTGCGGCGCAGCGGCATCCGCACGCGGTCCGAGTGCACCGAGTGCCTCGATGGCGCCATAGCGTGCATCGCGGTCCTTGCCTGCGAGCATCGCCAGCAGCGCGGGAAGGTGATCGCCATCACGTTGGCCGAGCGCGGCGGCGGAGCGACCGCGCACAAAGGGCGACCAGCTCGCGAGTCCGGCGAGGAGCTGCGGCGTGGTGCGCTGCTCGTAGCGGTTCGCATCGCCTTTGTAGGCGAAGTCGCGTCCTGCGGCGATGACTTCGGCCGTCTGCGCGGCATCGAGCGGCGGCACCGTGAAGCCTTTCTTGCCGGTGATGCGCAGGCTTTTCAGCGGCAGGGCGCAATCGAGGAGGTAGCTGCCGCTGCAGTCCCAGTTTTTGTAAGCGCCGTGCTCCTCCTCGCCGACGGGCGAGCCTTGATAAATGAATCGCGTGTCCCAACTGCGAGCGAGATCATAATACCAGGCCTGCTCCTGCAAATAAGCGCCGCTGGTGAGCGGTCCGCAGCGTGCGACGCCTTGCATGGCCCAGAGCATGTTGAAGAAATTGCCCGTGTGGCCGCGCTCGCGTTCGCTGTAGCCAGCGGCGGCCATTTTCGCGAAGAACTCCGCTGCCTCGCGATCACCGAGCAGGTCAAAGAGCACTGCGGAGGCCGCGCACTTGCCATTGTCCTCATGCGCGAAGAACGGCTGATGATCGCCATACGGCACCGCGCCTTTGTGAACATACCAGCGGAGGAAGTTGGCAGCCTTCGCGATGCCTTTGTCGAGGTCCGCGTGCTTCACACCAGCCTCGCGGGCGAGCACCATGCCGATGGTGAGCGGGATGCCGGGCGCATTCATCGCGCCGTAGCCGCCGAGGTTGTAGCCGTTCGGTGAAAAGCGATGTCCCCAGGTGCCGACCGCGCTTTGACCGCGTGCGGTTTCGAGCGCGAGCCGCGTGAGACCGGGCATGACGGAGGTGTCGCCAGTGGCCATGACGTATTCGGCCACGAAGGTCATCATGAAGCCGTAATACCACGAGAGATAGCCGTCGGTGGTGAAGTCCGCGGCCCACTTCGCCTCGCGTTGAATGAGCGGCAGGTAGTCTTTGTTGCCGCTGGCGAGCAACGCGAGGCCGTTGAGGGCTCGCGAGATGCCATCGAGCCTGCGCACGTAACTTTTCTCATCGCTCATGCGCTTGGCGAGCGACGCGCAGCCGAGTTCGAGGATGCGCTTCGACTTCACGCAATCATACGGCGAGGTGGCGCTGCGGCTGCCGAGCACGGCGAGCTTGATCTCGACAACTTCCGTTTTGCCAGCACGCCAGCGCAGCAGCTTCAAAGCGCCCTCTTTTGCCTCTGCGGCCGCGACGGCCTTCGCGAAGGTGATGCGGGCATCATCGGCAAAAGATGCCTCATTCACGCCGAGAATGACATCGCCGACCGCGAGCTGCTTTTCCGCCGGTGAACCGCTCGCGACCTCGGTGACGAGAATCTGCCGCGCATCGCGAGAATGGCCGTTGGCGCTAAAAATCCATCCGCGAGCTCCGGTAGGCCCGAGCGTCCAATCGTGCTCTTTGCCGGGTTGGTCGCCTTTGGTGAAGTCCGGAGGCATTGGCGTGGCTGGGGCCGCGATGGCGCTGGAGACGAGCAGGCAGGCTGTCGCGGAGATGAACAGGGGAAGGTAGCGTTTCACAAGATGGAGATGCTAAAGCGCTCCATCGGCACCGTCTTGTGCAGAATGGCCGCAGAGCCGGGCAAAAGCCGCACAATGGCCCGAGGCATGCCGCGACAGTCCTTTTGGGATTTCTTTTTGCGCATGAAGGACAACCGGGAATGATGGCGGGCATGATTCGCACCCTCGTTTGTCTTTTCGCCATCCCATTCATCGCCGCGCAGGCCCTCGCCGAGCCGGTGCCGGTGAAGATCGCGCCGGGGAAGGGCATCACGCGTGGTGGCGAGCCTTACTTCGTCAAAGGCGCGGGTGGTGAGAAGCATCTCGATGAACTCGTGGCCTCCGGTGGCAACAGCATCCGAACCTGGACCACCAACGGCCTCGGGCCGATCCTCGATGACGCGAGCAAGCGCGGCCTGACCGTGTGCGCGGGCATCTGGCTGGAGCCGGAGCGCAGTTGGTTCTCGTATGGGAACACGAAACACTGCGCGAAGCAGATCGCGCGAGTCGTGAATGAGGTCGTGCAGCATCGCGATCATCCCGCGCTGCTGTTTTGGGGCCTTGGCAATGAAGCGGAGGGCGATGGCAACAACGCGGCGTATTGGAAACAGCTCGAAGTGCTCGCGCAGATCGTGAAGCAGCTCGATCCCGCGCATCCCACCTTCACCGCGGTGGCGGGGCTCTCGCCTGACAAGGCGAAGGGGCTCAACGAGCACACGCCGAGCCTCGACTTCGTCGGCATCAACACCTACGCCGCGCTGCCGTCGTTACGGAAGCATCTCGTCAAAGTCGAGTGGAAGCGCCCGTGGGTCGTCACCGAGTTTGGTGCGCAGGGTTTCTGGGAAAGCCCGCGTGCGCCGTGGGGTGCGCCGATCGAGCAAACGAGCGGCAACAAGGCCAAGACGATCCGCAAAGGCTACGAAGCCGCCATCCAGCCCGGTGGCGACTGCTGGGGCAGCTACGTCTTCCTCTGGGGCCAAAAACAAGAGGCCACCTCGACATGGTTCGGCATCTTCACCGAGCAAGGCGAGTCCACCAACGTGCGCGATGTCATGCACGAACTCTGGAAAGGCTCACCACCCACCGATCACGCCCCGGAACTCGCGCCGCTCATCAGCGACGCCGCGAAAAAAGAGCTCGCGGCCAGCAGCGAGTTCCAAGCGCAAGCCGATGCCACCGATCCCGATGGCGACGCGCTTTCCTGGCACTGGACCGTCACCGTCGAAAGCGCCGGCCGCAATGAACAAGGCCGAGAACGCCCCACTAAGCCGCTGCCCGATTGCATTGTGAAAGCCGAAGGCCCTCACGCCACCTTCCGCGCTCCGAAAAAGCCCGGCGACTACCGCGTCCACCTCCGCGTCACCGACACGCACCAGCGTGCCGCGACGGCCAACTTTCCGTTCAAGGTGATCGAGGAGTGAGACGACGTTGGCCGCGATCGACGCAGCCGATGGCGCGCGGTCAAAGATCGCGAGGCTCATCGCTGTGCTTGAGCCAAACGGGACAGCAATCGCTGGAGGCGAGCTGATTGGGCGCATAAAGTTGTTCCGTCGATGGTCGCACGGCGGGCACGAAGAATCGGCGGAAGAGCCCAATGACCTTTGGCGAAGCTGTAAGTGACAAACTGAGTGGGCAAAGTGAGAAAGCCGCCGATGGAAAACCAACGCGATGCCTCGACGCGGAAGCCATATCTTCGCGCGATGCTCTCGCTGAAGATGTAAGACGTTGCGGAGAAGATGGTGTCACGTTGGATCTTTCCTTGCTCGATCTCACGGATGATCGCCAACAGCCCGTCAACATACCAAATCAGAATCTTGCGGACAGCCTGGCGACCACGATCACTCCAACGAAAAAGCAGGAGATAATCAAACAGTGTCGCGCCATGCAGATCAAGATGCCCATCACGCGAACGGGTCACGACGAGATAGGGCGAGTAATACCTCAGTGCGCCGAGCAGCCGCAGCAGCGGCGCCGCGAAAAAGATGCCTGCCATCATCCAGAAAGGCAGGAACAGCGAAAGCTGCAGCCCCATGGCAAGACACAGTTGCAGGGGGCTTTCGAGCGACCAGCCAAACAAGGCCACCGTCCCGATCACGGCGATCGAACACAAGACCATGAGAGCTGCCAGCAGAAGCAGCGCCACGGCCCATCGGGCGAGTGCGGAGCGAGTTTGGAAGTCTTTCATGCAATTAAGCCTAAAACCGGCCGTCGTAGAAGTCGATGAGGACCTCCGCAAAGGGCAGGCACAAGACCACGCGCTTCACTTCCGAAGCCGCTGCATCGCTTCCGCCAGACCTTTGCCGATGCCGCCGAGAATCTTCGCGCTGCCCAGGTAGTGAAACTCGGCGTTCGAAACGCCCTTTTCGAGCACCAGGCGCTCACGCTCTGTCAGCGATTCGGCGCGCATCTTCTCCACGAGGGCTCTTTCCTCCGCAGGTTTTAGCTTTTGCTCTTTGGCAGCCTTTTTGGCCCTCTCTTTTACCTCGTTCTCCTTCGCACGAGCGTGCTTCAGTTCGCGATCCCAATACTGCTCGGTGCGGATGGCCGCGACGTTGCCTTTGAACTCAGGAAGCGCGGCCGGAGCAGCCATGGCATCGCGCATGTTTTGGTGTGTGCTTTTATAGCGCTGCTGGTCAGGGCCATACTCCGAAGTAGGCCCGCCTACACCGATCACTCCGATCACAAACGGCAGCTTCGGCTTGTCGAGGTCCTTGCGCACATCACGGATGAATTGCGCCATCACCGTGCTGTAGGCATCGTAACCGCCCGGCTTGTCGCGCTGCGGATAGGTGCCCTGGTCCACCATGTCATTCCAGCCCTGAAACCACGCGAAACCCGCGAGCTCATAGCCTTGCGCGGCATCATAGCTGGGCATCACGCGCTTGATGTCGCCGAGCACCCTTTTCACGTGCTCGATCATGAGCCGGTAATAGACACCCGTGGCCGCAACCTTCTCCGCCTTGATCTTCTCGACGTCTTTGCCCTGCTTCTGAAAGTTCGCGAGCTGCGTGTCATTGAAAACATACGGTCCGGCACCCGGCGGGCGAAAATCCGTGTTCAGGCTTTTGCCGCCCCAGGAGGTTTTGATGAGCAGGATCGGCGCGTCCGTGAACCTCTGCATGTAGAGGCCAAAGGTGAACTCGGGGCCGATTTTCGGGCCGTTCTGGCTCGAACCATAGCCCGCGGTCAGTTTCCCGATTTGTTCCTGATCAGCACAGCCGATGGAGGAGATCCAGACACGCTCGCAGACCTTCGGTTTTCCATCGGGGCCCATCATTTCATCCAGCATCGGCTTCGTCGCCGGGTCCATGCCGATGTGCTCGAAGGTGCTGATCTTGGCCTGCCCCTGCATGTTCGACTGGCCTGCGAGGATGAAGACCTGAAGCGGCTTGGCGTGCATCGGGAGAGCGAGGGCTGCGAGTGCGAGGAAGGTGATGAAGACGCGGCGCATGGTGGGTGACGTGGGTCGTGGATGTCAAAGCGGGATCGGATGCCTCTTCGCGCACTACTTCGAGACATGCGGGAGCAGCGTCTCCGCAAACGCCTTGCCCATCAGCGCGAAGGTTTTCGCGCAGCCGAGGTAGTGGTAGCCGGCGTTGGAGGCACCGCGTTTCCACAGGGCTTCTTCAGCGGGCGAGATGAGCTTGGCTTCGTAGTCTTTGAGGTAGTCGCGCTTTTGTTGCTCGGTCATGTGGCCGTCGGCGTTGGCGTGGTCTTTGTGCTTGGAGTTGAGGAAATGACCCATCTGGCGGACTTGGGCGCGTTTCTCGTCGATGACGGCGAGTTCCTCCGACCAAAACGGCGCGGTGGGCACAGCGAAGACGTTGCCTTGGAACTCGGGCATCAGCGAGGGCGCGGTCATCGCCTCGCGGAAGGCGAGCGTGTCAGGCGGAGCCTTCAAGCCATCCACACCCATCACACCGATGACGAAGGGCATCTTCGGTGCGTTGAAGTCCTTGCGCACATCGCGGATGAAGTGCGCAAGAAGGTCGCTGTAGAGCGCAAAGCGGCCCGGTTTGCCGCGATCCGGATACGTGTGGCCATCCACCATGTCGTTGAAGCCCTGGAGCCACACGAAGCCCGCGATCTCGTAGCCGTCCTTGGCATCGTAGGCGGGGCAGACGCGTTTTGGATCGGCGAGCACGTGTTTCACATGCTCGACCATGTAGCGGTAGAAGCGGCCGGTTTCGCGTTTCTTCTCCGTGAGCCATTCGTTCATGTCCTTCGGCACGCCATGGCCGGGCGGGCCGTAGTAGAGCTTCTTTTGGTAGTCGTTGAGTTCATACGGCCCCGCGCTCGGTGGACGAAACTCCGTGTTCAGGCTCCGACCACCCCACGCGGTCTTGATGATAAGCACCGGCTCCTTCAGCGCCGCATCCATCGTGAGGCCAAAGGTGAACTCCGGGCCGATTTTGCCATTCGACTTCGTTGCTTCATCGCGTGCGCCATAACCCGCCGTGAGTTTACCAGTGCCTTCGCCATTCGCGCTGCCGTCGTATTTGCCGGTGAAGTAGGATATCCAAGTGTGATCGCACACACGCGGCTGGCCGTCATCGCCACGCATCATCTTCAAAAGCGGCGCAGTCGCCGGATCGTCGCCGATGTAGTCAAAGGTCTCGATCTTCGCATGCCCCTCCATGTTGGACTGGCCGGCAAGGATGAAGACCTTCAGTGGTGCCGCCTGGAGCGGTGCCGTGATGAGGAGTAAGGCGAGGATGTGTTTCATGGTTTCGATTTGTGGACAGGCGCGATGTTCTTGGGAGCAAGCAAACGCATCTCAGCGAGCTTGTTAGCATGCTTGGGCTTGGTGGCGAGGTTGGTCCATTCGTGGGGATCGGTTTCGAGGTCGTAGAGCTCTTCTTCGTCGCCAGTGTAGTGAATGTATCGCCAGCGCTGGGTGCTGAGGGCGTAGTTCTCGGGCTTGTCGAGATGGGTGAGGGCCGCGTGCGGCCATTCGGCCTGTGGATGGCGCAAGAGCGGCGCGAGGCTGCGGCTGTCGATGTCCGCTTTCGGCGGCAGGCCGCACAGATCGGTGAGCGTGCCGAACAAATCGACGAGGCTCACGGGGCGATCACACACGCTGCCGGGCGTGGTGCCTTCGGGCAAACCGGGTGCGCCTTTCGGCACGCGGATCATGAGCGGCACGCGGGCGCAGACACGCCAGCCGGTGAACTTTTGCCAATGCTCCTTCTCGCCGAGATGCCAGCCGTGATCGCTCCAGAGCACGACGATCGTGTTGTCGCGCTGCGGGCTCGTTTCGAGCGCATCGAGCACACGACCCAGCATCGCATCCGCAAAGTGAATCGACGCGAGATAGGCCTGGATGCCCTTTTTCCACTGCTCGTGCTTTTGAATGTGCGCAAAGTAGCGATTCCGCGCGAGTCGCTGTCCTGCGGGCGGCAAATCGTCGAGATCATCCGCCTTGTAGCCGGGCGGAAGCTGGATGCTTTCGAGCGGGAAGGGCTCGAAATACTGCTTTGGCACAAACCACGGCTCATGCGGCCGGTAGATGCCGCAGGCGAGGAAGAAGGGCTTGTCGTGCTGGCGCTGGAGTTGCTCGCCAATCCACTTCGTCACGGCCCAATCGCCGCCAAACTGCTCATCCGTGACATCCAGCGCGGCCCAGTCGGTATCGACGTATTGCCAGTCGCCGGCCCGCGGCAGATTCACGGGCCGTTTCTCGGGGTAAAACGTGTGCGGAAAGGGATTGTCCTTCGCTTTGGCCGGAAAGTAATCATCCCACGACGGCGGATCGATGATGTAGTGCAGCATCTTGCCCGAGCCCGCGCTCCAGTAGCCATGATTGGAAAAGTAGCGCGGCAGCAGCTCCGCCTCCGGCATCACCTCGCGCATTTTTTGCAGGTTGTGATAAAGCCCGGAGCGATGCGGCGGCAGGCCGCTGAAGATCGCCGTCCGCGAAGGATTGCACGAAGCCGCCGCCGTGTAGGCATTTCGGAACAACACGCCGCTCGCCGCGAGTCGGTCGAGATTCGGCGTCTTCGTCTGCGGATGCCCGCCGAGGCAGCCGATCCAGTCATTCAGGTCATCCAGCGCGATGAAGAGGACGTTCGGCTGCGCCGAAAATGACGAATGCAAAATGGCGAATGACGAAAGAAGCAGAAGCCAAGTCTTCATGGGGTGACGATGACAAACGCGGGCCGCGAGAGCACGCCCTTGGCCTTGGAGCCGTAGTAGTTGGAGCGCCAGAAGTTCTTCAAATCGGCGGCGGTGATGAGCTGGAGGCCGGGGGTGACGACGGCGGGGTTGCAGAGGATGTAGAGGTCGTCTTTCGCGATGTAGCCACAGACGCTGAGCGTGTGACCGGCGAAGCCTCCGGCGTATTGCGGGCCGATGTATTTGAAATCGACCACCACAGGCCGCCCGGCGTCGAGTTCGCTCTTCAGCATGGCGGTGGCTTTTTCGAAACCGTCGTCATCGGGGGTGTAGGTGACGAGTTTCCACTTCTGGCCGATCTTCGCGGAGGCATCGAGCAGGTGCCACCAGTCGGTGCCGGTGCCGAGAGGCGAGGGGCAGAGTTTTTTGAAGTCCCAGCCGCAGATGTCGCTGCCCTGGAAGCGCGCAAACGTCGCGCAAGCGGTGCTGCCGCAGTTGTTGTAGCCCTGGAGAATGTGCGGCATCTGAACGAAGGCGAACGTGCCAGGCTCGCTCTTGCGCTGGCGATATTCGATGAGCTTCAAGAGGTCCGCGCCTTGCTGCGCGGAGGCGTTGTCGGAAGGTTGCGCGGGATGACCCGTGGCGGTGGTGGGTTGGAGTTTCGACGCTTTCGTCCAGTTCGCTTTTGCGGCGTCGATGTCGCCCGATTGAAACTGCAACTCACCGAGAAACACGAGTCCACCCGCATTGCCGAGCTCAGCGGCACGTTCAGCGAGTTGGCGTGCTTTTTTCGCATCACGCGGGATGCCCTCGCCCGCGTGATAAGCCATCGCGGCGGCAGCGGCGGCGCGTCCATGACCTCTCGCCGCGGCTTTCTCCCAGCATTCGATGCCTTTCGCACAATCCTGCGGCGTGCCTTGCGCGCCGAAGTAGCACTGACCGAGATTGAAGGCCGCCTGAGCCGATTCATCCGCCGCTTCTTTGAAGTAGGCGAAAGCGAGCGCGGTATTCCGTTTCACCACCGCGCCACGCAGGTAGGCAAAGCCGACAAAATCCTGCGCATCGGCATTTCCTTGGTCCGCAGCCTTGTGCGCCCATTTCATGGCCTCGGCGTCGTTTTTCGCGATGCCCTTTCCATCTCGCAGCGCGATGGCGAGAGAGAGCTGGGCGGCGGCATCGCCCTTTTCGGCTTTCTCACGCAGGGAGATGAAATCGGGATCAGCGCAGAAAGCGGTCGCGTGCATGAACAGTGTGGCGAAGGGCAGGATGCAGAGGAGAACACGGTATTTCACGGTGTCAGCCATGATGCAGGGCGATGCCGATGTCTTGACCCGAATGGCCTGCGGGCGGGGAGAAATCGGCACACTGCGGTTGGCAGCGGAACGAACGAAACAGCAGGGTTCGTCACCTTCACTTGGGCGTCGGCGGACGGTAAAAGGCTTCTGCATTTTGATGGAAGAGCTTGGCGGAGACATCGGGGCCTTTGCTGTCGAAGTAGGCGCGGGTGAGGCGGAGCACGGAGGCGTAGCCGGCGGTTTGCTCGGTCACGGGCCAGTCGCTGCCGAAGATCAGGCGGTCTTCCCCAAAGTACTCGAAGGCGAGGTCGAGCACTTCTTGATAGGCGGCGAGGTCTTGCGTGGCGGGCTGCTTTTCCCAGCGGCCAAACAGGGCGGAGACTTTGCAGTGGATGTTGGGCTCGCGGGCGACAGCGCGAAAATTCGCGATCCAATCAGCGGCGAGCGGCTTGCCGTCGAGCTTCACGCCGCCGAGGTGGTCGAGGATGATGCGCAGCTCGGGCATGCGGCGGGCGATTTCGGCGACTTCAGCGAGGCTGTAGCCGCCGAGGAGAAAATCGACGGTCCGGCCTTTTTTCGCGGTGAGACGCAGGTCGTCGAAGAAGGCCTCCGTGAGCTTTTCCTGATACCGCCCGGAGAGGCGGTAGCCGACGTAGCGCGGGTCTTTGCACAGCGTCTCAAAGAGCGGCTGAAACGCTGGCGTGCCGATGACTTCGGAGAGGTTGCCGACGATGCCGCGGTAGAGCCGCGGGTTGTGGGCGGTGATGTCGAGATTCCACTGATTGTCAGGCAGGCTCTGACCGGCCTGGATGACGATGATGCCGCTGACGTGGTTTGCGGCGGCGATTGGCTCGTGGTCTTTGGGGAGAAAGGAGCGGCGGAGGGTTTTGTTGTCCGGCTTGATCCAACTGAGCCCCGCCGGACGCGCAAAGTCCCACAGATGGACGTGGCAGTCGATGATGGCGGGCGGTTCCTCTGCGCGGAGCAACGCGGCGAAGGCAAAGCAGAAGAGGAAGGGGATGCGTGCGCGTATCACGACATGAAATCGGCAATGGGACCGAGTTGATCGATTTTGAGCGCTGGGTCCGGGTCGCCGAAGTGTTTGATGGGGTTGCCGTGGGCGTTGAGGATGCTGGTGTAGAAGTTGCCGAGGGTTTTGTGGCCTTCATTTCCCCAGTATGGCAGCCGCAGGTAGCGGTTGCCGAGCGTGAGTTTGCAGTTCGAGCCGGAGAGGACGACGAAGGGGAATTCCGTGCCGTGGCTGTGGTGCGTTTCGCCGCTGTTGGGGAAATAGAGGATCATCGTGTTGTCGAACATGGTGCCAGCGCCCTCAGGCACGCTTTTCAGCCGCGTGGCGATCTTGTCCATGACGACCATGTGATGCTGCTCGGTGCGGCGGCGGATTTCCTCCGCCGCGAGTCCGCCGATGACTTTGCCGTGCCCGACATCGTGCATGTTCACGCTTTCGCCTTCGATGCCGGGGATGCCGGTGTAGTTGTGGCCGAGTTCATCTACCGTGAAGGACACGACATTGGTGAGGCCGGAGATCAAGGAGGCGAGCAGCACCTCGGCATGGCCGAGCTGCCGGTCGAGCGTGGTCATGTTGGCGGCGAGGTATTTGCTTTCGAGCTTCGGGACGTGGCGGCTGACCGTGTCTGCCATGAGGTCGATCTTCCGGTCGCGCTCGCGGATGTCGTCGATGGCTCCGGCGTAGGCGCTGACCTTGCGCTGCTCGATGCCCGCGAGGTGGCGGGCCAGCTCGGTCTCGTGGCCCGCGACGAACTCCAGCACCTTGCGCTGGAGCTGATACTGGATCTGGCTGTTTTTGTCGGAGGCGACAGATTTGAAAATCTCATCCACGGCGATCTTGGGAGAGCCGAAGGCATAATTCGGCTGCTGCGGGCCGCGGGCCGAAAAACCCTGCGCGATGCCGTCGAGACTGCCGCGCGCATTGCCGCCGCCGGTGGGGAAACAAGCCAGCTCGATGTGCTCCAGAGGTGAGGGAAACATCCGCGCCAGCTCGAAGTCCACGGTAGCCCATTTGATGGAGCTGGGCCGCTCATTGGCCTTATAGACACCGAGGGAGGAGCACCACGAGTGGTGGCCCGTCGTGCACATTTTCCCCGAGAGCCCCTGGATTATGGTGAGGTTCTTTTTGTGCGCCTCCAGCGGCCCCATCCATTCGGGCAGCGCATGTTTCTGCAAATCGACCTCGAAGGCCTCGTTGCGCTTTTCTTTGTCTTTCTCGGCGGCGCTGAGGCTCGGCGGCACGCAGACCTTGGGGAAAAGCCCGTTGCCGCGGTGCATGAAGATGAAACGCATCGGCTCGGCGCCGCGGGACTGCGATGCGGCAAGTGCGGGCATGAAGCCGGGCAGTGAAAGCCCTCCCAGCGAGAGAAAGGCGTGTTTGATGAAGTCGCGGCGGTGTTGCATGGCGGTGGCGTGGTCTATTTGCGATACAGAAACGAGTCGGACGTGAGCAGCGAGACGATGACGGCTTTGAAGCTGCCGCCACTGTCGGTGTAGGCATGATCGGCGTCGATCAGCGTTTTGGAGTCGGAGAGCATCTCATTGCGGCCGAGGTAGAACCGAAACGCATGGCGGATGAAGGACTGCCGCACTCGTGGTGATTTGGCGAGTCGGTCGATCATGTCGAAGGCATCGCTGACCTCGCCGTCGAGCGCGGGAACGCCGGTGCTGTCGAGCACGCCCTTTGCGTTTACCGGCAGCGTTTTGTAGGCAAGCGCTGCTCCGGGCTTGCTGATGAGGTTTTCGGGATGCTCCAGCGGCTCCTGTGTGCGGTGGCGGCCAAAGTCATCAAACAGCTCGAAGGGCAGGCCGAGCGGGTTCATGTGCTGATGGCACTTGATGCACTGCTGGGAGGAGGTCACGGCATCGAGGCGCTGGCGCAGCGTCTTGTGATGATCCTCGGGCACGACTGCGTCCACGGTGATGGGAACATCGGGCACACGTCCGGCGAGGAGTTTCTCTCGCACCCAGCGTCCGCGCCGCACGGGATCATTCTCCGTGTTCAGCGAGTGGGCAATGAGCCAGGCGGGATGCGTGAGGATGCCTTTGCGATTGGCGATCTTGAACGGCTGCTCGAGCGGGTAATCCCAGAACTCCGCATCATCCAGCCCTTTGAATCTTGGATTCATCACATTTTCATAACGGCCGCGCAGCGGTGTCGGCGGCAGGTTGTAAAAGGGCGAGTGGTTGTAGTAATACCCGTGCGCGGTCGAAATGGTGGTGAAGGGTGTGCGGCCCTTTTCGAAGTAGTCGCTGAAAAAATACATGTGGCGCAGAAACTCGCGCTTCTGGTGCTGGCCTTTTGGAATCTGCACATGCTTGCTGGAACTGAGCAGCGCGGCGTTCTCCGCGATGATCCGGTCCGGTTCTTTCCTCCAATCTGTGCCCTTCAAGGCGTCCCAAACCTTTTTCCAATCTGCGATGATCTGACGCCCTTCCGCAGGGGTTCGGTTGTGATAGACGAAGAACTCCTCCGTGGTCAGCAGCGTGGCAAAAACATCGCGATCCTTTTGCAAAACGTGATCCACCACCCGGTCCGCCTCATTCACCAGGAAGCCTGGCGTGCCCGCCGTGCCGCGGTCGGGGTTTTGGTAAATGTTGTTGGTGCGCTCGGGGTCCTTGAAAACGCGCGTCGCCATCGGATAGCCGAAAAAGTCGCGAAAGAAGCGCACGATGCGCGGATGGGAGGTGACATGCGCCTTCATGTTTTTTCCCGTGAGGCCGGGATCGATCTCGCCCTGGAAATAAGTCTTGTCGTCCAGCAGTCGCAGCACTTCACGTCTGTAATCCTCGCGGGTGCTCAGGCGTCCCTGCGCGGCGGCTTCCAACAGCTTCGCATCCGGTCCGCGGTCTCCCAGCGCATAAGAAATCGCATAGGCGCCCTCGCGCGGCGCGAGCATTTTTCGGCCAAAGCGGTCCGTCGGCCCGGAACCGAACTCGAGCCGGTATAAAAACTCGGACTCCAGCAGCACTGTCAGCAGCATCTGACGCAACCCCTCCGCATTGCCGCCGACCGCGATGGCATCGCGCGTGAGCCTTGCGTATTTGGCCAGTTCGGCGGCATCAGGCTCGCGCCGCAGCACGCAGGCAAACTGCGCGCGGACAGCCTCGGCGATCTCCTGATCCGTCGGCGCGGAGGTTTTCAGCACGATCGCCTCAAACGCCGGTGGACAGGTCTTTGGAATCCAGCGGTCCTGCGGATTGCCGAGGGCATCGGGTTTGATCTCGCCGCTTTTCACCCGCGGGCCGAGAAGCTGCTTTTGGGAGATCCACTCGGCGTTGGTCAGCATCACCAGCAGCTTGCCACCATCCAGAGACTGATTGTCGTAATACTTCACCCCCGAAGCATCGGGAAGCACCACAGGGTTGGTCACTCCGTAAAGCGCCGCCGGCCTGCCAAACACCATCGGGCCGAAAACATCATTCGCCCGCTGCGTGAAAATCTGCGGACTCACCAACCAGCGCCGTGCGGGCGTGAAGCCCGGTTCCGTGATCTCCCCGCTGAAGAGCTTGTCGTGATCCACATGGTTTCCGTAGGCGGGCAGGCGCAGCTTGTCCTCCAGCGTCGAGGCATTGTGAGCACGCAACTCACCACTCATCCACGCCAGCAGTTCTTTCCGCTGCGCCTCCGTGGGCTGCGATTTGCGCTCCTTTGGCGGCATCTGGCCAAAGAAAGCCTGCTCCTGCATCCGGTTGAGCATGGCAAGTCGCTCACCGGGCGGCAGCGAGCCGAGTTGGTCCAGGCGCACGTCACCTTTCTGGCTGTCCTCACCGTGGCAGGAGATGCAGTGGTCTTGCAGGATGGCTTCCGCAGAGGGCAGAATGCGAAAGTTGGCCGCTGTTTCCGCCTGAACCGGACTGATTGAGCCCGCCAAGGCGCCGAAGACGACGGCGAAGATCCGTGGCTGGGCCGCCAAAGCCCACAAGCCACCGCCGCCCTCGATGGAGTCCGCCTGCTTCTTCTGCATAGATGCCACGACGAAAGATGAGACCTGGAGAATAAAGGACTTCATGCGGACTGAGGCTTAAATAAGCCGAACGTAAAATCACAATCCGTCTTTCCCGAAGCGGTGGTGGTCGCCATGGGTGGGAAAAGAAGAATGAGGACAGAGGGGCGGCAGAGAGAGCGCGTGAACATTGAGGGTTTCATTTCTTGGATTCTTGGGGGCCTGCCTTTGCGGTCGTTTTGACCGGCAGCCGCGCATGGGTTTCACGCAGCCAGCTTTCGAGCTTCGCGGCCAGGCGTGCGGCGACCTCCGGGGATTGGGTGGCGAGGTTCTGCTTCTCGCCGATGTCTTGGCTCAGGTCGTAAAGCTCCAGCGAGCCGTCGTCATAGTATTTGATGAGCTTGTAAGGGCCTTCGCGGATGGCGCTGCCGAGGCGGTTCTGTTTGTGAAAGGCGTAGTTCGGATAGTGGAAGAAGAGGCTGTCGCGCTCAAAGCCCGCGGTGTGGGTGAACAACGGCACGAGGCTTCTGCCATCCAGCGGATGATCGGGCGTAGGAGGCAGGCCGGCGACTTCGAGAAGGGTAGGGTAGCAATCGGTGCTGATGATCGGAGTGGCGTTGATCGTGCCCGGCTTGATCTTGCCGGGCCAGCGCACGATCCACGGCACACGGATGCCGCCTTCGTAAAGCATGCCTTTGATCCCGCGCAGGGGCTTGTTGTCACCGTCGTAGCCGCCGTTGTCGGAGGTGAAGAGAACGAGCGTGTTGTCACGCAGGCCCGCGTCATCCAGCGCTTTCAGGAAGCGGCCGATGGCGGCGTCCATGCCCTCGATCATCGCGGCATAGACCGGGTCTTTGAGTCCTTGGCGCTGCCGGTATTTCGTGATCAGCTCTTCCTTGGCCTGCATGGGATAGTGGACGCAATAGGGCCACCAGTTGAGGAAAAAGGGGCCGTCGCGATGATCTCGCATGAACTGGATCGCCTCGTCCGCGAGACGCTCCGGCAGGTATTCACCGGGTGGTCCGTCATTGAGCGCAGGATTGCGATACGGCGAAAAGTAACTCGGCGGTCCGCCAAGAGCGCAACCGCCGATGTTGAGCGCGAAACCCTGATGCTCAGGCCACAGGCCCGGCTCGGTGATGCCCTCTTTGCCGGGCCGACTGACATGGGAGAGGTGCCATTTTCCAATGTGCGCGGTGGCGTAGCCCGCCGCTGAGAGACGCTCGGCGATCGTGACGGCGCTGAGCGGCAGATGGCGAATCCAATCCGCCTCGTGGAGGTTTGAGCCAGGCAGGGAAAAGCCGTCCGGATGGCCGGGCGCATGGTTGGTCAGGTGCAGCCTCGCCGGCGATTGACCGGTCATCATAGCGGCACGCGTCGGTGAACAAACCGGGGCGGCCGCGTAGGCATCCGTGAACTTCATGCCCTCCCTTGCCAGTTGATCCAGGTAAGGAGTATCCACCAACGGATTGCCGTAGCCGTGCAGATCCCGCCACCCAAGATCATCCACCATGATGACCACGATGTTCGGAGCCGCCGCCCGGCAGACCAGCGGCAGGATCAGCAGGAGCAGGCAAAGACGATGCGGCGTTAGCCATCGCTCCATCGGGTGACGGACAGGCTTCATTCAGGCACAGGACTCTTTCATGAACGATCTTGCCCGCTGAATCACGCCCCGTCTTGGCGCGAATCATGACAGCGCACGGGAAAACAGGCACAACAGGCCTTTGATAAAGGGGTGCAGTGCTCGGGACTGCGTCTGGTGAGTGCGGAGGACTCAACCCCGCTCACCGCCGCAGGGCGTTGATCAATTCGTCCACCTTGTTGATGAGGTCCTGCATCTGCCACTGCTGGTAGCTGTAATCGGCGCTCTGGCCCAGGGTGCTCACGCCGTTGCTGTTGCTGCTCGTTTGCTGGAGCGCGTTGGCGATGGCGTTGTTCAGGTCGTTGAAGGTCGCCCGCTGCTGGATGTCAGCATTGAGCGAGGTCAGTTGCGAGCGCATCTCCGCGCTGGAGAGCGGCGCGTTGTTCGCGGGTTTGGTGGGATCGAAAGGCATGGCGTTTCAGAAGACAATGAGACTCGGAGACTTGGAGAAGAGGAGACACTGCCGAAGGCCGATGCGGGAGCGATGAGCCAGTTTCGCTACGCGGCTTCGCAGCCTTGTCTCATCGTCTCCCCATCTCCTTGTCTGGATTGGTCACGGACTCACCGTAACTTTCACCACATCGGTCCAGTCGCCGTTCGGGGTGCCTTTGTCCCAGAAGCGCATGCGGTATTCGCGCACCTCGGGTTGTCCGGGCGCGAGCAGCGGGCGCTCGTCTTCATACGGGCTTTCCGTGTCGATGGCGAGGAACTCCCACGCGCCGGTGCCGCGCCGGCTTTCGATATAGACGCCCATGTGGCCGTATTTGGCGAAGCGCAGGCGCACGCACTGGCAGCCCGCGCCTTGCTCGGTCTCGGCGCTGAACTTCGGCGTCTGCTTCTCCGTCTGCTCCGCGCCCACGATGCCGAGATCGGTGGCGATGGCCTCGGTGCAGTTGGGCGAGAGCTTCATCTTCGCGATGAGGGCGAAGATGCGGTTCAGCGTGCCGGGAAGCGCGGCGGTGACTCCGGCGGGCAAGGCGGGCGCGGTGAAGGTGGGCAGCACCATGGCGCTGGTGCCGCTGCCGGTGAGCACATCATCCACGGCATCGGTGGTGCTGGGGGAGAAGTTGCGCACGGCGCTGAGCCAGGTGCCGAGCACGTAGTTGGCATACTTCGCGTCATTCACGCTGGCGGTGATGTCTCCAGCGGTGACGCCGAGCGTGGGGCCGTGAAGAGGGAGCTTCACGGCGTAGTTGTCGAGCCAGTTGACCTGGTCGCCGATGCGGGAGGGGTAATAGACTTGGCGTTTCATCGTGTTGCGTTGGTTGCGTGGTTTGGGTGGGTTGAAATAATCGGGCGTGGCGTCCCAAAAGCCGCTGTCCCAGGTGCCTTGGTCCCAGTTCATGGCGGTGAGGTTCTTGGTTCGTGGTTCGTAGTTCTTGGTTGAGCGCTGGCCGTAGGCGCACTTGCCAAAGTGCGGAGGGGTTGCCGCGTTCTGGCGAACGCGCCTACAGCGCGCAGTTCGGGCTCGATACCGCGTGCTGCGGGCTGGATACCGCACGCGGCGGGTTCGCGGGTCCTCGGCGCGGGATGAAACCCGCCGGGCGGAGGGACGAACCCGCAAGGCGCGGGTCGGATACCTTTTCGTCCGGGGAGCCATCCCATTCGGCGCGGGATGACACCCGCCGCCGCCGGGTTCGATCCCGTTGGCCGGACCTCCAAGCCCGCGCGGCTGGGGATGCATCCCGCCGGGCGGAGGAGCGAGCCCGTGGCTTCCGGGTTCCAGCCCATGGCGTCCGGGATGGCCGTTTTGAGGCTGAAAACGCCTCCCGGGAGGCAAAACAGCGGTTGGGGGCGGTTGGGGCGGCTCATGGC